>JAFWOE010000012.1 GCA_017509985.1 Lachnospiraceae bacterium
ATGGCGGAACAGCCTGACAGCGGAAGGCGTGGAAGCGGCCGGATACACGGGCGGCTTCTACAAGGTAACGGGCCTGACGACAATCACGACGGGCGACCATGTATATGGGGAAGACCATACCTGCACGAACCCGATCACGATCTCGAGGGGCACGACGAGGCCCTGCGGAGAGGAAGAGCCGGCACAGCCCGAAATCGAAGTCAAACACAGCCTGAACCTTCAGGATGAGATCCTTGTCAACTTCTACTACATCGGAGTCGATGCGGAAGCAGCGGCGAACTCCTCTGTCAGGTTCATCTTCGAGGGAAAAGAGACCGTCGTTACGGGCGGCAGGACGACAACGGTTGGTGAACAGCCGGCAGCCCTCTATACCTATGCGACCGCTGCAAAGAAAATGACCGAGCCGATCATCGCCGAGCTCACGATCGCGGGAGAGGTTGTTGACACGCATGAATATACCGTCAAGCAGTACTGCGACGACCAGCTCGCAAAAGCAGATATTGACCCGGGGCTGAAGAAGCTTCTGGAAGCGACGCTCAACTACGGCGGTTATTCGCAGGTGAACTTCAGCTACAACACGGACAAGATGGCGAACGCTGATATCGACAGCACGCTGGTGCCCCTGTCTTCTTCGGATATCGAAGCCCCGGCCTTTGACAAGGCTGTGGTGAACACGGGCGTAAATGCTGCAGGCCTAACCTACGAAGGCGCATCACTGGCGCTGGAGGCGAGCACAAACCTTAAGTTCTACTTTAAGCCGAGCGGCATCAGCCAGGAAGAGGCACTTACGGTATCGGTGATGGTTGACGGAAAAGAGGCAACGCTGGCGAAGAACGGGCAGTATGTCTGCCTGACGATCAAGGGCATCAAGGCGAAGTATCTCGGCCAGGCGTATGATATCACGGTGGGAAGCTGCACCTTCCAGTACAGCCCGCTGAACTATATCAAGACGCAGCTGGACGGAACAGACATGAACCTGAAGAACGTGCTTACGGCAATGTATTACTATTATCAGGCGGCGAAGGAGTACTTCAATGCATAACGGATTCTTTCCTGAAGGAAGGCCTGTGTGCCTTTTTCCGGACAGTTCTTGGCACAACTCCGTATAAAATGATTAAAGATTTCACAGGGAGATCCTTTCGATCTCCCTGTAGCTTTTGTATGGCGAAGCCATAACAATAACGCACCGGCTAAGCCGGTGAAGGAAAAGCAGAACTTGATCTATCCGACCGCAATACGGCGGACTGTTTCGATACCGCCCGTTTTGAGATCGTTCCGAATACGGGCCTTTCGAACGCCGGATTACGGAAGACTTATGGATTTCAACGGGGGATATAATTACGGCTTTTCTTACGCTCATTTCTTTTCCGGCCGGCCGTTCATTTCGGTCTGTCAGATCATGTTTTCGTTCCGGGCGATCAGGTCGTTCTGCTGGTCGGTGGTCAGTTCCACAAAGTATGCGGAATAACCGGCGATCCGGACGACCAGGTCGCGGTATTCGTCCGGCGCAGCCTGGGCGGCCCTCATCGTTTCGGCGGAGACCACGTTGAACTGCACTTCCGCGCCGCCCATCTGATGATAGGTTTTGATCATATCCGCGAGTTTCTTCGACCCGTCTTCCCTGGAAAGAGCAGACGGATGGATACGCAGGTTCAGGCAGACGCCGTCCATGAATCGATGGTGGTTGTAGCAGCAGGACGATACGAGCACCGCCGTCGGACCGTTTTTGTCACGGCCCTGGGCCGGAGAAGCGGCGTCGGCGATCGGGGTGCCGGCAACGCGTCCGTCCGGCGTCGCCCAGGTCACATAGCCCTGGGATACATGGTCGGAAGCGCCGTAAAGGCCTGCCCGGTAGTATTTTGCGTAACGGGTGGATTTTTCCGCGCAGAGGTCGGCATAGGATTCCGTCGCAAACCTCATCCACTTATCCGCATAGGGATCATTGTTTCCGAAATGCGGCACCACGGCGAGCAGTTTCTGCTGCAGATCTTCGTAGCCTTCCCAGTTGGCCATCATGGCGTCATAGAGTTCCCGGGTCGTGCAGATCTTTTTATCAAAGCAGGCATATTCGATCGTCGAAAGGGAATCGGCTACGGTAGCCAGTCCGGTGCCGGTCCCTCCGAACGTCGTATATTTTGCTCCGCCCCAGGTCACGTCCTTTCCGCTTTCCATGCAGCCCTCCATGGAAATGGACAGCATCGGCTGGCACATGTTGTATTCGACCATGTACTCGTTGTAGTTGTTGAGCTCGGTCTGCAGGGAAAGTGCATAGTCGGCCATCTTCAGATAAGCTTCCTTGACTTCCTCGATCGATTTCATATCATACAGATAGCCGGTATGGATCGAAGCCTGTTCGCCGTTCATCGGGTTTTTGCCGTCGTTTAAGGCCATGATCAGGCAGACATTGTAATAGATCGTGCCGTGCGGCGGGATGATGCCGTTGCAGCTGGCATATTCAAAGCCGGAGCCGGTGATCTCCTGGCAGCCGATGAGGGCGTAATCCCTGGCTTCCTCGATCGTCCAGCCCATCTCTTTTTTGATCCCCGGTACGACGACTTCGTCATTATAGTACAGAGGCAGGCCGCCGACCAGTTTGGTACATTCGATCGCGCAGTCATAGATCTCCTGCGGGCTGTCCTTGGTCAGGCGGAGGGTAATGGTCGGATCATGAAGGCCCAGACGGCCCACGGTCTCCAGGACCATAAACGTCACTTCGTTGATCGCATCTTTTCCGGTAACGGGATCCACTCCGCCGATGGTCGTATGCATATAGGTGTTCCCGACGCCGATGATCTTTGCCAGCTCGGGAAGCGTCGCGCTCCAGTTTCTGGAAATATTCAGGAAGAAATTGTCGACGACTTCCTGCGCTTCATCCAGTGTGATCCTGCCGGCTTCCAGATCGGCTTTCAGGTACTTGCCGTGGATCTGGTCAAAGCGGCCGCAGGAACCGATGTCGGTAATGCCGCTGATCAGAAGGATCATGATGTAAAGCATTTCGGCCTGGACGGATTCCCGGAAGGTCCGCGCCGGATTTTCCCCGATCCAGCGGAGGCCTTCGGCCATGCGTTCCAGTTCGGCTTTTCTTGCTTCATCCGATACGGTTTCCGCTTTCTTTAAGCATGCTTCGGCATATCTTTCGGCCAGACGTTTTGCGGCGTCGCAGACAATAACGACAGAAGTGTAGAACATGTGCTGCTTCATGACTTCATTGCCGTAGTTTCTGGACTTGTGTGCTTCCAGCCAGCCTTCCGCTTCTTTTCTGATGGCGGCGTATCCCGTATCCACGATCTTCCGGTAACCGGGCGTCGTGTGCCCGCCCGGAAGGGAAACGATCTCCGGGCCCGGTACGGCATGGGATACACGGATCCTAGCCAGTTCATCATAGCTTTCCGGTTTCCATGCATTGAAAATATCCGTATAGGTTTTTCCGGCCCAGTACTCCGAAAGCTTATGGAAGGTCTCGTAATCTTCCGGTGTCATTGTAAAAGGAATCTCATCATCAGGAAGATTGTGATAGAGACCGTCTTCTTCCAGTTTGTAAACGCCCGCATCGATCATCAGCGGCATCCAGCCGCAGCCGTATTCCGGATTGATGGACGTTCCGCAGAAATTCGGGGACATGTTGCAGACGATGACGTCTTCATCTTCTACACGAAGGGTCATCTTATCACAGATCTCATAGAGCACGTAGGCATTCCGGATGACGGCCGGCGCGCCGTTGTACTTTTTATATGCATCCGTAGTGATCACCGCACGTTCCGCATCGGTCTGGATGACGCGGTCACGGATCCGCTGGCGCAGGGACTGTATCCTGGGGCTGACGGGTCTGAATTTATACATCTTTGATCTCCTTTATTCTTTTTCAAAAGCGTGTTGAAGGCAGATGGCATTTCTCTCTGAAATACAGTTTATCACAGGCATATTCAGAATGTAATAGAATATAATCCAATAATGGTCCCGTTGTCTTGAACAGATGGTATAATGAAACATATTCCAGAAGCCGGGAACAGACCGATTATTCTTTAAACCTGCCTTTTGATCCTTCTGAACGGAGTGAATTATGGATCTGACAAAATACGAAGAAAAGTACGTCCGCATTAAGGACATATACGGAAACTCCTTCACGGGCCTTGCGCGTTATGCAAACGAATCTTTTTTAATGGCGGAGTACGGCGGAGACGAAGACGGACTTTTTATCGAAGACTTTCTCATTTACAATTCACAGATCGCTTCCATAGAAGAGATCGAAGTGCACGGTACGGTGGAAATGTGGATAGAACGGATGATCCTGCGCAGATACAGGCCGGAAGACGCGGAACAGCTGTACCGGTATTTCGGGACAGATCCGGAGATGTATCGATACTCCGGATGGAATCCGTACGCAACTTTGGAGATGGCGCAGGAGACCGTGCAAAAGTTCATTGACAGTTATGATGATGAGCATGCCTATTCGTGGGTGATGGACATTGATGACGTACTGGTCGGGACGATCGGAGCCTTTGACTATATCGACGATCAGATCGAAGCGGGATTCAGTGTAAATCCGCGCTGGCAGGGACGGGGGATTGCGACGGCAGCGCTGAAGAGAGTGCTGGAATATCTGACGGAGAACGAAGGCATTTCCTGCGTGACTGCCTGGTGCGCCGCGGAGAATATCGGGTCGCGGAAAGTGCTCGAAAAGTCGGGGATGAAGCTTGTTCGTATGGAGAAGGATGGTCTCGCCGTCGGCGAAAAGATCTACGATAAACTGATCTATGAATACAGGGATAATTGAAAAGCTGCCGCAGAATCTGCGGCAGCTTTTCAGACGGACAGGGCATTGTCCTTATTTGCTGTGTATTGATGGGAAGATCGGAGAGATCCGGATTTTCTTATCGCCGTACAATTGAAACAAGGAAAAGAAAGCAAAGATGAGACAATCATGTTCTTAAAAGAATATACAAACCTGTATCAATAATGTATAATAATTAAAAATTGAATAGTTCCGAGCCTTTTTTCCTAAAGCGCAAGCCATGGAAGATCGGCCTGATCCTCTGAGGTCACGGGGGAATACGCGGAAACGCCGTTCCCTTCACGTTTTGAAAAGGAAGAGTTGATAAACGGTTCTATCCGGACCGCTTTAATGGTTATTATGCCGTCAGGTTTTCCTGGCGGCTTTTTTAAGGAGTTTTATGGAAGCTGCAAACGAAAAATATCTGGAACTTGCCTTAAGTACCCCTTTGTTTTCGGGATTCAGCAGGAAAGAGGCAGAGCTGCTTATACGTACTATAGATGCCGAATATCTGGTTTTTCACAAAGGTCAGACCTTGATGGAGGTAAAAGAGGCCGAAGCCAACGGTAATCTGATGCTGGTACTGTCAGGCATGGTACAGCTGGTGCGTTTCGGACTGCATGGAGAACGCTTTCTAATTGATTACTCTTTGGAAGGCAGTGTTATAGGGTATATAGGCTCGATCAGCAGCCGGTATCTTTTCAGCAGTTCCTTTATTGCGGGACGGGATACAGCCGTGCTCAGACTGCCGGCCCGGGAGCAGGAAGGCCTTTCTGCAGACCTTACCTCCCGTCTGGAGAAGAACCTGCTTGATATTATCTCGGATAAATATGCACGAATCCTTCAAAAAGGGGATATCACTACAAGAAGATTTGTAAGAGATAAAATCCTGACATATCTCTCATATGAAAGCCAGCTCAAGGGAAGAAGCTCTTTTGATATCCCTCTGAACCGTCAGGAACTGGCCGATTATCTAAGTGTTGACCGCACTACGCTGTCTTCCGAGATAACAAGGCTTCAGGCTGAAGGAATCTTTCGCACAAAAAAATGTCACTTTGAACTGCTTCAGAAAATCTCGGCGAAATGAATGGCAGCAGAATAAAAGAACTGTTAAGCTGCATGAGGAAGGGACAGGAATCCGGATGTTAAACTATAAATAAACTACTTAAATGTTCTGCCCGGAATTTTTTTGGAATAAATAGTGTGATATGCTTTGCCTGCTGCCCGGTAATAAAAGATAGATTTTGTAAATCGGAGGTATATAAAATGAAACTCAGTGCAAGAAACCAGTTGAAAGGAACGGTAACGAAAGTAACCGACGGCGCGGTTAACGGCATCGTAACAATAGATGTGAACGGAACGCCGGTGAGCGCGACCATCTCAATGACAGCTATTTCCGAGCTTGGCCTGGAAGCAGGAAAGACGGCCTACGCTGTTATCAAGGCTACGGAAGTGATGGTTGGAAAAGGAGAACACCTCCCCTTAAGCGCCAGAAATCAGTTCCCCGGCAAAGTTGTCAGTGTTGATAAAGGAGCTGTAAATTCTATCGTTAAGCTGGAAGTGCTTGGCGGAAATGTCATGTCCGCAACGATCTCCAATAACGCGGTGGCAGAACTTGGCCTTAAGGAGGGCGATGACGCTCTGGCTGTTGTTAAGGCTACTTCTGTTATGGTCGGAATCGACTGACACTTAAATACAGCAGCTGGGATAAGTACAATCCCTGAACTTTTTTGCAGACAGATGAGCAAACCGAGAGAAATCAAGGCTAACCCATCTGTTTTTTTGTCTGCAATCTTTTTTGTTATCTTGTTGCGCCTTGCGAGCAGTTTTAACATAGCTTTTAGAAGAACAGGCTGTTTTACTGCACGGACTTCCTTTCGCCCGGCTATGGGAAGCAGAAAAATAAAAGCAAGGAGTGAATAGCAAAAATCGTCGGCTTATTGTATATTTAGAAGACAGAAGGGGTTTATTTACTGACGATACAAACATAAAGGAGTTCAGGAGTATATGGTAAAGAAAACAGGAAGGGTCATTGTTTCGATTATTATAATGCTTACAATGCTGGCTGCTTTTCTGCCGGAAACAGCTGCTGCCGATGAACCGTCCTACCGGTTCGGGACAGAGACTCTTTATTCTACTTTTACTCCGGGGCAGACACTGACAGACAGTTTCTATTATTCGGACGACTGGTTTTTTGAAGATCCCGGAGTCCGAAATGATTCTCTCGCCCTCCTTTCGATGCAGCTGACGGCAGCTGCGGTCGATGGTGAAGGCGGCAGCGGGATCAGCATGCTTACGGATCTGGGATTCGGCGAGTGCGGCTGTTACGGCTACGGAAGCGAGGATCCGGACGGCTGCAGTTATGCCTGGGGGAAAAAGGAGATTTCTTCGGGAGGAGAGACCTTCACCCTGGTTGCCGTCGCGGTTCAGAGCTATGCTTTCGATAAACTCTCAAAGAGAATTGGCTGGACACAGAACTTCCGGGTAAATGCCGATGCGCCCACGGACGAACACTTTGCTTATCAGACGGCCGTTAATGCAGTCATTGACAGTGTTGCCGGTCTGGCCGGACCCGGGAAAGTGAAATACTGGATCATGGGACAAAGCCGCGGCGGTGCGCTTGCCAACCTTCTGGCGGCGGAGCTTCCCGGAAAACTGTCTGCAGCAGACAGCAGTATCTATGCCTATACTTTTGAAGCTCCGGCTGTTATCAACGGCAGTGCTGCATCCGTTAACGCAGGGGACTTCGGATATATTCACAACTATCTCTGCAGCGACGATATTGTAACAATGATCCCGCCCTGGGGAATGGTCCACTACGGTACGGACTTTATTCTGAATTCGCCGGAAGTCGACGAAAAAATGCCGGGGGAACTGGGAAAGCTTGGAAGCGAAGCGAGCAGCATTCTTGAGGAGTACTCCGGAGAGACTGTCAGCAGCATGGCCGCAGACCTGATGAATGATCTCACTGCTGCGATCCCTTCGAGAGAAGACTATACTGCCGGGCACACGGATACATTCACCATGGAAGACGGCAGCGAAATTACCATTTCCTACATATACCAGGAGCTTTTTATGAAGCTTATGGGGATCATCTTCAGCGACAGTACGGAAGAGATCGACACCTCAGGTATAGCGGATCAGCTTGAGGGCCTGGTTCCTGCGGTAAGAGCACTTGTTAAGGGTGCTTCCGGGGAGTCGGACAGCTGTTATTATTCCGCCGCGAAAGAGCTCAGCAGCTTTCTCACCACGGTCAATATAACACTTCCGCTATCCGATGATGATCTTTATGCCATACTGAAACTGGTCGGTCCGCGGATAGTCGACTTGTCTTATGCCCCGGACGTCGATTCTGTGCCGGATGAAGAGGTGCTCGGGTTTATAACACCTTTAATAACTCTTATTAGCAGTTTGAAGAGCGTCACCTTTTCTCACCAGTTTGACACCCTGGTTGCCAGACTGAAAGCACTGGCTCCGGCGCCGGAGATCGGCAGTCTGGATATAACCATACAGGCTCCTGCCGCGGGTGACTATGCTCCGCTTGCGCCTTCGTATGTTGTGGACTATGTTAAATCCCTCGGAAACGACTGGATGAGTGCAGAAGCCGGGTGGAAGGGCACTGACGATCCCCTTCCGGATAACCGGGTCTGCTATCTTGACATAACGCTTTCGGTTACCGGTGCCGGGGTTCCGGAGGACTTTGCTTTTACATTAAACGGTACAGCACCGGTCGAACCGGTCAAAATTGTTTACGAAAACGGTACTTATAAAATCTCCGGGACGTGGGCGTTCACTTTTGGAGATCCGCAGACATTCACGGTGTCCTTCGATACCGCAGGGCTTACAGAGACGCCGGAGGCAGTCCCCGTGCTGGCCGGCCAGCAGCTGAAATACGCCATCTCTCCGGTAAGCTATGATACGGTTGCTTATCAGGATAAAAACTGGAAGTTTACCGGCTGGTTCAATGAAGAGGGCATGCCCTGGGATACGCTTTTCGCCGAAAGCGATATGACACTGTACGCTAAATGGATCTGGCTGATCGATGCAGTAAAGGCAACGGTGCCCATCCCGCATGTCGGTGAACCATTTAAGGATCCTGCGGTTCCGGAAGGATGCGGATACCATGTGGAAGAAGCCGAGTTTTATTCAGAAGACTGGAAAGAGGCCACAGAAGCCGCCGAAGGCACCGTCTATATAGCCTCATTCGTTGTTTACTGTGATTCCGATGATATCCGCTTCCTGCAGGAAACGAATGAATATGAATCCTGTACTTATCTCGGCAGCCTTTTCATCAATGACGAAGAGCAGACGTACAATATCTATGATGGGCGCGCAGCAGAGTTAGCCTGTGAAGATGACGGCAGATATATGCACGTAACGTATTATTTCGAGCCTCTTCCTGCAGAAGAGATCGTTCCTACGCAGGACCCTGCCCCGACAGTAAAACCTGCTCCGACGGTAAAGCCGGCTCCGACAGGAAACCCGGCTCCAACAGGGAATCCTGCTCCGACGGCAGTGCCGGTTCCCGCAGAGGAAACAGACCCTGCCGGGAATAATGCTCCTGCAGCGCTCGGGTACACTGTAGTCTCGGGAGCAGATTCCGTTTGGACAAAAGGCAGCAAGGATCCGGTAACGATGACCATAAAAAGAAGCATCGATGATGAGACCTGTTTCAGCCATTTTGCCGGTGTCCTTGTTGATGATGCTGTCCTGGCCCTTGAGAATTACGAAGTAAGACCCGGCAGTACCGTCATTACGATCAAAAGCGCTTATCTGGAAACAATGAGCACCAGGAAACATGCGGTTGTCGCAAGTTTCAACGATGGAAAAGCAGAGACGTCATTAACGATAAACGCTGCGGGTTCTTCGAAAGTCCCAGGCGGGAATACAGGGGATCCGAACAGGCCCAAAGTATGGATCGGGATCCTGATTGCGGCAGCGGCCGCCGTGGTGCTTCTCTTTGTTCTTCTTCGCCGCAAAAAGAAATTCTGAAGCTCTGTCGCTGTAAAAAGGTTCTTCGTGATCTCACGAAGAACCTTTTTTAAAAACAGAACATTACTTTTAAGACATTCATCCGGTTTATGTGGGAATTACCAGTTTCTGCCCAGGATAGATCAGGGACGGATTGACGATCTTATCGCTGTTTGCCTCATAGATCACCGACCATTTTGCACCGTCGCCGTAATATTTTTCCGCGATCTTCCATAAAGAATCACCGTAATCTACGATATGGACGCTTTCCTTTGGCTCCGGTTTGGACTCCGGGGCCGTGACAGTTTCGGAACCTGTCAGGATCGTCTGATCGCCGCGGGGCTGACCGTATTTTTCTTCCGTCAAATCACCGTCCAGTTCCTCTGCGATATAGTCGATCAGGACGTCCGTAACTAAAATACCGGTATCGATCTCATCTTTCGTTCCGAAAATATATTCGGTATCTCCGCCGCTTGCGGTAAAATCATTCGTCACAACAACATAAGAAGCAGACGGATCAAAAGGCTTTCCGCCGATGCTTTCGATCGTTACTCTCTGGATCGACCGCGGACGGTAATAAGTGCTTTCGGGGTACAGTTCCCCGGCGTCATATGGTTTCGTCGTATCGACCGTGAAACGGATCCCTGCTGTATGAGGATATCCGCCCAGGAGATCCGGCGTACAGAAGGTGGATGCTTCCAGAGCCTCCAGAAGTTCTTCACCGCTTAAAGGTACAAAGCAGACCGAATTGCCGAAAGGATGGACGTTCAGGATGTGTTTCTTTGTGATCTCTCCGGAAGGGATCTCATCACGAAAATCTCCCCCGATATCCCATGCGATGACATTTCCGGCAGGAACACTCAGCAGATCTGTATTTTGACCGGCAAACCAGAGCAGAGAGTCGGCTGTCAGGTCGCCGTTATTGGTTTCTCCAGAACGGTTGTTTTCCCTGGTGCCGTCAAAAACGACTTCGCTGACAGCGAACACGGCGGAATACTCGCTGTCGATTTTTTCTTCGATTTCGGCGGCGGAAGCTTCTGTCACGGGATCGTTTTCGAGACCGTCGGCAGAGATCAGATAATGATCTTCGATCCTTCCTTTTTCACCCAGAACCACAACGCCGATATAGGCGAATTTCGTTCCGGCGGACTGGACCGGCTCCCCGTCCGGTCCCTCTGTCATGACCGTGTGGGAGTGTCCGTCGATCAGCAGATCGACCCCTTTGACCGCATGATAAAGGTCCACAGACCGGTTGGACTCTAATCCGGACTCTGCATTGACTCCTAAATGTGTCAGTCCGATCACCACATCTGCTCCATCTGCGAGAAGTGCATCCGTCTGTTCCTGGGCACAGGCAGCCATTTTGGCTCCGCCGAGGAACGAGATCGATGTCATGTTTTTGGGATTGGATTTTGTCAGTGTTTCCGGGGTGTCCAGTCCGAAAAAGCCGATCTTCACTCCGGACCGCGCCGTTAAGATCGTCCGGGGCTCCAGAAGGAGTTTTCCGTCTTTATACACGTTTGCGCAGATGACCGGAAAAGAAGCGGTGCCCAGGACGTTCTCCAGCTGGTCGATACCGTAGTCAAACTCATGGTTCCCGATCCCGGCAAGACTGTAGCTGGCAGCATTCATCATGATCATTGCGTCTGCACCCCTGGATAATCCTACATAGGGACTCCCCTGCATAAAATCGCCGGCATCGACCAGGAATACTTCAGCACCCATATCCTGATAAACGGTTCGAAGCGCTGCTGCTTTTGCGTATCCGTCCAGGGCGCCGTGGACGTCATTGCTGTGCAGGATAACCGTTTTTCAGGAAAAGTCTTCTCCGGACGGAATTTCTTTGATCTGAGCTGGATAATTCTCTTCGGCATGTGCAGCTGCCGGCAGTATTGCCGTGATCATGAAGGCAGCCACCATAAAAGTCAGAAAGCGTCTAAAAAATCTTTTCATAGCCATTTTCCCTTTTAAAACTTATTGACAGGTGCAGTGCCGGCAAATGCAAGTCTCTATATATACGGAGTATGACATTTAATCAGGCTATAATCGAGTGTATCTGACATGTTTTTGCCGGATACAGAGGCTGCTTTACATCAGCATGGTGATAGAATAAAATAGATGACAGGACACAGCCGCATAAAGGCTGAACAGTAAAGGAAAATCATTACTTACCGAAAAATGTATTTAATTCAAAAATTAAGGAAAGCAAACAAAAAAATACTGGATATCATCATAGGTACGGTTTCGATTTTTCTCGGAATCCTCTGCATCGTCGATGAAAACATGACAGTCATTCTCTGCGGCCTGGGGCTGATCCTTTACGGTGCCGGCAGCTTTGTGCACTGGAGGGAACGCAGGAAAGCAGGGGCGGCCGGAAGATGGGCGCTGGTGACCGTGATCGTTCCGCTTGCTTTCGGAGTCTTTATCCTGGTCGGCAGCAGTATCGAAGCCTTTGCGGTACGGACGCTTCTTTTCAGCCTTTCCATCTGGCTGATCGCAGAGGGTGTTCTGGAGATCCTCGGCGCCGTAATGTATCGAAAGGCAATGACCACCGAGGATCTTGGCATTCAGGCACCCGGATCTTTCGCGTCCATGGTACTGGGCGCTGTCATGGCAGCTGCCGGAGTTCTCGGTATAATATTTCCGATAGTAGCGGAGTATCTTGTCTGGATCTGGGTCGTCGGTGTACTGATCTTGTCCGGCATCCGTATCATCTGGTCCGCCAGATCAGCAGGGGCTTTGGAGGAAAACGACGGATGAAGGATGGAAAAAGAGCAGTCGTATTAAGCGGCGGCGGGACAAAAGGCGCATATGAGATCGGTGTCTGGAGAGCCTTAAAAGAGCTTTCCGTAGATTACCAGATCGTGACCGGCACTTCGATCGGCTCCATCAACGGGGCGCTGATGGCGATGGGCGATTTTGAGAAGGCGGAACGGATCTGGCGCGATATGGTCATGGGAGATCTGATGCAGGAGCCCCCAAAAGGAAAAAGTTTTCTGCGTGAGTTTATTGACAGTTTCTTTTTTCTGGACCATCATAGCCGGCGTAAACTGATCGACGGCGCCGTAGATAATTCGCCTTTTTATGATTTTGTAGAGAAAAATATCGATGAAGAAGCCGTGCGTTCCTCCGCGGTGGATTATGGCCTGGTGACGGTGCGTGCCAGGGACCGAAAGCCCTTTATGCTTACAAAAGCCGAGATACCCGAAGGAGAGTTAAAAGACTATATCATTGCTTCTTCTTCTGTTTATCCGGTCTTTCCGATGCACCGGATAAAGGAAGAATACTTTATAGACGGAATGTATCATGACAACCTTCCGATCGAACTGGCTGTTTCGATGGGGGCTGAAGAGCTGATCGTAGTGGACCTCCATCAAAAGCCCCAGCATGCGAACTATGCAGGGAGAGCCAATGTCATGTATCTGACGCCGTCCGAAGATCTGGGCGGGATCCTGGCATTCGACCGGGAAAAGATCGATTCCAATATCGAGATGGGTTATCGGGATACGATCCGGAAGTTCCGGGTGGGACGGACCTGATGAGGTTTCCGGCGAGGAAACACAATTGCGGGCAAAGAGGGCGAATGCTATAATTTATTAATAGATTATTTGGAGACAGGGCAGTCAGGACACGGCCCCGAATTATGTGATTCAAGGAAAAGATGCCCTGAAAAGGAGATCCCGCGATAATGCTTGAAATTCCAATAGAATCCGAAATATACCACAAGCTGCAGAACGGCGATGTTTTTGAACGGACGGCAGCTTCTTTGATTCTTCATTTTTCCGGACGAAGAAAGGTTCTCAGCAATTCCCCGCTTAACGGAGGTTACCGCGAGGATCTTACACATGTATTCAATCATGACTGTCTGTACGGCACGGATGGGTTTGTACGGATGAAAGGCGCAACATACCGAGAGCATATGCTTCACACGGTTAAGGAAATCGGTCTGGACCCTTTAAGCGCTGCAGGCCTTGAGACTGCGGCCCAGATGAAGAACGCTGTCACGATAAGCCTTTCGGGCGGCGGCGTCTGTGTTACGGCCGTTACCACAGCAGGAGTCGACCATAACGCAGTCAGGGCGGGAGACACAGCTTCCTGGGAGGAAAAATCCGATGTGCCGGTACCGCATCCTCCCGGAACGATCAATACCATTCTCTGCATCAGTACGGATCTGTCGGAAGGTGCGATGTCCGGCGCCCTGATGACGGCTACCGAGGCGAAAGCCGCCGCCATGCAGGAGTTTGCCGTGCCCAGCCGGTTTTCTTCGGGACTGGCCACCGGCACGGGAACCGACGGGATCATAATTGTCGCGGATGCGCAGTCCCCGAAATATCTGACAGAGGCGGGCAAGCACGCAAAGCTTGGTGAACTGATCGGAAAGTGTGTCCTGACTTCCATCAAGGAAGCGATAGATAAGCATTCCGGAGGGACGGCCGCTTATATGCATGACGCGGCTATGCGCATGGAGCGCTTCGGGATAAAGCCTTCGGAAATCCCGTCCGAGCTACGAGGCAGGAAGGAATACGTCGTCGCAGCAGGCATGCTGGCCCACCTGCTGGATGAACTGGACTGGGGACTGATCACAGAAGAAGATGCAGTCTTTGGTGCCGACTGGGTGTTCAGGAGCTGTAACGGAGTATTGCGCTGTGAAGACGGACCGTTGCCAGGAAAAGACGGTGTCCGTGCGATGATACTCAACAGCTGGAGAGCATTATTCAATAATACACATACACAGGAATAAACAGGTCCGGCTTTGTTTCGTTATAATGAGGAAAACAGGATGCAAAACAGTAGAATTAAGATCCTTATCTGCAGTACAGCCCTGACCGCCGCAATGCTTCTGGCCGGCTGCGGTTCCTGGCAGACCGGGACAGCCGACCCTGCACAGGCTAACAGCGTCTCCGGCAGCACAGCCGAAGGAAGCAGCGCACAGGAAAACAACGGCCGGGACAGCGAGGCTTCGGAAAGCAAACCCAAGGAAAGTAAAGCTCCGGAAAGCAGTCCTGCAGACTATGAAGCTTTCGCTGTCAAAACAGAGCTTAAGGAGCTGACCCTCGCAGATCCGGAAAAAGGGATTGGGGTCTACGGAAGATATACGGAACTGACGGCGGAAGGCGAAGTCCCGGAAGTGCTGTCAAAGACCCTTGCCGAGGTGAATGCACGTGCGAAAGAAAGCGTAGAAACCAAAGCCAGGCTTTTTCTTGATGAAAACAATTACCCGGTCAAAGCAGCGGGAGCGGCCGTAACGGACCGGTACCGATATCGTAATATTTCCTACATCGTCAATGTAACGCGGGCAGACGGTGCCTTCATCAGTTTTCTGGAAACGGAAATGGAAGACGGTATCGGAGATACCGAAGGAGAGCGGATCGACGCAGCACAAAACTGCTGCTTCCATTCGTCTGTATATGATACGCAAAGCGGCAGACTTCTGGCTCCTGAGGATTTCCTGCAGGATCCGGACAGCCTTCCGGACCTGCTTGAGGATGCGCTCGCGAACAAATACGAAACAGACGGGCTTTATCCGGATGCTGAATCGGAAACTCCCGCATGGACAGCGGATTATCTAGGGCTGCGTTTCTATTTTGACGGAGGAATGATCCCGGAAGAAAAAAGGCAGGCAAACAGCATAAACTCCCAAAAAGCGGTACATGTATCTATTCCATATACCGCACTGGACGGTCCTTTGTCCGAAACCGCCGCAGCCGCACCGGAAAGCTTTATCGCACAGTTAGAGAAAAACACGGAGTACGCGCTGCCGCATGACAACAGGGTCATCCGTATCGAAAAAGCCGAGGATTCCGGAGGCAGGGAAGCGTACCGCATCGTGATCAAAGAAGACAAAGACGAGAAGGCGTGGTGGCTGGAATATGCCGATGATGATTCGGATTTTTATGTCTTCCGTGCGCAGGACGGTTATTATTTCTACCGCCTGGAGGATGCACAGGACCGGGCGTATGTTTACAATTTCGCGAGGCCCGACGGTGGGTTCGACCGCTTTGAGAACCAGAATGCGCAGTGCTTTGATTCGTTTCTGCATGAGCTGAGGCTGGCGGTTCCGTTCAACCCGGAGTGCTGCCATATGCGTGAAAAGCCGCGGTCGTTTATGAAAGGCGCACCCGGCCTGAGCACTTCCTTTTCGCCGAACGGCCATTACGCTTTCCGGCCTGAGCCGGGACGCGGGCGGACCTGGCTGCACTTTGCCCTGATCGATGACAGGCTCGCGCTGGACAGCCGCAATGTCGGCTGCAGGCTGCTTCATGAAGTCCATGCGGCCGCACTGGATGAAGACGGCAAGCAGGGTGAACAGATCGTGATCCCGGCGGGAGAAGTTCTGAAATTCCTGCGTGTTGAGGGCGAGGGTGAAATGTATTATTACATGTCGACGCAGTACAGTTCATATCTGTCCGAAGAAGGGTACGGTTATGACTGCGAACTGCGCGACGGAAGACAGGTGCGCCTTTTCTCCCCCGTTGAAAGCAGCTTCTATACGGATGGAATGTATCTGGAGAGGATCGGGGAGGCTGTAACGCTGGGGGCTTCGCAGTATGAGGCCGGCCTCGGCGAAGTACCGGATCATTATGTGGAGATCGGCGGAAAAGAGTATAAGCTCATCCGGGATCTGTCACTTCGGACGGAAGCCGGAGAAGAGATTGATTTTCAGGGAGATATCTGGTGGAAGGTCGAAAACTATATCGGGACATTTTCCTCGGAAGAAGAGGATGCCGAACTTGTCATTTCCGAAAACGGAGAAGTCCGCTTTGAGTATCAGGAAAGCGTATTTACGGGAAAACTCCCCGAAAAGAGGTATTACCGCAGTAATGTGGCGATCCGCATGGAAGCGGAGAGAGAAAGTCGTACTTTCCAGATCATAGTGGAAGATCCGCTGCCTGACCACGACCCGACATTTAACACCATCCTTTTCTACTCTGAAGGAGAGCCTGCGACAAACGAGCCTTCACATGTGCCGCCTGTCGAGGTGGAACTGGTAAGAGAAGCCGGCTGACGGGAGGAAAAGAATGATCGGCGAAATGAGTGCAATGTTTTCAAAAATGGTTGGAACACTGGCGGTGATCCTGGTCGTTGCGGCATTTATCGGCAGCAGTGATACCATAACCAAACTTATACAAACGGAGAAAACATGGAAATATACAGTTCTCGCAGGTCTTCTTGGCGGCGTTTTCGGAATATACGGCAATATTTCGGGATTTGATCTGAACGGCGCGATTATTTCCGTCCGTGATATCGGCCCCATGGTTTCGGGATTTATCGGCGGTCCGCTGGGCGGCCTGCTTGCAGGCCTGATTGCGGGAGTCCACAGACTGACAATGGGCGGTCTTACTGCCCAGGCGTGCGTTGTGGCGACCTGCTGTATCGGCCTGATGTGCGGGGCAATTTCCAGAAGATGGCATGAAGCTTTTAAAAAACCGCTCGTTGCTCTGCTGGTCAGCGCGGCGATGGAAGCCTTTCATCTGTGCGTCGTGCTGATCATGGTCCGTCCGTTTGAAACGGCACTGGATATCGTAAGGCAGATCGCTGTTCCGTTTATCGCCGTCAACGCGGCAGGTTTTGTAATGATGATCCTCATCATTACATATACGGAAAACCAGCGTATTCTTGCTGCTGAAAAAAGCCGGATGCAGTCGGAACTGGAGGTCGCAAATGTGATCCAGCATTCATTGCTGCCGATCCTGAACGAGCATTATCCGGGCTGCATGGAACTGGACATCAGCGCCTATATGGAGGCAGCAAAAGAGGTCGGCGGTGATTTTTATGATGTATTTTACGTTGACACGACGCATCTGGCTTTTGTGGTCGGCGACGCTTCCGGAAAAGGCGTTCCGGCAGCGCTTTTCATGGCTTCATCCAAGATCACCCTGCAAAACTGCATCCGGGACAGTTCCAGTCTCTCCAAAGCCGTTGAAATTGCAAACAATGCGATTTGTGCCAGAAATGAAGCGGAAATGTTCGTAACCATGTGGGTAGGTGTTCTGGATCTGACTTGCGGTAAGTTTTCCTTTGTCAGCGCAGGCCACAATCCGCCGGTCCTGCTCCGCAGCGGTAAAGCAGAGTTTTTGAGATTTAAAAACGGTTTTGTGCTTGGCGGCATGCAGGATATGAAATACAAAGAGCAAAGTCTTCAGCTGACCGCAGGCGACATACTCTTTTTATATACAGACGGCGTGACCGAAGCGGAAGACCGGGGGCACAGCCTTTTCGGCGAGGAGCGGCTGCTGAAGTGCTTTGAGAACAAAAGCGAGAGCAGTCCCGAAGATATCATAAAGGGAGTAAAAGGAACGATTGAGGAGTTTATAAACGGCAACAGTCAGTTTGACGATATGACGATGCTTTGTTTTAAGTGGAAAAAGTAGGATAGACTGGTGTAAAAGGAACTCCTTAAAAAAGAGGCCGGAGCGTGAAATCGCTTCGGCCTTTTATGAATTCCGGAAGGAAATGTCGACAGGAAAGCGTCCCGATGTCGTCACAGCTTCGCGCGGGCGGCAGCATGGATGTAAATATCTGTAAGGATCCCGACCACAGGGTCGCCGATCCTTTTTTCTTCCGTGGTCAGTTCAATGACCGGGTCGGTGCCGAGCCCCTGGAATTCGGCACGCTCGCGGACAGCTTTTTCTGCGATCCGCTTTCCGGCGGCCACGGCGTCTTCCTTGTTTTCGTAGACAACTTTTTGATGATTCTCGATCATGGAGTAGCCGTCCAGTGTTGAACCGACGTAGTCGGCGTGGATCCGGAAGTCGACAAACGTAGCCCGGTTGCTCGCGGCTGCGCCGAGGGCATTGGCTACGTGGGCATACGGCGGGATGATTGCACGCGTGCCCAGAAGTTTCGCGACTTCCGGGAGGAATACATAAGTCGGTGCGCCGATGGCGATCAGGGGCATGTCCGTGGTGATCCGGATATTTACGAGTCCTTCGGTCAACCGGGCAGAAGGGTTCTTTGCGGAGCGGCGCGAAGCCGCATACTCCGCGCTTTCTTCGTCGAGAAAAAGTCTCCGTGCCTGTTCATAGTATGCATCGAGAATCGGACCGGCGTCTTCGATGGATGAGAACAACCGGTTTTTCGGGTACTGATGCTGCAGAAGGAAAAACACGATGTTTTCGTACATGCGCCGGACAACCATTTCATAGACCCGTTCGATCACTTCAGCCGGCTCCAGGGCCGTCATATACGCCGCGTACTCTACCATTGTCCGGGCGGCGGCCTCATCGTACAGGGTCAGGTCGCCCCGGAGGACCATGATGTCCGTGGCGGTAAGCCCGCTCCGGATGATGATATCTTCCTGTTCCAGACGCTCGATCCCGAGGTGGTAGATATCGCAGCCGGCTTCTTCGGCAAATGTCTGCAGAAGGAGCGGTTTTTCCTTAAGGATCTCGCAGACCTTCTGTTCATACTCCGTGTATCCTTTTTTGTTTGAAATATCTTTCTGAAGCACAATGAATTCATAGACACCGTGACAGGGAAGCTCTTTTCTTGCCGTAAATCTTTTCAGGTCGGGCAGGACATTCTCATACTGGGAAGCCAGGATAGAAATCGGGATGATCCGGACTCCGTCGAGATAGAGCACATAGTCGTGGAAACGGACGGCTGTATCGCCGCCGAGGGAAATCGCTCTGGCATCAAGCCCCTTGATGGAAGTCTGATACTGGCCGATATGGATCCCCTGCTGTACCCTCAGCGGTTCCCCGGAGCGTATCAGGGCAAGGTCTGTAGTAGTCCCGCCCATATCGACGATAATGGCGTTCTGTTCGCGGGTCAGTTCGTATCCGCCCATTACACTGGCGGCGGGGCCGCAGAGCAGTGTTTCTACGGGGCAGGTGCGGGCCATTTCTTCGGACATGAGCGTACCGTCGCTGCGCACGATCGAAAGAGGGATGTCAAGCCCGCGCGCCTGCATTACATTATGCACAGCTTTCATGAAATCGGAGATGACCGGTATCAGGCGGGCGTTCAGCAGGGTGCTGGCGCAGATCTTCAGGAAGTCTGTTTCTTTGCAGATGTCGAAAGCCAGAGTGACCGGTATCGTAAGGTGTGCCTTAAGCACCCGCAGGGCGGTCAGTTCAAATCGTCCGCCGTTGAATGTCGGAAAAGTCTGGACGACGCCGATGGCATCGCAGTCGGAAAACAGCTCCGGGATCCTGCGTTCAAGTTCATCCCAGTCCGGATCGTAGGGATTGGAAAAAAGGTTTTCAACTTTGGCGTCAAGGACGATGAGCTGGGAAATATCGGTGATGCCGTATTCGTGGAGATATACCCGGATACGCTCAATCATGTCATCTGTCGTGCCGATGATGAGGAGTTTCGCGCGGCTGCCTTTGTTTTCCACGCAGGTATTGGTCGCGAGAGTGGTGGAAAGCGAAAAAATATCAGCTTTTTCCAGCAGATCCTGGGGCAGCAGATCCAGAGCATTTGCGATGCCGGTCTCCAGATTTGATTTGGTAGTGAGCGTCTTGCCGGATGCAAGGATCTCCTTGCTTTCCATATTGTAGACGACTGCGTCTGTGCATGTTCCGCCGGTATCAATGCCGATAGCGATCATTTTGAATCCTCCAGGAGTAAATTTCCATGAGATTATAGCATATATATGATGCGGTATGGAATATGCGGAACAAAGGAAATTTTGAATACCTGTTCTTAAGCTGTTCAAAGAAGAGGATAGACTTATTATTGAGCATAACTCCTGGAGTTAAACAGTACAGATCTGCTGATTTATGGAAGTATTACATTCTGTGCCAGCAGTGCTCCTTTCAGGTCGCTATAGGGAAGATCACGGACGGAAATCCCGCGGGCTGCAGCAAGTGCAGCTGCCGTACCCGCCGCCTGGCCGAAGCAGATGCAGTGCGGTACGAGGTTGAAGCAGGAGTTTGCTTCATCATCCGAGGAAAATGCGCGGCAGGCGACCAGCAGGCCTTCCGTCTTCTTCGGGAGCAGCGTTCTGAAGGAAACATACACGACAGGATAATCTACACTGTCCTGACCGCGGTCGTTATTCGGGAAGATCGCAACAGTATCCTCAAACGGTTCATGGCGCTTCAGGTCTTCCGTACGCATGGAAGCTTCGCCGATCAGGCGAAGGCCGCCGGTCGTGCCGAGCTGCGGACAGGTCAGCTTAATGTAACTTTTTTCAAAACCGGGCGCCTTGTCGCGAAGGAGTTCCCAGGTTCTGACAGCCCGCTCGCGGGCAGAAACATCCATGCGGGTCATTTCTTCCACGTCCGTCTGGCTGTTCGCGATAAAGTGCGGATGGAGCCATGCTGTGTCTTCCTGGTTTTTCAGCATGCCGCGGAAGAAGGACAGATAAAGGCCTTTGTCATAAAGCTCGTTTTTCAGGGCAATGAAGTCCTTCTGTCGGGAGCTGACGAATTTGTCGTATGCGCGGAAATCCACGCCGCCGATCCAGAAGCCGAAGCAGAGATGTTTGATCCGGAGGCCGTAATCGATGTTGTCCTCATAAGCCGTTCCGGAGCGGGGGATCAGGTCTCCGTCGCCGGTGCAGTCAATGACGACCTTTCCAAGGACGGCCTGACGGCCGGACTTGCTTTCAAAGATGATCCCTTTGACCGTATCACATTCCATGACCACATCCGTTACCAGCGAATGCAGGTACAGTTTGACGCCGGCTTCCATGACCATCCGGTTGATCTCATTCTTCCCGATCTCAGGATCGATGATCACCGAATAAACAAGGCATTCCTCTCCGTTTTTGTTTCTACGGATAAAGAAATGGTGGAAACTGCTGTCTTTGTAGTATTTCGTTACGACCGGATCTGTGGAGCCCCAGTCTTCCGGAAGAGGCCGAAAGGCTGCATCCTGTTTATCCAGGCGTGTCATCAGTTCCTCACAGATCCCGCTGATCCACTGTTTTCCGTCGGTGTCGCTTAAGTGCGGAATGATGTTTACCAGTCCGCCGGTCATCATGCCGCCGAGATGTCCGAACCGTTCCAGAAGGACCGTCCGGGCGCCGGTGCGAGCTGCGGCAACGGCTGCCGCGAATCCGCCGGGACCGCCGCCGACAACGATGACGTCGGCTTCGCTGATGACGTTTATGTCACGGGCTGTTTCCTGTATGGTTTTTATCCCTGGGGTAAAGCGTTTGTCACTTTCCGGTGCTTCCGGGATATTATACCGGGCCATGCCGGCCGGACCGTGATATCTGAGTTTATCCTGACTTCCCATAATCCATACCTCCTGATTCTTTAATAACAGCTATATCGAAACTTGTTGACATAAGATGTTATTACCATATTCTGGATAAAAGGCATCGGGTCGTTATTATCCGCACCTTTAAACTATAGCATGTTAAAAGGTGCGTCAAGAAGGTTTTCGGTCATTGCGGCGGAGCCCCGCCGGGTCATATCGGAATGCCCTGCATGGATGCAAAACAGCAGCTGATTGAAATAGAACAGCAGCTGAAGTATAATCTGTAGATCATAAGCTGTGAACTCTGCAGGAACTGCGATTCCGCAGACACGGAAGATAACCTTTTGCCGAAGAAGACATTGACAGAATGACGGCAGGAAAGCATCCCTGCTGCCAGAAGCCGAAGAACCAGTGAAGTACGCAACACTGATATTAAAAGCAGTTAAAGACAAAGTCGTTTCGGATCCGGTGCTGATCGCAGCCTGGATCCTTGCCTTCGTCTCCATGATTTTTGTGCATCCCGATGTGCAGTACGCCGGTTATATCGACTGGCGGTCGCTTGGCATACTGTGGGGGCTGATGATCGTGATCCGGGGATTTAAGGAGAACACGCTGTTTGAAAAAGCAGGAGATTTCATGCTGAAACGCGTGAGCAGGGGCTGGCAGCTGGCGGCGGTCCCGGTCTTCATGTGCTTTTTTTCGAGTATGCTGATCACCAATGACGTGGCGCTGATCACGTTCGTGCCTTTTGCCATAATGATACTGCGGCACAGCCGGAGGACCGATCTGATGATCCCGGTCGTTGTGCTTCAGACCGTGGCCGCGAACCTCGGAAGCATGCTGACGCCGATCGGCAATCCGCAGAATCTGTATCTGTACGGGCTGACCGGAATGTCTTTCGGAGGGTTTGTCGGAACAATGCTCCCGCTTACAGCTGCTTCGGCAGGCCTGCTCGTACTCTGTCTGGTTTTCCTTCCGGGAAAGAAGCAGGCGATCGATCTGCATGAACACTATTCCGTTATGAAAAGGTTCGGGCACAGGCGTCAGATCATTGTATACGCAGTTCTTTTTCTGCTGGCAATTCTTACCGTCCTCCGTCTGATCCCGTGGTTTGTTACGGCAGGAGTGATACTCGCAGCCGTGCTGGTGATGGATTACAACGTATTATTCCATGCGGACTACGGACTTTTGCTGACCTTTACAGGCTTTTTTATCTTTACCGGGAATATCGGCCGGATCCCGCAGGTGCAGCACGCGCTGGAAGCAGTGATATCCGGGAGGACATTTGCGGTTTCGGTTCTGACCAGCCAGGTGATCAGCAACGTCCCGGCCGCCCTGCTTCTTTCCGGTTTTACCGATCAGTACCGGGCGCTCCTGCAGGGTGTAAACGTCGGGGGACTGGGCACGCTGATCGCTTCGATGGCCAGTCTGATCTCCTACAAGGCATTTGCAGTCAGCTATCCCGAAAAGAAAGGAAAGTATTTTGCGGTCTTCACCCTGGTGAACGTATTGTTTCTGGCAGCTTTATGCGCCTTCAGGGTGGCGATCGGCTGAAATCTCTTTTAAAGAGATGTAATGCACATCCTGCCTGTGTATAATATGGATATGACAGAGAGACAGATGCACAGGAGCAATATGTGACGGAAAAGCAGATCCCGAAAATGAAAAGGTCACTGTTTTATGATTTGAGGTAAAGGAAAGGGAGAAAACATGGTTTCAGCAAAATGGATGTTTACAGTCAGTGTTGCGGCAGATAAGCCCATTCTGGTAGGACAGGATAACGTGAACGGCCGGAGACAGCTTATCAACTGTCCTCACGGAACGGTGGAAGGCGCAGACCCGGATGGAAAAGAATTCCACGGCACCACGCTTCCCTGCACGGTCGACAGTCAGGTGATCCGCCCGAACGGCGTTGCGGAACTTTCGGCCCGGTATGGGGTCCGTCTGGACGACGGACGCAGCTTTTATATCGAAAACAACGGCATCCGTACCGTTCCGCCGGAATATGTGCAGACTGTTCTGGAAGGCGGATTTGTGGATCCGGAGCTGTACTACTTTGTGACTACGCCGAAAATAGAAGTGTACGACGAGTCTCTTCGCTGGATGGAAAGACATGTTTTCCTGTGCAAGGCGACCCGGACGCCGGATTCGGTGCAGATCCGCTATTACATGGTGGAAAAATAACAGAAAAGAAAACGTAAATCCATAAAGAACCGGTCTGAAAAGATCGGTTCTTCACGGATTTTAGGGCAGCAGCCGATATTCGCCCTCTGCGATCCTCTTGTTTTCTCAGTCCAGATGAAAAGATTCTTTCACGGTCATGATATCGATATACTGGACATCCACGTCGACCAGGTGGAAGAGCTTCAGCTTCCAGCCGTTTTCTTCGTATATTTTTTTCATCGGAAAAGTCTTCAGGATCTCGGCCCGGATCGGTATGTCGTCGCTGTCAAAGACCGCGGTTCCGTTCACCCGGACCCAGGTCATACCTTTCAGCGCGACGATCTCGACCCGCGGATTGACCTGCATCTGCTGATATACTTTCTTAAAATCACCGATGCCGTAGTAGATTTCCCCTTCGTATAAGCGCTGAAGGCCGAGCGGGCGGCACCGCGGGATATCCCCGTCGACGGTGGACAGGAAAAAGTCGACGGCTTCATCGTAAAACTGACTCAGTTTTTCCTTTTGTGTCATATTTCATACCTCCTGTTTGCGGGAGCAGTGCTTCCTGCACCCGATCACGTTTTCCGGACAGTAAAGTACGGCTTTTTATCAGTTATAAAATAACATAATGCAGAGAAAGATGGAAAGGCCAAACCTTGATTCAAAACAGTAAAAGCATTATATTTTAAAGAAGACGGATCAACAGGTATCATAGCCTGATCTGCATTTTCAGGATTCACCGGAAGGAGAACAGCGGAAAAACAATGAAGTACAGAAAACTTTCCGCCCTCATTATAATAACAGTCCTGCTGTTTACCCTGCCTTTCCCCCGGCCGGGCTTTGCGGCGGAGTCAAAAGAGACGATCCGGACGGAGTTTGACTGCGGTTTCGGTATGGCATACGTCAATCTCCGGAAGGATTTTGCTTTTTTGAACCATGACTCGGGCAGGATCGACTGGGATCTGGCACTGACAGCCGTTACTTTATCCGGTAAGATCTACAATGATATGGGCGCGCAGTATCTTATGGATGAGCTGGGCTATGAATATACGGAAACAAAGGCTTCCAATGACCGCTTGTCGGAATACAAACATCCGGCAGCCAGCTTTGGCTATAAACATTTAACCATGCCGGACGGGAAAGAAGCCAATGTCTTTGCGGTCGTAGTCCGGGGGACGCAGAATAATCCGACCGACATCAAGACGGATATCCTTGACGGGGCGCTCACCATGTTCCGGGACTGCGGGAATGCCGTCCGGGATGACCTGTTTTCCTTTATGAAACGGGCCACGGGCAAGAGCACGGAGCAGCTGCAGAAGGAAGAGAACTACTTCTTCCTGACCGGCCACAGCCTGGGCGGCGCAACAGCCAACTATCTTTCTATTGAAGAACAGATCATGAAACTGGCGCACAACGACAAGGGGCGGATCTATACCTATACTTTCTCGGCTCCTCATACCTGCATCAATCTGTGGTGGACGGATCCGGAATCCGAATCCAACGCATTCAACATCAAGGACGCCGATGATTTTGTCACGCACGTGCCGCCGTATCCCGGTGCGACGACCTATGGAAAGGACCTGTATTCCGGAGTGAATGATCTGGATGACACGATCTTTCGAAAAATCTTTCCGAAGGCAAAGGGAGGCAGCGTTACCGAGGCACCAAAGGTGACCAATTACCCGGATGCGCCCTGGGGTCATCATGACCGCGGCCTTTGCCTGGTATACATCCTGCAGAACGGTCTGGCAGCCGGTACCTGGAACGATCTGAACGAAGCAGCGGCCTGTACGGAAACGGTGAAAGTCAGCAAGGATATCATGCCGCTGTTCTCCATGAACTACGGCGAAGTAAAGAGTCAGTACGGCGGAACGTTTGAACATGTAAGAGGCCCGCTCTTTAAAAACCTGCTGAACACTTCCCTGGGACTGGATTTTTCCTTCTATTTCAGTCCGGAAGCGGAGGATACGTCCGGGTCTGACTGGGAAGCAGCCTACTTCAACGAATGGAATGCCGATCCTGTCCGCAGCGTTTCCGGACCGGCGAAACAGCTCCTTACCGGCATGCAAAGTGATTGGGAATACAGAAAGCTGGCCGAATGTCTGCAGGCACCGGACGGGTATACCATGACTTCTGCGCCGAACACCGAGGTCGTGCCGATCCGCTCCAATGCGGATCCGGAGCCGGTCGGATACCAGTACTGCATCAACTTCAGCCTGAATGACGGATGCTCCTATACGATCAGCAGTACGGATACCAAGATCATCGGGCCGGACACCACAATAACGATGATAAAACAGGATGGGAACGGTTCGGATCCTTCCGGCGGCAGTTCCGGCAGTTCTTCCGGCAGCAGCGGGAGTTCCGAGGGCAATTCCGGAAGTTCCGGAGGAGCCTCCGGCAGCACCGGGGGGATCACGGAAGATTCGGATATTTCGGCATACGGAATCCCGAACGGAACCTATCTCTCGTCGGACGGTTTCAACCAGGAATTCACATTCTACGGGACAGACGGGATCCGGATGTCGGCCTTCGGGATTTCGGCGGACGGTACGTACGAGGTCAGCGGCGGACGCATTATCGTGACGTACGAATTCCTCGGGACCCAGGTCTGGAATCCGACCTTCAGTATGAGCGGGGACTGCCTCTATATTGCAGGAACAGCGTTTTATAAACAATAGAAAACAAGGCGGCAGCGTCTGAAAACAATAAGATAAAAGAACTGGAATAATACGGAGAGAAACAAATGTTTTGTACGAAATGCGGGGCTCCGCTGACCGAAGGAGCAAAGTTTTGCGTAAAGTGCGGCACGAAACAGGCACAGGAAATGCGGCCGAAGGGTGAGGTGCGGCAAAAGCAGCCGGAAAGAAGAAATACGGCAGGAAACAGTGCCGGAAAGCCCCGGACAAATACGGCTCAGGGCGCACGGCCGAATGTCGGAAAGCCGAATCCGGGAAGAACGGCAGCTCCAGCTCCGGCGCCGAAGAAAAGTCCGCTGCTTCCCATCCTGATCATCGTTGCCATCTTAGCAGTTGCGGCGGTGGCCGTAACGGTGCTGTATGCCACGGGAAAGATCGACCTGGGATTCGGCAGGTCCGAGAAGGCAAAGACGGAGAAAACGGCGGAGTTTTCGGATGAAGACGAAGAGAAGACTTCGTCCAAAAAGAAGAAATCCGAAAAGACTGAAGAAGCGGCCGCAGCAAGTTCGGAAGACGAGAAAGAAGAGGAGACAGCAGCTGCAGCTTCCGAAACTTCCTCCGTAACCGAAGAAAAAGAAGATGGGGATGTAAAAGCGAAAGAAAAACCGGCTGCCGCTGCGGAGGCGACACCGGAAGCAACCCCGGAAGCCGTGGAGATCCCCAAAGACTATGCTTCGCTGATAAAAGTCTTGAAAGATCGGTCCGGCGCGGAGCTGAATCTGGTTTCCAGCGATGTTTCGGATTATCCCAACGTAAAACTGTATTACAGCTACAACGATCCCGACGGTGAGCCGATCTCGATCACGGATCCTGTCACCGGTATAAAAGAGACGATCGCGGGCGGGGCGGAGATCGAACGGAAGATCCGAAGCGTTCAGCAGCTGGAAGGGAACCAGGGGCTTTCGATCGATATTATTGCCGATAAATCCGGAAGCATGAAGTCCGATCTGTACACCATGCAGAATATTATGTCGGAATTTGTACGCAATATGGATTTCACCGTCGGCGATGCTGCGGAGCTGATCGCTTTTGATTCCTATATCATGTACATGTGCACGTACACGCAGGATCCTGCGCTTCTGCAGAACGGTATTTCCAACATGACGGCGAGCGGCGATACGGCCCTTTATGATGCAATCATGGCCGGCATCACCAATGCTTCCTATCAGCAGGGTGCAAGATGCGTTATTGCGTTCACAGACGGAGAGGACAACCGGAGCCAGTATACGCCCGAGGAGATCATCCGCCAGAGCGTTGATAAAGAAGTCCCGGTCTATATCATCGGGCTGGGTTCTGCCGCGAGCAGTACGCTGACCCGCATCTGTGATGAGACCGGCGGAAAATACTGGAATATCGGCAGTATTAACGACATGTCGGAAGTCATGGACGAGATCTACAGCAGCCAGAAGAGCATGTACTGCATCGAGTACGAATCCGACCCGAACGCCGATCCGTACGCAGAACGCTCCGTTTCCTGCATTATTTCAGATAAAGACCTTTCCGGAACAGAAAGCAGCGATACGTTTACAGCTACGGAAGCCCTGAAAGAACAGCATCATGAATCCCGTTACGAGCTCGTAAAAGCGGACGTTTCCTGGACGGAAGCGAATGACCTGTGTATTGCGAAAGGCGGGCATCTTGCTACGATCACGACGGCGGAAGAGCAGAAACAGCTTTCGGAAATGGCTGAAAAAGCGGGCCTGAAGTACATCTGGATCGGCGGCTACACCTCCGTCCGGGATAATAATGCCTACGGCCACTGGGTCACCGGAGAGCCGTTTGATTATACCGCCTGGTATCCGGGCGAGCCGTCCAGAACGGACAGTCTGGATAATGTGCCGGAGTTTTACATTATGCTCTGGAACGTAGAAGGCGAGTGGAGCTGGAATGACCAGCGAAATGTGCTGGCAGGCGATCCGGACCTGACCTGGTTTGCCGGAAACATGGGCTATATCATTGAATATGAGAACTGAAAAACTGCGGGTCCTCCTGACCGTTTTGCTGTGCACGCTCCTGCTGTGCGGCTGTGCGTCCGGCCTGCCGGAACGTGATGAAAAAGAAGCATCACCGGCGCAGACAGAGGAGACCGGTCAGTCAGAGACGAAAAAAACAGAAGAACTGAAGAAAGAATCAGAGGAGATCTCCGAAGCAGGCGAACCGGATGAGGATCGGGAAGAAAAAGCCGTATCTGAAGACGCTTCGACAGCGGAAGAGGCGGACGTGAACGAGGATCCCGAAACGGAAGAACAGGCCATGACGGAGGAGCCGGAAGAGAAATCGCCGGAGGCAGCCGCATCGGAAGATCCGGAGGTCTTAAGCGTACTGGAGAACATGTCACTTGAAGCCAGAGTCGCTCAGATGTTCGTCCTGCTTCCGGAGCAGCTTACCGGGATGGGCCAGGTAACCGAAGCCGGCGATGTAACGAGGGCTGCGCTGGAAAGCTTCCCGGTCGGAGGCCTTCTCTATAATGATGGAAGCCTGGAAAGCTATGAGCAGACCAAAGCCCTTCTGGCTGACACACAGCAGATCAGCCGTGAGACAACAGGACTGCCGATGCTTACTTTCGTGGATGAAGAGGGCGGGATCGTGACCCGTATTTCCGGAAGGTTTCCGGAGGTCCCATGGATCGAAAGCATGGCGGCCTACGGAGCCCGGGGAAGCGAAGAAGAGGCCTATCAGACCGGGCAGGTCATGGGCAGTTATCTGGCGGATCTCGGCTTCACCTGCGACTGCGCCCCGGTAGCGGATGTACTGACGAATCCCGACAACTATGTGATCGGGGAGCGAAGCTTCGGCTCCGACCCGGAACTGGTTGCGGGAATGGCTGCAGCCCTGGGAAAAGGACTGGAGTCCGAAGGAGTGACCGCCGTTTATAAGCATTTTCCGGGACATGGAGGAACGGCGGAAGACACGCACGAAGGATATTCTTCTTTGGAAAAAACAAAAGAAGAGCTTTACGCCTGTGACCTGATCCCTTTCATCTCTGCGATCGAAAACGGGGCAAAGATCATCATGGCGGCTCATATCACCCTGCCGAATATCACGGAAGAAGATCTTCCGGCTTCCTTAAGTCCGGAGATCCTGGCCGGTCTTCTGCGCGGGGAACTCGGGTATGACGGGCTGATCATTACCGACGCGCTGAACATGGGCGCCGTTACAAATCAGTACACGAGCGCGGAAGCTGCCGTGATGGCAGTCCGTGCAGGAGCCGACATGATCCTCATGCCGGCCGATCCGTTTTCGGCATATCAGGCCGTGCTGGATGCGGTGTATTCCGGTGAGATCACACCGGAGCGGATCGATGAATCCGTACTGCGGATCCTTGAACTGAAACTGTAGAGAAAACGATTGCAGCTCAGTGGATCATTACATTCAGGCCGTATTCTTCTATGATTTCCTTCAGCATCTGCATATGCTCATCTGAAGGCGGAACTGCTTCCACTGCAGGATTGTCACTGATCCTCAGATATTTCATGGCGCCGAGGTTATGATACGGAAGAAGCTGTACGACCTCGACCGCATGCCCGAGTACTTTGCAGAATTCTGCCGTTTTGCGTATGTTATCGACATCGTCGTTGAACATCGGAATAACGGGGATGCGGATCTGAAGCTTTCCGCCGGCCAGGGCGAGCCGCTTTGCGTTGTTTAAGATCAGCTCGTTTGGAACGCCGACTGCCTGCTTATGCCTTCCGCTGTTCATATGCTTGATATCATAAAGAAACAGATCCGTATACGGAAGAACAGATTCAATAATCTCCCATTTTGCATATCCTGTGGTATCCACAGCCGTGTGGATACCTTCTTCTTTCAGCTTTTTCAGGACAGCCAGGGTATACTCCGGCTGACTCAGGGCTTCGCCGCCGGAGATCGTAACACCTCCGCCGGAGGTTTCGAAAAAGAGGCGGTCTTTAAGAAGGATCGAAACCAGTTCATCGGCAGTATAATCGGTGCCGGTAAGGGTCAATGCATTGGGATAGCATGCATCCGCACATTTTCCGCAGTTGTCGCAGAGGTCCCGTTTGACATGTACCAGCCTCAGGGCTTTTTTTGTCTGTATATCGATCCGTGACGGGCCGTATTCCAGTGCGTTCTTATCACAGGCTTTCAGACACCGCTCTCTGCAGGCAGCGGTTCCTTCGCATCTCATAGAGATCCAGCTGAGCTGTTTGGAGAACAGCTGGGATTCGGGACTGTGACACCAGGGGCAGCGAAGCGGACAGCCTTTTAAAAAGGCTGTTGTCCGGATGCCGGGGCCGTCCTGAATCGAAAATCCCTGAATATCATAAATCCGTCCGGTCAGTTCCTGAGCCTCCATAGAACATCCTCCTGCATTACAGTCCGAGTTCCGTTCTGCATATAATAAGCCGAAATCATTTTATTCTGATTACAGGCAATTATCAATAGATCTGCCGTCCGATCGGCAGGATTTTCCATATTTGCAAAGCGGTTTGCAAAGGGAACAGAATGACAGAAGTATTTGCGGTTCCGGGCGGTCTGGATTATTATAAGGGCAGGCAGTGATGTTTATGCTGGAGAATGACTATGTCTGAAAAAGATTTTGAAAAAGAAGCCGTCATGAATTCGTCGGGATTTGTCCTTCTTTCGGATTATGTTCCGGGCATCGTGCAGGAGATCCGGTATTTCTCGACATACAATTTTATCGGGGACCGCATTGACGGGTATGAAGAACCGGTTTCGATCCTGACCGTTGAAGCGGCCAGGAGGCTTAAGGAGGTCAGCAATCAGGCTGCGGTCCGGGGATACCGGCTGAAGATCTTTGACACCTACCGCCCGGCATGCGCTGTATGTCATTTTATACTCTGGGAGATCGAAGATCTGGACCAGCGCATGAAGCCGTTTTTCTATCCGGATCTTGAAAAACAGGATCTTTTCAATAAAGGATACATTGCCCGGCGGTCGAGCCACAGCCGCGGCAGCACGGTTGACCTGACGCTTCTGGATATGAGTTCCGGCAAGGAACTGGACATGGGCAGTCCCTTTGACTTTTTCAGCGAGATCTCTCATCCGGATTACCGCGGGATCACGGAAGAACAGTACGCCAACCGGATTATGCTTCAGGAGCTGATGGTGAAAAACGGATTTGTCCCGATCGACTGCGAATGGTGGCACTTCACCTTAAAAGATGAGCCGTATCCGGATACCTATTTTGATTTTCCGCTGTCGGTACGTTCGCTGAAACGCTAGAAGGGAAAACATAAACGATTGACATAATATAAGAACAGAGGAGACACTTCTCTTATGAGATATGCCTCCTCTGTTCTTCTGTATTCGTTTTGGGGTTTTACTCTTCGGTCATCAGCGCGACGATCGCAGAGAGGTCGATCTCGCCGAACTGGCCGACTCTTTCGGGATATTTGGCCTTATAGTCCCGAAGGATGTTTTTCAGCATGATCTGATCCGCAATGTCTCCGTCTCCGGTCAGGATGCAGAACAGTTCACGGTTGTTCATTTCCTTTAAAGATTTCATGATTCGGATCCTTTCTGTAAAAGGGCAGCTGCATTGATAACAGGTTGTTTTCCCATGTATTATATCGTATACGGCAAAGCGTGGCAATATTGGAACATCGGAATTCTGTGCGTCGGAAGATCGGCAAAAAAGAAAACGGAAACATAATAAATAAAGGCATTTCTGAACGGCTGCCTGTTCTCAAATCGTTGACGGAAAACGGTGTATATCATATACTGTTTATGTTGTTCAGCTATTGTTTTTTGACAAAAACGGCTAGCTTCGGGAGGACTTGAAATGTCGATATGGATGGTCGGAATCGACCACAACACAGCGGACTTGGATGTAAGAGGAAAGTTTTCTTTTACGAAAAAGAAGATGGGGGAGGCATTTGAAGCCTTTAAAACGGTCCCCGGACTTTGCGGAAGCGTGCTTCTTTCGACCTGCAACCGGATGGAATGGTGGATGAGTGTCGAGGAGCACGCAGATTTTTCCCCGGAAGACATTCTTTGCGGACTTCTGAACCTGGATCCCTCAGAGAACCGGCAGTATCTGATCCGGAGGGATCATGATGAGGCCGTTTCACATCTTTTCCGGCTGACGGCCGGTCTGGAATCGCAGATCATCGGAGAAGACCAGATCCTGACACAGGTCGGGGAAGCTCTTGCGTTTGCAAGAACTTCTTATGCCACGGACCATACGCTGGAAGTGCTGTTCCGCCTGGCGGTAACGGCAGGGAAGCGTGTTAAAACAGAAACCACTTTTTCCACTGCGGATCGATCTATTGCACATACGGCGATCGAAACACTGGAAAAACAGGGGATCACGGTCGACGGAAAAAACTGCCTGGTCATCGGAAACGGGATGATGGGCAAGCTGACTGCGACTGCGCTGATGGAAGCAGGCGCAAGGGTTACGGTTACCGTACGGCAGTACATCAGCGGGATCGTGGATATCCCGAGAGATGCGGAAAGGATCAATTACAAGGAGCGATACGGATTTATTCCAAGCTGCGACCTTGTGGTCAGCGCGACAAGCAGCCCGAATTTTACGATAACCTGTTCTGAAATGAAGGCCCTTCAGATCGACCGCCCGGTTTATCTGGTCGACCTGGCGGTACCGAGAGATATAGAGCCGGAAGTCGGGAACCTGCCCGGATTTACGGTGTATGATCTTGATTCGTTCCATATCGATCTGCAATCGGAAAAGCTTAAAGAGAACATTGCCCATGCAGAGGAGATCCTGAAAGAAGAACAGGACCGTTTCTATGAGTGGTTCGAGGGACAGGACATTTTCCCGAGGATCAATCATCTTAAAAAAATCTCCGGAGAGGACGTGGCTCTGCGCCTGACGCCGCTCTACCGGAATCTTTCGCTGGACAGCGAGGAAAAAGAAATCCTGAAAAAAGAAATCGAAGCAGCAGCAGAACGTATGATGAATAAGCTGTTATACGGAATGCGTGCCAGACTTTCGGACAGATCGTTTTCGGAGAGCCTGGACGCAATGGAAGATATTTTAAAAGAAGAGAACAGAAGACATTAAACCCAAGGAGGTATGGACATGGAACTGACAGTCAGGCCCAGGAGGCTGCGAACCAGTGAAGCGATCCGGAAGATGGTCCGGGAGACAAGGGTGGACAAATCTTCCCTGATCTATCCGGCATTTTTTATGGATGGGACAGATAAAGTAGAGCCGATCCCTTCCCTGCCCGGCCAGTACCGGTATACGGTGGACAGGATGGGAGAATTGCTGGATCAGCTTTGCGAAGCCGGGGTGAGCAACGTCCTGTTTTTCGGTATTCCGGAAGAAAAAGATGAGGTTGGCAGCCAGGCCTATGCGGAAGACGGGATCGTGCAGAGGGCACTCCGATATACAAAAGAGCATTATCCTGAACTGTACCGTATCTCCGACGTCTGCATGTGCGAATACACTTCCCACGGTCATTGCGGCGTCCTTTGCGGGCACGAAGTGGACAACGACAGGACTCTGGAGCTTCTGGCGGCGACTGCGCTTTCCCATGTGGAGGCAGGAGCACAGATGGTGGCTCCTTCGGATATGATGGACGGCCGGATCCGTGCGATCCGTGAGTGCCTGGATGGAAAAGGCCATATCGAGACCCCGATCATGTCCTACGCGGTCAAATTTGCGTCTGCTTTCTACGGTCCGTTCCGTGAAGCCGCCGGCTCGGCACCCTCCTTCGGTGACCGCCGCGGCTACCAGATGGACTTCCATAACCGGCGCGAGGCCATGAAAGAGGCGCTTCTCGATGTCGAAGAAGGAGCGGATATCCTGATGGTCAAGCCGGCGATGTCCTATCTTGACCTTGTAAGGGAGATCAAGGATGCGACAGACCTTCCCATGGCGACATACAGTGTCAGCGGGGAGTATGCGATGGTCAAGGCCGCCGCATTGAACGGGTGGATCGATGAAGAACGCATCGTCTGTGAAATGGCTGCTGCCGTTTATCGTGCCGGCGCGGATCTGTATATTACCTATTACGCAAAAGAACTTGCAAAATATATGCAGGAAGGAAAGATCGGATAATGTCGAGATCAGAAGAATTGTTTGAACGGGCCCAGAAAGTCATACCGGGAGGAGTCAACAGCCCGGTGCGGGCTTTTCGCAGTGTCGGAATGACGCCCCGTTTTATCGCATCTGCAAAAGGCAGCCGGATCACGGATGCCGAAGGAAGGACATATATTGATTATATCGGCTCCTGGGGGCCGATGATCCTGGGCCACGCCCATCCCGCGGTGCTGGAAGCGGTTGAAAAGGCTGCCGGAGACGGATTAAGTTTCGGAGCTGCCACCGGGCGGGAAGTAGAGATGGCGGAACTTCTCTGCGGCATCGTGCCCGGACTTGAAATGGCACGAATGGTCAATTCCGGTACGGAAGCCGTCATGAGCGCCATCCGCGCGGCGAGGGGCTTCACCGGACGGGACAAACTGATCAAATTCGCAGGCTGTTATCACGGACACAGCGACGCCCTGCTTGTACAGGCAGGGTCGGGTGTCATGACGCAGGGGATCCCGGACAGCGCCGGCGTTCCGGCCGGATGCACAGCCGATACACTGACCGCTTCTTTTAACGATTTGGGGAGTGTTGAAAACCTGTTTGAAGCCAATCCCGGACAGATCGCAGCCGTGATCGTGGAACCGGTCGGAGCCAATATGGGAGTTGTACCGCCGGCAGAAGGTTTTCTGGCCGGCCTGCGCCGGCTCTGTGACCGGAACGGGGCACTGCTCATTTTTGACGAAGTCATAACCGGTTTCCGGCTTGCGCTCGGCGGAGCTCAGGAGTTTTACGATATCCGGGCGGATCTTTGCACTTTCGGAAAGATCATCGGCGGCGGCATGCCGGTCGGTGCCTACGGCGGGCGAAAAGAGATCATGGAGAAAGTTGCGCCGCTCGGACCGGTTTATCAGGCCGGGACCTTAAGCGGAAATCCGGTCGCCATGGCGGCTGGACTCGCCCAGCTCAGAATATTAAAAGACACCCCGGATTTCTACGGAACGCTGAATGCAAAGGCGGATCTTTTCTTTACGAAAATGGGAAAGATCCTGAAAGAAGCCGGAGTTAAAGCCACACTGAATCATGTCGGCTCCCTCGGCTGCGTTTTCTTTACCGAAGAAGCGGTAACCGATTACGCATCGGCAAAACAGAGTGACACGGGCCGTTTTACGGAGTATTTCCGCTTTATGCTGGAGAACGGGATCTATCTTGCTCCTTCCCAGTTTGAAGCGATGTTTCTTTCTTCCGCGCATACCACGGAAGACCTGGAAGAGACACTGGATGCGGTAAGGAGGTTCGTGCGGTGAAGAAGATCATCGTAGGCAGCCGGGAAAGCGCTCTTGCCGTGGCGCAGAGCATGACGGTAGTGAACTATCTGAAGGAGACCCTGAAAGAAACCCGGGTCGAATTACTGACAATGAAGACGACCGGGGACCGGATCCTGGACCGGACCCTGGATCAGGTCGGCGGCAAGGGACTTTTTGTCAAAGAACTGGATGCCGCCCTTCGGGAAGGACGGACGGATCTTTCCGTACACAGTCTGAAAGACGTCCCGATGGAGGTCCCGGAGGACCTGCCGCTGATCGGGTTTTCCGGACGGGAAGATCCGAGAGACGTCCTGGTCCTGCCGAAAGGTCGGACAGAGCCGGACCCGTCCCTGCCGATCGGTTCGGCAAGCCTTCGCAGAAGCCTGCAGCTTCAGAAGCTCTGCCCGGGATTCCGGATCGAACCGATCCGCGGAAATCTGCAGACCAGGCTTCGCAAACTGGATGAAGGACAATACAGCGCGCTGGTGCTGGCAGCCGCGGGATTGATCCGCCTGGGCCTTGAGGACCGGATCAGCCGGTATTTTTCACCGGAAGAAATGATCCCGGCAGCAGGACAGGGGATTCTTGCTTTCCAGGGACGGGCCGGTGAGGATTACCGGTATCTGGAAGGGATCATTGACAGCGAGGCTTCGGCCTGCGCGGTCTGCGAAAGAGCATTTACACGAGAACTCGGCGGCGGCTGCACTTCTCCGGTCTGTGCCCATGCACAGGTAAAAGGAGAAAAGATCTTCCTGCGGGCGCTGTATTACAATGAAGAAACCAAAGAATGCCGGACTGGCCAGGCAGAAGGGAACCTGAAAGATGCCGAAGCCATCGGCAAAGATCTTGCGAAAACACTGCGGGACGCGGACCGCGGATCGGAGAAGAATCAATGACAGGAAAAGTATGGCTGGTCGGAGCCGGTCCGGGTGATGCCGGCCTTTTGACAATTCGCGGGAAACAGGTGCTGGAACAGGCGGAGGTCGTCGTTTACGACGCGCTGGTGGGTACCGGCGTACTGCAGTATATTCCCAAAGAGGCCAGGATCATCTTTGCCGGAAAACGATCCGGCAATCACTATCTGAAGCAGTCGGAAACCAATAAAGTGCTGCTGGATGAAGCCCTGAAAGGGCACAGGGTCGTACGGTTAAAAGGCGGCGATCCTTTCCTTTTCGGCAGAGGAGGAGAAGAGCTGGAACTGCTGGTTGAAAACGGGGTGCCCTTTGAGATCGTCCCGGGGATCACCAGCGCGTTCGCTGTGCCTGCATATCAGGGGATTCCCGTCACACACCGGGACTTCTGTTCTTCGGTACATATTATTACAGGACATAAGAGGGCGGGGCATGAGTATGATATCGATTTTGACGCCCTGGTCCGCAGCAGGGGCACACTGATCTTCCTGATGGGGATCGCAGCCATGCCGGACATTATAAAAGGCCTTACGGACGCCGGGATGGATCCCGGGACACCGGCTGCCGTTCTGGAGAAAGGAACGACCGCGGCGCAGAGAAGGATAACGGCAAAACTGAATACACTGGAAGAAGAATGCCGCAGGCAGAATGTACAGACCCCGGCGATCATCGTCGTCGGTCCGGTATGTGCTCTGGCGGATACTTTTTCGTGGTATGAAAAACGGCCGCTTGCCGGCGTATCGGTCATTGTTACACGGCCGAAAGAGTCCGTCTCCGGCCTTTCTGCAATGCTCAGGGAGAAAGGCGCAGAGGTGCTGGAGCTGCCGGCGATCGAAACCGTTCCGATAGATAAAAATGAACGTCTGATCGAAGCCCTGAAAGGCTTTTCGGATCATTCCTGGGACTGGGTCGTATTTACAAGCCCTGCCGGAGTCCGGATCTTCATGGAAAAGCTTCTGGAGGATCAGGACGTACGCGTGCTGGCGGGTACGAAGATCGCAGTGATCGGTCAGGGAACACAAAAAGCACTGATCCCGTTCGGACTGAAACCGGACTTTATCCCTTCGGTTTATGACGGGGCGACTCTCGGAAAGGAACTCGCAGAAGTCTGCGGTCCGGGAGAAAGGATCCTGATCCCGCGGGCAAGCATCGGCAACAAAGCTTTAACCGAGGCGCTGGACTGCGGAAAAGGCCTTTGCGTAACGGATCTTCCGATCTACGATACCGTGTACACTTCATCCGGAGTGATCGACGAAAAGGCCCTGCTGGAAAGCGGTCAGATCGACTTTGCTGTTTTTACCAGCGCATCGACCGTAAAAGGGTTTACGGCCGGGATCGGGGACATGGATTATTCCGGGGTAAAGGCAGTCTGTATCGGGAAGCAGACGGAAGCGGCGGCAAAAGCATTCGGTATGAAGACGTTCACAGCAGAAAAAGCAACACTGGAATCATTGACAGACTGCGTGGAAAAGACAGCCGCAGCTTTAAAGAAAAAGAATCAGCATTAAAACAGGAGAGGACAATTGTTATGAAAGGAATAGCGTATGGTGTCGGCGTAGGCCCGGGAGATCCGGAGCTGATGACGTTAAAGGCAGTTCGCCTGATCAGGGAAAATGATCTTTTTGCAGTACCCGGAAAGGACCCCAGACAGTCCGTGGCGTATAAAATCGCAGTTCAGGCGGCCCCGGAACTGGCGGAGAAAGAGGTCATTTCCGTTTATATGCCGATGGTAAAAAACCGGGAACTGATCGACGAGGAGCATAAAAAAGGAGCGAAGATCCTGGAAGAATATCTGGACCGGGGGCGCAATGTCGTCTATCTGACGCTCGGTGACCCGACTGTATACTGCACCTTCAGCTATCTCCAGCATATTCTGGAGGCCGACGGCTATACCGTTGAGCTGGTGAGCGGCATCCCCTCCTTCTGTGCCGCGGCAGCAAGACTGAACCTGCCGCTCGGAGAGTGGGACGAGCCGATCCATATCATACCTGCCGCGCATAAGCTGGAGAAGCTCAGCGAAGAGCCGGGCAATTATGTCCTGATGAAGTCGGCGAGTTATATGAAAGAAGTCAAGGATATTCTCAGGGAAAGCGGACGGGCCGTGAATGCGGTCATCGACTGCGGGATGGAAAGCGAGATCGTTTGCAGAAGCGTCGACGAGATCCCGGATGACGCGGGATACTTCTCCCTGATCATCGCAAAAGAAAAATAAGATCAATGATCGAGATAAACAATCTGACCAAAAAATTTGATGATTTCACGGCAGTTGATCATCTGAATCTGAAGATCAGCACAGGAGAGTTTTTCGGCCTTCTGGGACCGAACGGAGCAGGGAAGACCACAACGATCAGCATGATGTCGAGCGTTCTTCTGCCGACGGAAGGTGAGATCCTGATCGACGGAAAAAAGCTGGACCGCAAGGCCTCTGCAGAAAAGCGGAAGCTTTCCGTGATCACGCAGGAGTATTCCATGCGTCAGGATATGACGATGGATGAAGTAATGGAGTATCAGGGACGGCTGTACTATCTTCCGCGCAAGGTGATCAGGGAACGATCCGCCGAGCTGCTTGAATTCGCAGGCCTTCTGGAATACCGCAGGCGGACGGTCCGTCATCTTTCCGGGGGCATGAAACGAAAGCTGATGATCTGCAGGGCCCTTCTGATCGAACCGGAGATCCTTCTTCTGGACGAACCGACGGCCGGAATGGACGCGCTTTCCAGAAGACAGATGTGGAACCTGCTTCGGAAACTGAACGGGAGCAGTATGACGATCATCCTGACGACGCATTATATCGAAGAGGCGCAGGCACTCTGCGACCGCGTGGCGCTGATCAACCGGGGAAAGCTTCAGAAACTGGATACGCCGCAGGCCCTGATCCGGGAACTTGGAGAGTTTGCGGTAGATGAGACCAATGAAGATACACTGTCAACGCATTATTTCCATAACCGGGAAGAAGCGATCGAGTATCTGAAATCCGCCGGCCCGCAGGCCGCCCTTCGCGCTGCTACACTGGAAGATGTTTTTGTAGACTGTGCCGGGAGAAAGATCACACAGGGCTGACGGCAGCGAAAGTCCTTACGCGGATTGGATTTCCGGTCCCTCATAAAAAGCATGGTTTTGAGCAAATAAAGTAACATGGGTATTGTAACGGTATTATGGGAGAAATGGGTCGAATTCCGCCGGGATTTTTATAAGATCACGGTGGCGGCCATGATCTCTCCGCTGATGTATCTGATCATATTCGGAATGGGGATACAGACGACCTCGCACGGGGAGCCGTATCTGCATTTCCTGATTCCCGGCGTCGTCGCGATGGCTACGATGACGGGAAGTTTCAGCGCGATCGCGCAGAACATGAGTGTTCAGAGGCTGTACGAGAAAGCACTGGACCAGGTCATGGTCTCGCCCACCCCGCTGTGGCAGTTCATATTGGGACAGGTCATCGGCGGAAGCCTGAGAGGGCTTTATGCCGGCGGGATCATTCTTCTTCTGACCCTGCCGATCCGGACCGACCTGACCTTTAACGCGCTTTCTGTGTTTATCATGTTTCTGAACGGAACGGTTTTCGCGACAATTGCGCTGGTGCTTTCGTTCCTTGCGAAAAGCTATACGGACGCGCCGAGGTTTACATCCTACATCATTATGCCGATGTCCTTTTTGTGCAACACTTTCTTTTCGACCGAACAGATGCCGAACGGCTTTCGGCAGGTCATCTCGCTCCTTCCTCTTTCCCAGTCCTGCGATATGATCCGTTCGATCGCCAACGGAGGAGAGCCCGGGATTTTCGGGTTCCTTGTTTTAGCGGCCTATCTCCTCGTGTTCGGATTATTATCCTTCTGGTTTATCTACAAAAAGAAGAACCTGTAACGGAGAACAGTATTGAAAAACGTGATCCCGGAAAGAATAATACGCTATATATACAGAACGATCCGCGCCGTTTTGGCAGCTTTGCTCCTTCTGTTCCTGTTTGCGGGCCAGGCCCTCCCTGTAATGGCGGACGACGAAGAAACCGAAGAAGAATCTGTAATGGAGGAAAAGATCGCCCAGGCGCAGATGGAGATCCGGACTTCCAAAGTGGGTCAGTACGGCATGGTTCCGGTTTACGACAGCGATGTCGAAGATGGTACCTATCCGGTTAAAGTCGATTCGAGTTCATCGTATTTCAAGATCATAGATGCGGAACTGATCGTAAAAGATCACCGGATGTCCGCCCGGATCACGATCTCCAGTTTAAGCTATCTGTACTGCTATCCGGGAACCGGCCAGGAGGCAGCCAAGGACAGCGAGGCAAATTATATCGGATATGAGGAGTCCGACGGTCATGGTATTTTTACCATTCCGGTTGCGGCGCTGGATACCAAAATCGACTGCGCCGCTTTCAGTAAGGCCCGGAAGAAATGGTATGACCGGTCGCTGGTCTTTTATGCGTCCTCCCTTCCGAAAGAAGCCCTTCGGATCGAACTGCCGGATTATGATTTGATCGAACACGCGATCCGTGCATATGATGCGGAGGAAGAGGCGGTTCAGGCCGTTCAGGAGGCTGTCCATGATCTGCCGGAGCCGGTCACCGTGTCCTGGGATGACGGGGAATACTCTATAGAAGTCAATATGACCGGCGGAAGCGGGCGGGCCAGCATCAGTTCACCGACGCTCCTGATCGTGAGGGACGGAAAAGCCTATGCCAGGCTGCTCTGGAGCAGTACGTATTATGATTACATGATCCTGGAAGAGGAGTATTATTACAACCAGACAGAGGACGGCGGGAATTCGACGTTTACGATCCCGATCACGGCACTGGATGAACCGATCCCGGTCATTGCGGATACGACAGCCATGGGCGATCCGGTCGAGATTCAATATACGCTGACGTTTTATGAAGAATCGATCGGCGGAAAAGGCCAGATCCCGCAGGAAGCAGCCAAAAAAGTGCTTATCATTGCCGCGATCATTATCGTTGCAGGCTGGTTCCTGAATTATTTTGTTAAAAAGAAACGAAAATAGAGAGTTCCGCACGTTCCGGAAGGGAGTATTGAAATGAGTGAATATCCTTATTTTCCGATCTTTATCGATCTCTCCGATAAGAAGCTTCTTGTGTTCGGCGCAGGAAAGATCGCGCGCCGGAGGATCACGATGCTTTGTCAGTTTACCCCGGATCTGGCTGTGATCGCACCGGAAGCCCTTCCGGAAGTGGAAGCCCTGGCAGGGGAAGGAAAGATCAATCTCCGAAAGAAGGCCTTTGAGCCCGAAGACCTGGACGGGGCGGACATCGTTTTTGCCGCCACCAATTCACCGGCTGTCAATGACCGGATCCACGATGAATGCAAAAGGCGCGGGATCATTGTAAACGTGAGCACAGACCGGAACAAATGCGATTTCTATTTTCCCGGCGTTGCCCGAAAAGGCGATATCGTTGCCGGAGTTTCTGCCAGCGGCAGGGATCATGCCGGGGCAAGAAAAGTCTCGGAAGCGATCCGTGAAATGCTGGAGGACATGGATCGTCAGTAGACCTTTTATTCATTCAGCCTGAATCAGTCAAATTCAATGGTGTATATCCGATAATAATGCTAAGATATGATCAGGTTATGATCGAAGAAGCAAAGATCCAGATATTTGAAAAGGCACCCGTTCATAAAGCTGTACTCTCTCAGGCCGCCCCTGCAGTTGCAGCTCAGATGGTCGTGCTCATTAATACTCTTGCCGACACCTATTTTATTGGTCGGCTGAACGATCCGGTCTTAACTGCTGCGGTTACGATCGGGTCTTCGGCTTCGTTTATCATGCTTGTTATCTCCAGTCTGTTTGGAGTCGGTGCTGCCAGCGCGATCTCCAGGGCGCTGGGACGGAAAGATTATGAGGACTGCAGGATCTATTCAGCGGTCGCTTTCTGGATGGGCTTTGCCGGTGCTGTCATTTACGCAGTGCTCCTCTTTCTCTTTCTCGAGCCGTTCCTTTCTTTGTGCGGCGCTACCGGGGATATTTTCGAACCGGCTTCGGCATATGTTATCTGGCTGGTCATTTACGGATGCTGTTTCGGGGTCGGGAACCCGCTTCTGGCCAATCTGATCCGAAGTGAAGGAAGTTCTGCGGTCGCTTCCGCCGGGGTCGCACTCGGTGCACTGTTAAATATCGTTCTGGATCCATTGTTTATTTTACCGGGGTTCCTGAACCGGGGTGCGGCCGGTGCCGGACAGGCAACTGCACTCGGAAATGCGTTAACCGTCTTAATCTTCCTGATCTATATCCTGACGAGGAAGAAGAACAGCGTCCTTTCGGTTTCACCGAAGCATCTGGTGCATGCAAAACGTGTTCTTCCGGAAATACTGAGCATCGGGTTCCCTTCTGCCCTTCAGACGGCTCTGACGGTCGTTGCCGTCACGGCTCTGGCAAAATTCACCTCATTCTATGGGCCGGTACCTGTAGCTGCTTACGGCATTGTCAAGAAGCTCAACATGTTGCCGCTTTATGTGGTGATCGGCATTTCAAACGGCCTGATGCCGCTGTTGGCCTATAATTATTCGGCAGGAAATGAGCCAAGGAGAAAAGGCATCTTCCGGTTTGGCGTCACGATCTCTGTTTCCTTTGCGGTGATCTGCCTGATCGTTTACGAGATCTTTGCACCTTCCTTATCTGCGGTCTTCATTAAAGATCCGGAAACGGTTTCTTATGCATCCGGTTTTCTGCGGCGGGTTGTCGTTGCGCAGCCCCTGATGGCGTTCTGCTATCCCATGCTGATCCAGTTCCAGGCAATGAAGCAGGTCAAAGCCGCAACGGTCTGTTCCATCATTAGAAAAGGAGTTCTGGACGTTCCGCTCCTGTTCCTGATGGACACCCTGATTCCTTTGTATGGCTGCATGTGGGTACAGCCTATTGTCGATACGGTCTCTCTTGTTGTGGAATTATACTTTTACCGGCGTATCATGAAAAACCTGCAGCTGCAGGCGGTGGATCAACATCAGTCCGGTCGCAGTTCGGAAGAAATACCGGGCTGAGATCACTGGTATTTCAGTTTTAAGATGAGTGAAAGAACATTCCGGGCGGTACGCTCCAGCTCTCCGGGAGTGAGCCCGTCTTTTTTGCCGAGAGTTTTTAAAAGCGTTCCGTCTGTTTTATACTGTTTTGAAAGATGTCCCATATTGCCCGGCATGAGGACATCGACCTGCGCCCGGACACGGTAGGCATTGTCTTTCAGATCCGGGAACTCCGGGCTTTTCGATTTTCTCATCCACCAGTCCGTCATGACGATGCCGTCAAAACCCCATTCGTTCCGGAGCACAGTCGTTGCAAGATCATAATTGTAGTGTGACCATACGCCGTTGACCTTGTTGTAGGAACTCATGATGCAGAGCGGCCGTCCTTCTTTAATGCAGATCTCAAAATTGCGGAGATAGATCTCCCGCAGGGCTCTTTCGGAAACCCTGGAATCATTAATGTTCCGTTTGAACTCCTGGTTGTTGCATGCAAAGTGCTTCGGACAGGAAGCTCTGCCCGTCGACTGTATTCCCCGTACGGCTGCGGCTGCTATCTTGCCGGAAAGGACGGGATCTTCCGAATAATATTCAAAGTTCCTTCCGCAGAGCGGGTTCCGGTGGATGTTCATGCCCGGTGCGAGATGGATATCCACGCCGTAATGTTCCATTTCCTTTCCGATCAGGATGTGAAGCTCCTCGATCAGTTCCGGATTCCAGGTCGCGGCAAGCGCCGTCCCGCAGGGCATCAGGGAGCAGTAACGGTTCATCCGCAGACCGGCGGGACCATCGCAGCAGGAGAGGGGAGGAACGCCTTTTTCGATCAGTGAAGGAAGAACACCGCCCAGCACACCTGCGTTGCCGGGAACGCCCAGCCAGGAATTGATCGTTCCGTGCCCCCGGGAGAGACCTTCCATCTCTTCGGAGGAGAGCGCGGCGATGAATTCATCCAGAGTGCCCCGCCCCTCTTTTACATCTTTCAGGGAAAGTCCGGCCCTACCGGTACCCGGAATCTCATCAGGGTGGTTTTCCAGGATTCGGGCTTTTAATTCGTCGGACGAAATACAGATCGCGGAGCACTGTTCGACCAGGAGCTCTTCGGAAAGCTCAAAGCTTCCGACCGGTACGTTGTTGGCGAAGAATTCATAACAGCCTGCTTCAAGCACAAAAGCGTGCCGGCTCTCATCGTAAGACGCAAGGTATTTATCTTCAAAAGCAAGAGTCAGTGAGTCGCTTTCGCCCGGTTTCAGTTCCCGGGTCTTAGCCAGGGCTGCAAGAATCCGTTCCGGCTTCGGAAGGCCTTCTTTCGGGGGACGGTAGAAGAGCTGTACGACCTCTTTCCCCGGGAAGGCACCTGTGTTTTTTATAGTTATGTCAACCTGCCCGCGGCTGAAGCGGTCCGGCTGGAGAAAGAATTCGGTATAGCTCAGCCCGTAGCCGAACGGCCACAGGACCTTTTCCGGATGCCGGTCGAAATACCGGTAACCGACGAAGATATCTTCGGCATAATCGTTGTACTCAGCATTGCCGAAATGCGGCGAGCTGGGGTAGTCTTCGAAGCGCCGGGCGATCGTGTCCGGAAGCCTGCCGCAGGGAGTGACCTTTCCGAACAGCACATCGCAGACCGCATTGCCGCTCTCCATCCCGCCAAGCCAGGCGATCAGAAGCGCGGAAAGCTTTTTACCGTATTTTTCGGTCCAGCCCATGTCGATAATACTGCCGGTATTCAGGATAACGACTGTTTTTTCAAAAGCTTCGGTTGCCGCATCCAGCATGGCGGTCTCGGCATCGGTCAGATAATAGCTGCCCGGTTTCAGGACGTTGTCCCGGTCTTCCCCGGCAGCCCTTCCGATGATGACGACGGCGGTCTTTGAGGAAGCAGCTGTTCTTTTTATAAGGCCCGGATCCAAAGACATTTCCGGATGACTGTAGGGCCAGTGCCCCCACCAGCCGTGAAAGGCTTCATTTTTCTTATCCGACGTCCATGCACGGTAAGTCTCTGCAAGAGTCCGGTTATAAGCCGCCCCGGCATTGTCCAGTCCGTCCAGGAAGTTTACATAATACGGAGCTTGGACATCTCCGCCGCTGCCGTAGCCTACATAGAACCAGTCCAGCTGAGAGCGCCCGAAGACCGCGATCTCTTCTTTTGGATCCAGCGGGAGGACGCCGTCGTTTTTTAAAAGCACACAGCTTTCCGCACCCGCGCGGCGGATCCGTTCCGAAATGCCGGGAGTGATATACTTTTCGCCGGACGAGGAAGTCTCCTCCTGCATGAGGCCGCTGCCCATGAAGGAATCGATGGTTTTCCGGATCAGTTTTCCGAAAGTTTTCTGAATCGTATTCATAACGGAACCGCCTTTTTCATCTGGCTTCCTCCCGGTACGGAAGGGATGTACTGGAGGCTGGAAACAAAGGTCATCTGCCTGTCAGAAATTATCATACGAGGAAACGGTAGGCTTGTCCATAGAGTGAAGAAAAGACCTGCGCGTTAAAGGCCTGGAAACGCCAAAAAGAAACGTCCCCGATGAGTTATTATTATGGTATTCTGTATGTAGCGGATACAGGGAGGGATCATTATGAAGGATTTCAGATATTTTGCCCCAACGGAGATCGTTTTCGGTAAAGAAGCGGAAAAGAAAACAGGGCTTTACGCTGCGAAACACGGAAAAAAAGCACTGCTTGTTTACGGGGAAGGAAGTGTTGTCCGAAGCGGCCTTCTCGACAGAGTAAAAGAGTCGCTGGAAGCGGAAGGGCTGTTTGTGTGTATGTACGGCGGAGCCCATCCGAATCCGGCTCTTTCCCATGCGGAAGAGGGTGTGAAGGCCGCGCTGGAATTCGGTGCCGACCTGATCATCGGGGTCGGCGGAGGCAGTTCCATTGATACCGCAAAAGCCATTGCGCACGGGGCGGCAAACCCGAAGGTTCCGCTCTGGGATCTGTGGACCGGAAAGGTGCTGCTTGTGCAGTCGCTGCCGATCGGAGCCGTGCTGACCATTCCTGCCGCAGGCAGCGAAATGAGCAATTCTGCAGTACTTACCAACGAAGAAATCGGCAAAAAGGCCGGGCTCACCACAGACCTTAACCGCTGCCGTTTTGCGGTCATGAATCCGGCGCTCGGTTCGACGATACCTCCTTATCAGATTGCAGCCGGTGTGGCGGATATCATGATGCACACCATGGAGCGTTATTTTATCCCGGATTCTCAGGCTGAACTCACAGATGAGATCGCGGAAGGCCTTCTTCGTATTGTCATTAAAAACGGTGCTGCCATATTAAAGGATCCTGCGGACTATAATGCAATGGGTGAGATCTTCTGGGCGTCCAGCCTTTCCCATAATAACCTGACCGAATGCGGCCGTGACAGGGACTTTTCAGTTCATAAGCTGGGGCACGCGCTTTCCGCACGGTACGGGGTGACCCACGGTGCCTCCCTTACGGCAGTCTGGGGTGCCTGGGCAGAGGAGCTGTACCGGGAATGCCTTCCCCGCTTCGCCCGCTTTGCGGAAAAAGTCTGGGGTGTTGAGCAGGATAATGAAGAACGCGCGGCGGCAGAAGGGATCCGGCGTACGGTAGAATACTTTGCATCTGCCGGAATGCCGGTATCGCTTTCCGAACTCGGGCTTGAACCTTCTGATGAGGATATCCGTGCCCTTGCACTGGACGCGACCAGAAATGACACCGTAAAGCTCAGCCGCATCCGGCCTATGGATTCCGCCGACATCGAAAGAATCTTCCAAAGAGCAAAATAAAATGACCGAATCTCAAAAAAACAAAAAGAAAAAACCCAATCCGCCCGGATTCATTAAGATCCGGGGCGGCCGGGTTCACAACCTTAAGAATATCGATGTGGATATTCCCCTGAACCGGCTGGTCGGGATTGCCGGCGTGTCCGGTTCGGGAAAATCTTCCCTTGCCCTCGGCATACTGTATGCCGAAGGTTCGCGACGCTATCTGGAGTCACTGTCCACTTATACCCGCAGGAGGATGACGCAGGCGGAAAAGGCCCTGGTGGATGAAGTCCTTTACGTTCCGGCGGCTCTTGCGCTGCGTCAGCGTCCCGGCGTTCCGGGGATCCGGAGCACCTTTGGTACAGGAACGGAGCTCTTAAATGTCCTGCGACTGATGTTTTCCAGGCTTGCTTCCCACCGGTGCCCAAATGGACATTATGTCAACCCATCGCTTTCTGTTGCAGCCGGGCTTCCTCTGGAATGTCCGGAGTGCGGAGAAACTTTTTTTGCTCCCGGCGCGGAAGAACTCGCGTTCAACAGCCAGGGCGCCTGCAGGCGATGTGACGGAACAGGTATTGTCCGGACCGTGGATGAAACCACACTGGTCCCGGACGAGTCGCTTTCCATCGAGGAAGGTGCCGTAGCCCCGTGGCAGACCCTGATGTGGTCGCTGATGAAAGATATCGCCCGTGAGATGGGCGTCCGCACGGACGTCCCCTTTAAAGATCTGACCGACAAAGAGCGGGAGATCATCTTCCACGGTCCGGCCGTGAAGAAAAACATTATCTATCAGAACAGGACAAGCGGAGCGGCGGGAGATATGGATTTCACCTATTTCAACGCGACCTATACCGTGGAGAACGCCCTGTCTAAAGTAAAGGACGAGAAAGGCATGAAGCGCGTGGAGAAATTCCTGCGGCAGGATATCTGTCCGGACTGCGGCGGGACCCGGCTTTCCGAAGCGGCCCGCGCACCAAGGCTTCGGGGGATCTCGCTGGCGGACGCCTGTAAGATGACACTGGCGGATCTGATCGACTGGGCAGAAGGCGTACCGGCTTCCCTGCCGGAACCGATGCGGCCGATGGCGGAAAGCATCTGCGAGTCCTTCCATGACGTTTCGGTCCGGCTTACGGATCTGGGACTGTCCTATCTTACGCTCGATCGGAGCGCTTCGACCCTGTCTACCGGTGAACGGCAGCGCATGCAGCTCGCGAGAGCCGTACGGAACCGTACAACGGGTGTTCTCTATGTTCTGGATGAACCGTCGATCGGCCTGCATCCTTCCAATCTGGAGGGCTTAAACGGCGTGATGCGAGACCTGCTTGCGGATGGAAATACGGTCGTGCTGGTTGACCATGATACCAATGTTCTGAAAGAAGCGGACTGGCTGATCGAACTGGGGCCGGGTGCGGGGGCAGACGGCGGAACCGTGATCGCGGAAGGACCGCTTTCCGATATCGAAAATGACCCAGCCTCCCGCATCGGCGATTTTCTTTCCGGCAGGAAAACGATAGAGGTAAGATCTTCCCGTCCGGCAAACGAACTGTTTTCTCTCGGCAGGATCCGGCTTTCGACCTCCGGTATCCATACGGTCAAACCGCTTCAGGCGGAGTTCCCGAAAGGGCGCCTGATCGCCGTGACCGGCGTATCAGGATCCGGAAAGACCACGATGATCCTGGAAAGCCTGATTCCGGCCCTCGAAGCGAAACTGAAGGGAAAGGACCTGCCGCCGCATGTAAGATCCGCAGAAGAAGATGCGATACGGCATGTCAAACTTATCGACGCGACGCCCATAGGGATCAACGTCCGCTCCACCGTGGCGACTTATGCGGACATACATGATGAATTGAGAAAAGTCTATGCCCGGACCGCGGAAGCGAAAGAGAAAGGATATAAAGCCGGAGATTTTTCTTACAACACCGGAAAGCTGCGCTGCCCGACCTGCGACGGGACCGGTTCCATCAGTCTGGATATCCAGTTTCTTCCGGATGTGGACATTCCCTGTCCGGACTGCTCAGGGTCGAGGTATTCCAAAGAAGCATGGCTGATCCACCGGCCTTCAAAGCATTCCCAAAAGAGTTTTACGCTTCCGGAACTGATGGACAGGAGCGTGGATGAAGCGCTGGAGATCTGCGCGGACCTGCCGCTGATTGCGCGCAGGCTGCAGGTCCTGCACGACCTCGGTCTCGGGTATCTGACACTCGGCGAACAGACGCCGAGCCTTTCCGGAGGAGAGGCACAGCGGCTTAAGCTGGCCAGTGAAATGGGAAAAGCCCAGGCCGATTCCCTCTTTGTATTCGACGAGCCGACGATCGGCCTCCATCCGCTGGATGTGGAAACGCTGCTTTCGGTCTTTGAACATCTGATCGAAAACGGAGCGACTGTCATCGTGATCGAGCATGACCTGGACGTGATCCGGAACGCCGATTATGTGATTGATATGGGACCGGGCGGAGGAGTTCTGGGCGGCAGGATCGTTGCTGCGGGAACGCCGGAGGAGATCCGGAAGTCGAAAGACAGCATCACGGGAAGATATCTTTGATACTGCCTTCATATTATGACAGGATATCATTATAAATACGATGTGAACCGCACCGTTTTCGTGTATAATAAAATACGGTTCGAATGATATAAAAAGATCAAAGGAGCAATCATTTGGAAATCTCAGTTAAGGATATAAAATCCATAAAGATCGGGCAGACCGAAGACAGACAGGCTGGAACCGGCTGTACCGTGCTGCTGTGTGAAGAAGGCATGTGCGCGGGTCTGGATGTACGGGGCGGAGGCCCTGCGACAAGGGAGCCGATGCTGCTGGATCCGCTGACCGCGGCGCAGAAGATCCATGCGGTCGTACTTGCTGGAGGAAGCGCCTTTGGCCTGGGCGCGGCGGACGGCGTGATGAAATATCTGGAAGAAAAAGGGATCGGCTTTGATGTCGGCGTTACCAGAGTGCCGCTGGTCTGTCAGGCGGATCTGTTCGATCTGACCGTGGGAGACGCCTTTGTCCGGCCGGATGCCGGAATGGGTTACCGGGCTGCGAAGCAGGCTTTCGAAAGCCCGAACTATAAGGACGGAAACTTCGGGGCCGGCTGCGGGGCGACTGTCGGGAAGATCGCCGGGATGAACACCTGCATGAAGACCGGCATCGGCAGCTATGCCATGCAGCTCGGGGACTTTCAGATCGGGGCAGTCGTTGCCCTCAACGCACTGGGCGATGTATTTGACTGGAAGACCGGAGAGCAGATCGCCGGCCTGCTTTCGGAAGACGGAACCGCATTCCGGAGAACTTCGGAGGTCATGAAATCCAATCTGTCCGTGGTCGAAAACCGTTTTGCAGGCAACACGACGCTTGCAGTTGTTATGACCAACGCAAAGTTTAACAAAAGCGCACTCTGCAAGATCGCGGGCATGGCGCATGACGGCTACGCAAGATGCATTCAGCCGGTGCATACGTCGATGGACGGCGACAGTATCTTCGCGGTTTCGGCAGGCGATCTGGAGGTCGATCAGGACATCGCCGGGATCCTTGCTGCGGAAGTCGTCAGCGAGGCGATCATGAAAGCAGTCAGAAGCGCTGAGAGCGCGTACGGTTTCGTGTCTGCCTCAGATTTAAACAAGCAATAAAACCGATAGAAAACAGATACTTTTCCGGGAGGGAAGAAATATGTCGGAATATGCCGGAAACCGATGGTATAAATGTGATCTTCATCTGCATACCATGACCAGTTCCTGTTATCTCGATAAAGAGGATACCGCGCAGGACTGGGTGCAGAGAGCGCTGGAGCAGGGCCTTTCTGCAGTCGCAGTGACGGATCACAACGATTACCGCGGTATCAGCGGGATCATGGAAGAAGGAAAAAAGCAGGGACTTGCGGTCTTTCCCGGTGTGGAGATCACCTGTGACTCCAGCAAGATCCATATCGTGATCCTTTTTGATACCAACAGACACGCCGAGACGGTCCGCGATTTTCTGAACCGCTGCGATATCGACAGTGATCACATCGGAGATACCGAGGGGACGAGCCTCAGCGTATTTGAGGTCTGTGAGATCGCTAAAAAGCGCGGGGCACTGGTCATTGCCGCGCATATCGATGAATTCAACTCAATAAGCGGCATGAATCCTGCGAATATCGACCGGCTTTTCGAAGGCGGGTACATTGACGCCGTCCAGGTATCGAATGTCCCGGTGTGGAGAAAGTTTGAAGAAGATAAAAATACAGAGGCCATGCAGAAAGCCCTGGAAGAAAAATACGGTCCGGATGCGACGCCTCAGGAGACCGAGCGCTGGCGCAAATGCTACAACCGCGCGAAAGCGGCAGGCCTTCCGATGCTGGCGTTTTCCGACAATCCCCGGTCCGAAGGAGAGAGCAAGCACGGCCTGTGGGGCATCGGCTCCGTATATACCTGGATCCAGATGGACGATGTCGTCAACCTGGAAAGCATCCGCCAGTCGCTGTTTGCGCCGGAAAGCCGCATCCGTATGATTTACGACAGCGAGGCCATGCCGCATACCGAGCCGGACTTCTGGATCCGGTCTTTGGAAGTCCGTAAAACGGAACTGAACCCGCACGCACCGATCCATCTGGATTTCCATCCCCAGCTCAACTGCATCATCGGGGGAAAAGGAAGCGGGAAATCCGCCCTGGTCCGGATCCTTTCCGGTGTCTACGGTCAGTTCTCCGGGAGCCTTCTGAAGGGGACTGTTGCGCAGCAGATGGATTTTTATACGCGTGTTTCCGAAGAGAACCGGGGAATCTTTCATGAGGATTCGGAAATAGAGATCCGTTTTTCCTGGTACGGAACCCCGTATAAGATGCTGGTCACGGATATTCAAAGCATTACCGAGCAGAAAACGGCCATTTACCGGATCGATCCGGAGACCGGTCAGGAGACCGAAGAAGACTGGACGGACCTGCTTTCGTCACCAGGCTTCTATGCAGAAGTGCTGACGCAGCGGCAGATCCATGAGATCGCTGTAACACCCGGAGCACTGCTGAACTACACCGACCGTACCATCGAAGACATGCACCTCCAGAAGATGCGGAAACAGTATTATTTCGGGGAACTGATCAATCTCTCCACCGAGATCCGTGCCGGAGAAGATCTTCTTGAGAATGACGGCAGGGTCCGCGCCGAACTGGAATGGTACAGAAAGCGCCGCGGGGAAGAACCGGAGAATCCTAAAATTAAAGAATGGATCAGGACACGGGAGCAGCTGCTGGGCATGCTCGATCCCGGGCTTGAACGGATGGAGGAACTTCGAAGCAGAAGAGAAGAACTTATGAAAGAATATGACCGCTGTTTCGAGGAGATCCGCCGGATGCGCACAGAGTTCATCGACTCCGCGCTGGAAGAGGACGGGAATTATAAAATGGAACTGCAGCCTTCAGCCAGTCATGAATCCCTTCGCAGCATGCTGAAAGAACTGCTTTCCGATGACACGGCGCTGACCGCACTCCTTTCGGAAGATCTCCGGAAACTGGAAACGGCTCTGTTTTCCAAAGGCGACGGACTGAACAGGTATACGGACCTGCTCCTGCTGGCAAGGAAAGGCATGAACGGCCGTCAGCAGGGAACGGGGGACGGTGCAGAAAAATTCATGGCTTATTTTGCTCATTATATCCGCAATATGAAGGAAGCGGATTTTGAACGCATGCTGCTGTTCCGTCCGGAAGACGAGATCTGTATGTATTATCATCCCAACGGCGTTAAAAAACTGTACCCGATGACGAATGCGTCCGCCGGTGAAAAAGCAACCGCCGTATTCTCTTTTATCCTGGCCAGCGGAAGCACGCCGCTGATCATCGACCAGCCCGAAGACGATATGGACAACCGGGTGATCTATGAGGAAGTGGTCAGCAAAATGAAAAAGGCCAAGCAGAGAAGGCAGATCATTGTCGTGACGCACAACGCAAATATCGCGCTCAATACCGATCCGGAAATGATCATCTCCATGGATTCCCACAGCAAGTTCACGAAAGTGCGGATGCAGGGAAGCGCAGATAATGACGATGTCCGCCGCGAAGTCTGCGATGTCGTGGAAGGCTCCGAAAAAGCATTTCTGCAGCGTGCCAGAAAATATCACCTGCAGCAGGATTAGAGTAATTACGGATTCACCGATCCCTGCAGGGAGGGAAGAAATATGCCGACATGGAATCCATGGCATGGATGTACAAAGATCAGCCCGGGGTGTTATCATTGCTATGTGTACCGCCGGGATGCGGAATTCGGAAAAGATACATCTGTTGTGAAAAAAACATCTTCTTTTAATCTGCCGGTGAAAAAAGACCGCCGGAAAGAGTACAAGCTTCAGCCGGAAGATGGTGTGGTGTATACCTGTTTTACTTCGGATTTTTTTCATCCAGCTGCGGACGAGTGGCGTCCGGAAGTCTGGGCAATGATGAAAGAACGTTCGGATCTGCAATTCTATTTTATTACAAAACGCCCGCACAGATTTTTCAATGGCCTGCCATCCGACTGGGGTGACGGGTATGAAAATGTCACGGTCTGCTGTACCTGCGAAAGCCAGAGCATGGCGGACAGACGTCTGCCCCGGTATCTGGAACTGCCGATCCGCCATAAGGAGATCATCCATGAGCCGATGCTGGAGCGGATCAATATTGAAAAGTATCTTGAAAAGTATCATGACGTTATTGAGGGAGTCACCGTTGGCGGAGAATCCGGGGAGGACGCCAGGGAACTGGACTACGCATGGGTCCTGGAGAGCCACCTGCAATGCGTGAAATATGATGTGCCGTTCTTTTTTCATCAGACCGGGTATCATTTCCGGAAGAACGGAAAACTCTATACAATCCCGAGAAAGAACCAGCATGAGCAGGCACGGAAAGCGAAGCTGGATTATATACCGGGCTGGACAGGGATCCGGGAGATCCCGGACTGACCGGAAAACAACAGAGTAACCGGATTGAAAAACCTGTAAGGAAGGAGGGCTCACTTATGTACATAATGGAAGCCATTCGTCACAGACGGAGTGTACGGACATTTGACGGGACGCCTCTTCGTCCGGAGGACATCGAAAAGGTCGCAGAATACGCGCAGAATGTTGATAATCCCTATGAACTGCCGATCGAATGGAAGATCCTCGACGCGAAGAGAGACAGCCTTTCTTCTCCGGTGATCGTCGGAACGGACACATGGATCGCCGGAAAACTGAAACGCGCGCCTCATGCGGAGGAAGCTTTCGGCTACGCGTTTGAAAAGGTCGTACTTTTTGCCGAGATGATGGATCTCGGAACGACATGGATCGCCGGTACGATGGACCGCGCGGCGTTTGAACGCGCAATGGAACTGGCGGAAGACGAGGTCATGCCCTGCGTCAGCCCGCTCGGATATCCGGCCAGAAAAATGTCTTTGAGGGAAACCCTGATGCGCAAAGGAGTCAAAGCGGACAGCCGCTTCGAATTCGAAAAACTTTTCTTTGACGGTTCTTTTGACAAACCGCTTGCGCCGGAAGGCGCCGGAGAGCTGAAGCCGGTACTGGAAGCGGTTCGTCTTGCTCCTTCTGCGGTCAACAAGCAGCCCTGGCGCATTGTGATCGAAGGCGGGAAAGCACATTTTTATGAAAAAAAGAGCAAAGGCTTTGCGGACCCGAAAGGATGGGATCTTCAGAAAGTAGACATCGGCATCGCACTGGCTCACTTTGAGATCGGCGCCGAAGCGGCCGGGATCCGCATGTCCCTGAAAGTCGATGATCCCGGTATTAAAACAGACGATCTGCACTATATTGCTTCGTACGTCCGGGAATAACAAAGAGCAGCAGCGGTTTTACTGTAATTTAAGGAGTCGTAATAAATGAGACTGCAGGATAAGGTATACGAGACCTATAAAACACATGTCAATTCGCATCTGGAAGAGAACCGGATCGGAGCCATGACCTTAAAGGAGGCCGTGGAAAATTCCCCGCTGAACCGGGGAACGCTGGAAAAGACCGTACATATCCCGAAGGTGTTCGATGAAGAAACGGCAGAGCAGTTTAAGGAGATCGTACAGACGGGCTGCCGGATTTTCGGAAAAGTGATCCGGGAATACCGGGAGCATGAGGATTACCGAAGGCTGTTTCCGTTTTCTAAGGAACTGGAAGAGCTGATCCTTCTGCCCGCGCAGTACGACAGCCTCCTGCCCATTGCCCGTCTGGACATTTTTTATCATGAGGATACCAGAGAATTCCAGTTCTGCGAGATCAATACCGACGGAACAGCGGCTATGTTCCGGGATGTGGAGCTTCGAAAAGCGCTGATCTACAATCCGGCGCACCGGGCAGTGGAGCAGGCTTTTGAGCTGGAACCCTTTGAACTGTTCGACAGCTGGGTGAAGACATTCCTTTCGATCTATGAGACATATCCGAAGAAAAAAGAACGGCCGCATGTTGCAATGGTCGACTTTCTGGAAAACGCAACGCTGCAGGACTTTGAGGAATTTGAAAGAAGCTTTGAAAAAGCAGGGATCTCCTGTGAGACCTGTGACATCACCGAATTAGAGTATAAAAACGGAGCCCTGTATTCTCCAAAAGGAAACAGGATCGATGCGATCTACCGGAGAGCCGTTACGGCGGATATCATGGCAAATTATGACAAAGTCACCGATTTTCTGAACGCGGTCCGGGAGGATGCGGTTTTTATAGCCGGGAGTTTTGCCACGCAGATCATCCATACTAAATGGCTGTTTTATGTACTGCATCTGGATCGGACGAAGTCTTTCCTGACCGAAGAAGAGCGGGCGTTTGTTGAAACCCATGTCCCGCTGACAGTGGAATTTTCACCGGAATATATTACGCTGGAAGAGGTCTTTGCACGAAAAAATGATTTTATCCTGAAGCCGATGGATGCCTATGCTTCCAAGGGCGTTTATGCTTCCGGGCGCGAGTATTCACAGGAGGACTGGGAGAAAACTGCCGCAGATCTTTACGGGAAAGGCTATATCTGTCAGAAGTACTGTGAACAGTATCTTACCGACAACATCGATTTTGCCTGGGGTGACGGGGCATGGCATCCTTATATCAACATGCCGGGGCTCTATGCTTACAACGGAGAATTCACCGGGATCCTGATGCGGATGGCCTGTGAAGAGAACATCATCGTAGCACATGAAAATGAACGGACCGCAGCGGTCTTCCTGGTCAAAGGCGTGAAGGAGTAACATGAAGAAGCGTTCGGCCGCCCTGGTCATCGTTATCATACTGATCGCCTGCAATATGCGGGCGCCGTTTACCGGCGTCGGGGCTTTGACGCCGCTGATCCGGTCGGATCTGGGGCTTTCTAATACTCTCATGGGAATGCTTACGTCGATACCGCTGCTTGTCTTTGCAGTGATCAGTGCGGCGGCACCCTGGTTTTCCAGACGCGTCGGACTCGCGAGAAGTATTTCTTTCTCGCTGATTCTTGTTTTTGCGGGTGAGATGATCCGTTCTTTTACCAATACGGGCGGATTGTTCGCGGGAACAGCTGTTCTCTGTGTGGGCATCGGACTGGAGAATGTTCTTCTGATCAGTGTCGTGAAGCACTGGTTTCCGGAGAACCCCGCTCCTCCGACCAGCGCCTATTCGACGACCATGGCGCTTACGTCGGCGGTCTCTATCGGCAGGAGTGTTTATATGGCCAGGGAACTCGGGCTCGGATGGCGCGGCGCCCTGGCGGTCTGGGCAGTATTCGCGGTCATCGCCTTTTTCCTGTGGGCACCCGCTGTCCGTGCAACAGGTCTGGAAAAGCCGGCTGATGATACCGGAGAAAGTGTGATCGGGCCCCTGATCCGTTCTCCGAGAACCTGGCTCCTGACCGTATTCTTCGGGATGCAGTCGCTTCTTTTCTACTGTATGACGGCCTGGGGACCGACGATTCTGCAATCCAAGGGGTATACTCTGGAGCAGGCTTCTGCAGCGATGACCTTTCTGCAGATCGTCAGTCTTCCGATCACGCTGATGGCGCCGCTGCTGGCAAACCGGTTTTCCGCCCGCAAAGTGCTTGGGACCCTGCTGGTTGGCTATATTTTCGGAGGGATTCTGTTCTTCCTTGCCACCGGACCGGCGTTGGTTTACATAAGTCTGTTCCTCTATGCACAGGGTATGGGCAGCACTTTCAGCTTTTGTCTGCTGTTTTTCGCACAGAAAGGAAGAAACCCGAGGGAAACAGCGGCTATTTCCGGAATCGCACAATGCGGAGGCTATGTCCTGTCCTCCGTCGGCCCGGTTCTGATGGGTGCCCTGGCGGATCTGACAGGGGCCTGGAAGTATTCCATGCTGTTCCTGATCATAATACAGCTGATCGCCTGTGCGACCGGAATAATATCCTCCCGGAAAGGTACGATCCTTGAATGATCCGACTTGATAAGATCCTGGCAGATATGGGCTGCGGGACCAGAAGTGAAGTAAAAAAAGAGATTCGAAAAGGCCTTGTCACAGTAGACGGTTCTGTGGAGAAGGATCCCGGGAGGCTGCTTAAGGGGTCGGAGAGCATTACCTTCAGGGGTGAACGCCTGGTCTATGAAGCCGTGGTATACTATATGCTCAACAAGCCTTCCGGTGTTGTCAGCGCCACGGAGGACAGGAAACAGAAAACGGTACTGGATCTCATCACAGAGGGCCGGAAAAAAGATCTGTTTCCGGTCGGCCGGCTGGATATTGATACAGAAGGCCTGCTAATCCTCACCAATGACGGGGAAATGGCGCACCGGCTTCTTTCACCGGCGCATCACGTGGAGAAGACCTATTTTGCAAAGGTAAGAGGCCGGCTTACGGAAGAAGATGTCCGGGCCTTTGCGGAAGGCCTTGAATTATCCGGGGATTTCACGGCTCTGCCGGCAAAGCTGGAGATCGGAGCCGCCGGGGAGGTGTCGGAAGCGCTTGTGACGATCTGTGAAGGAAAGTTTCACCAGGTCAAGAGGATGTTTCTGAAAAGAGGATGCGAAGTGTTTTATCTGAAACGCCTGTCGATGGGCCCCCTTGTTTTAGATGAAAAGCTGAACCCCGGAGAGTACCGGCGCCTGACCGAAGAGGAGATAAGGCTTTTAGAGGAGATTCGATGAACATTACGATCGCGGCGGTCGGAAAACTGAAAGAAAAGTACTGGAAAGATGCCTGTGCGGAGTATTTGAAGCGTCTGGGCAGTTATGCGCATGTGAAGATCGCCGAAGTGCCGGATGCGGATCCGGCCAGATCCGGCGGGGTCGAAGGCGCTAAGGATAAAGAGGGCGAGGCCGTGCTTTCCGCTGTCCCGGAAAAGAGCCATGTCATCCTGATGGCGATCGAAGGAAAGCAGAAGAGCAGCGTGCAGATCGCAGAGCATCTGAAGGAACTGATGAATGGTGGAAAAGGCGATATTACATTTGTGATCGGCGGCTCCGACGGTGTTTCAAAAAAGGTTTACGACCGGGCGGATGAACTGCTGAGCTTCGGTCCGGTCACACTTCCGCACAACCTTGCGCGGGTCGTCCTGCTGGAACAGGTCTACAGGGCATTTAAGATCCTGCGGAACGAGCCCTATCATAAATGAGCAGAACAGGCTGCGGCATAAAGCGGCAGCCGGAAAGTGCAGAGCGCATACGAACGAAAGGAAAAGACATGGAACGTTTAACGCTGGAAAAAGCAAAAGAGATCAACGCAAAGATGGTCACAGAGGAACATCTGATCCTTCATGCAGCCAATGTTTCTGCAGCGATGGGTGCAATGGCCGAACATTTCGGTGAGGACAAAGAGCACTGGGAAGCCGTCGGCTGGCTTCACGATTATGATTATGAAAAATATCCGGAAGAACATCTGGCTCACACCGAAGAACCCCTGCGCGGGCTGGGCGTCCCGGAAGAAGATATCCGCGCGATCCTGGCTCACGGTTATTCGATCTGCACGGATGTGGAACCGGTCACAAATATGGAGAAGAGCCTTTTTACGATCGACGAACTGACAGGTATCGTTCAGGCTGCCGCAAGAATGCGCCCGAACGGCATCACGGACATGGAAGTCAAAAGCTTCATGAAAAAATGGAAGGACAAGCGGTTTGCTGCAAAATGCAACCGCGAATTGATCCTAAAAGGCTGTGATCTGCTGGGCATGGAGATCCGTGACGTGGCCGCGCTGGTCATCGAAGGGATGAAAGCTCATGCGGAGGAACTGCAGCTGGCAGGTGAAGGGCAGGCGGAATGAAAACGATACTGTGCTACGGTGATTCCAATACCTACGGGTACGACCCGGCAACCGGCCTCCGTTACCCGGAGACAGTCCGCTGGACATGCCGGCTCCGGGATCTGCTTGGTGAAGGATACCGGGTGATCGAAGAGGGGTGCAACGGCCGGACTACGGATATTTCCGACCCTGCGGAACCGTGGAAGAACGGGCGGTCTTATCTGCCGGCGTGTTTAAACTCCCACAAACCGCTGGATATTGTGATCCTGATGCTCGGAAGCAATGATCTGAAAAAGAGCTATGGAAGGAGCGCCGGAGAGATCGCTGCCGGTGCGGAAGCGCTGGTGGAGGATATCCGCTCATTCATGCCGCTGAAACAGGGTTATAACCCGGCCGTTATCCTGGTTTCGCCTCCCGAGGTCGGTGAGGGGATCCGTACATCTCCTTTCCGGGACCGTTTTGACGGGGAGGCGGCAGAAAAGTCAAAGGAACTGGCGGGGTATTATAAAAAAGCTGCCGAAAAACACGGCTGTGTTTTTTTCAATGCAGCGGAGTATATCAAACCATCCGTTCTGGATTCACTGCATCTGGATCCGGAGGCGCACGCGAAACTGGCAGCAGAGCTGTTCAGGGTGATCCAGAGGATGGAGCAGTAAAAGAAGAAACGGGTTAAATGAGTGCGGCAGGTATGAAAGGACAGTAAATCGGCCTTACTGCGTCTTTTCAACGGGAAAAGAGGGTGATATACTGATATATAAAAAGGCCGCAGAATAAAGTGAACTGAAAATCCAGTTAATAAATGGAGGACAAATACAAATGGCAAAAATCATTACAGCAAGAGAAGCAGCAGCCCTGATCCCCGACGGAGCATCGATCGGTGTAGGAGGAATGGGCCAGTCCGGATTTCCGGAAGAAGTTGCATGCGCAATCCGCGATTACTATCGTGAGACCGGCCATCCGACCAGCCTGACGATCCGTCAGGGCAGTGCCCTGGGTGATCACGGATACGGAAATCAGTTCGTCGGCTGGGAAAAGCAGAGAAGAAAAGAGACCGACGAGCAGCCGGAAGGTGTCCGCGGTACTTCCCGTTTTGGAGAAAACGGTCCCGGAATGCTTAAAAAGTGGACTGGCGCACACCTGCAGAGTGCACATGCGATCAATGCTCTTTCCGCTAAAGACCAGGTCGAATGTCAGTGCCTGCCGCAGGGTATTGCTGTCAGTATCTGGAGAGAGATCGCTGCAGGACGTCCGGGCCTCTTAAGCAAGGTCGGCCTCGGTACTTTTGTGGACCCCAGGGTCGAAGGCGGCCGCATGAACGGTGCGACCAAGGAAAATGTTGCCGAACTTGTAGAATTTGACGGGGAAGAATGGCTTTATTATAAAGCCTGGAATGTAGATGTAGCACTTCTTCGCGGAACGATCGCCGACGAAAGCGGCAACATCTCTTTTGCGCATGAAGGACTTATTAATGAGGGCCTTGCGATTGCTTCAGCGGCCAAGAAGTGCGGCGGTATCGTAATCGTACAGGTTGAATATCTGACACAGAACGGAACCATTCCGCCCAAAGAAGTCAGGATCCCGGGAATTCTGGTGGATTATATCGTTGAGGCTACCGATCCGATGGCGTGCTGGCAGACGGAAGGACGTTACTGGGAGCCGGCTTTCTCCGGACAGATCCGCAAGCCCTTGAAAGCGATTCCTCCGCTTGAGCTCACAGAACGTAAAGTTATCGCAAGACGCTGCGCTGCCGAAGTCAAAAAGGGCGCGATCCTGAATCTGGGCGTCGGCATGTCCGCGGATGTCGGAGCGATCCTTGCAGAAGAAGGCCAGATCGATCAGATCACGATGTGCTGTGAGTCCGGAATGATTGGCGGCGTTCCCTGCGCCCTTCCGAACTTCGGAAGCAGCTATAATCCTGAAGCGGTCATCACCCACGACCAGGCATTCGATATCATTACCGGCGGTGTGCTGGATATGACCTGCCTGGGCATCGGCCAGATCGACGAAGAAGGAAACAATAACGTCAGCAAATTCGGTACCAGGGTCATCGGCCCGGGCGGATTTATCGATATTACAGCAGCAACTCCGAAAGTTGTGTTCTGCGGAACCTTTATGGGTAAGGCGGAGCTGGAGATCGCGGACGGAAAGCTGGTTATTAAAAAAGAAGGAAATGTCCGTAAGTTTGTAAAGAAAGTGGATCAGATCACCTTTGCCGGCAAATACGTCAGACCCGGACAGGAAGTCGTTTATGTAACGGAGCGCTGCGTTTTCAAGCTGATCGACGGAAAGGTCACCCTGGTTGAGATCGCACCGGGAGTAGATCTTGAAAAAGACATTCTTGCCAATATGGATTTCACACCCGCGATCGCGGAAGATCTGAAGGTCATGGACGAAGGAATGTTCAAAGAGACCTGGGGCAATCTTGTGATGCAGGACTAAAGTTCTGTTTTCCGAAGCAAATTAAATATTCATATTAAATGAAAGCAACGATTGTATTAACGGGTGCCGGATGCCTGCAGGGCATCCGGCACCTGAACAATGGAGAGAGGCAAATATGAGCTATAAACCGGAATATCCCAATCTCTGCAATTTTTTACATGTCGGGAAATGCACCCTGAGAAACCGCATGGCCTCTGCGCCGATGGGCTTTCCGGACCTTACCGAAGACGGCTGTCTTACCGACGGGGCGATCGCCTTTTATGAAGAAAGAGCAAAAGGCGGTGCAGCCATCGTTACCGTCAGCGAAGCCTGCGTGGATTATACGCACGGCAAGAGCCACGGAAGACTGATCAACCTGACGAATCCGGGAGTTTTGGCGAACCTTACAAACTGTGCCCGTGCGATCAAACGCCACGGTGCACTGGCGAATATCGAGCTGAACCATGCCGGGATGCTTTCCGAGTTTGATGTAGTCGCGGAAGAGCGGAAAGGAGTGGAGGAAGTCCACTACGGGCCGGTGGACTGCGTGGTCAACAACACGCAGGTCAAAGGCATGACTAAAGAGATCATCGATCAGACCGTTGCGCTCTGGGCGAAAGGAGCCGCTCTCTGCAAGAGGGCCGGTTTTGACATGGTCATGATCCATGCCGGCCACGGCTGGCTGATCCACCAGTTCCTTTCCCCACTGACCAATAAAAGGACGGATGAGTACGGCGGAAGCTTTGAGAACCGTGCCAGACTGGCGCTGGAGATCATCGATGCAATACGCAGGGAAGTCGGCCCCGGTTTTCCGATCGAAGTGCGTTTTTCGGCCATGGAAACTGCAGAAGGTGGAATAAAGCTGGAAGATGCTGTTGAATTTGCAAAACTTATTCAGGATAAAGTCGATATCCTGCACGTATCCGCCGGCGGGGAGCCGGATTTCGGCATCACGCATCCGCCGATGTTTGCCGAGCCCGGCTGCAACGTAAAATATGCCGCAGAGATCAAAAAGCACGTGCATATCCCGGTCGCGACCGTCGGTGCACTGAACGAGCCGGAACTGATGGAAGAGATCATCGCTTCCGGCAAAGCGGACATCGTCTGCATGGCAAGAGCGCTGCTGGCGGATCCCGAGCTGCCGAAAAAGGTGGAGCAGAACCGCACGGATGAGATCTTGAGATGTATAAGATGTTTTGTCTGCCATGCGGAACGCATGCTGACCCAGACCAGGGTCTGCGCCCTGAATCCGGTCATCGGACGAGAATATGAAGCGAAGTTTATCCCGAAAGCAGCGAAATCGAAAAAAGTCCTGATCGCGGGCGGAGGCCCGGGCGGCCTTCAGTGTGCGCTGACCGCGGCGCAGAGAGGACATGATGTCACCCTCTGTGAAAAGAGCGATATTCTGGGCGGAAGCCTGAAATGTGAGACGAACGTTCCTTTTAAGGCTGCTTTTTCGAAATACGTGAAAACCATGAGCCGGAGGCTGGAGCTTGCGGGAGTAAAGGTCTGCATGAATACGGAGGTAACACCGGAGTTTGTCCGCGAATTCGAGCCGGATGCGCTGATCGTCGCTGTCGGGGCGGATCCGCTGGTGCTGCCGCTTCCCGGGATGGACAGCGAAAAGGTCGTATTCGGCACGGAACTGGAATATAAGGAAGACAGGATCGGCAAGACCGTCGCTGTTTTGGGAGGCGGAATGGTCGGCTGCGAAAGCGGGCTGTATCTTGCCGAAAAAGGACATGATGTCACTATTGTTGAGATGCTGGATGTCCTCGCACCGGATGCAAACCCGAGACATCGTCCGATCCTGATGAAGCTGCTGGAAAAGAGCGTTGCGATAAAGACCGGCCTGAAAGCCTCGGCAGTCACGGAAGAGGGACTGGTCTGCATTGATAAAGACGGTAAAGAAGTTCTGATCCGGGCCGACACGGTCCTGGCAGCTTCGGGAATGAAGTCAAGAACAGAGCTTGCGGATTCGCTCCGCGGGACTGCACCGGAAGTGCGCGTCATCGGTGACTGTGTGCAGCCCGGGATCATAAGAAACGCAACATTCAACGGCTATCATGCGGCGCTGGATCTGTAATACCGGCCGGCTAAACCAAAGATAGAAAAGGAGTTCGTGCAGACGGAGAAGTATTGCAATGGAAAAAAGCAGAGAGGATGAATATGTGATCCGCGACGGCTTCAAATACTTATCGGCGGAGGCACAGGCGGACTTTGTAAAAAAGACGGTTCCGGGAGCTTTTGACACAAATAAAGTGAAGAACAGGATCCTTGATATCCAGTACGGCACCCTGCCCGAACAGAAACTGGATCTGTACCTTCCGGAAGGAAAAGACGGACCGTATCCGGTACTGATCCATGTTCACGGAGGCGGCTGGATGTTCGGGTCAAAGACGGAGTGCTTTCTGGAGCCGCTGCTCGAAGCGCGCAGGTACGGATATGCTGTTATATCCGTTGACTACCGGCTCTTTCCGGCAGTTCAGTTCCCGGAAAACCTTTTTGATGTAAAAACTGCGATCCGCTGGACCCGGGCAAATGCGGAACGCTATAATCTGGATGCTTCAAAAATCGGAATGATCGGTGATTCCGCCGGAGGACATCTTTCCCTGATGGCCGGGTTTACCTCCGGACACCCGGAGTATGCAGGTGCTCAATACGGCTGGGGAGAGTATTCGGATGAGGTGCAGGCAGTCTGCGACCTGTTCGGACCGGCGGTCCTGGATGATTTCGCGGATACCTTTTTCCGTGAATCCGGGGTGCCGCGTGTTCAGTTCGCGGACGGAATGGACATGATCGCCCTGGCATTCGGACAGGACAAAAATCTTCTGAAACTGATCAGCCCGGTCAGCTATATTTCCGCTTCCATCCCGCCGACGCTGATCCTGCAGGGAAAGATGGACGGGATCGTAGCGTATCAGAATTCGACCCTTCTGTACGAACGGATCGTTGAGGTCTGCGGGGAAGGGAAGGCGGAACTTCTCCTGTATGAAGACCGGGTTCACGAGGATCCCGCCTTTTATGAAAACGGAGCTTTGTGCAAAGCAGTGATTCCCTTCTTTGACCGGTATCTTAAATGAATACAGAGCGGAATCATATTTGAAAGCTGGATGCAGACAGCAAAAAGCGGCTGAGGTTCTTCAGCTGCTTTTTGCTGTGCATTGACAGAAACCGGAATATACCGGTTTACTTTTCTGCCAGATACGAGATCATGCTGTGCGCAGCTACATTGCCTTCGCCCACCGCTTTCGTGTACTGATAGGGCGTACCGGTACAGTCGCCTGCGGCAAATACGCCGGGAAGGTTTGTCGCCATCGACCGGTCGACTGCGATGTGTCCTTCAGTTGTTTCCAGACCCGGAAGGAGGTTGTTCAGGGCTATGGAGTCCCTGAGGAAAAAAACACCGTCGACCGGGATCTGATCCCCGGAGGAAGTGATCACTACGGAGACCCGTTCTTCTCCGTCCACAGCCTTTGGCCGGCCGCTTTCGATAAACACATTTTCCGGCATATCGATTATTCCTTTATAGAGCGGGAAATAATGCACTGCTGAGGCAAGTTCCGCAAGATATTTAACCTCGTGCTCGAAACGCGGGTTGTTGCAGACTACGGCGATCTCTTTGCCCCGGTACAGGCCTCCGTCACAGGTCGCGCAGTAGCTGACGCCGCGTCCGACCTTTTCAGACTCACCGGGCAGAGTGTTTCGCATGGCGATGCCGGTGGCAAGCAGCAGCACTCTGGCTTCGAAGAATTCAGAGCTGACAGCCAGGGCGTAGTGATCCTCCATCGGATAGATCGCAGTCACCATGCCCTCGGTGATCTCGATACCGGCGGATTCTATATGGGCTTTGAATGCATTGTTCAGCCCTTCACCCGTCGTTTCCGGAAATCCCGGATAATTCACGATCTTTTCTGCTTTGGTGACTTTGTCGCTCAGATTCCGGCTGCCAAGCCAGATGAAATTTTTATTATGGATCTTCAGGTTCAGCGCGGCAGATACGCCGGCAGGGCCGGTGCCAATTATTGCTGCATCGTACATGACAATTCCTCCCGTGTTTCGGATAAAACAGATCAACACGTGTATTAAAGCCGTTAAGTGTTTTAGCTGTTTCAATTATACAATGTCTGCAGGGCGCAGGCAATGAGTAAGCAGAATCACAGGTACTCTGTGCAATTTTTCAGATTTCATGGTATTCTTAAAATAAACGAGACATCAAGAGGTGGTCCAAATGTCGATCAGTTATGACTACTACAAGGTTTTCTATAAGGTTGCGGAATGTGAAAGCATTACGGAAGCATCCCGACAGCTCTTTCTGGTACAGTCGACCGTAAGCAGGACGATCCAGAATCTGGAACAGGAGCTCGGCTGTACACTTATGACAAGAAGCGTCAGAGGCATCCGGCTGACAGAAGAAGGCAGGATCCTTTACAGGCATCTGCAGCTGGCCTTTGCCCATATCAATGCCGCCGAGGAGCAGATCGAAAACCGTATGCTGCTGAATGAAGGGCAGATACGCATCGGCGCGTCGGAGCTGACTCTGTCTTTCTATCTTTTGCCGATACTTGAAGGCTTTATGAAGAGACATCCTAAGATCCACATAGAACTGACGTACGCCACCCCGGAGAATGCAGAGATGAATCTGCATGCCGGCCTTCTGGATCTTGCCGTTCTTGGCTCGCCTCTCGGCGACGTTCATGATATTTATATGAGAAAACTTCTGAAGTCCATTTTTATCCTGATCGCGGGTCCGAAGTATGCGGAGCTGCAGGGACGGAAGGTTTCGATCGAAGAGCTGAAGGACTATCCTTTTATTACCATGAACAAGGGTACCAGCGTCGGCATGCTCCTGGATAATCTCGGCAAGGAATACGGAATTCATTTCAATACTGAATGCGAAGTGGGCTCCATGCCTCTTCTGCTTTCCATGGTGCAGCTCAATCTGGGCCTCGCTTTTGTCCCGGAATTTCATTTCGGCGAAACGCAGAAGAACGCAGGTATTTTCAAGGTGGATCTTGTTCAGAAAATCCCTGATCAGTATATCTACATGCTCATGAGTATGAAAGCGCTTGTCAACGCAGCGACATTGAATTTTATGACGCTGCTTCAGGAATATGAAGAGGAGAAGTAACACTTTAAAAGGCCGGGCCGTCCCCGGCGGCAGTCGGCTGAAGAAAGCCGAAGGAGTATAGAAGACCCAGGCAATAGTGCACAAAGCACAAGCCCAGAGTAGAGAGATACAATAGACAGCACAGAAAAAAAGAGCACTCCATGCAGTGAACGCATGGGGTGCTCTTTTTTCATCATTTTACAACATAGAAGAAGAATGATACATAAAATATACATAACCAAGTATTGGAGAAGTTGAATATGCTTACACCGAAAGAGAATCTGATACGACTGTTTAATCATGAAGAGGCAGAGTATATGCCGATCATGGGAGAAGGAATTATTAACAATGTTCCAATAAACGGATATCACGAAAGGCCTCAGGGGACCGCTGGCGGACAGGACTGGTTTGGCGTGACCTGGGCATGGCCGGATGGTGAGCCTGCACCGATGCCGACCGCTCCCTATCTTATGGAGGAAGCCTGCGAATGGAAGGACGTTCTGCAGTTTCCGGATCTGGATGCGATCGACTGGGAAGAGGCAGCCAGGATCGACAGGATCCCGGAATTCGACCGGGAGAACAATCTGCTTTATCAGATGATCCATAACGGTCTGACAGAGCGGCTGCAGCAGCTCATGGGTTTTGAGAATGCGTTGGTTGCCCTTGTCGCAGAGCCCGAAGACACAGAAGAACTGTTTGACGCTCTTACCGATTATAAATGTGCACTTATCGATAAGATCGCAAAGTATTACAAACCCGATGTTATCTGTTACCACGACGACTGGGGAACCCAGAGGGGACTGTTCTTCTCTCCGGATACCTGGAGATCGCTGGTCAAAGAACCTACGAAGCGAATCGTGGATCATGTTCACTCAAAAGGCATCAAATTTGAACTCCACAGCGACGGATTGATCAAAGACCTGATCCCGGAGATCGTAGACGACCTGCATGTAGATTCCCTGAACATTATGAATATCAACGGCATCCCGGAGCTTAAAAAGCAGACCGGCAGGAAAGTGGTCTACAACGTTTTCCTGGATACCCAGAAACTGGATGTCATTGCCGCTTCCGGAGGAATGACAGAAGAGCAGCTGAGGACGGCGGTACATGAGGAGCTTATGGAAAATGGTGCCGGCGGGTGTTATATACCGACGCTGATACTGGTTCGCCCGGAATGGGAAGAGATCATAAAAGACGAGTTTTATGTATGCAGAAATGAACTGATGCAGAAACAATAATGTACTATTTGACATGAAAACAAGCTGGCAAAGCGAGGGAGAGGTGAAAGAATTTGAAATATCCGGCATTTGTTAGAAAGATCAACGGTGTACTGGCTCTGGTTTCCGGATTTCTTATACTGCTTATCGGAGCCTTTGCAGTATATGAGGCGGTGTCAAGACTTGTGTATGAGCCGACGAAATGGACTCTGAACCTGTCAACTTACATGCTCATCTACATAGTATTTCTGGGCAGCCCCTACGCCTTTGAAACGCATGGACATGTGTTTGTAGATCTTTTCAGGGATATCATGGACAAGTTTTCCAAAAAACGGCTTCCCAGAAGGATCTGTGCGGTAGCCGGCTACTGCCTGTCTATTGTATTCATCGGGACACTGCTTTATGCGTCCTGGAAAATGGTGGCAAAAGCGCTGAAATTCCAGACACTGACAACGACAACAATACCGATTCCGCTGTGGATACTCCAAATCGTCATGGCGATCGGCTGCATATTAATGCTGGTGACCCTGGTATGCATCATACTAGATATCATTTCCGGAAGCGAAGAGTTTATCTGAAAGGAGGAGTGTTACATATGGGCCATTATCTTGCAATAATGATTTTAATTCTTCTTGTAGCCATATTTATCGGCACTCCCGTATCCAGCGCGATCGGCGCGACCGGCGTTATCTGCTGCCTGCTTTTCATGGGCGACAATTTCCTCACCCAGTTCGGCTCCGTAGCCTACGCCCAGGGAACCAGTATGAACCAGCTCGTGTGCCCTCTTTTCATACTAATGAGTGAATTTCTGGCGCGCGGCGGCATTGCGGAAGACCTGTATGCGGTACTGAATAAATATCTACGCCGCTTCCGCGGAGGCCTTGCGTTAAGCACGACGATCGCCTGTACTGTATTCGCGGCGCTTTGCGGATCATCGCCGGCAACAGCTGCCTCTATCGGAAGGATCTCCGTTGGATCCATGACAAAACGCGGCTACGATCCGGGATTTGCCGTCGGCACGGTTGCCGGAGGCGGAACTCTTGGCATCATGATCCCTCCGAGTATTACTTTTGTAACCTACGGTATTCTGACAGAAACTTCCATAGCGAAGCTTCTCATCGCGGGAATATTGCCCGGACTTATGCTTTCGGCCCTGATGTGTCTTTCGATAATCATCCGCGTGCATATCCATCCCGAACTGGCCGGCGAGATTAAAGGCGCCATCAAGAATGCCAAGGAACAGCATAACGCCAGAAGGATGGAGGAAGAGCTTAACGCCGAAGAAAAACGGTATCTTGAGCCGAAGACGACACTCGCTCAGGACCTGAAGCTGGCAATCCCGGCAGTTGTACTGATACTGATCGTGCTCGGAACCATGTACACCGGCTTTGCGACACCGACAGAGTCCGCCGGAATCGGTGCGATCGGCGCTTTCATCATCATCCTGATCCAGGGAAGAATGTCTAAAGACCTTTTCAAAGGCGCACTGAAAGCCGGTGCCCGCACCGGAACGATGATCATCTTCCTTCTTATCGGCGGCTTCTGCCTGAGCTATGTGATCAGCTATCTGGGAATGGCCCAGGGCCTGGCATCCGCAATCGCGGCCAGCGGGGTTAATCGCTGGACTATGATGATCCTGCTGTTCATCCTCTGGTTCGTTCTCGGCTGCCTGATGGATCCGGGAAGTATGGTTATCCTGACGATACCGTTTGTATTTGACGCATTAACGAATGTAATGGGATTTGATCCGATATGGATCGGGGTTGTTTCTACTCTTTGTGTTGAGATCGGAATGATCACTCCGCCGGTAGGCCTCAACCTGTTTATCCTCCGGTCAAGTACAGGAGTTGAAATGACAAAGATCATTAAAGGCGCGCTTCCGTACGTAGCAGTCCTTCTGATCGGTCTTGTAATCCTCTGCATTTTCCCGCAGATAGCGTTGCTGCTCCCATCAATGATGTAAAAATAAAAAGTGAGCAAAAAGAAAGGAGAATCACTAATGAAAAACACTGGTAAAAAACTGGCATTGTTACTTGCAGTTTCTCTCATGCTTCCTATGATCGCGGCTTGCGGAGGCAGCTCATCCAACAATAGCACAGCACCCACGTCCGCTCCGGCCAAAGAGGAGTCTGCAGCAGCTTCAGCAGCATCCGAGGCGAAATCCGAGGCAGCAGCCTCATCGACAGCCGAGACCGCAGATGATGCGTCTTCCGATCCTGCAGTAACGATCAAGTTCAGCATGAATACCGCGGAATCCAGCATGACCGGTCTCCAGTACAAAGCGTTCAAAGATCTTGTTGAAGAGGAAAGCGGCGGAAGCATCACCTTCGAGATCTATTCATCCGGCTCATTGGTAGACGACGCAGGCGCTCTCGACGCAGTCATGGACGGAACCTGCGACGCGGCACATGGAATGGTAGCGTATCTTGACGGAGTAATTAAAGACCTTACGCCCCTTGAGATCCCGGGTTACTACAGCGGAGAAAGCTTTGCTGACTTTGCGAGCGCAACAAATGGCATCCTTTCAGACATTTTTGCGGATTATGACATTAAGTTTATCGGCTCCAACTTCCAGGGCCAGTCTGCTTTCGTTGCTACCGACGGATGCATCACGCAGCCTTCCGACCTTAAAGGCCAGTCTGTAAGAGCGGCCGGCACTTATATCGCAAAAGCTGTTGAAGCATGGGGCGGATCTCCGACAACGGTTTCCCTCGCAGATCTTACCTCCGCTCTTGAGCGAAAGACAGTGGACAGCGCATACACCGGATACAGCATTGTCGGCGGCTTCAAACTTTATGAAATGGCTCCGTATGTGACCTATACGACCATCACCGAGTCCTATGCGGCCCTTATCATGAACATGGATAAGTGGAACAGCCTTACCGCCAATCAGCAGGCTGCGGTAGAAAGAGCAGCTGAGCGTTGGACAGAGCAGAGCTACGGCATCGGTATGGATTTCAGAACCCAGTATATCGATGAGATGACGGCAGCCGGCGTTGAAATCGCGGATCTGGATTCTGCGGCAACCAAGGCCTTCACAGACCTGACTGCTCCGCTCTTTGATGAAGTGGAAGGATCCTTGGGAGAAAAAGGACAGACACTGCTCAGCACACTTAAAGAGCTTAACGGCTGATACTGATTCAACGCATCTCCGCAATAAGACAATCATGACCACCGGCTCAGCCGGTGGTTTGCTCTGCGGCTATAAGCCGCTGTTCCCGGCTTGCCCCTAAAGGGGCTCTGAAAAGTCCGCCTTCCGCACTGCGGCCACGGGCTGGCTCTAAAGAGCCTCTTTATTTGCCC
>JAFWOE010000013.1 GCA_017509985.1 Lachnospiraceae bacterium
AGCTTTGGCTTCAATATCGGATACGGATTCGGCAATAAAAAAGCTGCTTCCGAAAACGTGCTCTTTTACGAAGGAAAAGCCCATAAACTGGATGATGTGGAATTTCACATACCGGAAAACAGCTATACGGATCCCTGGGTATTCACATCCTCCGACGGCCGGTTCGAAATGGATTTCATCCCTGTTCTGGACCGGGCGGCCTGTCTGGATTTCAAGGTTCTCGTTTCCGACCAGCATCAGGTGTTCGGAAGGATGAGCGGAAAGGCCGTGCTCGACGACGGGGCCGTCATTGAAGTGAAGGATATGATGTGCTTCGCGGAAAAGGTGCACAACCGGTATTAGATCCGGTATCATAACTCATTATCAGAAAAGGGAATCCCCTGTGGGATTCCCTTAAAATATAACCAACGGAGAGAGAGGGATTCGAACCCTCGGAACCTTTCGGTTCACAGCTTTTCGAGAGCTGCACCTTAAACCTCTCGGACATCTCTCCGCGTGACGGTCTATATTTTATACAAAAGAAGCAGACTTTGCAAGAGCTGTTCCGGGATAATCAGTCCGAAGTGGAATAAACGGTCGCTCCATCCGGAAGGGAATGCATCAGCCAGACGTTGCCTCCGACCGTGCAGTTGTCTCCGATATAAGTATCACCGCCGAGTATCGTTGCACCGGCATATATGACGACATTGTTTCCGATCTGCGGGTGTCTTTTGATCCCCTTGACCAGTGACCCGTCTTCATTGACCGCGAAGCTCTTCGCACCGAGCGTTACATGCTGATAGATCTTCACATGATTTCCGATCACCGTCGTTTCGCCGATGACTACACCGGTACCGTGATCAATAAAGAAGGACTCCCCGATCTGCGCGCCGGGATGGATATCGATCCCGGTGACCTTGTGCGCATATTCCGTCATGATGCGGGCCAGGGTCTTCAGCCCCATAAGATAGAGTTCATGGGCCATCCTGAAAATACTGATCGCCTTAAAAGCCGGATAGCAAAGCACAACATCCGAGGTGGAGCCAGCTGCCGGGTCGCCCTCATATCCCGCCGCAATATCCAGCTGGAGCAGGCGGCAGATCTCCGGAAGCTTCCGGATCATCTTTACCGCAAGCACTTCTGTCTGTTCGTTTTCCGCCGTAAAATACGAAATCGACTTTTTCAGAGCTTCATAGCCGGAAAGAAGGGATACTCTGCGGATCGTCTCCGGATCCAGTCCTGCGGTCTCCTCCCCGTACTGCATCGGGAACATAAAGGCCCAGAAATGACGGATCATTTCATAAACGCTGTCTTCCAGTCCGGCGAAGGAGCGGTCCGGAAGTACGCTTTCCATATTTTCAACGGCTTCTACGATCTGGTTTTTTATACTCTTGAAGCTTTCGTCCATTACTTTTTTTAATTCCTCTTGACATTTTCGGAAATCTATATGTTGAACAGGTTTTTTTCATATTAACAAGATGTAGTGAATTATTCAATACCCCAGTTTTTGTCAATTATGGTTGGACAGAATGCAAAATATGTCCGAAAATGCCACACCGGGAGATTTTTGAACCCTCGACTATTAATATGTAATGATTTCATAATCTGGTTGTATGAATTCCATATGTATTATTGAAACAGGCACATCGCATGACCGGATTCCGTTTCAGAGGCATGCGAAGAATAATGCGAAGAATAAAAAGATTGGAGATATTTAAATCATGGGAGTAGGAAAACAGATCAAAATGGCGGCTTTATCCGCAGTAGTCGAAAAGGGACTTGCCTATCTTGAAAAAGATCCGGAAAACAATACAGTCAAGCTCTTGGACATGATCGACAAAGTCGTACCGGCAAACTGGTACAAGCCTCAGAGAACCAGCATGTATGCAGCTCTTTCCGATCCGAACAGCAACTGGTCCCTGCTTGCGAAACGCATCTATGCGCTTGATCCCGGTGTTCGCCAGGCTTTCTTTACAAACTTTATTTCCAACGCCAGCCTGAAGGGAAGCGTAAAGCAGGAAGCTACAAGGGAAAAATACAACTGCAATGCCCCGTGGGCGATCCTTCTGGATCCGACCTCGGCCTGCAACCTCCGCTGCACCGGCTGCTGGGCTGCAGAATACGGCTATAAGCTGAACCTGACTCTGGATACGATCAATTCCATCATCGAACAGGGCAAGGAGATCGGCTGCTACATGTATATCTATACCGGCGGCGAACCGCTTGTCCGCAAGGCAGACCTGATCAAACTCTGTGAGATGCATCCGGACTGCGAATTCCTTTCCTTTACAAACGGAACCCTGATCGATGAAGCCTTCTGCCAGGAACTCCTTCGCGTAAAGAACTTTGTTCCCGCGATCAGCCTGGAAGGATTTGAAGAAGCAAATGACAGCCGCCGCGGTGAAGGCGTTTATCAGAAAGTCATGAACGCCATGACGCTGATGAAAGAGCACAAGCTTCCGTTCGGCATTTCCGTCTGCTACACCAGCCGCAACTATAAAGACGTATCCAGCGATGAATTTGTCGACAAGATTATCGATATGGGCGCGCTCTTTGTATGGTACTTCCATTATATGCCGGTCGGCCAGGCTGCCACACCCGAGCTGATGCCCAAACCCGACCAGCGTGTTGAGATGATCAAAAAGCTTCGTTCCTTCCGGAGCACAAAGCCGATCTTCGCGATGGACTTCCAGAACGACGGCGAACATGTCGGCGGATGCATCGCCGGCGGACGCAAATATCTTCATATCAACGCCAAAGGTGATGTGGAGCCCTGCGTATTTATCCACTACTCTAACGTAAACATCCATGATGTCAGCCTGCTGGATGCTTTAAGAAGCCCGCTCTTCCAGGCGTATCATGACAATCAGCCGTTCAATGACAACCATCTTCGTCCCTGCCCGATGCTTGAGAATCCTGACAGGATCCGCCAGCTTGTAAAAGAAACCGGCGCGGTCAATACGGACTATCAGGATCCCGAATCCGTAGACCATCTTGCAGACAAGACCGTTCAGTACGCAGAAAACTGGGCTCCTGTTGCAAAAGAGATCTGGGCTGAGAAGCATCCCGAGCTGGTAAAAGAGGATGAGGCTGTCAGCGCCTGAATTACAGAGAATCTTTCTTAATATTATTTGACTCCCATACAGAAACGGAGACGGTTTTCACAGAAAACTGTCTCCGTCTTGTTTACCTCACTTCTGCAAAGAATCCTTCTGTCCTGCCCAGGGCAGAAACGACTTTGTCATATCCTTCCTTATTGATCCTCAGGTTTTCAATATTCCGAACCGAACGGTCGTATTCGGCCGCAGAAAGCGCCTCCCTCAGCAGCGAGGGCGCTTTTTTGCGTTCGGCCGCGCTCCCTTTGGCACACCGGATCAGTCCGAGGTACCCTTCTTCCGAAACAGGATCCAGCATTACAGCCAGCCGGTAATACTCCGCTGCCTCACCGGCAGGACATTCTTTTGCAAGCATAATACAGTTGTGAAACGCTTTGTTCTTTGAAATATAATTCATTCTTCAAAGCTCCGAAACAGCAATGTACGAAGCATCCTGTACGTTGCGAAAACGCCCGAAAGAGATCTTTCGAATTTAAAAACTTAATGGTGTACATTGCCGGCTGAACTGCCGGCAGGATCTTATGAAAATAAAGATCCGAAGCGGAAACTCCGTCTTCGGAAAGAATGGACCATAGGGGATTCGAACCCCTGACCTCCAGATTGCGAACCTGGCGTTCTCCCAGCTGAACTAATAGCCCTTAAGCACAATTACAATACGCCCTTTTCCGATTAAAATCAAGACCTAACTTACGATTCTCCCCCCAGCCTGTACTCTTTCAGCGCCGTGATCACCGAAGAATTGTTAAACCCTTTTCTCAAAAGGAAAGAATATGCTCTTCGAAACTCTTTCTCGTCGAGTTCATGCGGCTCACCGTATTTCTTTTCAAGGAGTGACAGAAGGACTTCATGACTCTCCGGAAGTTCTTCGAGGGCCGCTTCGATCAGTTCGTCGCCGATCCCCTTCTCCCGCAGTTCCTTTTTTAAAAGAAGTCTGCCCTTGCTGATGCCTCTGGAATAGACATACTGCCGGGCATATTCGGCATCATTCACATAGCCGAAATGCTTTGCATACTCCACCGCATCCGCGCATTCTTCTTCCGGATAGCCTTTTTCGATCAGCTTGTCATAAAGCTCTTTTTCGGAACGCATCCGATAGAGCAGAATGTCCAGTGCCTTTTCCCTCGCACTGACCGTTCTGCTCCCCCGGACGTCTTTGTTCTTATTCATATGCCTGCACGGGCTTCAATCCATACAATTCGCGGACTTTTGCTTCCACTTCGGTCATGAATTCCGGATTGTTCTCCAGATAGGCTTTTGCATTCTCTCTTCCCTGTCCGATCTTCTCTCCGTTGTAGGAGAACCAGGCCCCGCTTTTGCTGATAATATCTTTTTTTACGGCAAGATCGAGTACGTCGCCGGATCTTGAAATGCCTTTTCCGTAGATGATATCAAACTCTGCCTCTTTAAACGGCGGAGCGACTTTGTTTTTAACGACTTTGACTTTGGCTCTGTTTCCGATCGCTTCGCCTCCCTGCTTCAGCTGCTCGATCCTGCGGACGTCCAGCCGGACCGAAGAATAGAATTTGAGCGCTCTTCCGCCGGTCGTTGTCTCGGACGGGCCGTAGAATACGCCGACTTTTTCACGAAGCTGGTTAATAAAGACGACGATGCTGTTCGTCTTGCTGATCGCAGCGGTAAGCTTCCGGCAGGCCTGCGACATCATCCTGGCCTGAAGTCCGACATGAGAATCCCCCATCTCTCCTTCGATCTCCGTCTTCGGAACGAGTGCGGCCACGGAATCCACGATGATGATGTCCAGCGCACCGGAACGGACCATGGTTTCGGTGATCTCCAGTGCCTGTTCCCCGTTATCCGGCTGTGCGATGTAGAGCTCGTCTATATCTACGCCGATGTTCTTGGCATAGACCGGGTCCAGTGCGTGTTCTGCATCGATAAAACCGGCGATCCCGCCGTTCTTCTGCACTTCGGCAACCATATGAAGGGCTACCGTAGTTTTTCCGGAAGATTCGGGTCCGTAGATCTCGATAATACGGCCTTTCGGAATTCCGCCGATCCCGAGTGCGATATCCAGGCTCAGCGAACCGGTTGACACAGCAGCGACTTCCAGATTGGCGTTATCGCCGAGTCTCATGACAGCACCTTTGCCGAACTGTTTCTCGATCTGCCCGATCGCAGCAGATAAGGCTTCTTTTCTCTCATCCTTGTTTGCCATAGTAATCTCCTAAATCTATTAAATTAAATTCTAATCGGGAAATGCGCAGGGAATCCTGCTTTTCGAATTGAATTCATATTATCATTTCCCGCGTTCGTTGTCAAGTTCTGCAGGCCGCAATTATCTGTTAACGGCTCTGAAGTTCCCTGTACATGCTCAGATACTTCTGTGCGGAAGCATTCCAGGAATAGTCCATCTGCATGGCGCGTTTTGCAATCTTATTCCAGTCACGTTTGTTGTCATAATAGATCCGTTCCGCATAACGGATGGTCCCGAGCATCTCATGAGCGTTGTAGTTTGCGAAAGAAAAGCCCGTACCGGTATGTTCATACTCATTATAAGGCTGGACTGTATCCTTCAGGCCGCCGGTCTCCCGTACGATCGGCACGGTTCCGTACCGCATTGCCATCAGCTGGCTCAGGCCGCAGGGCTCAAAGCGCGAAGGCATAAGAAAGGCATCCGCAGACGCATAGATCTGTCTCGAAAGTTCTTCCGAATAGCAGATGTTGGCCGAAACACTGTCCGAATATTTCCATGCATAATGGCGGAACATACTCTCATATTTCTCATCTCCGGTTCCGAGCACTACCAGCTGCACCGCGTCTCTGCACAGTTCATCCATCATATAGGCGATCAGATCGATCCCTTTCTGTTCGGTCAGCCTGGAGATCAGCGCGATCATCATCACGCCGGCGTCTTCTTTCAGGTTCAGCTCCTTCTGCAGATGCTTCTTGTTCTGCGGTTTGGCTTTCCGGAACGTCTCGATGGAATAGTTCTTATAAATGGATGCATCCGTTTCCGGATTGAAAACATTATTGTCAATGCCGTTGACGATCCCTTTCAGATCGGCTGAGCGGTACATCAGAAGGCCGTCAAGGCCTTCCCCGTAAAACGGTGTCCGGATCTCTTCTGCATACGTTCTGCTGACCGTTGTAACCATATCCGCATAGGCAATACCGCCTTTAAGCAGCGAAGCCTGGTCATAGAATCCCAGATAATCGTCGCCGAGGCATTCTCCGTTGATCCCGGCTTCGATCTTGACATGTTCTTTATCCGCCATCCCCTGGAACTGCAGATTATGGATGGTCATGACTGTTTTTGTTTTCGAATAAAAGTCCCACTGTCCGGCCATCAGCTTTATATAGACCGGAAGAAGCGCAGTCTGCCAGTCATTGGCATGGATGATATCCGGCTTGAAGCGGATCACCGGAAGTACACTGAGCACGGCCTTGCAGAAAAAAGCGAATTTCCCGATATCATTATAGGTATCCATATACGGAGTATCTCCGGTAAATGCTCCCTCTGCACCGATCAGGTAGAATACGGTCTCATCACGCACCGTTTCATAGAGCGATGCTTTCCCGCTGCCCAGAAAAACATTGACATCGAAATCCGCTACTTTTTTGAGGTCCTTTCTGTATTTTTCCGGGATACAGTCGTACAGCGGAAGGATCACGCGGACATCGGCTTCCTCCCTGGGAAAATACTTGGGAAGGGAAGCAGCTACATCTCCGAGGCCCCCTGTTTTTATAAAAGGCGCACATTCCGATGATGCGAACAGTACATTCATTTTTTTCATAAATCCAAATTCTCCATTCTTATTCCGGCTTAATTACTGTGTTCGTTATTATATCTTTGTATGCATTCCGCAACGTTAACCGCGTCGGACCGGTAAAAAACATTCTGTTTTCCGACCTTCTGCGCGGTCTCGCATCCTTTTCCAAGCACCATGATCACGGACGATCCTTCTGCTTCCCCGAAGGCTTCGGCGATCGCTTCTTCACGATCCGGCACGATCCGGTACGGACAGCCTTCAATATTATCAGCGATTTCGCGGCAGATCTCTTCAACGCTCTCTCCCGCAGGGTCGTCGGCCGTAAGATAGATCCGGTCGCTCAGTTCGGAGATCGCTTTTCCCATTCCCTCGCGCCGGTTCAGGCCTTTGCCTCCGGGACAGCCGAAAACACTGATGATCTTTCGGTCCGGGAACTCATTCCTGGCAGACAGGAGGACCGCCCTGCAGCTGACTTCGTTATGGGCATAATCCACGATCGCCTTGATCCTGCCGTCCGCCGTGGAGAAAGACTCGCCTCTTCCTGGTACCGAAGCTTTCCGGAGAGCTTCCTGCATGATCTCGTAAGGTATTCCCTGGAGCCGTGCGGCAATAATCGCTGCCGCCGCGTTTTCGGCATTGTAGGCGCCCCGCATTCCCAGCTCGAAAGGAATCTCCCGGTCCTCACCGCAGAAGGTGAAGAAAACATGTCCGCCTTCTTCCCTCAGATCCGCGATCATGAAATCCGCCCTCTGTGATTCGGAATACGTATAGACCGCTTCCGCATTGATCGATGCGCGGATCACTTCATCCGAATGATCACAGTCCAGATTGATGACCGCGTTCCGGCATTGCCGGAAGATCTTCAGCTTGGATCGGAGATAGTCTTCTTCGTCCGGATGTTCGATCGGGCTGATATGATCGGGGGAAATATTTAAAAACACTGCAGTATTGAAAGTGATCCCGTCGACCCTTCCATATTTGAGGCCCTGGCTGGAGACTTCCATGACGACATCCCGGATCCCGCTGTCATACGCATTTTTCAGATGGGAATAGCCTTCAAAGATCTCCGGCGTGGTATTGGAAGAAGGCACTGTCTGAATCCCGTCAAAGATCTCGATCGAAGTCAGGATCGCCGCAGCTTCTTCTCCGGAGCTTTCATTATAGGCATCAAGGATCTGCTTCATATAAAAGCAGGTCGTGGTTTTCCCCTTGGTACCGGTCACTCCGATAATATTCATCTCCTCTTCCGGTACCGCATAGAACGCTTTCGCGATTACGGTCATGGCCTTCCGGATATCGTTTACGATCAGCGCAGGCAGGCCCGGGATACGATAGTCCGTTTCACTGACATACGCAAACGCGCCGGTTTCGGCCGCTGCAAGCAGGTATTCTTTACGAAAAGCCGCTCCCTTGCAGACAAAAAGAGTATCTTCTCTAACATCCTGGGAATTATAGGAAATGGCCCGTACTTCTTTCCCGGAAGGCATCTCTTCCGGTACGGTCTTTACGAGTCCGTGATCACGAAGAAGAGACAGATATGATCCGAGTTTCATGAAGGATCCTCCGACAGCAGTTCTTGTATATATATCCAGTTTATGATACTAAATATTGTAAAAAAAAGCAATCTATAAAAGTTTACCTTTTGTGCGGCCTTTGGTATAATTAGAGAGCAATTATTACAGAAAGGAGAAACACAACATGGCTGAGATCACATTGACCGGAAAAAGCTTCGAAGAAGAAGTACTTAAATCAGAAATACCCGTTCTCGTGGATTTCTGGGCAACCTGGTGCGGTCCCTGCAAAATGATGAATCCGATCATCGCCGGCATTGCCGAAGAATACGACGGAAAAATCAAAGTCTGCAAGGTGAACGTCGATGAAAACCCGGATCTTGCCGGACAGTTCAAAATTTTCAGTATTCCGACCGTAATCGGCTTTGTAAACGGGAAAGAAAACTCCAGGCTTATGGGCTTCACGAATAAAGAAAATGTTCTTGCCCTTATAAAGTAAATGCTATCGGGCGACCCGGTTTTTTTACTTGAAACACACTGAATATCCTGTATAATAGTAAGGTAACCTATTAACAACTATGAGTAAGGGAGATTATTGACATGAACGTAATTATGATTTGCGGCATCGCTGCAGGAGTCATTGCGCTTGTTTACGCTCTGTTTCTTGCAAAGACTGTCGGCAATCAGGACGCCGGAAACAGCCGGATGAAGGAAATCGCCAGCGCCATCGCTGAAGGAGCACGCGCTTTCCTTTTTGCTGAGTACAGAATCTTGATCATTTTTGTTATCGTACTCTTTGTAATCATCGGATTTGCCATCAGCTGGGTAACTGCGATCTGCTTCGTGGTAGGTGCTGTTTTCTCAGTTCTTGCAGGATACTTCGGAATGACCGTTGCCACCAAGGCAAACGTCCGTACCGCTGCTGCAGCCCAGACAAAGGGAATGCCCGGCGCACTTAATGTTGCGTTCAAGGGCGGCGCCGTTATGGGCATGTGCGTAGCCGGCCTCGGATGCCTCGGTGTCAGCCTTATCTACTTCATCACCGGCAATGCGGACGTTATGTTCGGCTTCTCGCTCGGTGCATCCTCCATCGCGCTGTTCGCCCGTGTCGGCGGCGGTATCTATACCAAAGCAGCCGATGTAGGCGCAGACCTTGTCGGTAAAGTCGAAGCAGGTATTCCCGAAGATGATCCCCGTAACCCCGCTACGATCGCCGACAACGTAGGCGACAACGTAGGCGACGTTGCCGGAATGGGCGCGGACCTTTTCGAATCCTATGTAGGTTCCCTGATCTCCGCCGTTTCACTCGGTATCGTTTTTGCAGGTTCCGGAGATGCTTTCAGCCCCTTCGTCGTATTCCCGATCCTGATCTCCGCTGTCGGTCTTATCGCTTCGATCATCGGTACTCTGTTTGTACGCGGTAAGGAAGGCGGAAATCCGCAGGCAGCTCTGAACACCGGTACGTATGTATCGGCTGCAGTAGTTATCATCGTTGCCTTCATCGCAAGCATCACCCTGCTCGGAAAGCCGAACGCAGCTGTTGCGATCCTTTCCGGTATCCTGGTCGGCCTGCTGATCGGAAAGCTTACCGAGATCTACACCTCCGACAAATACGGTTCCGTTAAGGAGATCGCAAGACAGTCCGAGACCGGTCCTGCCACCACGATCATCAGCGGACTTGCCGTCGGTATGAAATCAACCGTTATCCCGATCCTTCTGATCTGCGTAGGCATTGCTGTTTCCTATGCTCTGATGGGTGTTTACGGAATCGCTCTTGCCGCTGTCGGAATGCTTTCCACCACCGGCATGACTGTTGCCGTTGACTCCTACGGCCCGATCGCCGACAACGCCGGCGGTATTGCCGAAATGAGCGGCCTTCCCGAAGATGTCAGAAACATTACCGATAACCTCGACGCTGTCGGCAACACCACTGCCGCGATCGGCAAAGGCTTCGCGATCGGTTCCGCTGCCCTCACGGCACTGGCACTGTTCCAGTCCTTTGCAGACAAAGTAAACACCGGCACAACCGACGCATTCGCGATCAACATCCTTGATGCGAAGGTCGTTATCGGAATCCTTATCGGCGGTATGCTTACCTTCATCTTCTCGGCTCTTACAATGTCTTCCGTTTCCAAGGCAGCCAATGAAATGATCCGCGAAGTACGCCGTCAGTTCCGGGAGATCCCGGGGATCATGGAAGGCACCGGAAAACCCGAGTACGCAAAATGCGTTGCCATTTCAACCCATGCTGCCCTGAAGCAGATGATCCTTCCGGCGGTTATCGCCATTGTTGTCCCGATCCTTGTCGGTCTCGTACTCGGCGTTCAGTCCCTCGGCGGCCTTCTGGCCGGCTCACTGGTATCCGGCGTCCTTATGGCGATCTTCATGAGCAACTCCGGCGGTGCATG
>JAFWOE010000014.1 GCA_017509985.1 Lachnospiraceae bacterium
ATGGCTGATTACATTAACTACTACAACAACGAGCGCATCCAGGCAAAAACAAAGTGGATGCCACCTGCAAAGTACAGAATGGCATCCACCTGTTGAGCCTCGATCATAAATCAATGTGTCCAGGAAACTGGGTACATATCAAAACGGAAAGGCTCCGCGGGGCCTTTTTTTATAAATTCTTTATACTTTTCAGGACAGTTCTCCGGGAATGGACAATTGCCAGAAAGTACGTTTTAAGGTATGATAAACTTTATGGTATTATGGCTTTTTTTCAGGCCTTTACGAATATGAACAGATCATTTTGAAAGAGGAAACATGGATAAAAACTATTATCTGGGGATCGATATCGGTTCCACAACGGTAAAAGTAGCAATTATTGATGAGGAAAAGAACCTTCTTTTCACGGATTATAAAAGACATTTCGCAGATATCCAGGAAACGCTGGCGTCACTGCTGGTTCTGGCGTATGAAAAACTCGGGGATATCCAGCTTACACCGGTGATCACCGGCAGCGGCGGACTGACGCTGGCCAATCATCTGAATGTCAATTTCGTTCAGGAGGTCGTCGCAGTTTCCAATGCGCTGCAGTATTACTGTCCGCAGACGGACGTCGCGATCGAACTGGGCGGCGAAGACGCCAAGATCATTTATTTTGAAAACGGAAACATAGAGCAGAGGATGAACGGGATCTGTGCCGGCGGTACGGGTTCCTTTATCGACCAGATGGCCAGTCTTCTGAAGACCGATGCCGTAGGAGTTAATGAGTACGCAAAGAATTACCGTGATATTTACCCGATCGCAGCCCGCTGCGGCGTATTCGCGAAGACGGACATCCAGCCGCTGATCAACGACGGTGCCCAGAAAGAGGATCTGGCCGCATCGATTTTCCAGGCTGTGGTCAACCAGACGATCTCCGGCCTTGCCTGCGGCAAACCCATCCGGGGCCATGTCGCCTTCCTGGGCGGCCCGCTGCATTTCCTTTCGGAACTGAGAGCCGCTTTTATCCGAACCCTGAAGCTGGATGACGAGCATGCCATCGTGCCGGAGAATTCACATCTTTTCGCGGCAATCGGTTCGGCTATGGCTGCTCCGGAAGTCGGAAAAGGTGCGGTTTCGCTGAAAGAAATGAAGGAAAGGCTGGCGAGCGGCGTCAAGATGGAGTTTGAAGTCGCCCGTATGGAGCCATTGTTTGCCACGCAGGAAGATTATGATGCTTTCCTGCGGAGGCAGAGTAAATACAAGGTCGTTACGGCACCTCTTGAAGACTATGAGGGAAGCTGCTTCCTCGGGATCGACGCGGGATCGACAACAACAAAAGCCGCCCTGGTTTCCGAGACCGGCGAACTTCTGTACTCTTTTTACAGCAACAACAACGGCAGCCCGCTTGCAACATCGATCCGGGCAATCAAGGAGATCTACGACAGACTTCCGGAAACGGCGGTAATCGCCGGATCCTGCTCAACGGGTTACGGTGAACAGCTGATCAAGGCCGCCCTTCTTCTGGACGAAGGCGAGGTCGAGACCATTGCTCATTATACTGCTGCGGCGTTCTTTGATCCGGACGTCGACTGCATCATCGATATCGGCGGCCAGGATATGAAATGCATCAAGATCAAGAACGGCACCGTCGACAGCGTGCTGCTGAATGAGGCCTGCTCATCGGGCTGCGGATCATTTATCGAGAACTTTGCGGAGTCCCTGGGCTATTCCGTTCGTGATTTTGCGAAAGAGGCCCTCTTTGCGAAGCATCCCATCGATCTCGGGACCCGCTGCACGGTCTTCATGAATTCCAAGGTCAAGCAGGCACAGAAAGAAGGCGCCACGGTTGCCGATATCTCGGCCGGCCTGGCGTATTCGGTCATAAAGAACGCGCTTTATAAGGTCATTAAAGTCTCCGATGCGACGGAGCTCGGGAAGCATATTGTCGTGCAGGGCGGGACCTTCTACAATGACGGCGTTTTGAGAAGCTTTGAGCGTATTGCCCAGTGCCAGGCGATCCGTCCGGATATCGCCGGCATTATGGGAGCCTTCGGCGCTGCTCTGATCGCGAAGGACCGCTGCTCCTGCAAGGCGACGACGATGCTTTCAATCGAAGAGATCAACGCTCTGGAGTATTCGACCAAGATGGCGCACTGCAACGGATGCACGAACCGCTGCCGCCTGACGATCAACAATTTCTCCGGCGGCCGGAAATACATCAGCGGAAACCGCTGTGAGAGAGGGATCGGCAAGGAAAAGAACGCGAATAATATCCCGAACCTGTTTGAATACAAATATGACAAGCTCTTTGATTATGAACCGCTGGCGGAAGAAGACGCACCCAGAGGCGTTGTCGGGATCCCGCGTGTCCTGAACCAGTTCGAAAACTACCCGCTGTGGTTTACGTTTTTTACAAAGCTGGGCTACCGGGTCGTCCTCTCGCCTACTTCCACAAGAAAACTCTATGAGATGGGTATCGAATCCATTCCGAGCGAGTCCGAATGCTATCCGGCCAAGCTGGCGCACGGACACATCGACTGGCTGATCAAACAGGACATCAAATTTATTTTCTATCCCTGCATTCCCTATGAGCGGGAAGAGTTCCAGGGGGCGGTCAACCATTACAACTGTCCGATCGTCACCTCTTATGCAGAGAATATCAAGAATAATGTGGATGAACTGAACGATCCGGGGATCACGTTCATGAATCCCTTCCTTGCGCTCACGAGTGAAAGCGTTTTGGCGGATGAGCTTGTGAAGGTGTTTAAAAACATTCCCGAAAGGGAAATACGTGAAGCAGTGCACGAAGGCTGGAAGGAACAGCAGCGCGTGCGCGAAGATATCAAGAAAAAAGGCGAAGAAGTCCTTGCCTGGATGAAAGAGACCGGGCATCGGGGCATTGTACTTGCCGGACGTCCGTATCATATCGACCCGGAGATCCACCACGGCATTCCGGAGATGATCACGTCCTATGATATAGCGGTCCTTACGGAAGATTCGATCTCGCACCTGGCCCCGCTCGAACGGCCGCTGCGCGTCAATGACCAGTGGATGTATCATACCAGGCTTTATGCGGCCGCGAATTATGTCAAGAAAAGAGATGATCTGGACCTGATCCAGCTGAACAGCTTCGGCTGCGGGATCGATGCGGTCACGACAGACCAGGTCTACGATATCCTGACCAACAGCGGAAAGATCTACACCTGTCTGAAGATCGACGAGGTCAACAATCTGGGAGCTGCCAGGATCCGTGTCCGGTCGCTGCTTGCCGCGCTCCGGGCCCACGAGGAAGAGCAGACGGAAGACCGGAGGAAGATCAATCCTTCGTCCATAAAAAGGATCATCTTTACCAAGGAAATGCGGAAGGATTATACGATCCTTGCCCCGCAGATGAGCCCGATCCATTTCAATATCATACAGGCAGCCTTCAATTCACAGGGATACAATCTGGTCTTCCTGCCGAACGACAATAAGGAAGCAGTTGATGTAGGACTGAAATATGTAAACAACGACGCCTGCTACCCGTCACTTATGGTGGTCGGTCAGTTCATGGAGGCACTGCTTTCCGGAAAATACGATCTGGACCGTGTCGCCCTGATCATGACACAGACCGGGGGCGGCTGCCGTGCGTCAAACTATATCGGCTTTATCAGAAGAGCCTTGAAGAAAGCGGGGATGGAGCAGATCCCGGTTATTTCCGCAAACTTAAGCGGCCTGGAGGACAATCCGGGATTCACCATTACCCCGACCCTGGCCCTCCGTACCGTGTATGCGGCCGAATTCGGAGACATCCTGATGAAATGCCTGTACCGGATGCGCCCCTATGAAAAAGTACCGGGGTCGGCCAACCGGCTGCACCGGAAATGGGAGAAAAAATGTCAGGAATTCGTCAGCGGTGATCATGTTTCCTACCGGAAATACAAGCAGATCTGCCGGACGATCATTCATGAATTCGATACGCTTCCGATCACGGATGAGAAGAAACCCCGTGTGGGCATTGTCGGGGAGATCCTCGTCAAATTCATGCCTGCAGCAAACAACTACCTTGCGGAACTGCTGGAAAGGGAGGGAGCCGAAGCGGTCTGTCCGGACTTTATCGACTTCTTCATGTACAGCTTTTACAATTCCAATTTCAAGAAGGACCATCTGGGCGGAAGCAAGAAGACGGCCAGACTGTCCAATATCGGCATCAAAGCCATAGACCTTCTGCGGTCGGCTGCCAACAAAGAGTTTAAAGCCAGCAGGCATTTCGGCCCATCCGCAGACATCCGGGAACTGGCAAAATATGCCGCCCCGATCGTTTCGGTCGGCAATCAGACCGGTGAAGGGTGGTTCCTGACCGGCGAAATGATGGAGCTGATCCACAGCGGTGTAATGAACATCGTCTGCGTGCAGCCGTTTGCCTGCCTGCCGAATCATATCGTGGGCAAAGGCGTTATCAAAGCGATCCGGAAAAACTATCCGACGGCCAATATCGTAGCTGTTGATTATGACCCGGGTGCTTCAGAGGTCAATCAGCTGAACCGTATCAAGCTGATGCTCTCAACGGCTTTCAAAAACCTGAAGAGAAAAGAGGCGGCGGAGTAATGGAGGCAGAGATCCGAATACTGGCCGGGCGCGTCGGCGAAACACTTATCCGGAAGAATATATCTCTTTCTGCCTGTGAATCCTGTACCGGAGGGATGTTCTCTTCTGCGGTCTGCGGGGTCCCCGGGATCTCGAAAGTTTTTGATTCCGGCCTCGTGACGTATTCCAACAGCGCCAAGATACGTACGCTTGGAGTCCGGGAGGAAACGATCCGTCAGTATACGGAGATCTCTTCCGAGACCGCAGCGGAAATGGCCGAAGGACTGGCAGAAAGGACCGGATCGGAGCTGTGCATATCGATCACGGGCGTGGCCGGACCGGAGGATCTATCTTCGGAAAAACCGGCCGGTTTTGCTTACGTGGGCCTGAGCGTGAAAGGCGGACCGGCAGAGGTGTCTGTCTACCGGGTACCTTGCCGGGACCGTGAATGCAACAGGGAACGCATGACTGTATTTATGCTTAATATAATTCAGGAAGCCGCAGAACGGCTTTGAACCGGGAGACAGCCGGAGGTTCTTCCTGCCGGAGAGCAGTCAGGACGGAAGCAGAACATGAACTATAAGATCATAAAAATGGAAGGCCGCGCAAAGCGCGCGCATATGGAAACGGTGCACGGCGTGATCGAAACGCCGGTTTTCATGAACGTCGGCACGGCTGCGGCGATAAAAGGCGCAGTTTCGACGGAGGACCTTTATGCGATCCATACGCAGGTCGAACTGTCGAACACTTATCATCTGCACCTCCGCCCGGGCGATGAGGTCGTAAAGAAACTGGGAGGGCTGCACCGATTCATGAACTGGGACCGCCCCATCCTTACGGATTCCGGCGGCTTTCAGGTCTTTTCCCTCGCTTCCCTGCGGAATATTAAAGAAGAAGGAGTTTCCTTCCGTTCTCATATCGACGGACATAGGATCTTCATGGGGCCTGAAGAAAGCATGCAGATCCAGTCCAATCTGGCTTCGACCATCGCGATGGCTTTTGATGAATGTCCTTCCAGTGTTGCGGAGAAATCTTATATAAAGGATTCCGCGGACCGTACGGTGCGGTGGCTCGAACGGTGCCGGAAGAAAATGCAGGAACTCAACAGCCGCGAAGACACCATCAATAAAGAGCAGATCCTTTTCGGGATCAATCAGGGAGGTGTTTACGAGGATATCCGGAAGGACAATGCAAAACGGATCGCCGACATGGATCTGGAGGGCTACGCGGTCGGAGGCCTCGCGGTAGGAGAGAGCCATGAGGAAATGTACCGTATTCTGGAAGAAACAGTCCCGATTCTTCCGCAGGACAGGCCGACCTATCTTATGGGCGTCGGAACACCGCTGAATATTCTGGAGGGCGTGGAACGGGGCATCGATTTCTTTGACTGCGTCTATCCGAGCCGCAACGGGCGTCACGGGCATGTTTATACCGATACCGGACGGCTGAACCTTAAAAACGCCATGTTTGAACTGGATGACCGGCCGATCGAAGAAGGCTGCGGCTGCCCGGCCTGCCGAAATTATTCCCGGGCCTATATCCGCCATCTGTTCAAAGCCGGCGAGATGCTGGCCATGAGGCTCAGCGTTCTCCACAATCTGTATTTTTACAACCGTCTGATGCAGGAAATAAGAGAAGCGCTTGACGAAGGACGGTTCGGACTGTATAAAAAAGAGAAGGCGGACAGAATGACCGCCTCGGACCAGTTTTAAGGAGATTTTAACTTGGACTCGTTTCCTGTAATCGAAATCGTTGTTCTTATTCTTCTGATCATTGCATCAGGGTTCTTTTCCTCCGCGGAAACAGCATTCACTACCGTGAATAAGATCCAGCTTTCACTGCTGGCGGAAGAAGGCGACAGGAAGGCCAAAAGAGCGCTCTGGATCACGGATCATGCCGCGAAGATGCTTTCGGCGATCCTGATCGGGAATAATATCGTCAATATTGCCGCTTCCGCACTCGCAACGACGCTGACCATTCATCTGTTCGGGAATAAATATGTAGGTATCGCAACCGGTATCCTTACTTTTATCGTACTTCTTTTCGGGGAGATCACACCCAAATCACTGGCTACGCTTTATTCCCTGAAGCTTTCACTGGCGTATTCCGGAGCCATTAAGGCTGTCATGATCATCCTGACCCCGGTGATCTTTATTATCGAGAGCCTGAGGACCGGGATCTGCAGGCTGATCGGTGTGAACATCCACGCAAAGCCGGCTGCCATGACCGAGGACGAGCTGAAGACGCTGGTCGATGTCAGCTATGAGGAAGGAGCCATCGAAAACGATGAGTTTGAGATGATCACCAATATCTTCAGCCTGGACGATATGCAGGCCAGGGACATTATGATCCCGCGGATCGACATGGTGTTTGTGAAGGCGGATACGGATTACGACGGCCTGATGGAGATCTTTAAGGAGAACGGTTATACCCGCTATCCGGTCTATGCAGAGAGCACGAACTCCGTGATCGGCACCATCAATATGAAAGATATTTTCCTTTGTGAAAAAGAGGGATTTACGGTCCGCCAGATCTTAAGAGAGCCGCACTTTACCTTTGAACATAAGGAAGTCGGCAACCTCCTGATCGAAATGAGGGAAGCTTCCATCAATATTATCATCGTGCTTGACGAGTACGGTGCGACTTCCGGCATGATCACGATGGAGGATATCCTGGAGGAGATCGTCGGCGAGATCCGGGACGAATACGACAAGGATGAAACGGACGATATCCAGAAGCTTCGCAGGAAAAACGAATATCTGATCGACGGCTCCACAAACCTGATGGACGTCAATGAAGAACTCGGAACGGATCTGGAATCGGAAGAATACGACACGATCGGCGGATTCATGATCGAGTATCTGGACCGCCTTCCGAAGACCGGCGAGACCATAACCCTTCCCTCCGGAGTGAAGATCACGGCGGAGATCATTACGCACAACCGTATCGAAAAAGTGCATGTTATCGTTCCGACTGAAAAACCGGATGCTGAATAAAAAGAAAAAGAGGGTGCCCCTCAACGTTGAATCATAATTCAGCGTTTTGGGACACCCTCTTTTTTGCGCATTTTTAATCAGTGCTTTCGGTCACTTTTTTCTTTCATATATATTTTCTTTGCGACTTCGACAAAAAGCCTTGCGGCAGGGTTCTGCTGGTTCTTCTGCCAGGCGATGACATAGGTGCGGAGCGCGTCGTCACCGGGGATCTGTTTCAGTACAACATTATTGACATAGAATACGCTGGAAAGTGCTTCCGGAACGATTGCGATCCCGGTTCCGGCCCCGACGGAGAGGAGAACGGATTCGGCACGGTCGTACTGGCAGACAATGTTCGGTTTATAACCGCGGACTTCGCAGACGCGCTGGATCTCTTTTCGAAGTGCCGGACCGTCCGTCTGGGACACCGTGATAAACCGCTCATTCTTAAGCTTTGAAAAATCGAGTTCTTCTTTTGCGAGCGGATGGTCGGCGGGGAAGGCCACGCACAGCCGGTCATAATGGGTCACTATGTAATCAAACAGTTCGCCTTCGGGGACCATTTCCCGAACTGCAAAATGGACATCTCCGTTGGATTCGCTCATGGCCATTGCTTCGTCCCTGCCGGAGGTGAAGGTGATATCGGTCAGGATATCCGGATATGCCCTGGTAAATTCCTTCAGGGTCCTGGAAAGCTCTGCGCAGGATGTGGTCAGGGCAGAGATGGAGATGCTGCCGGTCCGTCCCGTTTCAAGCTGTGAGATGCGAAGTGCGGTCTTTTCTGCTATTTCAACGATCTGCAGGGCATTCGGGAGAAGGATCTTTCCGGCGTCCGAAATGATCACGCTTTTCCGTGTGCGGATAAAGAGCGGCGCGCCAAGCTGCTTTTCCAGCGAGCTGATCCCGTGACTCATGGACGGCTGGGAGATCCCGCATCTTCTGGCCGCTTCCGAAAAACTCCTGGTCTGAGCTAAAGCGATAAAATATTTTAACTGGGAAATATCCATTGGATCCTCCGTTTCCGAACAAATTGTACAAAGATAGAAAGCGTTACTCAGGCCCTGTTAATAGCTTTATTCTATAATACAGACATTTGTGCTTGTCAATGAAAAAAATGCCAAATAATGCGGCTGAAGATCAGGATTATTTACAAAAAAACGGTACCAATCGGAATATATGAAATTTTTTTGTGATTTTGCATTATTTCGGCCACGTTTACATTGCAAAACAACCATATCTTTGCTATGATTTCGTGAGATAGCGAAAAATACAGGTAAAATCGATGTACAGCTGTATTCTGATGGATCTGGACGGAACCCTGACAGACCCGGGCGAGGGGATCACAAATTCGATCATGTACAGTCTGGAAAAGCTCGGCATTATCGAAAAGGACCGGTCCAGACTGTACCGGTTTATCGGGCCGCCGTTAATGGAAGAACTGAGAGCGGTGTACCATCTTTCCGAGCAGGAAGGACTGGATGCGCTGGCGTATTACAGAGAGTATTTTTCCGTGACCGGCCTGTTTGAGAATGAAGTGTATGAAGGCATACCGGAAGTGCTGGGAAAGATCAGGGACGCCGGGAAAAAACTGATCGTCGCTACGTCAAAACCCGAGATCTACACGAAACGGATACTGGAGCATTTCGATCTGGAAAAGTACTTTGATTACGTTGCCGGAAGTACGATGGACAGTTCCAGAGTGCAGAAAAGCGACGTTATTGCCTATGCCATGAACAACACGGGCTTTTCTCCGGAAGAGGCCCTGATGGTCGGAGACCGGAAAAACGACATTGAGGGTGCTGCGGCAAACGGAATACGATCGGTCGGGGTGCTGTACGGATACGGTTCCTATGAAGAACTATCGAAAGCCGGAGCCGATTATTATGCAAAGACCCCGGAGGAAATACTGTATTTTATCTGATCAAACAAATAATTATGAAAAGAGGACTAGTCAATGAGCGAAGAATGCGGACACAACTGTTCGGAATGTTCGGTGGACTGCGATTCGAGAGAACAGCAGAGCTTTCTGGTCAAGCCGAATGAAAAGTCAAGAATAAAACATGTATACGGTATCGTCAGCGGCAAGGGAGGCGTCGGGAAATCACTTGTAACATCCCTGCTTGCTGTCGGCATGAAGAAAAGAGGATACAGCGTAGGTATCCTGGATGCGGATATCACCGGCCCTTCGATCCCGAAGATGTTCGGAACGGATATCCCTGCATCGCCAGCGGAAGACGGGATCATGCCCAGTACCAGCGAAGGTGGCATCAAATTTATTTCGATCAATTCACTGCTGCCGAATGCCAGTGATCCGGTCGTATGGAGAGGGCCGGTCATCGCCAGCGTGGTCAAACAGTTCTGGCAGGACGTGATCTGGGGCGATGTGGACTTCATGTTCGTGGATATGCCTCCGGGGACCGGGGATGTCCCGCTTACTGTTTTCCAGTCCCTTCCGATCGAAGGCGTTATCGTGGTCGCCTCTCCGCAGGAACTGGTGGGAATGATCGTCGGCAAAGCAGTTAAAATGGCAGAGATGATGAAAGTCCCCGTAGTCGGCCTTGTGGAGAATATGGCTTATTTTGAGTGTCCGGACTGCGGAACGAAGCATTATATTTTCGGACAGACGGATATTGATGAACTTGCCGGAAGATTCGGCATCGAAACCAAAGCACAGATGCCGATCGATCCGAAGATCGCGAAGCTTTGCGATGAGAGCAAAGTAGAAGAGATCGAAGGAAACTGGCTGGAACCCCTGCTTGAAAAAATCCAGGCTGCCGGAGAAAAAGAATGAACGTCACAGACCGCTTTTTGAAATATGTTTCTTTTGAAACTACCTCGGATGAAAACAGTGCATCCTGTCCTTCTTCCGAGAAGGAAAAGGTTTTGGGTGACTTTCTCCGGGAAGAACTTTCGGCGCTCGGGCTTTCGGACGTGCGTATGGATGGGGCCGGGTATGTTTATGCCCTGCTTCCCGGAACAGAAGGCTGCGATGCATCCCCGATCGGCCTGATCGCGCATATGGACACTTCCCCGGACGTTTCCGGAGCGGAAGTAAAGGCCAGGATCACGGCATATAACGGCGGCACGATCCCGCTGAATGAGAAGGCCGTTCTGGATCCTTCGGAGTTCCCGTCCCTGAAAAAGTATATCGGACAGGACCTGATCGTCACGGACGGCACGACTCTTCTGGGAGCCGATGACAAGGCCGGCTTGGCGGAGATCGTTTCGGCCATGGAGTATCTTCTGGAGCATCCGGAGATCCGGCACGGAGATATTTATATCGGCTTTACGCCGGATGAAGAGATCGGCCGGGGAGCCGACCGGTTTGATCTGGAACATTTTAAAGCGGAATATGCTTATACCGTGGACGGCGGCGCCCTCGGAGAACTGGAATATGAGAATTTTAATGCCGCCGCAGCGGAAATAAGGATCCGGGGCGTCAATATCCATCCCGGCGACGCGAAAGGAAAGATGAAAAACGCGGTACTGATCGGCAGCCGTTTTATCAGCGCTCTTCCGGAGAACGAAACTCCGGCGGCAACGGAGGGATATGAAGGTTTCTATCATGTCCGGGAGTTTGAAGGAAACGAATCCGGAGCGGTGATCCGCCTGATCATCCGGGATCACAGCAGGGAGAAATTTGAAGAGAAAAAACAATTTGTCCTTTCTCTCTGCGAGACGATCAACAGCGAATACGGTAAGGAAACGGCCGAGACTTCTGTTACGGACAGCTATTACAACATGAAAGAAAAGATCGAGCCGGTCATGTACATTATAGATAAAGCGAAGAAGGCCATGAAAGAGGCCGGAGTGGAGCCGAAAACCGTGCCGATACGCGGCGGAACGGATGGAGCAAGGCTTTCCTATGAGGGACTGCCCTGCCCGAACCTTTCCACGGGAGGGGAAAACTTCCACAGTATCTATGAGTATATCCCGGTGCCTTCGCTTGAAAAGATGACAGAGGTCATCGTGAACCTGTGCAGGGAATGAGCGGAGAGAAGAAAGGGAGACCCTGGCTGCTCCTGCTCACCGCGGTCATCTGGGGAACCGGATTTATCGCACAGCGCGCAGGATCCGTGATTCCGTCATTTACCTTTACGGCATTGCGGAGCCTGATCGGTGCCCTGTTCCTGGTGCCTGTTATAAAAATCATGGACAGACACAGAGACCGGAAGCCGGAGACCGGCGGAAGGAAAACGCTTCTTGCAGGCGGAATGGCATGCGGGTTCTTCCTGTTTGCGGCATCGAACCTGCAGCAGTACGGGATCGAACTCGGATCTACTGCCGGGAACGCGGGTTTTATTACCAGCTGCTATATACTGATCGTTCCGATCCTCGGGATCTTTCTGAAAAGGAAATGCAGCTGGAATGTCTGGGTATCCGTAGCGGCCGCGCTGGCGGGGCTGTACCTTTTATGTATAGACGGACCGTTTGTTCTGCGGAAGGAGGATCTCTTCCTGTTTGCCTGCGCGTTCGTTTTTGCCCTGCATATTCTGTGCATTGATCATTTTACGGTACGGACAGACGGTGTGAAAATGGCTGCGCTGCAGTTCCTGTTCTGCGGGATACTGTCGTTAGCGGCTACAGCCTTTATCGATTACAGGATGGATTTCAACCGCTTTGCGGCCCTGATGCACAGCATTGTATCCACAGATGCATGGATCAGCATCCTGTATGCCGGGGCTGTCAGTTCCGGAATAGGATATACGCTCCAGATCGTCGGACAGAAGAATGTTAACCCGACGGTGGCATCGCTTCTGATGAGTCTGGAATCGGTGTTTTCGGTATTGTTCGGATGGCTCCTGCTTTCCGAAAAGATGACAAACAGAGAAATTCTCGGCTGCGGCATACTCTTTGCGGCTGTAGTATTTGCCCAGCTGAAGATTACTAATAAATCAAATACGTGCTGAGATTAAAAAAGATTAAAATGGAGGAAATGGTAGTATGACGATCAGTGAGAGAATCTTCCAGAGAATGGAAGAAAAGAAACTTACCCAGAAAGAATTTTCCCAGGCCACGGGGATTGCCCAGAGTACGATCTGCGACTGGAGAAGAAAAGGCACGAATCCTGCGTCCGATAAGATTATGATCATTTGTCATTGTCTTGACATGGACCCGGTGGACCTTCTTTCGGGAACGGAAAATCAGAAATTCATTCAGCCGGATTACCTTACGATTTCGAAGGATACGGAGGAGTATCGCCTGATCGAAGGCTTCCGGGAAATGGATCCGAGGGCAAAGGCCAGGCTGACCGGCTATCTGGATGCCCTGAAAGAAATGTGAAGACAGAGCTGTTTGAAAGCTGGCATGCATCCCTGCTGTACAAGTGCGGCAGGGATGTATTTTTGCTTTCCGGGAGGAACAAACGAACTGAATAATTGTGCAATCGGCACAAAAATCTTTTGACATCTTTGTTGGTAAAATATATATTTAATATAGAACATTTTTGTATGCGAATGAAAGGAGAATCATATGAAGCTTTCCGGTGCCGTGCTGGTTCGCCCTTATTTTGACGACAGCGTATTGAACCAGGATCTCCCGCTGCTTGATGCGGAGTTTACCAGTGTTTCTCCGGTCGTGCTGTCATCCGGCAAAACAGACAGCAGCAAGCTTTATGTCTGTGATGCGGCGACCGCTTTGAAACACGCTCCGGACAATCCGGGCACTTTCTTTCTGGCTGTTTCCGGAAAGAAGGAAAGCGGAAGGTTCCCGGAGAATATCATGCTGCTGGAGACAGAACTGACAGCAGAAGAGGTCTATACCGATATAGATGATTATTTTCACCGTGTACAGGACTGGGTCGAAAACATGCGGATCGCCGTAACCTACGGCGCCAGCCTTCAGGAGCTGGTCGATATGAGCGAGGAGATCATCGGCCAGTATATCGCAATCAGCGACTATGCTTTCCGGCTGATCGCTTATACTAAAAACATTAAAAACGATGATGAGATAAGCGCTTATCTGAGAGAACACGGGGTGCATTCGGATGAGACGATCGAAAAATTTAAAAGCTTCGGACTGACGGATCTCTGGAACAAATATGAGTTTTACGCGGAGGATAAGCATGACCTTCTGCAGTATGCCACGGCGGGGTTTGTGTATCGGTTCGGGAACACTTATTTCAATCATGCGGTCATGACGATGAATACGGCGTATATCCGCAAGGATTCGGTTTATCTTTTCCGGATCTTCGGCGAATGCATCAAGCCGATCGTCAGCAGGGACTGGGAGAAGGAAGAACTCTTCACACATATGTATGACAGCCTGCTGGCGGAGCTCATCCGGGATAATCAGCTGTCCAGAGAGACCATCCGGATCCGGGCAGGGTACTCCAAGGTGCCGTACACCGGCAGGTTTCTTCTGTTTGTCATCCCGATCATCCGAGGCTCCGGCTATTCGATCAGCAGGGTAGGAAACGAACTTCACTGCATCAATCCGAATTCTTACGTTTCGCTGGTGGACAGCGAACTGCTGCTTCTCGAGTGTTTTAACGAAAAGGATTTTGAGGAACGATCCGCAAAAGTGATCCGTGAGATCTCGCGTGTTCTGGATGAAAACTCCCTTGTCGGCGGCGGCGGCAGCCTGTTTACAGAGCTTTATAATATGAGTGCCGCGTATCTTCAGGCAAAACGTGCGATCGATACGCAGATGCAGCTGGGAAGAAGCGAATGCGATCTGAAGGACTGCTGCGTGCTTCAGGAGTGCTTTATGGGACAGCACAAGAGCCTGATCCTGTTTGATGATGTGTTTGAATACTGTTTCTGTGATTATTCGGCTGAAAAATTTGAAATGCTGACCAAGAGCCGGTATTTTAAAGCCCTCAAAGCACTTCACGATTATGATATCCAGCACCGAATGAACAATCTTCAGCTTTTGAGAGTCTATCTTGAGAATGAAAGAAGGATCAGTGAGACGGCCGTCCGGATGCATATGCACAGAAATAACGTGACGTACCGTCTGCAGAAAATCAAAGAGCTGACCGGGCTGGACCTGGACAGCGCCAACGAGAGACTGAGGATACTCATTACCTATTCGATGCTCAATCAGACGGATGACATCGCCGAGGCCTTTAAACGGCCGGGGGATGAATAAGGATCCGCCTGAATCTTTCCGGTGCTGTAAGCACATTGCCAAAAAACACGGGGTATCGCAGAATTTGCTTTTTTTCTTTGATTGATATATAATTTTCACATTTCTGTTTTATATAGTATAATTGTAAAGATAAACAGAACTGTTTTTCGGCAGGTACAGCCTGCATTATATATGGAATCGGGAGGAATGGAATGAGTTCCGGATACAACAACAGTAATAAAGGCGGTGCGCTTGTACTGATTGCCAGGATACTTCTTGTCGTGGAGGCTGCGGCACTGGCATTGATGTGCCTGAACGTCAGCAGCATCCTGCCTATGAGGCGGCTGGGGATCATTATCGGTATCTGCGTTCTGGTGATCGCACTGCAGATCGTTATGGTTGCAGGAGGCAGACGGTATAAAGGAAGAAGTATTGCAAGCATTCTGCTGAGTATCGCGCTTTGCGTGGTCTCGGTCCTGGTGATGATGTTCATGCGGAACATCCACACCAGTCTGGAACAGATCTCCGAAACTACCCGTCAGGAAAATAAGGTCGTCAGCACGCAGACGATCAATGTCTATGTTCGTAAAGCCGACGGGCTCAAGCTGATGACAGAGCTTGCCGGAAGGAATATCGGGATTCTCGAAGCTCAGGATACCAGGAATACCGATTTGGCGCTGAATCAGCTGGAAGCAGAACTGGGGGAACCTGTTCAAACGGTAGGCTTTCCGGGAATCCTCCTGATCCTTAAAGGACTGGAAAACGGTGAAGCGGATGCGATCCTGGTGAACTCGATGTTTGCGTCGGCGCTGACGGAAAATGACCCGGCATTCCTGGAATGGGCCGAACTGCTCGGGACGATCGATATAACCAAAGAACAGCCGGTCGATGAAACCGAAGAAGTGGACACACCCGTCAAAACGACCACTGTCAAACCGGTCGAAAATGTGGCGAATAACGCCTTCCTGATTTATCTTACCGGTATGGATACGATATCATTCGAAGGTGTTTCCGAACTGGGAAATTCAGATGTGAATATGATCGCTGCGGTCAATCCGACGACGAAGCAGATCCTTCTGGTCAATATCCCGAGAGATTATTACTGGTATCTGTGGGGAGATGAAAGCTATCCGGATAAGATCACGCACAGCGGTTATTATGGGGTAGACTGCAGCATTGAAACGATGAGCACCCTGTTTGATATGGATATCAACTATTATGTGAAAGTTGGTTATTCATCGGTCGTTAATATTGTAGATGCGATCGGCGGGATCACCGTCTGGTCCGACTATGAGTTCGAACAGGATGGGGTTTACATTAATGTCGGAGAGAACTATCTCGACGGCTATTCCGCACTGCAGTTTGCCAGACAGCGTTACAGCCTTCCGGGAGGAGACCGTGCAAGAGGAGTCAATCAGCAGACCGTGATCAAGGCTATTTTTGAGAAGGTCACATCCGCGGAAATGCTTCCGAGGTTCAGTGAAGTCCTTTCGATCATTACGTCAAACGTTATTACAAGCCTCCCGCCGGAGGACCTTGAAAAGATCATGAAGATGACGCTCGACGGCACTTCGGGCTGGAATATCCAGTCCTGTCAGGTAGACGGAGCCGGATCTTGGGGTTACTGTTTTTCCCTTGGAGATGAAAATGATATCATGATCCCGGACTGGGATACGGTGGAGACTGCAAAGGGCCTGCTGACGGCAGTACTGAACGGGGAGTATATAGAATTAACACAGGAAGATGAGTGGGAAGAATAAAAAAGTCAAACAGTGGCATACGGGATTCCAGCACTGGCAGTTTATCAATATTTTCCTCGTAATATATGATATTATTGCCATCGCTTTTTCATATTTTTTCGCGCTGTGGATACGGTTCGACGGACAGTATTCTCATATTTCGGAAATGTATTTAAAAGCATATGTGCATTATATCCCGATCCATATCGCGGTCTGTCTTATCGTTTTTGCCCTTATGAAGATGTACAGGACCATCTGGCGCTATGCCAGCGTGGATGCGGCAACAAGGGTCACAGCTGCGACACTGATCACCGGAGCGACTCATGTTGTCGGGATAACGCTTCTTTTCTGCAGGATGCCGATCTCTTATTATGTCGGAGGCATTGTAGCCCAGTATGTCCTGACGCTGGGGATCCGTTTCGCATACCGGTTTGTAAACATTGTCAAGAGCAACCGGGTCAAGAGAGAAGACAGCAATGGTTCTCTGGAAGGAGAAGAAGCTTCGAGGATCATGATCATTGGTGCGGGCAGCGGGGGACAGACGATCCTGCGGGAGATCAAAAAGAGCAGCCAGATCAACGCGGTCGTCAAATGTTTTATTGATGACAACCCGAACAAGTGGAACCGCTATCTGGACGATGTGCCGATCGCGGGCGGCCGGGAAACGATCCAGGAGAACGTCAGAAAGTATAATATCGACCGGATCATTTTTGCCATTCCGACGATCGACAGTCAGGATAAGAAAGAGATCCTGAACATCTGCAGCGACACAGGCTGCAAACTCCAGATGGTTCCCGGCATTTATCAGCTGGTAAACGAAGAACTGAGCATCAATACCATCAAAGACGTTAATGTGGAGGACCTTCTGGGCAGGGATCCGATCGTTGTCGATACACAGCAGATCCTGGATGATTTAAGCGAGCAGGTCATCCTTGTAACCGGCGGCGGCGGTTCGATCGGAAGCGAGCTCTGCCGGCAGATCGCCTCGCATAATCCCAGAAGGCTGATTATTTTTGATATTTATGAAAACAATCTGTATGAGATCCAGCAGGAACTGAAACGGAATGTCCCGAATCTCGAACTGGAAGCGATTGTTGGTTCGGTGCGCGACAGCAAAAGACTGAAACAGGTCTTTTCACTTTACCGGCCGAATGTTGTTTTCCACGCAGCGGCACATAAACATGTGCCTTTGATGGAGGCCAGTCCCTGGGAGGCGATCAAGAACAATGCGATCGGTACGTACAAAACGGCTTTTGCCGCCATGACACACGGCACAAGGAAGTTCGTGCTGATCTCTACGGACAAGGCTGTTAATCCGACCAATATTATGGGCGCGAGCAAAAGACTGTGCGAGATGATCATTCAGACTTTTGCATGCAAAATTTCCTCCGGAAAAGCGGAGGATCTCAAGGAACTGAAGATCCATGAGGAAGGGGACGACCTTTTCAGCGGAGAACACCAGTATGCGAATACCAAATTTGCCGCGGTGCGTTTTGGAAACGTGCTCGGCAGCAACGGCTCGGTCATCCCGCTTTTCCGCAAGCAGATCGAAGCCGGCGGTCCGGTCACCGTTACGCATCCGAATATCACCCGGTTCTTCATGACGATTCCCGAGGCGGTCAGCCTGGTGCTTCAGGCCAGCGCCTATGCCAGGAGCGGGGAGATCTTTGTCCTGGATATGGGTGAGCCGGTAAAGATCGATACGCTGGCGAGAAAACTGATCCGTCTTTCCGGGTTTACGCCGGATGTGGATATGAAGATCCAGTACGTAGGCTTAAGACCCGGAGAGAAAATGTACGAAGAAAAGCTCATGGACGAAGAAGGAATGACCATGACGCCGAACAAACTCATCTACATCGGGCATCCGCTTGAATTTGATGAGAATAAATTTATCAATGATCTGAGCGTTCTTATGAAGGCGGCATATGATCAGGATCCCGATATCAAACGGATGGTAGCGGATGTTGTAAACACATATACGCCGGAATAACACGGAACAGTAAGACAGGTGACAAAATGAAAAGACACGATGACGAAAGATTTTACATGACAACAGCAATCGCCTATACTTCGGGGAAACCCCATATAGGCAATACATATGAAGCGATCCTGGCGGACTCCATTGCCCGCTTCCGCAGGATGCAGGGCTATGATGTTTTTTTCCAGACCGGGACCGACGAGCACGGTCAGAAGATCGAAGACCGGGCCGGCGCAGCCGGAAAGACACCCAAGCAGTATGTGGACGAGATCTCCGGGACAGTACGCGAAGTGTGGGACTGCATGAACGTTTCCTATGATAAATTCATAAGGACCACGGATCCGGACCACATGGAGAGAGTCCAGAAGATCTTCAAAAAGATGCATGCAAAGGGTGATATCTATAAAGATTATTACGAAGGCATGTACTGTAAGGAATGCGAGGCTTTCTATACTCCTTCGCAGATCGAAGACGGGAAATGTCCGGACTGCGGCAGCGAAGTGCATCCTGCAAAGGAGGAGGCTTACTTCTTCCGCATGAGCAAATATGCCGACCGGCTGATCGAGCACATCAATACGCATCCGGAATTCATCCAGCCGGTATCCAGAAAGAATGAAATGATGAATAATTTCCTTCTTCCGGGCCTGCAGGATCTGTGCGTTTCCAGAACCTCCTTCAAGTGGGGCATTCCAGTGGATTTCGATCCGGGCCACGTTGTCTATGTCTGGCTGGATGCGCTTTCAAACTATATTACCGGTATCGGCTTTGACGCCGAAGGAAATTCCACGGAGCAGTATAAAAAGCTCTGGCCGGCGGACCTTCATCTGGTAGGCAAGGATATTATCCGTTTCCATACGATCTACTGGCCGATCTTTCTGATGTCCCTGGATCAGGAACTGCCGAAGCAGGTATTCGGACATCCCTGGCTGCTCCAGGGCGAGTCCAAGATGAGCAAATCCAGAGGAAACGTTCTTTATGCGGATGATCTGGCAGGGATCTTCGGCGTGGATGCGGTGCGTTATTTTGTGCTTCACGAAATGCCTTTTGAAAACGACGGGACCATTACCTGGGAACTCATGACGGAAAGAGTCAATTCGGATCTGGCAAACATTCTCGGAAACCTTGTGAACCGTACGATCTCCATGTCGAATAAATACTTCGGCGGGATCGTGGAAGACAAAGGCGTATATGAGGAAGTTGACGGGGACCTGAAAACGGTCGTCACGGGAACGGCTCCCGCGGTCGAAGAAAAGATGCAGCATTTAAGGGCTGCCGATGCCATCACGGATATATTCAACCTGTTCCGCCGCTGCAATAAATACATCGACGAGACGACACCGTGGATCCTTGCCAAGGAAGAAGATAAAAAAGACCGGCTTGCGACCGTACTGTACAACCTTACGGAAAGTATTATCATCGGCGCGACGCTGCTGGAACCCTTCATGCCCGAAACGACCGGGAAGATCTTAAAGCAGCTGAATGCAGTACCCCGTGATTATAAGGATCTGGACACTTTCGGACTTCTTGAGAACGGGACAAAAGTCGTGGAGAAGACCGAGATCCTGTTTGCGCGCCTGGACGTAAATGAAGTTCTGGAAAAGGCAGAAGAATTAAGGCAGAAACAGCTGGCTGCCCTTGGCATAAAGGAATAACGGCTGATGATCTTTGATACGCACGCGCATTATGATGACGAAAAATTCGATCCGGACCGGGACGAACTGCTTCTGTCCCTGAAGGACGCAGGGATCGGCCGGATCATTAACGTGATGTCTGACATGGACAGCCTTGAATCCACCCGGGACCTGACCGAGCGTTATCCGTTTGTTTACGGGGCCGCCGGGATCCACCCGAGCGACATCCGCGAACTGACGATGGAAGACATGGAGCGGGTGCGGCAGTTCTGCCGTCATGAAAAATGCGTTGCCGTGGGCGAGATCGGACTGGATTATTACTGGGATAAAGACAACCCGGAACAGCAGCGCTTCTGGTTTGAGTTTCAGGCGGATATGGCACGGGAAGAAAAACTTCCGGTCATCGTTCATTCCAGGGATGCCGCAGAAGATACGGTTTCGATCGCAAAAGAAGCCGGACTTGCCGATACCGGCGGTGTCATGCACTGCTTTTCCTATTCAAAAGAGATCGCAAAAGCGCTGCTGGATATGGGACTTTATCTCGGCATCGGTGGCGTGATAACTTTTAAAAATGCCAGAAAACTGGCGGAAACCGTCGAGTATTCCCCGCTGGACAGGCTTCTTCTGGAAACCGACTGTCCGTATCTTGCTCCCGAGCCTTACAGGGGGAAACGGAATTCTTCGCTGTACCTTCCTTTTGTGGCGGACCGGATCGCGGAAATCAAAGGGATCACCTCCGAAGAAGTTATTCGTATAACGCGTGAAAACGCCATGAGGTTATTCGGGATTTGAAAAAGATAATAACAGCTGAAAAGCAGAATAATGAACATTTTGTAACAGATCTCGACCTGTATCTGTTCGGAAAAGGGCGGCATTACGAGATCTATGACAAACTGGGCGCTCATGTCGGTGTAAAAAACGGACAAAAGGGCGTTCATTTTGCTTTATGGGCACCAAATGCGAAAAGTGTACGTGTTATCGGCGAGTTCAACAACTGGAATACCGAATGCGAGCCGATGGAAAAGATCAGCGACATGGGCCTTTTCGAAACGTTCATTCCCGGGGCAGTTCCTGAACAGCTCTATAAATACTATATAGAGACCCCGTTCGGATATTATCTGTACAAAGCGGATCCCTATGCGTTCTGGGCCCAGCTGCGGCCCGGCACGGCTTCCAAGATCTATGAGAACAAAGAGTATAACTGGGAAGATGCCGAATGGCTGCAGAAAAGAAAAGAGTCTACACCGGATAATACCGCTCTTTCCATTTATGAAGTACATCCGGGTTCCTGGAGAAAGGACGGTTCTACAGGGAGGGACCAGGGCTTTTACGATTACATCCGGTTTGCCCATGAACTGGTCGGTTATGTGAAATACATGGGGTATACTCATGTGGAACTGATCGGGATCGCAGAGCACCCGCTGGATGCTTCCTGGGGCTATCAGGTTACAGGCTACTATGCTCCGACGTCGAGATACGGTTCGCCAGATGAGTTTAAATACCTTGTCAATTATCTGCATAAACATGGTATCGGCGTCATTCTGGACTGGGTTCCCGCCCATTTCCCGAAAGACGAGCAGGGGCTTGCGTATTTTGACGGATACGCGGTCTATGAGCACGAGGATCCCAGAAAAGGCGAACATCCGGACTGGGGAACAAAAGTATTTAATTACGGCAGACCGCAGGTCGCGAACTTCCTGATTGCAAATGCGCTTTTCTGGATCGAAAAGTACCATCTGGACGGACTGCGGGTGGACGCGGTTGCATCCATGCTGTATCTGGATTTCGGCAGGGGGGACAACTGGGTCGCAAACGAATACGGCGGCAGGGAAAACCTGGAAGCGATCGAACTGCTGAAGCATCTGAACTCTGTCATGGCAGAAAGAAATCCCGGGGCAATGATGATCGCCGAAGATTCCACTGCCTGGCCGAAGGTCACTGCACCGGCAGAGGATGACGGTCTTGGATTCACTTACAAGTGGAACATGGGCTGGATGCATGACTTTACGGATTATCTGAAACTGGACGCCGTATACCGGAAATATCATCACAATGATATGACTTTTGCGCTGACATATACCTACAGCGAGAATTATATTCTGGTCCTCTCTCATGACGAAGTGGTCCATCTGAAGAAATCCATGTTTGAAAAATTCCCCGGTGATGACCAGGCGCGCTTTTCGGATCTTAAAACGGCCTATACCTTTATGATGGGGCATCCCGGGAAAAAGCTGCTGTTTATGGGAAGCGAATTCGGACAGAGGAGGGAATGGAGCGAAGCACGCGCCCTGGACTGGGATATCCTCGGGGATGAACGCAACCGGAAGCTGCAGGAATATGTAAAAGATCTCCTTCACATCTACAGTGAGTATCCGGCAGTCTACATGCGTGATAAGAACCCGCTCACCTTTGAGTGGATCAATGCCGATGATGCCGGAAGAAGCATTTTCAGCTTCGTCCGCTGGAATCCGACCGGGGAGGAAAACCTTCTGTTCGTCTGCAACTTTACGCCGGTCGACCGGCCGGACTACTGTGTGGGAGTACCCCGTCCCGGAAAGTATGAGCTGATCCTGGAGTCGGAAGGAGAACGGTTCGGCGGCAGCGGAAAGATCGAAACGATCCTGGAAGCGACCGAAGAAGAGTGCGACAGAAGACCCTGGCGGATCACGTTTCCGCTGAAAGGATTTGAATCCGTGATCTTCCGGTTTTAAGTTCACTGCTGAGGTTCACAGAAATGTCCTGATGAGCAGCAGAACAGCCAGATGGACCGGATAAAAGAGATAAAATGCGTATTTGCCCGCGGTTCGGAACCGGCCGCGGGTCTCTTTATAGGCATAGAGCGGGATCACGGAAAGAAAAGCGCCGACCGTGCCGTAGCCGGCGGCCAGCGGTAAGCAGGCGATCAGGCCGCTCTGATAGAAAGGCATATTTCTTGTATAATAAAAGACCGCAATGACCAGGATCCCCCAGAAAGAATAGTCCAGCTTCAGGAAATAAGCGGCGGCCCCGAAACCGGCGGTGACCAGGAGCTGAACCGGGAGGCGCCGGTCCAGCTTTTCCAGTATACAGAGCATGACCAGCCCGAGCAGCAGAAGAAAAATGATGTTCTGGTTCTGCCAGTAAAAGAGCCTGCGGTAAAACAGGCTGTCGTAGATCAATTCGGAAGCCAGGGCAGTGATGAGCTTGTTCCGGGCGTATTTCAGCCTGCTTCGCGTATAGATAAAGCCGCGGACGATCATAAAGGCAAAGAGCGGGAACGCCACCCTGCCTATGGTCAGCCGGACGATGGATGCTGCTGCGGACCCCTCAAAAAACACATAGCAGATATGGTCGATGAGCATGGTCACGCAGGCGATGATTTTCAGATACAGTCGGTTCATAACTGCATTATAGGGAGAATTATCCCGGATGACAAGACGAGGCGAGAAACTGCCAGTGATGACCGCAGAACAGGCCGGCAGCAGGTCCGTATCGGAAACGGCCGGCAGGGCCGTCGGATATTCAGCGGTGATTTGCTCGTTGACGGATCATCGTAAATGACGCAAAATAGTAATCGGATGAAAAACTGATTCAGGATGCGGAGGTTTGCAATGAGTTATCAGGACTGTCTCAAACTTTATGATGAAAAAAAAGGCTCTCTTTCCGACTGCCTTGATCTTATCCGGTCCGGAGACGTTATCTGGACATCCAACAATTATAATGAACCGACAACATTTTTTTCCCATCTGCATGAGATTGCGGACAGGGTGGAAAATGTTTTCGTCTATAAAAGCCGAATCGGCGATTATCCGTTCATGATGAGAGAGAATATGAACGGAAGGATCAACTTCGGCAATTACTTCTACGGACCCAATTACAGGGCTGCACATAAACTGAAGAACTGCACCTTCTATCCGGTGGATCTTCCGAATTATTATAAAAATGCTTCCCGGCACAAACCGTGGAATGTCTTCGTCGCGCAGGTATCCCCGATGACGGAGGACGGTCTGTTTTATCTCGGCATGAACCAGACATTTGAAGATGAGCTTGTCCGGGATGCGCTGGCGGACAACAAGACGATCATTCTGGAGGTCAATTCACAGCTGACATGGATGCGCGGCGCGACAGCGATCCCGATCCAGGCGGTGACCATGCTGTATGAGGATGACAAGCCCGAATACACCACGCCTCCCATCGTCTGTTCCGACGACGAAATTAAGATCGGCATGATCGTTGCGGATATCATTGAAGACGGCGACACGATCCAGATGGGGATCGGCGGGATCCCGAATGCGGTCGGCGATTTCCTTGTTGATAAAAAAGACCTGGGACTGCATACCGAGCAGTTCACCTCTTCCATGGCGACCCTGATCGAAAAAGGAGTGATCACCGGTTCGAGAAAAGCCTATGATGCCGGCGAGCATGTCGGCGTTTTTGCCGACGGTACTCATGAACTGTATCAGGCGCTGCACAGCAATCCGGCCTGCATCATGAAACCCGGATGTAAAGTCGTAAACCCCGGAGCCATAGCGCGCCAGGACCATATGGTAGCGATCAACACCTGTATCGAAATGGATCTCACCGGCCAGGTCAGCGCGGAGTCGCTGGGACCGGAGCAGTTTTCCGGTTCGGGCGGAGGCTTCTGTTTTACACTGGGAACTTATTACGCGGAACACGGCAAGGGGATCATGGCGTTCACTTCCAAAACCAAAAAGGGCCTTTCCAAGATCGTGCCCCAGCTGAAACCCGGAGCGATCGTAACGCATCAGCGCAATTATGTGGATTTTGTCGTTACGGAGTACGGGGCAGTACGGCTGAAAGGCTGCAGTGTTTCCGAAAGGGCAAAAATGCTCATTTCCATTGCGCATCCCGACGACAGGGAGGCGCTGACCCAGGAAGCAAAGAAACTGAATTATTTCTGAATGAGACAGCGGTCCTCCGACCGGTGATTAATTTCAAATTCCGCTTTACAAATCGTAAATACGTGTTATAAACGTATTATAAAACAGTGCGCGGTGTCCGGCCGGAGGGATTCCGGGACCGGGGCAAAGCCGGGAACTGTTCTTAACTGAAAAATAATACATCCGCCGCATTCTGCGGCAGCAGCGTTTCCGGTTCAGGGAAACGTTCACCTGAAAATGATCTTAAAACTGAATATTCTTGTTTTTACTGCCGTTACAGCCTTCATGGATCTGAAATGGTGGAAAGTCAAAAACCTCTGGCTGCTGGCTGGCGCCGGCGGAGGAGTCTTTTATCAGCTCTTTTACAGCGGAAGCCCGGGGATACTGCAGGGCCTTTTCGGAATGGTAGTCCCGGCCCTTCTGTTGGGGTTCTTCTGGTATCACGGCCTGATCGGGGCCGCTGACGTTCGTTTTCTGCGCAGCCTGTTTGATCCTGTCTGATAAAGAGAAACACGGACCATATTAACAATATGCCTTTAAATATAAACCGCTTTTTGTGCAAACAGAAAAAGAACAGCTGAGAATTATTGCAAGTTGACAATATACGGGCATTGAAATATAATCATCTCGTCATATTATTCTCTTTATAATAGTATTAATTAAGAGAATACAGATCTAAAGATCTAAGGAGGAGAAAAATGAAAACCAAAAGAATTTTTGCAATCCTGCTCGCAGCTGTTATGATGCTTGCTCTTGCAGCCTGCGGAAACAGCAGCGCAGCACCTGCAGCAGAAGCCAAATCCGAAGCAGCAGCACCTGCAGCAGAAGCCAAATCTGAAGCAGCAGCACCTGCAGCAGAAGCATCTTCCGCAGCAGCTCCGGCAGAAGAAGCAGCCGGCGAAACCTATACGATCGGTGTTACGACCTGGGGTTCCGGCGTTCCGATCCTTGATATGTTCGGAAATGAAAACGAATATGTACTTGGCCTGCTCGGCATGAAAACAAACCGTGTCAGCGATGACTTTACAGCTGACAAGCAGGTAACCAACGTTCAGACCCTGATCTCTGCAGGCGTTAACGGCATCGTTAACCAGGGCTCCGGCGTTACCACGATCCCGCAGATGGCTGAGCTCTGCAAACAGGCCGGCATCCCGATCGTCTTCAACGTATCCTGCGGTCTGGAAGAAGACCTTGAAGCCCTTCAGAAGAACAACGAGTTCTATGTAGGCGCGATCGACCTTGATATGTACCTTGACGGACAGATGATGGGTCAGAAAGCTTACGAAGACGGCTGCCGTACCGCTACCATGATCGGCGGAAACGTAGGTGACCAGGATATCGACAAACGTATGAACGGCTTCACCGACAAGTTCGAAGAACTCGGCGGAAAAGTTCTTGCAAACGCACGCTGCACGGATAACTCCGAATGCCCGACCAAGGCAGAGGATATGCTTTCCGCAAACAGCGAGGCAGACTGCATCTACGCAACAGTAGGTGACTATGTAGCCGGCTCCATGTCCGCTATCGAGAACCTTGGACTGGATACAAAAATCTACTGCTCCTGCACAGACGAAGATTCTGCTAAATACATCCTGGAAGGCAAAATCGCAGCCGGCAACGACGGTATCGGACTTGCCTGCGCGATCGCTCCGGCTCTTCTGATCAACTACCTTGACGGACATCAGATCCTGAATGACGAAGGACTTGCTCCCCGTCTTCAGACTCAGCCGATCACCGTAACAGCAGAGAATGCTCAGGAATACATCGATTTCTTCTATGGAAGCCACGCATTCACAGAAGAAATGTTCACGAACCTCGTATGGCGCTGCAATCCGGATGTAACCTATGCAGATTTTGAGGACCTTATGAAGAACCTCAACTTCGATTACATTCGTGAGATGCACAACAAGTAAATCTTTGTAAAGATCTGAACTTGTATTAAGAAAAATGGTACAGCCTGCCGCTTTGGGGCAGGCTGTACTTGAAAAAGGCAATATTCTCTACTGATTTTTTTATAATTTCCACAGCGAGGAAAGAGGAGATTGGGAGTGTCAAACGAAAAAACCAGTGATCTGACCATTGAACTGAAAAAGGAGCGCGCCGGACAAATCAAGTTTGCGATCGGTTTCGTTGTTGTCTTTTTCGCTCTGCTGGTCCTGTTTCACGTAATTACAGGCGGACAGTTCCTCAGCGGTGATAAGATCACCGTCGTACTGCTGCATTCCATCTGGCCGACCTTTGCGGCCTGGGCGCTCTGCTTTATTTTCGCAAGCGGATATACCGATCTTTCATTAGGCGGTATCATGGTCCTCGGCTCGGTTTCGGCCTGCATATTCGGTAACTGGTACGGCTATATCGGTGTCGTCTTGGGCGGCCTGATCGTCGGACTTGTACTGACTTTTATCAATTTTAATATCTTTGCGTTTACGAAGATTCCTTCCTGGATCGCAAGTATCATTCTTGCGCTTATCTATGAGGCCATCGCTTTCGGCATGAAGATGGGCGCTTCGACAAAATCCCTGGTAGATACAGAACTGAATCGTGATTACCGACTGCTCGGCAAACTGCCGTGGAGCTTTATCATCATGCTGGTCTGCCTGGTCATTGTTTATTATATCTATAACCGTACAACGGTCGGAACCAATATCCGGGCGATCGGCGGCAATGCCGACGTATCCAAGGCTCTGGGCATCAACATCACCAAAACCCTGCTGGGCATCGGTGTTATTTCCGGCATCCTGGTCGGTATCGCCTGCTTCATGCAGGAGAGCTATGCCGGCCGTGTTACAGTCAAAACGGGTCTGACCAGTATTAACATGATCCTCCAGCCGATGGCGATCTATCTGCTGGCAAAAGTACTGGAAAAGAAGATGAATATCATCATCGCAGTTCCGTTTTGCTCCTTCATCATTTATGCAGTATTCAACGTCCTGTCGAGCCTCGGCGTTCCTTCCGGAACACTCCAGGAATCCGTACTGGGACTTTTCATCGTCGTCTTTGGTGTAATCGGTCAGATGGGAGTAAAGGGGGTCGTCAAATGAGTACAGGACAAACTATACTTGAGATCAAGGGCCTCAATAAGTATTTCGGGCCGACTCATGCCAATAAGAATATCGACTTTACCCTGAAAACAGGAGAGATCCATGGCCTGATCGGAGAAAACGGATCCGGAAAATCTACGCTGATCTCCCAGATCGCCGGCTTATATGGCCATGACAGCGGCGAGATGATCCTGAAAGGGCAGCATTATGATCCTCAGAGCCCGATTGATGCCAACGATCACAAGATCTCCATGGTCATGCAGGAGCTTGGCGTTGTCGGAACGCTTCCTGCCGGAATGAACGTTTTTCTCGGAAGAACGGACAAATTTACAAAATTCGGCATCATCAATAAGAAACAGCTGAACAGGGAAGCGCAGGCGATCTTTGAAAAATGGGATCTGCCGCGGGTTCCGATGAACAAGCTGACCGACGGAATGATGATCGAGACCCGTAAGATGATCGAGCTTGCGAGAGCGCTGTCGGTCGATCCGGACATCCTGATCCTGGATGAGATCACGCAGTCTCTCTCATTAAACAACAGAAGAAAACTGGTCGACCTGATCAATAAACTGAAAGAGGACGGCAAATCCATCATTGTCATAACCCACGACGTAGAAGAGCTGATCGAGATCACCGATACGATCACCGTGCTTCGTGACGGTGCTGTGGTCGGCAATGTCATGTCTGCCGAGACAACTCCGGATGAGATCAAACAGATGATGGTCGGCCGGGCCATGGAAGGCGGTTATTATCGTGAAGACATGGTTCCGGAATACGGCGATGAAGTCGTGCTGTCCGTCAAGAATGTCACAGTCAAAGGAGAGATCGAAGACATTTCGTTCGATCTTCATAAAGGAGAGATCCTCGGTTTCTGCGGACTTTCCGACTCCGGCATCCATTCGATCGGAAAGGCGGTTTACGGACTGTCGAAGCTTCAGAAAGGCACGATCCATCTGAATGAAAAGAACGCAGACATCAAGAGTGCCCCGCAGGCACTTCGCAGCAACATGGGTTACGTTCCGAAGGACAGAGACAATGAAGCACTGATGATCCACGCGAGCATCCGTGATAATTTCGTGCTTCCATCCCTGACAGAACTGCAGGGGCCGATCGCTTTCCTTTCACCGGCAAAGCTGAGCAGGCTCGCTTCGGAGACTTCCAAACAGCTTTCTGTTAAAATGACCGGCATCGGCCAGCCCATGGACGCTCTTTCCGGCGGCAACAAGCAGAAAGTCAATTTCGGCCGCTGGCTTGCAAAAGACCTGAAAGTTCTTGTTCTGGACTGCCCGACCCGAGGCGTTGACGTCGGTGTAAAGGCGTATATCTACTCTCTGATGAAACAGGCAAAGAAAGACGGCATTTCGATCGTCCTGATCTCTGACGAGCTGACGGAGATCCTCGGAATGTCCGATAGGCTGTTTGTCATGAAAGACGGCAAGATAACCAAGGAGATCCGCAGAGACGAAGACTTTACGGAACAGTCTGTGATTGGGGTGATGATATGATGAAGAACAGATTTAAAGCTGCGGATATTATTCCGTTTATCTCATTTGTTGCAATCTTTGTTTTCTTCACGATCGCAAGCAAGGGGGCGATGCTTTCCGCATTCAACCTTTCGATCATCCTGGATCAGTCCATGATCACGATCATCGTCGGCTGCGGCGTCCTGTTCGTTATCGCACAGGGCAGTACCGATATGACGATCGGCGTAAACCTGGGCCTTTCCGGTGTTCTTGCCGTTCATGTCGGCCTGGCGATCGGCCATCCGTGGGCAATGCTTCCGCTGGCCTGCATCTTCGGCCTGATCGTCGGTATTATCAACGGATTCCTGGTTGCGAAATGCAAGGTGCCTTCCTTCATGCTTTCCATCGCGGAACTGATCGGTATCCGCGGCCTGATCAACTACATTCAGACCGTGATCAGCGCGGAGTATATCACCAACGAAATGCGTGTTCTGAACACCTCTGCAGTCAAGATCCCGATGTTTATCGCGATCGTAGTCATCATGATCTACATTTTCGAATTCACGAAGATCGGACGCTACAGCCGTGCAATCGGTGAAAACGAGACGACGGCACGTTTTGTCGGTGTTCCTGTCGACCTGATGAAGATCACGGCTTTCGCGCTTTCCGGCCTCTGTGCAGGATACGCATCCATCCTTGCGGTTGCCCAGATCAACGGCACGAACATGCAGATGGGTGTCTTCCTGGAGATGAAGACCGTTATGGCGATCTTCTTCGGCGGCGTTCTGGTAACCGGCGGTGCTTCCGCAAAGATCTACAAGGTATTCCTTGGGGCCCTTTCCATCCAGATCATCATCAACGGACTCGGCCTGATCGGGAAGTCCGCGACCCAGATCCAGCAGTCGGTTGAAGGCGTTCTGCTTCTCCTGGTACTGTTCATCACCATGATGGCCAGCCGCGGAAGAAAGATCAAGCCGAAAGAAATCGAAGAAGAAGAAAAAGCAGCAGTTCAGGGCTGAAACGTTTTCGTTCAGTCCGGGTATCAAAATACAGGTCCGGTTTTCCGGACCTGTATTTTTTAAGCATACCGGGGAAAACTGTGGTATAAATTAATAAGAAACAGCACGGATCGAACCCGGTGCGGTAAAACCACGGACAGTCATAGAAGGAGAGACTCCATGGCGAAAAAAGAACTGAAGACCAATGCGATGCGCATACTGGAGCGGCTGAAGATCCCGTTTGAACACCATGAGTATGAATGCGCCGAATTCACCGACGGCAGCGATATCGCCGAGCGGCTCGGGCTGGACCACGAAAAAGTCTTCAAGACGCTGGTCACGACCGGTTCGGACGGACAGCACTATGTTTTTGTCATACCCGTGGACAGGGAGCTGGATCTGAAAAAATGCGCCCGATCGGCGGATGTGAAATCGGTGGCCATGCTTCCGATGAAAGAACTGTTCGGGCTTACCGGTTATGTGCGCGGCGGATGCACTGCCGTCGGCATGAAAAAACCGTTTCCTGTCCGGATCGACGTCAGTGCAAAGGAACAGGAACGGATCTATATCAGCGGCGGCAGGATCGGCAGCCAGATCGAGCTTTCACCCGACGACTTCTGCCGTGCGGCCGGTGGCGAATATGCGGAGCTGATCCGACAGGAGTCGTAAAGAATAAAACAGGAGAATGCCTGTTGAGAAATAAGTCCGTTTAAATTCTGCTGTACTGCAGAAAGGCCTCAGCAGATCAGAAAGCTGCGTTCGGGTAGGCAGTATGATGGGCTCTTTTTACTGCTTCGGTCCAAAGAGACAGTTCTTCGGTCATGCCGAGCTGTTCGGGAATGACTTTCACAGCGACCGCAAAATCAGCAGTGATCCGCTGGGCCAGCCGCTCTTCGCTGACGCTCCCCAGGCCCAGAATGACCGCGCGGTAGGCTGGATCGTTGGAGGAAAGAGTGATGTATACGAGCCCGGAATGCTCATATTCCAGGGACAGGATCTCCGTTGCCCGCCCGCCCATGGCGCGGATCTCCGGTTCACCCAGTTCTTTAAACAGCGTACGGATCCTTTTCTGATTCTTTTTGAAGCTGAATGAGCCGTTGCCGGATCCGTATATGTATTTAAAATCCATCCATGGTTTAAGGTAGGAATCAACATATCCTTTTTTGTTGAGCTGATATCGTTTCGCAAATATAAACTCCCGGATCTCGTTATCTTCCGACGTCAGTCCCTGACGCTTCGCTTCATCCAGAAGCTGCCGGCGGATCGCCGGCTCCATCTCCCGGTAATAGCAGTCCGGCCAGGCGTTCATTTTCGCTGAAATAGTTTCCGCATCGATCGTTTTAGGCTCAGTTTTTGCTTTAAACTCCATAAGAATCCCCACTTGCCTCTTTCGAAAAACAATGAATAAACTGTCCCTTTTATTTTAACCCTTCCGGAAGTTTTCGTACAGAGAAAAACCGTTTTTGTTGAAAATCGGAAGAGCAGGGCATTGTGCACCGCTTCCAGTTATGATAAAATAGCTTCGCGCAGAGCAATAATGCACTGCCAGACGGGATAACAAAGGAGATCATATCAATGACCATTAGTAAAGAATATCAGGAAAAAACGCTGATCCTTGCTGTAGAAGGAAGGGTCGACACCATGACAGCTCCGGAGCTTGAAAAAGAAGTAAACGACTCTATCGAAGGAGCAGAAGAGCTTATCTTCGATTTTGAAAAGCTGGAGTATATTTCATCCGCGGGCCTGCGCGTCCTTCTTTCGGCGCAGAAGACGATGAACAAGCAGGGCAAAATGAAGGTCATTCATGCGGCCGGACCGATCATAGAGATCTTCGAGGTAACAGGATTTACGGATATTCTGACCATAGAATAAGCGGTATTTTTCGGAGAGATGCAAAAAGATACGGACAGTTTCCTGTCCGTATCTTTTTTGTACCGAACTTCCGGCAAAGCTGTTTTAAAGCAGGCTTCTGTCCGGTGTTACGATGATCTTGATATGCTTTTTGCTGTCAGGCCCGGAAAGAGCTCCGAAGCCTTCTTCCAGAAGATCATCGAGGGCGATCCTTCCCGTGATATAGCCTTCCGCTTTAATGCGTCCGTCGCAGAGCATGGTCTTTACCGTCTCAAAATCGTTATAAGTGAAGAGATTCGAACCGACGATCGTATATTCACCCTGTACGGTCGCCATCAGGTCTACGGGTACGGGTTTGGACCAGAGACTGATGATGACCAGCGTTCCGCCGGAACGCAGGCATTCCTGACCGATCTTCGGCCCGAGTTCCGAGCCGTATGTTTCAAAGCAGATATCGGCTCCGAGGTCTCCCGTGAGCCTGCGGATCTCGGCCGCAGCGTCCACTTCGTTGGGGTCGAGCACAAGGTCGGCACCGGAGCGGAGGGCATATTCCTGTCGGATGGATTTACGGACGACGGCGATAATGGTCTTTGCCCCGCAGGCACGGAGGGATTCGATCACACCGAGGGCGATCGGACCGGCGCCCAGCACGACCGCCGTCATGCCCGGTACGAATTTACCGACAGTCAGAGAGTGAAAGCCGACAGAGAGAGGTTCCACGATCGCGGCCCGCTCAAAACCCATTTCATCCGGGATCTTATGGAGAAACAGCTCTTTCGCAACGGTGTATTCGGCCAGGCCGCCGCCGAAGCCGCTGATGCCGAGGATGCCGAGATTGCGGCAGTGCGAATAGTTCCCGGCAAGGCACTCGGGACATTCCATGCAGGCAAGCGTGGTTTCGGAGATCACGCGGTCTCCGACTTTGAATTTTGTTACATCCGGGCCGACTTCCGTGATCTCCCCGGCAAATTCATGACCGATCGTGACCGGTGCGGTTTTGCCGGTCAGAGGATGGGGCGCATCCACGGGAATGGAGATCGGTCCGTCCAGATATTCATGCAGATCGGATCCGCAGATCCCGCACCATTTTATCCGGACTTTGACTTCTCCTTTTCCCGGAACCGGTTCCGGAAGATCTTCAATGCGTACATCCCGTTTTTTATACCATACTGCTGCTTTCATGAAGGACTCCTTTCATATCTTTTTTCAGTTCTTTTATAAAAGCCTGCCCGGTGGATTTGATCCGGTCCGTATAGTAGATTAGGCGGACAGGCAGTGCGCCTTCGACAGGATAGTAGCCGAAAGCATGATTGGTAACGAAGTTGTCCCAGTCGGTAAAAAGCATCACGGCATTGCCGAGGGACAGTTCAAAAAGGCATTTGGTGATCGGTCCCCCGTTCCGGATCTGGGTTTCGCATCCCTCGTTCCGGCAGATTGAATGGATCAGGGTGCCGAACCGCTTTTTAATATCATCGTCAAAAACGACAAATCCCTTTTGGGCCAGATCCTCAAACTTTACCGGTTCGGCGAAGTAGCCTCTGGCGTAGAGGACGCCCATTCCGGTTTCGGTGATCGTTTCAGTGCGAAGCCCCGGGATCGAAGGCGAATAGAAATCATGGGAGATCACGAAATCCAGTTTTCCGCTTTTCAGCCGGAGCAGCAGATCCGAAAGCTTGTAGGCTTCCAGGACAAGATGTCCTCCAGGAAAGACCCGTTTATAGCATTTTTCCATCCAACCTGCAAAATGGGACGGATTCCAGGAGTCGGGGCAGCCGACGCGGATCGTCTGGCTTTCCTGGCTTTTCATGGATTCCAGCTGGTCGAGGAAGGCCTGGTATTCGACTTTGGAGCGTCCGATAAAATCACGGAACAATTCCCCGGCCCGTGTCAGAGACAGGACATTGTTTTCCCTTTCAAACAGTTTATATCCGATTTCTTCTTCGAGATGGGAGATGCTCTTGCTGATCGCAGGCTGGGAAACATAAAGACTTCCCGCGGCTTTGGAGAAACTGAGTGTTTCAGCCACGGCCTCAAAACATTCAATCTGTGTAACGGTCATGTATGCCTCCTGAAATGTTTTGATTATATCAATAGTTATGCCCTGTGAAACAATTTGGTTATAACAATATTACCATAATTACGTTTGCGATACAAGGGCTGTATGGATAAACTGATAAAGGTGAGAATCCATAAATCTGGGCTTATCATGTTAACCAAAAAAAGAAAAGAAAGGGTGGTTATTCGCCATGATAAACACAAATCATCGCATCGAATTTGACGAAGAAAAATGCGTAGGCTGTCAGATCTGTTACAAATCATGCTTCGTTGACGTGATCCGATGGGACGCAGAAGCAAAGAGGCCGATTTTCCAATATGTGGAAGACTGCGAGCATTGTTTCCTTTGCATGGCTTTGTGCAAAAAGGAAGCGATCAAGGTTATACCGGATTTTTCAAGCGAGCACATGCATCAGCACTTTGAGGCTTACAGGTAAAGAAAGAGGGGATGACAGATATGAATAAAGATTTCTGCGATGTTCTGATATTGGGCGGCGGTATCGGCGGCCTTTCATGCGCCGTATCCGTAAAGGAGCATAATCCCGAAGCCGACGTACTGGTCATTGAAAAGAACTTTGCCGGTTATTCGGGCAAGGCCAACCGCGGCGGCGGCGTCCTTCAGTATTTCCCGGACCGCGTGGATCCCTGGGGATTCTCGGTGTTCCATACAAAGGAAATAGGCGCTGATTTTACGAACCAGCCTTTAATGGCGCGCTATGTGGAAAGAAACAGCGCGATGCTGGATATACTTGATTCCTGGGGCGTTAATATACCCCGCAACGAGGACGGATCCTTAAATATCTGGCCCACAGGTCCCATGACGGCGATGATCTGCGTGGATCTGGATATTACCTTAAAGGTCCGCCGCACAGCGGAAAAGAAGGGCGTCCGGTTCATGGACAAGAATGTCATGGCCGATCTTCTGGGTGATGAGAACGGTGTAAAGGGCGCTGTCGTATTCTCTGTGCTTGACGGGACAATGACAGCCATCGGCGCGAAAAAAGTCGTTCTGGCAACGGGAAGCCAGGATTACCGCCTTGCTTCCATGTGGGGTTCTGCAAGGGGCGACGGCATTGCTGCCGCTTACAGGATCGGAGCCGAGCTGCGCAATACCGAATTCGGAAACTTCGCGCAGCTGATGCAGAAGAACAGCCATAATGAAGTCGTCTTCGGCGAAAACTACATGTACAACGCCAAGGGCGAGCATATTACAAAAAATTTCATGCAGCGCCGAGAAACGGATATCTCCAGCAAAGCCATCCGTGAATGGTATACGCAGATGATCAACGGCAACGGCCCCGTCCATCTTGACTTCGGCGGCGAAGAGGCGGGAGAAGACGCCATGGACCGTCAGTGGTACCGTCCCTACGGAAAGAAGTTCCGTGACCTGAATACCGCAGCCGGCAAGACGGTGGATAAGGACCTGGAAGTTGCACCGCTTTTCATCGGAGAACAGAGCCCTGTCAAGGTCGACAATCACATGAAGACTACAGTTGACGGACTGTACGCGATCGGTGACTGCAGCTACTGCGGATCCGGCATAGCCGGTGCAGTGCCGGCACCTCCCGGACGCAACCGCGGTTCAGGTATCCTGTTCGCCGTATTCTCAGCCCTTGAGTGTGCGGAAGAGATCGGGACAGCAGATCTTTCCGGAGATGCTCCGGAACTTTGCGAAAAGCAGATCGAAGCGGCTGCAGCACGCATTACCGCGCCTCTGGAAAGAAAAGACGGGATCCGTCCGGAAGAAGTCATTGAGCTTGTTCAGCAGGCTATGGGTCCGTCAGAATACTCTGTCTATATGAAGGAAGACAGAATGGCAGAGGCAATGAAGCTGGTAATGAAGGCAAAAGAGCTCCTTCCGAAGGTGTGTGCTAAGGACCTTCATGAAGCCATGAAGTGCATAGAAGCGGAAGCGATCGTGCTTTCTGCAGAAATGCATTACCGCGCAAGCAGTATGAGAAAAGAATCCCGCGGCTGGTTCTTAAGAGAGGATTATCCGGAACAGGATAACGCGAACTGGCATAAGTATATCGTCGTAAAGAAGGAAAACGGCGAGATGACGCTTAAAACGGAACCGATCGACATGACAGGCTGGATCTATACGCCGGAACATCTGGTAGCCATAAGCGATGAAGTGAAAAACGGACCGCTCTATAAGTATTATCAGATGGAAATGAAGGCTCCGCATCCTTCTCGCTTTGCGGTACTTGGAGCGCCTGCCGATCCGGCAAAGGCACAGACTCCGTTCGAACTGAATAAACTTTTCGATCCCGGGTATATGGATATGGAATGCGGCTTCTGCCAGCTTCCCGACGGCGGCGCAATGCTTGCGAACCTCACGGATATGCCGAATGTAACGCCGGAGATGTTCGATTTCTGGTTCGCATGGCACGGCCTTGCTGACGGACGCTATACGATCTGGGACAGAGAGGACCATTATCATGCGATCAGCCGTGAGCCCGAAAAAGGAAACGACCGTTCCCTCAGCATGAAAGAGCGTTACTGGGATACCACGCATGATGTCTTTGAAGACTGCGGTCTCGGACCGGAAAGGATCATCATCAACTTCCGCAATCCGGCGGACATCGGCTTTGATCCCGAAAAGCTGAAAGATTTCAAGGGGACGATCGTCTGCGCCGGCAATGAGGAATCGCCGTGCATCATGTGCCATTTCCTGCGTCCGAAAGAGGACGGGAACGGATATGAGCTCCGCAGCCGTTTCTGGTTCGGATATCATATCGTGAACGGCAAAGTCGAGCTGCATCCTGCGCTTCAGGCCATGGGAGGGCAGTTCCCGATCATCCCGGTCATGCTCCTGCTTGCACATAATATCAAGGAGTTCACCAACCTTGCGGATAAGCTTCCCATGATCTATGAGGAGTTCCATGAGGAGTTTGAAAACTGACTGCTGTATTTTTCAACAGACAGCAGAAGAGCGAAAAAGAAATAATTATTATTAACGTTTCAAATGAGAGGAGTGATTAATTTTGGAACAGAAAAAACCAATCAGCTTCGGTTTTCGCGGCACAATGCTGATCATCTATCAGTTTATCGCGTACATTACCTTCCAGGTATTTACGCAGTATCCGCTGAATATCCTTGCGGACATGTACGGCGGAGCCCAGACAGTATCCAAACTCTATTCGATCTGCGCGATCGTGGGCATACTGATCCAGCTTGCCCTGGTCGGTACGGTATCGAAGATGAAAAATGTCAAGGCGTTCGGCAGCATCCTCGGCGCGATCACTTTAGTGCTTGCCTTTATGGTAATGACGCTTCCTCCGGGTACCGGCTGGATGGTCTGCTATGCGATGATCAACGTCTTTGCGGTACTGTACGCAACGTTCTCACTCGGTATCCTTGTCGGACAGTGGTTCCCGACACGTAAAGGAACTGTCATGGGAATCGCGACCCTGGCTTTCCCGATCGCCAACGGACTTCTCGGACCGTTCGCCAGCGCAGTTTTCGCTAAGGGATTCCCGGATGTCAAAGGTGCATTCCTTCCGTTCTTTATCCTTTCGATCGTCGGCTGGATCATCGGCATCATCTTCATCAAGGATTATCCCGAACAGGTTGGCGCCTATCGTGACAATGATAAGAACATGACGCCCGAGGTCGCAAAAGCGATCATGCTCGAGGAGATGGAGAACAAGAAGTCTTCCGTATGGACTTACCTTCATACCTTCAGCAACAAGGAGTTCTGGTTCGGAACGATCACCGTCGCGATGCTTCTCGGATGTTCCATCGGCGTAATGTCACAGTCCAACGCCATTATCAATGCCTATGCGGAGGAACTGGCCTTCGTGGGCGGATACACAGGCGTTATGGCCATGATCATGATCTTCGGCTGCATCGGCAGCTTCGTACTCGGCCTTATCGATACCAGGATCGGTACCAGGAAAGCAATGATCATCTCTGCATGCATTATGATCATTGCCGGTCTGCTCGGTCTGACCCAGAGCGCAAAGGGCCTGCTCGTTGCCATGATCTTTGTAGCACTGTTCATGGGCGCCGCATCCAACTTCGGCGTTTCCTTTGCAGCACAGTACTGGAGACGTGAAGACTACAGCCGTATCTTCACTCTGTCCAGCCCCATCGGCTCTGCAATCAGTTCCGCAGCCCCGATGGTCGTTGCCTCCCTGCTCTTCGGGCCGACAGGTTATAAAGGGCATGCAGGCGTATTCACTGCCGTACTGATCGCCGGCATCGTATCCCTGGTCTGCATGATCCTTGTCAATCCGAAGCACATCAAGGCTCAGGACGACAAATACAGAGAAGCTGCAGGCAAGCCGCTCGATGACGCATTGATCGGACGTAAATAATGTATTGTATGGAGACGGTTCTCTGTCCTGAAAAATGAAGGGCAGAAAACCGTCTCCGTATGGCGGCAGGGAGCTTTTCCCTGACGCAGGATCTTTGACAGAGTGACGGCAGGGAATACTCCCCGTCGTCGTTGTCACGAAAAAAGGAGGAAAAGAATGGTACCTGTAAAAAAAGACTTTGTGCAGAATATGTTTTCCGTAGAAGGTAAAGTTGCCCTTGTTACCGGCGCTACCGGCGCCCTCGGCTGCGTGCTGAGCAAGGGATATGGCTATGCAGGCTGCAAGGTCTTTATGACCGGACGAAATGAAGCTAAACTGCAGGCACTGGAAGAAGAATTCAAGGCGGAAGGGATCGACTGTGCATACTGTACGGGGGACCCGGCGAATGAAGAGGACGTAAAACGCGTGATCGCTGCCTGTGTGGAAAAATACGGCGAGATCAATATCCTTGCGATCTGCCACGGCGTGAACAAAGTTCAGAATGTTCTGGAACAGAGCGTCGAAGACTGGCAGATGATCATGGATGCCGACTGCAAGAGCGTATATATCGTTACCAAGTTTGTGGCAGAGCAGATGGTCAGCCAGGGCAAGGGCGGCAAGATGGTCGTAGTTACCAGCCAGCGCTCCAAGAGAGGCATGGCCGGATACACCGGATACTGCACCAGCAAGGGCGGCGCGGACCTGATGGTCAACTGCCTGGCCTGCGATCTGACAGCGAAATACGGCATCAACGTCAACTCTCTCTGCCCGACCGTTTTCCGCAGTGATCTGACCGAATGGATGTTCGATCCGGATTCCCAGGTTTATAAGAACTTCCTGACCCGTGAACCCATCGGACGTCTTGCAGAGCCGGAAGATTTTGTCGGTTATGCGATCTTCCTTTCTTCGGATGCATCCAATTTCATAACCGGTGCAAACTGCGACTGCTCCGGAGGATATCTTGTCGTTTAATAAGGAGGAGATGTCTTTTATGAAACGCAGTGAAATCAGAAATATACTGATCGCCGGCGGAGGCATGATGGGAAAAAACATAGCTTTTGTTTTTTCTTCCGATCCCTCCCTGCAGATCACGGTTTATGATATTCGTCCGGCAGATGTCCGTGCCGGGATCCGTGAGAACTGCGCCCAGCTTCTGGAAAAAGGAGTTCTGGAGAGCGCGGAACTGGAAGAACGTCTCTCCCGTATCGACTTTACCATGGATCTGGATTCGGATGCTGTGAAGTCGGCAGATCTGGTGATCGAAGCGGTATTTGAAGATATGGGCATCAAGCGCGAGACCTTTGCCAAACTGGAAGAACGCTGCAGGCCGGAAACGATCTTCTGCACCAATACCAGTGTCATGAGCCCGACCGAGATCAGCCGGGACCTGAAATACCGGGAGCGTTTTGTCGGGACTCATTTCTGGAATCCCGGGCATCTGATCCCCCTCGTCGAGGTCGTTAAGTCAGACGCGACCAGCGATGAAACTGCTGAGACCGTAATGGAGATCCTGGCGGATGTCGGCAAGAAACCGGTCCTCTGCAAAAAAGACGTTCCGGGTTTCATTGCGAACCGGATGCAGCATGCTCTCTGGAGAGAGGCGATTTCGATCGTTGAGAATGGTATTGCCGATGCCGAAACGGTCGACACGGCAGTGAAATACAGTTTCGGCCTGCGCCTGCCGCAGCTCGGACCGATGGAGAATGCCGATATGGTCGGAACGGACCTGACCTATAATATCCACGACTATATTCTCGGAGCCCTGGAAGATTCGCACGAGCCTTCACCGCTTCTTGCAAAACTGAAGGAAGAGGGCAAGCTGGGGTTCAAGACCGGAGAGGGCTTCCAGAAGTGGACGAAAGAAGAAGCAGCGGCAAGTGCTGCCGCACTGAATGAGTACCTTATCCGTATGCTATACGGGAAATGATCAATAAAAACCCAAACAATAATCAGGAGGAAGAGATTCATGGGAAAAACCGTATTTGTAGATTTAACACACCCCTTCAGCGCCGAGATCCCGCGCTGGCCGTACTTTGACAAACCCGTTATTGACAACACGCATACCATGGCAAAAGGCGGTGTGCTGACACAGAAGATCACCTGTACGATGCATACTGGGACACACTGCGATGCTCCGCGTCATGTTATGGAATATGAGTTCGACGGCCGCCGTGCGCGATACACGCATGAGATGCCTGTAGACGCCTATACCGGCCAGGCGATCGTTTTCAAGATCGACATCGAGCCCTGGGGGCTGATCACCGACAAACATCTGGACGAAGCAAAAGAAAGATACGGTCTGAAAGACGGCGACCTTAAAGGCAAGATCATCTGCCTGAACACCGGAATGCACCGCCTCTTTGACGATACGAAAGCATATTATCACTATGCGGCAGGTACCGGTATTGATGCCGGAAAATGGTTTGTACGCCAGGGCGTAAAATGCGTCGCTATGGATTCGCAGGCTCTGGATCATCCGCTTCACACCGCGATGAGCATGAACGGAATGACCCGTATGGACCTTCTCGGAGCAACCGGAAAAACCATCATCGAAGAGTATAAGGAACTGTTCGGAGAAGAGGCCTTTGCGGAGTTCGACAAATTCGAATACATCCGTATCCATGGCCAGGAAGCCTATGACGAGAAGTTCGGTGAACTTGAATCCATCGGCTGCTGGGGAACCTGGGAGCCCTGCCATAAGACCATGCTCGGTCACGGCATCGTAGGCGTTGAGAACCTGGGCGGCGACCTGGATAAGATCCCGGACGGTGTCTTCTTCCGCTTCAACTGCTTCCCGCTTCGCTGGTATCTGGGCGACGGTTCTATGGCACGCTGCACCGCGGAGATCGACGAAGACCTTCTCGTGAAGGGCGTTCCGGATCGTACTTATGCATACGGCGGAACCGGATACGGCTTCCCCGAAGGCAACGGCGACAGTGGCCTGGAATACATGCAGAGACTGTTCAATCGCAATAAAAAATAAGACAGGGGACGATTATGGCAAAGAAAACGATTATTACCATTGCAACGACCGGCGCCTGGCCGAAAAAGGAAAACAATCCGAATGTCCCGATGACTCCAGCGGAGATCGCGGAAGACGTCTATGACTGCTGGCTTGCCGGAGCGGCTGTCGCCCATCTTCATATGAGGGATGACGAAGGCAACGGTACAATGAGCAAGGATAAATTTGCCGAGACGGTCGGCCTGCTCCGCGAAAATCATCCGGACTGCAATATCGTTCTGAATATGACGACTTCCGGAGACCTGAATGCAACAGACGAGACAAGACAGGCGCATCTTAAGGCACTTCGTCCGGAGATGGCCTCCTATGACTGCGGTTCCATGAACTGGCTGAATACTTCGCTTTTTATCAATTCTCCTCAGTTCCTTGAGGAACTCGGACGCAATATGCAGGAGTGGGGCGTAAAGCCGGAGATCGAAGCTTTCGATCCCGGAATGATCGCCAACGCGGCCTATTATCTGAAAAAAGGCGTATTAAAAGCCCCGCTGCATTTCCAGTTCTGCATGGGATGCGCGAACGGTATTCCCGGAAGCATGAAGAATCTGGTGTTCATGAAAGAAACGATGGACACCCTTTGCCCGGGTTCGACCTGGAGCTGTTTCGGCGTCGGCCATTCCGCAATGGAAATGCTTTACGGTGCAGTTGCAATGGGCGGAAATATCCGTGTCGGAATGGAAGACAATGTCCTTTATTCCAAAGGAAAGCTTGCTGATTCGAACCGTCAGTTCGTCGAGAGGGCCGTCCGCATCATCCGTGAGTTCGGAAACGAACCTGCCACCTCGGATGAGGCGCGTGAGATCCTCGGACTGAAATAAGAAACAGAAACGGTTAAAAGGCAACAGGAAGTCTGATCCGGGGAAGGATCCCCAGAGAAAAGCAGCTTCGATGAAACGGATCAAAAGGACTGAATCCTGTACTGCACAGGGCGCAGTCCTTTTGTACGTTTAAGAAAGGAAATTGTTATGGGAAAACTGTTATGGGAGGCCTCCAAGGGAAAGAAGTGCCGCTCCGTAATGCGCAAGTTCATAAACTACGTCAACGCGAGGGAAGGGCAGTCCATCCGGAGCTATGATCAGCTTCATGCCTGGTCCGTGGCGGAGCCGTTGTTCTTCTGGAATGATGTCTGGGACTACTTCGGGATCATCGGCGAGAAGCCCTTCAACTGCTCGTTCAAATCCAGGCTGTACTTCAAAGACAGCATCTGGTTCCCCGGCGCAAAGGTGAACTATGCCGAAAACATGCTCAAACACATGTACGGTGATGATGAGGGGATGGTCTTCCGCGGGGAGAACATGGTCCGAAGAGCCCTTACACGGGATGACGTGCGGCATGAAGTCGTAAAGATGGCAAAAGCCCTTCTGGATGCGGGCGTTGAAGAAGGACAGGTCGTTGCCGGCTACCTTCCGAACCTGCCCGAGACCGTGATCGCGATGCTGGCAAGCGCCGCGATCGGAGCGATCTGGTGTTCCTGTGCGACCGATATCGGTCCGGGAGCCGCGATCGACCGTGTGGGTCAGACCGGTCCGGTCGTCTTTGTGACTACGGACGGTTACTATTATAAGGGGAAGACTTTTGACGTCCTGAACAACGCGAAGACGATCGTCAACGCGCTTCCGTCTGTAAAAAAAGTCATCGTCGTTCATTATGCCGGTGAGGGTCTGGAAGGTTTTGAAACGGATGAACGATGGACCATGTGGGAAGATATGGTCGAAGGCTACGACGGGGAGACCTACCACTTCAAGCGTTTCCCGTACGAGCAGCCTCTTGTCATCATGTTCTCTTCCGGCACCACCGGAAAACCGAAGTGCATGGTGCAGTCGGCAATGGGCCTTCTGCTGAACCAGCTGAAAGAGCTGGGCCTTCACAGCGATATGGCTTTGAGCGACAGCCTTCTGTATATCACGACCTGCAGCTGGATGATGTGGAACTGGCAGGCTTCCTCGATCGGTCTGGGCGTCCGCCTGGTGCTGTTCGACGGCAATCCTTCCTATCCGGATCACAGTGCGATCTGGAAGATCATTGAGGAAGAACAGGTAACGATCTTCGGACTCTCAGCCAGCTATATCCACGGACTGGACCGGGACGGCTTTGTTCCGAAGGATGTGGCGGACCTCACGCACCTGAGGGAAGTATCGCAGACCGGGTCTGCTCTTTCAGAGCGCGGCTTCCACTTTATTTATGACAAGATCAAGCAGGATCTGTTCTTCAACTCCATTGCCGGCGGAACGGATATCAACGGCTGTTTCGCGATCGCCAATCCTCTGAAACCGGTTTATTCGGGCGAGCTTCAGGGACCGGGACTCGGCATGGATATCGACTGCTTCGATCAGAACGGGAGATCTGTACGCGATCAGGAAGGAGAACTGGTCTGCAAGATCCCGGCTCCGTCCATGCCTCTGTATTTCTGGAATGATGAAGACGGAAAACGCTACCATAACGCGTATTTCGCGGTCTTTCCGGGAATCTGGATGCACGGAGATTATGTTTCGATCTCCTCCAAAACCGGAGGCGTTACCTTTATCGGACGTTCGGATTCGGTCCTCAAGCCCTCCGGAGTCCGCATCGGTACCGCAGAGATCTACAACATTGTCGAAAGCCTGGAAGAAGTGAAAGAGAGCCTGGCGATCGGTCAGGACCTGGAAGAAGATCAGAGAGTGCTGCTGTTCGTACAGTGCAGAGACGGCTGCACCCTGGATGATGCTTTGATCAAAAAGATCAAAACACAGCTCCGGACCAAGGCATCGCCGAGACATGTACCGGCCGAGATCTATCAGGTTTCGGATATTCCGCGGACGCATAACGGCAAGAAAGTCGAAAGTGCCGTGACGAACATCATGAACGGCCGCGATGTGACGAACCGCGATGCGCTCGCCAATCCGGAATCATTGGAGGAATATCGAAAGATCAAAGCCGAACAGTAAAAAACAGCTGTATACGATACAGTTTCACAAAGATAAGCCGGGCCGTATGGCCTGGCTTATCTTATTATTTAAATCTGACTTTAGTCAGTTGAGCATGAGATATGTTTGCGTACAAACATATCCATGCGAAACAAAAAACCACCCGCTGTGCGGGTGACGAGTAAAGGGTTTAACAAAGAAATCACCTTTCGATACAATAGAGGTGTCCAAGCCACTATTAAGAAAGGAAAGGTGATTTCATGCCGAAGGCTAATAGTTCAGCACATACGAAATGGCTGTGTAAGTACCATATAGTCTTCACCCCAAA
>JAFWOE010000002.1 GCA_017509985.1 Lachnospiraceae bacterium
GATCAAACTGCACTACGTGTACAGCGGAAGCGACATGCTGACCGGCGACTATACGATCCCTGTCTCCACATTCGACTTCGGCAGCGCAGCAGCGCCAGCGGCAGAGCCTGTCACGATCGTATCCGACGACGGCGGCACAAAGATCGTGTTCAATCCGGACGGCACCTACTCCTTCCTGTTTGAATCCTACAACATTGAGGACAAGGGTACCTATACCTATGAAAACGGCATCCTGACGCTTACATATGAGGGATCTGACAAGCAGCAGACCGGCGAAGGCGATCCGATCAAACTGCACTACGTGTACAGCGGAAGCGACATGCTGACCGGCGACTATACGATCCCTGTCTCCACATTCGACTTCGGCGGCGCAGCAGCGCCTGCGGCCGAGCCTGTCACGATCGTCTCCGACGACGGCGGCACGAAGATCGTATTCAATCCGGACGGAACCTATTCCTTCCTGTTTGAATCCTACAACATCGAGGACAAGGGTACCTACACCTATGAAAACGGCATCCTGACCCTGACCTATGAAGGATCCGACAAGCAGCAGACCGGCGAAGGCGACCCGATCAAACTGCACTATGTGTACAGCGGAAGCGACATGCTGACCGGTGACTATACGATCCCGGTTGACACCTTCAAATAACTAGGCGCCTGTATCCGCCGCTTCCGGGAAGAGGCGGCGGATGCTTTCTTTTTCCTGAAATTAAAAAACGGATGTTTTGAGAATACAGGAGGTAATCATGGAAAAGATTCACGGCACGAATCTCGGAAACTGGCTCGTTCTGGAAAAATGGATGAAACCGGAACTGTTCAAAAGCACGGGCACCGAAGATGAAACATGGCTCGCCCGCAAAATGCCGGCAGAAGAGTTTCAGTCATTGCTGAAACAGCACCGTGACACATACGTAACAGAGGAAGATTTCCGTTTTATCAAAGAAGCAGGACTCAACACTGCGCGTCTGCCGGTACCTTATTTTGTATTTGGCGACAGGCCTCCGTTTATCGGATGTATCGAATACGTGGACAAAGCCTTCGAATGGGCGGAAAAAAACGGCCTGAAACTTCTTCTGGATCTGCACACGGTGCCTCACAGCCAGAACGGATATGACAACGGCGGCATCACCGGTGTCTGCAAATGGTATAAGTACCCGGAGGAAGTCGAATTCGCCCTGACCGTGCTCGAGAGGCTTGCCGAGCGGTATGGAAACCGGGAAGGATTATACGGAATCGAAGTGCTGAATGAGCCGATCAGCTGGATCGTTTATCTTACTGCCCCTTCCACCGGCAAGGCTGTAGATAAAGAAGAAGCAAAAGGTTCCGGATATGTGCCTCTTCCCTTCCTCAGAACCTTTTATACCAATGCATACAACCGTATGCGGAAATATCTGCCGTTGAATAAAACGATCGTTTTCCATGATGGGTTCCGCTGTACGGCATGGAACAAGTTTTTCGATGAGGCAAAGTTTGAAAACGTTGTTCTTGATACTCATATCTACATTTTCGCGATGGAAAATTTCGTTCCGGTAGCCAAGCCATGGGTATATAAAATCTATCTGAACGCCTGCATGTCTCAGGTTCAGAAGGCGCAGCGCTCCATTCCGGTCATTGTCGGAGAGTGGTGCATCTGCAACAAGTACGCTGATAAGGCTGGCTGCGATACCCCCGCAGCCGTCGAGGAACAGAAACGCCGCTATCGGGAAATTGCTAAAGTGGAGCTTGAAGCCTGGCAGAAGACGGCTGGCTGGTTCTACTGGAACTATCAGCTTTTAAGGAGCCGGACCGATAAGGTCGATCTGAGCTGGAAGGAGAGCTGGGATTTCTCCCGTTGCTTTAACCATGGCTGGCTGACAAAGGAGGATCTGTCAAAATGAGTAAAAGTTTTTGGAATCTGCCGTTTTTGAACAGCCGTACAGACAAGCAGAAGGTCAACCTTTGGGAAATGGCATTCGGCTATTTTCTGGGACCACTCTGTGTTCTGTCTATGACCTGTGTTGTCTCAACCTATTACCTGACTTTTTACCGTACGTATGACGATGTCGTTTCCCAGGGTGCATTCTTAGTCCTTCTGCCTCTGATTTCCGTCATCCCGATGGCGCTGGCAAACATTCTCGTCGGCATTATCCTCGGTAAATGGAAGACTCTGCAGGGAAAGGCACGCCCGCTGATCCTGATCGGTGGTCCCCTGCTTCTGATTTCCGGGATCGTCATGTTTATCATTCCCTATTTTTCTCTCGGATTCCGGATGATATGGATGGC
>JAFWOE010000015.1 GCA_017509985.1 Lachnospiraceae bacterium
GCTGGGCTGCAACCATCCGATGGGCCCGCTTGAGCTGGGCGATTTCATCGGCCTGGACATCTGCCTTGCGATCATGGACGTAATCTACAATGATACCGGTGATCCCAAGTATCGTGCCTGCCCGCTTCTGCGCAAGATGGTGCGGGGCAAGAGACTCGGCGTCAAGACCGGCATCGGCTTCTACGATTATTCAACAGGCGAAAAGGTACCGACGGATAAATAAGTGAATTCGAAAAAGGTCGATTAATGTTTTCAAATACTCTTTGCAGGATTGGCGGCAATGTCATTCACTAAGAAGAGAAAAGAATAGGAGGCATCAGTGAGTAAAATAGAAACTTCAACTGCACCTGCGGCAAATAATGCAAATAACGCAGACGCAGCACAGACACTCAGCTTAGCAGCATCAGATCTTGCGGCAGCCGCTGCAAGTATTGCGCAGGCGGCGGCAAAGATCGCACAGGCAGTCAGTGCACTTTCCGCGGACACAGATAAGGCAGCAGCTCCTGCACCGGCACCCGCAGCAGCGGCTCCTTCCAAACCGGCAGAGCCGGCCCCCGCAGCGCCTAAGGCAGCAGAGACAGGCAAAGCTCCGTTAAAGGGACTGGCAGCCCTTAAGGCAGCGTCGGCAGAAAAAAAGGACGCAGCATCCGGTGCTCCGTTAAAGGGACTTGCGGCTCTTAAAGCGAAATCGGCAGAAAAAAAAGACGCGGCACCCGGTGCGCCGTTAAAGGGGCTTGCAGCTCTTAAAGCGGCGTCGGCAGCCAAGAAGGACACTGCAGCAGAAGCGCCGGCGGCATCTGCTCCGAAACCGGCCGCTCCGAAACCGGCAGCTCCGAAACCGGCAGCAGCTCCAGCAGCGGCCTCAAAGTTTTCCAAACCTCTGAATATACTGGTATGCGTCAAACAGGTCCCGGATACTACCGAGATCAAGATCGATCCGGAGACCAATACACTCATCCGCAAAGGTGTTCCGAGCATCCTTAATACATTTGACGGATTCGCGCTGGAAGCGGCGGCAAGGCTTAAGGACAACAACCCGAATGTAAATATTTACGTTGTCAGCATGGGCCCGGATCAGGCTAAGGCCATACTGAAGGAGGCAATCGGGATCTGTGCCGACAAAGCTTACCTTGTTTCCGGAAGAGCTTTTGCGGGTTCCGATACCCTGGCCACATCCTATATCCTTTCCCAGGCTGCAAAGAAGATCGAACAGCTGGAAGGCATCAAATTCGATATGATCTTCTGCGGCAAGCAGGCGATCGACGGCGATACCGCCCAGGTCGGACCGGAAATGGCCGAGCATCTTGATCTTCCGCAGGTCACTTACGGCCTGGAGTGTAAGGAAACAGATGATGAAACAGCTTTGCTGGTAGAACAGGAAGGTGAAGAAGGAAAGAATATCATTCAGATCACCCTGCCTTGCCTGGTCACCTTTACAAAGCCGAGCTTTGATCCCAGATTCCCGACGATCAAGCGCAAAATGGCAGCAAACAAAGCGGAGATCACCGTCATCGGCGACAGTGAAGAGGAATTCCCGGATATGGATCGTGCAAGGATCGGCCTGAACGGTTCTCCCACGAAAGTCAAGAAGACCTATACGCCGGAAAAGAAGAAAGGCGGTATCCGGTTTGTGAAGGAATCCGATGACGATACGCCTGCTGTTCTTGCAGGAAAACTGTTTACTGCGCTGAAAGATTCGCATGTGCTGTAAGACGGGAGGAAAAAAGATATGGAAGCAAAAACAAAAGATCTGTGGGTATTTATTGAGACAAATTCAGAAGGAGCTCCCAAGAATGTCGGTCTTGAACTGTTGGGCGCCGGAAGAGCACTGGCAGAAGCACAGGGCGGAAAGCTTGTAGCGGTTGTCATAGCCGGCGATACTGCTCCCGGTGCCGAAGCAGCCGGAAAATACGGAGCGGATGAAGTCATCACGGTCGAAGGGCCGGAATACAAACAATATACAACGGACGCTTACACAGATGCCATGGTATATCTGGCAGAAAAATATGCTCCGTCGTCCGTGCTCGTAGGAGCAACGAACCTGGGCAGAGATATGGCTCCGAGGATCACAGCCCGCATAGGCACCGGCCTGACCGCGGATTGCACCGGGCTCTCCATCGATGAAGAATCCGGAAATATCCGCTGGACCCGTCCGGCTTTCGGCGGCAATCTGATGGCTGAGATCCTCTGTCCGAACACGCGTCCGCAGTTCGGCACTGTCCGTCCCGGCGTCTTCAAGAAGGCGGAACCGACAAATAAGAAGGCAAAGATCATAAAAGAAGATTTCCATGTGGCACCGGAGAAGATCCGTACTAAGCTGATCGACGTGATCAAGGAAGTCGGCGAGGTCGTTGATCTTGAAGGCGCGGACATTATTGTATCCGGCGGGCGCGGCGTAGGCGGACCGGAAGGCTTTGACACGATCAAGCTTCTGGCAGATGAGCTGGGTGGAGTTGTCGGATCTTCGCGTGCGGCCGTAGACGCGGGCTGGATCGCTCACTCACATCAGGTCGGACAGACCGGCAAGACCGTTGCGCCGAAGATCTATATCGCCTGCGGTATTTCCGGCGCGATACAGCACCTGGCCGGAATGAGCGGATCGGACTGCATAATCGCCATCAACAAGGATCCGGACGCCAACATTTTTACTGTAGCGGATTACGGGATCGTCGGCGATCTTTTCCAGGTAATACCGGAATTTGTAAACGAAATTAAAAAGTCAAAAGCATAACAGAGTGTGCGAAAGGAGAAACAATGGATTTTTTTAATGATGAACTGCATCAGGACCTTGTAGACGGTTTTCGTGAATTTGCAGAAAAAGTCTGCGAGCCGATCGCTGCGGATATTGACGAAGAAGAGCGCTTCCCGGAAGAAACATTCGCCCAGCTCGGTGAGCTTGGAATGCTGGGAATTCCTTTCCCGGAGGAATACGGCGGAGCCGGACTTGACGAGATCTCCTATGCACAGTGCGTAGAAGAAGTTTCCAAGGTCTGTGCTTCCACCGGAGTAGGCATTTCCGCGCACACCTCTCTTTGCTGCTGGCCGATCTACAGGTTCGGTACCGAGGAGCAGAAGCTGAAATATCTCCCGGATCTCTGCAGCGGCGCGAAGCTTGGATCTTTCGGACTGACAGAGCCCGGAGCCGGCACGGACGCTTCCGGACAGAAGACCACTTTTGAAGATAAGGGAGACTACTATCTGGTAAACGGAAGCAAGATCTTTATCACCAACGCCGGATATGCCGATGTCTTTGTTGTCTTTGGCATGACGGACAAATCTCTCGGAAACAAAGGGATTTCCTGCCTTATTCTGGAAAAAGGAATGCCGGGATTTTCCATCGGCAAACATGAAAAGAAGATGGGTATCCGCGGCTCCAGCACCTGCGAACTGGTCTTCGAAGATGTGCAGGTTCCGAAGGAGAACCTTCTGGGCGAAGTCGGACAGGGATTTAAGATCGCTATGATGACACTGGACGGCGGACGTATCGGCATTGCCGCACAGGCACTGGGCATTGCGGAAGGCGCCCTGAAGGTTACGACCCAGTATGTGAAAGAAAGGACCCAGTTCAATACTCCTATTGCCAAGTTCCAGAACACCAAGTTTGAACTTGCCAAGATGCAGGCAAACACAGACGCTGCAAGACTTCTGGTTTATCAGGCAGCAGACGCAATGGACAAAGGTCTGCCGTATTCTTTCCTTGCTGCAGAAGCGAAACTGGTCGCAGCCAACAATGCCAGCGATGTTACAAGGCGCTGCGTACAGCTGTACGGCGGATACGGATATACCAGAGATTATCCGATCGAGCGTATGATGCGTGACGCGAAGATCACCGAGATCTATGAGGGAACCAGCGAAGTTATGATGATGGTCATTTCCGGCCAGATGCTGAAATAAAAAGCATACCTGACATTATTGGAGGAAGATAAACTATGAATGCTTTTTTTAACGAGGATCATGAAGCCCTGAGGCAGCTCGCACGGGATTTCGCGGAAAGGGAGCTTGAGCCTATAGCACACGAGATCGACGAGGAGGAATATTTTCCTGTTGAAGTTTTTAATGAAATGGCTGAGATGGGATTTTTCGGACTGAAAATTCCTGAGGAATACGGCGGAAGCGGCCTTGATGCGCGTGCTTATGTCTGCGTAATGGAGGAGCTCAGCAAAAAATGTGTTTCTGCAGCTGTTCTTGTTTCCGCTGCGAATACTCTTGGCTGTGAACCGCTGCTGCTGGCCGGCACCGAAGAACAGAAGAATAAGTACCTTCCGCAGGTTGCAAGCGGAGAGGCATTTATCGCTTTCGGCCTTACTGAGCCGAACGCAGGCAGTGACGCCGGCTCGATGACGACCCGCGCGGAAGAAGACGGCGACGACTATATCATCAACGGAAGAAAATGCTTTATTACCGGCGCTCCTTTTGCCAAGTACTGCATGGTATTCGCAAAGACTGATCCGGAAAAAGGTGCCAAAGGCATTTCATGCTTCTTTGTAGATATGTCTCTGCCCGGCGTTTCGATCGGAAAGAATGAAGATAAGATGGGCCAGAGGGCTATTGCCACCAGCGACGTGATCCTCGAGGATGTCCGTGTTCCGAAGAGCGAAATGCTCGGTGAAGTGAATCTCGGATTCATTACGGCCATGAAGACACTTTCCATGGGACGGATCGGCGTCGGATGCCAGAGCATCGGACTGGCCCAGGGAGCAATGGATCTTGCAGTGAAACATATTAAAGAAAGAAAACAGTTCGGCCGCCGGCTGTGCGATTTCCAGGCGATCCAGTTTGAAATGGCAAAGCTTGAGACCAAACTGAACGCAGCACGCCTGCTGGTTTACAATGCGGCATTCGAGAAGGATATGGGCAATGACGTGACGAAAGCCGCGGCCATGGCAAAATTCTTTGCATCGGAAACATGCCTTGAAGTTGTGTCAGGCTGCCTGCAGATGTTCGGAGGATACGGTTATTCCAAGGAGTACCCGATCGAACGGCTGTATCGTGATGCGAGAGTACTGACAATTTATGAAGGCACTTCTCAGATCCAGCAGATCGTAATTGCAGGACAGATGCTGAAATAAAGCTTCAATAGTATTAAAAAAGGCAGGGAGGCTGTCGCTCAAAGAGCGGCAGCCTCTTCTTCTATCCGCTTTTTTTGACTGAAATGCGGATCGGAGGGATTGCAAGAAGAGTATGAGCGGTTTATTTCACAGATCGTTTGTGCATTTTAACGAAATTGATAAATAAATAACGATAGCTTTTTTGCAAGCTTAACAAGCTTTTGAAAATGGTTCCGGAATGCTTTACGAAACGGAAAATTGGTGTACAATGAAAGCTGAACGGATCGTTTTTTTTTTAACAATACTGTTTATTGGTCATTATGAACAATGAAGATATGAGTTCGAGGGAACGATCCGGAAATACAGGCAACTGATTACAATCAAATAACAGGAGAGCACGTTATGAATGTCGGATTTGTAAATTACGAAACAGAAGGAGCTGTCGGCATCCTTACGATCGACCGTCCGAAAGCCCTGAATGCGCTGAACAGCCAGGTCCTCGAGGATCTGAATGCTGCCCTGGACGCAGTGGATGTCAACGA
>JAFWOE010000016.1 GCA_017509985.1 Lachnospiraceae bacterium
GGTGATTCCTCTTTCTACTCTTCCTGTTGCTACTGTTCCTCTTCCTGTGATGGAGAAGACGTCTTCTACTGGCATCAGGAACGGTTTCTCTGTATCTCTTTCTGGTTCTGGGATGTATTCATCTACTGCTTCCATGAGCTCCATGATCTTGTCGCCCCATCCTCCGGAGCAGTCTTCAAGAGCCTTAAGAGCAGAACCCTGGATGATCGGGGTGTCGTCTCCCGGGAAGTCATAATCGTTCAGGAGGTCACGGATTTCCATATCTACGAGTTCAAGAAGTTCCGGATCGTCAACAGCATCACATTTGTTCATGAATACAACGATGTAGGGAACGCCTACCTGACGGGAAAGAAGGATGTGCTCTTTTGTCTGAGCCATAACACCGTCTGTAGCGGCAACTACAAGGATCGCGCCGTCCATCTGAGCTGCGCCGGTGATCATGTTCTTAACATAGTCGGCATGTCCTGGGCAGTCAACGTGTGCATAGTGACGGTTTGCAGTTTCATACTCTACGTGAGCGGTAGAGATCGTGATTCCACGTTCTCTCTCTTCCGGAGCCTTATCGATTTTATCAAATGCAACGAACTCACCAAATCCGAGTCTCTCATGAAGAGTCTTGGTGATAGCAGCTGTAAGAGTTGTCTTACCATGGTCAACGTGGCCGATTGTACCAATGTTGCAATGCGGTTTGGTTCTTTCGAATTTAGCTTTTGCCATTTTTGAATTTCCTCCTTAAACGAAATCGCAAAATATTTTGATTTAAATTATTTATTCTTGTTTTTTAGTTCAGAACATGCCTATTATATGCTATTTAATAGGCTTATGCAAGTAAAATGTACCTTGTTTTATCTTTCCTTCAGCAGCTTCTCCTGGACTGATTTCGGAACCTGCTCATAATGATCGAAAAACATCGAATAGTTGCCGCGTCCCTGTGTTTTGGAACGAAGATCGGTTGCATAACCGAACATTTCCGCAAGCGGGACAAAGCCTTTTACCATTCTTCCGTTTCCGACATCATCCATGCCCTCAATGCGGCCGCGGCGGCCGTTGATATCGCCGATAACGTCGCCCATGTAATCTTCGGGCATCGTTACTTCGATCCGCATGATCGGCTCGAGCAGTACCGGATTGGCTTTCTGCATTGCTTCCTTGAATGCAAGGGAGCCGGCAATATGGAAAGCCATTTCCGAAGAGTCTACCTCATGATAAGAACCGTCGTAGCAGTTCGCATGAACGCCGACTACCGGATATCCGCCGAGGATACCGGCTTTCATGGCATCCTGGATGCCTTCGTCGACTGCCGGAATGTATTCCTTCGGGATGGATCCGCCGACAACGGTGGATTCGAAGGAATAGGATTCCTCCGCATTCGCGTCCATCGGGCTGAAAATAACTTTGCAGTGACCGTACTGGCCGCGTCCGCCGGACTGCTTCGCATACTTGCTGTCGACATCGGCTGTACCGGAGATCGTCTCCTTGTATGCAACCTGAGGTGCACCGACATTGGCTTCTACGTGGAATTCACGCAGCAGTCTGTCGACGATGATCTCCAGATGGAGCTCGCCCATTCCGGCGATGATCGTCTGACCGGTATCGGCATCCGTATGAGCCTTGAACGTCGGATCTTCTTCCGCAAGCTTCGCGAGAGCTTCTCCGAGTTTACTCTGACCGGCTTTGGTCTTGGGTTCGATCGCCAGTTCGATAACAGGCTCCGGGAATTCCATGGATTCCAGGATAACCGGGTGCTGCTCATCACAGATCGTATCGCCCGTGGATGAGAACTTGAAGCCGATCGCTGCCGCGATATCGCCCGAGTAGACCTTGTCCAGTTCGGCACGTTTGTTCGCATGCATCTGCAGGATACGTCCGACACGTTCTTTCTTTTCCTTCGTCGCGTTCAGAACATAGGATCCGGAGTTCATGGTTCCGGAATAGACGCGGAAATAAGCAAGCTTTCCGACGAACGGATCCGTCATGATCTTAAACACCAGCGCAGAGAACGGCTCGTCGTCGGTAGAGTGGCGGACCACTTCATTGCCGTCCAGATCGGTTCCCGTAATCGGCGGGATATCGGTAGGAGCCGGCATGTACTCAACGACCGCGTCAAGGAGCTTCTGAACGCCCTTGTTGCGGTACGCCGATCCGCAGCATACGGGAATTGCCGTACACTCACAGGTCCCCTTGCGCAGGGCAGCCTTCAGTTCCTCATTCGAAGGAATGTCGTCCTCCAGGAAACGCATGGTGAGCTCATCATCCAGTTCGCAGATCTTTTCGATAAGTTCTGCCCGGTAAAGCTCCGCATCGTCCTTCATATCATCGGGGATGTCTTCGACTCTGATATCGTCGCCCTTGTCGCCTTCATAGTAGTAAGCCTTCATATCGAAAAGATCGATAACGCCGCGGAAGGAATCTTCCTTTCCGATCGGCAGCTCCAGTATAATGGCGTTTTTCCCGAGTTTGGTACGAATCTGATCCACAGCACCGAAGAAATCCGCTCCGAGGATATCCATCTTGTTGATGAAAGCCATTCTCGGTACGTTGTAGGTGTCTGCCTGACGCCATACGTTCTCGGACTGCGGTTCAACACCGCCCTTTGCACAGAACACACCGACGGCGCCGTCCAGAACACGGAGAGATCTTTCGACCTCAACGGTAAAGTCTACGTGTCCGGGCGTATCGATGATATTGATACGGTGCTCCAGCGCACCCGGCTTTGCCTTTCCGAACTCTTCCAGCGTCCAGTGGCATGTAGTCGCAGCTGAGGTAATGGTGATACCTCTCTCCTGCTCCTGCTCCATCCAGTCCATGGTAGCCGTGCCTTCGTGAGTATCCCCAATTTTGTAATTTACACCGGTATAGTACAGGATTCTTTCGGTAAGGGTCGTTTTCCCGGCATCAATATGTGCCATAATACCGATATTCCTGGTCCTCTCCAGCGGGTATTCTCTTCCAGCCAACGGGTTACCTCCTTAAAATCTGTAGTGAGCAAAGGCCTTGTTTGCCTCAGCCATCTTGTGCATGTCTTCTTTTCTCTTAACGGATGAACCGGTATTGTTCATCGCGTCGAGAAGCTCGTTCGCAAGTCTGTCTTCCATGGTCTTCTCGCTGCGTTTTCTGGAGAACATGGTGATCCAGCGAAGAGCGAGCGCCTGACGGCGGTCCGGACGGACCTCAATCGGTACCTGATAAGTAGCACCGCCGATACGTCTTGCCTTGACCTCAAGAACAGGCATGACATTGTTCATTGCTTCTTCGAAAACCTGAATTGCGGGTTTTCCTGATTTTTCTTCCATCTTGGCAAAAGCGCCGTATACAATCTTCTGGGCGATACCCTTCTTACCGTCAAGCATGATGTTGTTGATAAGCTTGGTAACGACTTTGTTGTTGTATATCGGGTCAGCCAGGATCTCTCGTTTCTGAGTATGTCCCTTTCGTGGCACGATACTTCCCTCCTTAATCATACTGATTAGATCACAGGTACTCACACATTATGGTAATGACTAACGTATGTCTGCTGCCCGGTTTCTGTATTGCCTGGTAGCCGCAGGTAATGAAATATCCGAACTTTAACCATATTTTCTGGTGATACTTCTTGATCTTGTTGCTTTCGTAAATCTGAAGATCTGCGAATGATTACTTTTTGACTTTCGGTCTCTTTGCGCCGTACTTGGAACGGGCCTGTTTGCGGTCCGCTACGCCTGCAGTGTCCAGAGTGCCGCGGATGATGTGGTAACGGGTACCGGGAAGATCCTTAACCCTGCCGCCGCGGATGAGTACAACGCTGTGTTCCTGAAGGTTGTGGCCTTCACCCGGAATATAGCTTGTTACTTCGATACCGTTGGAAAGACGTACTCTGGCGATCTTGCGAAGCGCGGAGTTCGGCTTTTTCGGTGTGGACGTTTTAACTGCAGTACATACGCCTCGCTTCTGCGGAGAAGAAATATCCATGGATTTCTTCTTCAGGGAGTTGAAGCTTTTCTGAAGAGCGGGAGCCGTGGATTTCCGAACGGATGTTTCACGCCCTTTGCGTACTAACTGGTTAAATGTTGGCATTCCATTTCCTCCTTGTTTTAGTATTGGCTACTCTTGTAAATCATACCTGCTTTTGTTATAGTGTTCGTACTATAAACGAGCACAGCAAAAGCACCGCGCAAAAAATGCACGCATGCTATTATAACCAACCGCAAATTCATTGTCAAGAAAAAGAAGTCTGTATGGATCATTTTAAATTAGTATCACCCTTTCAGCCCACCGGCGACCAGCCTGAGGCGATCAGGGAACTGGTCGACGGCTTTAAAAGCGGGAACCAGTTCCAGACCCTGCTCGGCGTGACCGGGTCCGGCAAGACGTTCACCATGGCCAACGTCATTCAGGAACTGAACCGGCCCACACTGGTCATTGCACACAATAAAACACTGGCAGCCCAGCTCTACGGGGAATTCAAGGAGTTCTTTCCCGAAAACGCGGTAGAATACTTTGTCTCCTATTACGATTATTATCAGCCGGAGGCTTATGTGCCTTCGACGGATACTTATATTGCCAAGGACTCTTCCATCAATGACGAGATCGACAAGCTGCGCCTCTCTGCCACTTCCTCACTGATGGAACGCCGGGACGTAATCGTCGTATCCTCGGTCTCCTGTATTTACGGCCTCGGCAGCCCCATAGACTATGAAAAAATGATCCTCTCCCTTCGTCCCGGCCAGACCCGGGAACGCGATGAGATCATCCGGGCCCTTATCGATATGCAGTACGACCGGAACGATATGGATTTCAAGCGCGGGACTTTCCGCGTACGCGGCGATACGCTCGACGTCATACCGGCGGACCGCTCCGAGACCGGGGTCAGGCTGGAATTCTTCGGTGACGAGATCGACCGGATCGCGGAAATCGACCCGCTGACCGGGAAAGTACTTTCGGAGCTGAAGTATGTAGCGATCTCTCCGGCTTCACACTATGTTGTCCCGATGGAAACGATCCGGCGGGCCTGCCTCGAGATCGAAGCCGAACTGGAAGAAAGAGTCAAATGGTTCAAAAGCCAGGATAAGCTGATCGAAGCGCAGCGCATACAGGAACGGACCGCTTTTGATGTGGAAATGCTCCGCGAGACCGGCGTCTGCTCCGGGATCGAAAACTATTCCCGCTTTCTCTCCGGGCTGGAGCCGGGCCATCCGCCTTTCACCCTGCTGGATTTCTTTAAGGATGACTATCTGATCATTATCGACGAGTCCCATAAGACCGTTCCCCAGATCGGCGGAATGTATCTCGGTGACCGTTCCAGGAAGACGACCCTGGTAGAGTACGGTTTCCGTCTCCCGTCCGCCCTGGACAACCGTCCGCTGGCTTTCACGGAATTCGAGGATCATATCGACCAGCTGCTCTTCGTTTCCGCGACGCCCGGGGAATACGAAGCGGAGCATGAAATGCTCCGTGCCGAACAGGTCATCCGTCCCACCGGGCTTCTGGACCCCGAAGTCACGGTCCGCCCGGTAAAAGGTCAGATCGACGATCTGATCGCGGAAGTCAAAAAAGAGACCGCCGCCCATCATAAAGTACTTATTACAACACTGACCAAACGAATGGCAGAAGACCTGACTTCTTATATGAAAGAAACCGGCATCCGCACGGAATACCTGCACTCCGACATCGACGCGCTGGAACGCGCCCGGATCATCCGTGACCTGCGCCTGGATGAATTTGACGTGCTGATCGGCATCAACCTGCTGAGGGAAGGCCTGGATATTCCGGAGATCACCCTCGTGGCCATTCTGGATGCCGATAAGGAAGGCTTTCTCCGATCCGGCACATCCCTGATCCAGACCATCGGCCGCGCGGCCCGGAACAACGAAGGCCGCGTGATCATGTATGCCGACGTCATTACGGACTCGATGGCCTACGCGATCGAAGAAACAATGCGGCGGCGCCGGATTCAGGATGAATACAACAAAGAACACGGGATCACGCCGAAGACGATCGAAAAATCCGTCCGTGATCTGATCAGCATCAAGAAAGAAACAGCCAAAGCCGGAAAGGCGCTGGAAAAGGACCCCGAATCCATGAACGACGCCGAACTTCGCAAACTGATCGCCCGCATCGAAAAGCAGATGCGGAAAGCGGCAGCCGACCTGGATTTCGAACAGGCTGCCGATCTCCGCGACCAGATGATCGAATGCTCCAAATATCTCCAGCACAGATGATCATGAAAAAAAGCAAAAAATCCGTAACCGCACGCACACTGCATTATTACAGCAGGGCCACGCTGAATCACTGGCCGTATTTCCTGCTGGATATTCTCTCTTCCACCGGATATGCCTACTTCCTGACGTTCGGAAATCCGCTGATCATTGCACGGATCCTGGATACGATCAGCACCGTACGTGTCTCTGCAGACCAGGTTTTTTCGGTCTTCGGGCCCGACATCGTTCTGCTGATCCTCTGCAACGTTCTGGGCCAGGTCAGCAGCAAGCTTCAGGACTACAGCCTCTGGAAGCTTCAGATCCTGGTCTATTACGACCTTTCCACCCTCTGTTTTGACGTTCTGGCCAATCAGTCCATGACCTTTCACAACAACCGTTTCGGCGGATCTTTGGTCAGTCAGACCAGCAAGTTTGCCAATGCCTATAACCAACTGCTGCAGACACTGACTTATTCGGTCATTCCCGCAGCTGCGACCGTCGTATTCATCATCGTGATCCTGCTTCCGCTGGTCCCCCTTTACGTCCTGATCGTTGCGGTTTTCCTGATCGTTTACACAATGGTCGTTTACCATATTTTCAAACGGCTGCAGAAGCTGAACGCCGAGACCGCCGGGGCGCAGAACCGTCTCTCCGGCGAGCTTTCCGACAGCATTACCAATATTCTCGCGGTCAAGACATCGGGAAGGGAACAATATGAGAAGGATCTTTTCGAGCAGATCAATAAAGAAGTATATATCACGGACTCCCGGCGAATGCGGGGATCCCTGTTTTCCGGCGCCGTAGCCTCCTCCATGATCGTCGCCATCATGGCGATCCTGACCTTCTTCCTGGCCGGCGGCAATGCCTGGTTCGGCATAAGCGCAGGAACACTCGTTATGATGTTCTCCTATACAAATAACCTGACGCTTCGGTTCAATATGCTGACGTCCGTCATGCAGAGCATCAACCGGGGTTTCGGGGACGCACACGATATGACCGTCATCCTGGACGAGCCCCGTCTGGTCGCGGACGCGGGAAACGCGGAAGATCTGAACGTTTCAAAAGGAGATATTACTTTCTCGGATCTGAGTTTCTGGTATACCGATGCAAACACACCGACGAAAGTCTTTGACCATTTCAGCCTGCATATTCCGGCAGGCCAGCGTATCGGACTGGTCGGGAAATCCGGTTCCGGCAAGACCACCCTGACCCGGCTCCTGCTCCGCCTTTCAGACATCCAGGAAGGTCAGATTCTCGTAGACAACCAGGAAATTTCAAAGGTGACGCAGGTAAGCCTGCGCCGTCAGATCGCTTATGTGCCGCAGGAGCCCCTGCTCTTCCACCGGACCATCGCGGAAAACATTGCCTACGGCCGGCCGGAAGCCACGGGCGAAGAAATCCGACAGGCGGCGATCGACGCCAATGCCCTGGAGTTTATCGAGCAGCTTCCGGACGGTTTTGATACCATCACCGGTGAACGCGGCGTCAAGCTTTCCGGAGGTCAGCGTCAGCGGATCGCCATTGCCCGCGCCATTCTGACCGGCGCTCCGATTCTGGTCCTGGATGAAGCCACCAGTGCGCTGGATTCCGAAAGCGAGCAGCTGATCCAGTCGGCCCTGCAGAATCTGATGAAGGGACGCACTGCGATCGTGATCGCCCACCGTCTTTCCACCGTGGCAAGCCTTGACCGGATCGTGGTCCTGAAAAACGGCGAGATCGTTGAAGACGGCACGCATAAGGATCTGCTTGCGGGAGGCGGCGAATACGCGGACCTCTGGGCAAGGCAGACCCGTACGCGATAGAAACATATAAATTAATAAATATAGGGATTTCTTTTTACTGAGCGGACTTTTCCTTCAGGATCTCCACCGCTTTTTCAAACTGAAGGTCTTCCTCTTCCGTGTTTTCGATCTCGATATCCGGAGTGATCCCGAACGTATGGATATCCGTGCCGTTCGGCGTGTAATAATGGGATACGGTCAGCTTCAGCACACTGCCGTCAGCCAGCACATAGGAGTCCTGCACGATCCCCTTGCCAAACGTTACTGTCCCGATCAGTACGGCAACGTTGTGATCCTTGACAGCCCCGGAAAAGATTTCCGCGGCGCTCGCCGTATTTTCGCTTACCAGAACAGCCATCGGCACTTCGAGTACGTTTTCTCCCTTGCTGCTGAATTCTTTTCTGCTGCCGTTTTTGTTCTCGGTGTAAAACAGCAGCCCTTCCGGCATGAAACTGTTCAGCGTATCGTAAACGCCGCTCACCAGGCCGCCGCGGTTGATGCGTAAGTCAACGATCAGGGCTTTCATCCCCTCTTCTTCCAATGTCTTCCGGGCCTCGTCAAACTGCTTTGCGGTAAGGGTGGTGAACGAAGTGATCTCGATGTAGCCGATCCCATCCTCCAGCATCGTTTCCCGGACCGAATAGGATTCCAGTTTTTCCATACTCACGGTAAAGGTGAGCTCTTCTTCTGTCGATTCACGGTAAACCGTCAGTTCCAGCGTATCCTCTTCGATCCCGCGGATTGCTTCCGCAGCCTCAGAGGTGGTTGCATGGCTGAAATCCTCTCCGTTGATCTTACGGACCAGGTCGCCGTCCTTCACGCCGGCTTTTTCGGCAGGGCCGTCGGGGGTAACGGCAAGGATCTGCAGCAGCCCGTCTTCTGCCCTTGTCGTTATGGTAATGCCAATGCCGCGGTATTCCCCGTGCTGCGTCATGGTTACGGTTTCGTATTCATCTTTGGTAAAATATGTGGAGTACGGATCCCCCAGTCCGGCAACAAGACCGAGATACATGGTATCCGCAAGCTGCTGCCGGTCCACATTGCCCAGATAATAGCGATCCACGTAACGCATGATCTGGCGGGTCTTTTTGCTCGCAGACAGGCTGTCCGGATCCGTAACATAAGGAGAGACAGGCAGATATACTACTGCCTGTCTGATTAAAATCATCACAATGACCGCGCATACGGCGCCCAGTATGAAACTTTTCTTTTTCCCTCCGCCGGACTCCATCATACCTTAAGATGCTTTCTGATGGTGAAAATACTTCCGATAAAGCCGATACCCATGCCGAGGATCAGGCCGACCGGGATCAGAACGGCAAATACACTGTTGACCGGAAGCAGTCCGCTGACATACTGATTGATGATGGAGAACCGCTCCATAATGTATTCTACGGCCTTCTGATACAGGAAATACAAAGCCACCAGCGGGATCGCCGCGCCGATCAGGCCGATAATGATACCTTCCAGCACAAACGGCAGCCGTACGAACAGATTGGTCGCGCCGATGTATTTCATTATGGCGATCTCCTCTTTTCGGACGGAGATGCCGACCGATACCGTATTCGATATCAGGAAGATGGAGACCGCAAGAAGGATCAGTATGATCACGATGGAGACCAGGGCGATCAGCTTGTTCATGTTCGAGAGCGTCGCCGTGGCCTGCTGCGCCTGTTCGACCTTTCTTACGCCGTCCAGTGAATTAATATACTGTACCAGGTTCCCCTGTTCTTCGATCTTATTGACAAAAACCTCATAATGTGCGGAATTGGCAAGCGGATTGTCCTTGTTGTTCCGGAAGCCTTCCGCCGCTGCCTCATTGCCCTCGAAATACTTTTCGGAGAAAGAAGCCCAGGCTTCATCCGCAGAAACGTAGTTCATGGTCTTGACTTCGCTGCGGCCGGCGATCTGCTGGCCGATCATATCAATGGAGGCCTGGTCCAGTCCCTCTTCAAAGAAGACCGTGACCCCTACGTTGGTCTCGATGCTCTTCAGCATGTAGGTGAAGTTCATAACAATGGAGAAGAACAGTCCGAACATGAAGATGCACGCCGCCATGGTTGCAATGGAGGCAAACGAAAACATCTTGTTTCGTCCGATATTTTTGAATCCCTGACGGATACTGTATCCTAAAGTACTAATCCTCAACGTAAACACCTTCTTTTTCGTCGCTCATAATGACGCCTTTCCTGAGTCTTACAACGCGCTTGCGCATGGCGTTTACGATCTCCCTGTTATGCGTTACAACGACGACCGTGGTACCCCTGGCATTGATCTCGTCCAGAAGCCTCATGATCTCTATGGAGTTCTTGGGATCGAGGTTTCCTGTCGGCTCGTCCGCAAGAAGAATGGAAGGTTTGTTCACCAGCGCTCTCGCCAGTGCCACCCTCTGCTGTTCTCCGCCGGAAAGCTCTTTCGGCAGAGATTTGTACTTGTTGGCCAGGCCCATCAGCGTAAGCACTTCCGGTACGTTTCTTTTGATCACACGGTTCGGACGCTCGATCACGCGCTGGGCAAAGGCAACGTTTTCATAAACGGTCCTGTCTTTTAAAAGGCGGAAATCCTGGAATACGACTCCAAGCTTTCTGCGGAAGATCGGAACGTTCCTTCTTTTGATTTTGGTAAGGTCCTGGTTATCGATCAGGATCCTTCCCTCCGTCGGTTCGATCTCTTTTAAAAGCAGTTTGATAAATGTTGATTTTCCGGATCCGCTGGCTCCGACGACAAAGACGAATTCCCCATCTTCGATCTTCAGATCCATATTGCTCAAAGCCGGCAGTCCTTTTTCGTAACTCTTGGTTACCCCTTCCAATACTATCATATACTCCTCCGGTCTGTTTCCTTATATTTCATATATTTAACGACCATCATTGCGATCTTGAGAGTGATCGCATCTTCGAATACACGAAGATCGAGGCCTGTTGTTTTCTGAAGTTTATCCAGCCGGTAAACCAGCGTGTTCCTGTGAATATAAAGCTGTCTCGACGTTTCGGAAACGTTCAGATTGTTTTCAAAAAATTTATTGATCGTGGCAATGGTCTCTTCATCGAATTCATCGGGGGATTTATCGTCGAAGATCTCGCGGATAAACATCCTGCAGAGCGGGATCGGCAGCTGATAGATCAGCCGGCCTATTCCAAGCTCGCTGTAGGAAATGATCCTTCTGTCCGGAAGGAAGATCTTCCCGACGTCCACCGCCATCCCCGCTTCCTTGAACGACCTGGAAAGATTGCGGAGCCCGCTGGTGATCGTCCCGTAGGAAACATAGGTCTCGCCGTCATTCCCAAGCGTTTCGAGGATCTTCTCTGCCGTTGCCTTGATGACTTCATAGCCTTCGCCTCTGTCGAGTTCCCGGATGATAACGATGCCGTTGTCATCGGCCACGGTCACCAGGATCTCCTCTTCTTCGCCGAAAAGCATTTCGATATCCGCCATTGCCGTGCGTTTTTTCGCAGCAGAAGGCTGGACGAGAAGCACACATCTCCGTGCAGCATCCTCTATATGAAGTTTTTTTGCACGGCTGTAAACATCGATCAGGAGCATGTTGTCCAGCAGAAGGTTTTTGATAAAGTTCTCCCTGTCCTGCCGGTTTCTTTGTCCGGCAGAAAAGCCCGAGATCTGCAGCGCAGTCAGCCCGGCGGTCAGAGAGGGATCTTTTCCTCCCGCGGCCGCAACGATATAAAGTTTATGATCCTCATCAGCCGTCTTTGCCAGAGAGAATCCCCTGCAGCTCCCGCTGTCTTCACCGTTTTCGGCAAATGCGGCGATCTCGGATTCGGAAGGAAGCCGTTTTCCTTCCACAGCAGACGCGCACACTTTTCCGGCATGATCATAAACGGCAAGATCCGCTCCGGAAATCTCCCGGATCTTATCCAGCGTATTCTGTAATGATTTTTCGGATAACATCTTTTTTACCCTCAGGAATCCCTTTTCTGAATTACGAAATATAATCTTAACATATTTTTAAATATTTTGCAAATATAACAGATTACTGCTTTTTCCTGACGATCAGTGTGATCGCATTCTGGATGTTTTCGATCTTCACATCCCTGTAGTCACCGGCCTGTTCCCCGTCAAGCGTCCAGCTGATCGCCTCGTCACTCGAGATCTCGACCCTCCGGGTCTTGAACCGGTGGATCAGCCTGCTCGGCTCACCGCTCAGAAGGGAGGTTACCGCCTCGGAAAGCTCCAGCAGATTCGTAGGATTGTGCACAAGAGTCACTTCAAAGAGCCCGTCATCCATATCCACCTCGCGCCAGGCAAATTCCTTCATCCCGCCTACGGACCGTGTATTGGATATCATACCATAGACGATGCTTTCTTCAACGTCCATTTCATCTGTACGGACTTTTATATTATACACCGGCATTTTAAACAGCCTTTTCCCGGCTTCCAGAACATAGGCTCCGTGCCCCAGGACATTTTTCAGATTCTGATCCGTTGCGTAGGAAACATCCGTAAACCACCCGAATGCCGCTACATATATAAAATTGGAATCATTGAACTGTCCCAGATCAAAGCCGTGGAGCTTCCCGTTCACAATGCATTTGGCAGCCTCTTCAGCCGATTTCGGAAGGCCGATGCTGGCGGCATAATCATTGGTGCTTCCGCTCGGGATATAGCCGATCGGCACTTTTGCCCCGGAGAGATAGACGCCGGTCGCAACTTCACAGAGTGTTCCGTCACCTCCGGAACAGACAACTATATCCGCTTCCCCAGCCCTCTCCCTGGCAAACTCTTTTGCGTCATATCTGCTCTGTGTCGGATGTACGAGCACGTCATATCCGCCTTTTGTCAAAGCATTGATCACATTGGACAGGGAAAAGCGGATCGATCCTTTCCCTGCAGTGGGATTATATATTAAAGTGATTCTTTTTCTGTCTTTCATATGTTTTCAATTTCCTCATCCCTTTCGGGTCTGCGGCTGCATCAGAATCCGTGGCCTCCGCCGCCTCCGGAGAAACCGCCGCCTCCGCCGCCTCCGCCGGAGAAGCCGCCGCCCCCGCCGCTTCCGCCGGAACTGCTCCGGATCGGCGAATAGCTTCTGGTCTCGTTACGGAACACCGCGCTGGCAGCTCCCGCCGCTACAAAGGCTTTTGCAGTACCTTCCATGATGCTGTCCATGCTCCTTCTCTTCAGGGATACGGAACGGTTGACCACGATAAAGAAGATCAGCATGGCAATGATCAGCGCCAGGATCGCATTGCAGATATGCTTCATCGGCTCGGCGATTGCCTGCCCGCCCAGCAGGGCGTTCATCTGTTTGAACGCTTCCGCCGCACAGCCGTAATAATCTCCGCGGGATGCGTAGCGGTAAATATTATCGGTGATCGTATTGGCCTTTGCGGTGGTGATGGTATTGTTCAGTTCACCCGCTGCGGCAATGTAGATCTGGCGGTTGTCCATATCGATCAGGAATACCGCGTTGCTGTCGTTTTTGAAATTTGTGTAGGAATAATCCTCTGCGTATTTTCTGGCAGTCGTCGAATTCGAATCAATGCTCTTGTAAACGATGCTTCCGTATGCCGTAATGCCTTTCATTTCCTGAGCCAGATCCTTCTCTTCTTCGTCCGTCAGAAGGTCCGCATCGTCTTCAACGATCACATAATAACCTGTATCATCATTGATGTATCTGGACGCATAAACCTCCCTGCCCGAGAAGGCAGTGATGACTGAAAATGCAAATGTGAAGATCAAAGCCGCACTGAGCAGTTTTTTAAGCATTCTCATCACCTCCTCTCTTTCCAAGCTGCGGCAGTTTGCGTTCGGTCAGCCGGTTGTGTGCCTTTATGATATCGGTGAAAGTCCAGACTGTCAGCACCAGCGAAGCAATGGCCACTCCGTAATGTATGGGGTCCTGATACGGATTCCACAGCACGACGACCAGTGCGGCGATGATGCCGATGGCCGGCTTGATGAGCATTCCGGCTTTTTCTTTCATCGGTGCGGCAAAAATGCGGCTCTCGCTTTCCTTTCCGCCCCGGAGCCCCTTCGTTACCGCGAAGATCACGACCGCAAAGATGGCGATAAAGACGACTGCAAAGCCCATCGACCCGAGCCGGGACAGGACCGAGATGCCGACAATCACGATCCAGACCCATCCGAAACCGGACAGGAAATCTCCGACGTTGAAGTTTACACTGCCTTTTTTGGTCCGGATCTTTTTATTCTTCTGCGCATGCTTCTCATGCATGGTCTGGAACCCTTTGTCATCCAGGTAATTCTCTCTCGTATAGACCTTGTTGTATTCCCTGTTGCCGATCACGATGCTGATGATGCCGAGCACGATCGCCAGCCCGAGCATGATTCTCGGGGTAAAGGTAAAATTGAATACGAAGGAAAGAAGCAGGTAGATCGGAACCGCAAGCAGCAGGGATCCCAGCAGATATTTTCCGAGATCCACCGGAAGGTCTGCAGCGATCTTTCCGGTCTGCCCGTTCACGACGGCATAGCTGACACGGTCTCCTTTTTTGCTTCGGCTGGCAAGGAACCAGACCGGGAAAAAGCCGTATTTAATGCTCTTCAGGCTCGGCTCGAAACTGACACTGATATCCGAACGGGCAATTCCGTATTTTGAATAATCTCCGTTGCGGTAGATCTCTTCGATCGCATGCTCCCTCACAACGTCCGCAGCATCGGATTCATAAACATCTGCATTTACGTCTTTTGTATCCGCGTAGTGGCCGGTCATATAGGCCGCCTTGAAACTGTCGGCCTGTTTCATATCAAAAGGAGCCACCGCCTCACTGAGGCTGTCCGCAAAAGTAGAGGAAGCGTCGAACGAGATCCCGTCGTAATCCAGCTGAGCGTCCGCCGTCAGGTCATAATGCTTGGTATAGATATAGTCTCCCCGTCTCGAGGTCGTCTTGCCCTTTGTTTTTATCGGACCGTCGTAATCGTACGAATAGACCCAGTAAGGCATGTATATGCTTCGGAATTTTTCGATCTCTTCGTCCTTTTTCATCCCGGAAGGAACAAACAGCGCTTTGGAAAGCTTCTTTTTGTATTCCTCCTCGCACTGCTGCTTAGAGATCTTGAACGGAATGATCATATCCGGGCGCATTTCGTTGCTGACCCTGCTTGAAAGAAGCACCGAAGCGCCGCAGAAGCTGCAGAATGTTGCCGCCGTGTCGGTCGTGCTCATGATCTCTCCCCCGCACTGCGGGCAGGTGAAGATCGTCGCCTGGAAATACTTTTCATCCTCTTCGGAGAATTCCGGCTGTTCTTCCGTGACGGTATGTTCCTCAGCGTTCACGCCTTTTTTTGCCTCGAATTCATCCACCGTGAATTCGCTGTCGCAATAGGCGCAGACAAGTTTTTGTTTCTCGGGGGAGAACGTCATGTCTCCCCCGCAGTTTGGACATCTGTACATTCGAAATAACCCTTATTTTTATGTGCTGGTCGTCTGACTACTCTTATTTCCTGTTGCCGAAAAGTCCTCTAACTATTGAATTCGCCCCGGACCGCATGACCGAACTCAGGGCATTGGTCGCAGCGCGCTTCGCGATCGTACCGGCACTGCTCTTCTTGCCTCCCACGATCGAATTGATCATGTTCGTGCTGACCGAACGTGCTACCGATGAGGTCGCACTCGATACGGCTCTCTGGGCTACCTTGCCGGACGCGGACTGCTTCTTTTTCGACGTTGCCGCCTTGGCTTCCGCCTTCGCGGCGGCAGCAGCCTGCTCCTGCTCCAGTTCATATGCCTCCATTTCTTCCTGCATCTGGAGCCTTGCTCTTTCGATGATCTCGAAGGCCGATTCCCGGTCTACGGTCTGGCGGTATTTAAAATCGAATTCGCTGGTGCCGATCACGCTCTGCACGGCTTCCGCCGGTGCCGCTCCCATCAGGCTTTGCGGCGGGAGGATCCTGGCGTTTTCAACGATGCCCGGCGTCCCGCTCTCATCCAGGAAGCTTACCAGCGCTTCCCCGGTTCCGAGAGCCGCGAGCGCTTCTTCGGTATCAAAGGCATCATTCCTGCGGAAAGCCGAAGCTGCGGCCCGGATGCTTCTCTGCTCGGCAGGCGTATACGCGCGGAGTCCGTGCTGGATCCGGTTTGAAAGCTGGGCAAGCACCGGATCGGGAATATCGGTCGGATTCTGCGTCACAAAGTAAACGCCTACGCCCTTCGAACGGATCAGCTTGACCACCTGCTCGATCTTGTCGACCAGGGCCCGGGACGTACCCTTGAAAAGAAAATGCGCTTCGTCAAAGAAGAATACGATCCTCGGTTTGTCCAGATCGCCGACTTCCGGCAGTTTCTCATAGAGATCCGTAAGCATCCAGAGAAGGAACGTCGAATAAACGGTAGGGCTCTGGATCAGCCGGACGCTGGAAAGAATATTGATGTATCCTCTGCCGTTCGTATCCGTCCGGATCCAGTCGGTAATATCCAGTTCGGGTTCGCCGAAGATCCCTTCGCCGCCTTCCTGTTCAAACGCAAGCAGCGCCCGCTGGATCGCTCCGATGCTGGCTTTGCTGACGTTGCCGTACAGCGTCGTATATTCTTCGCGGTTCTCTCCGACATACTGAAGCATTGCCCGGAGATCCTTGAGGTCCAGGAGCAGAAGCCCCTGGTCGTCTGCCGCCCGGAACACGACGTTCAGAACGCCCGACTGTACATCCGTCAGATTAAAGAGTTTGGTCAGAAGCGTCGGGCCGAGGCTGGATACGGTGACCCGTACAGGATGCCCCTGCTCCCCGAAGATATCCCAGAATCTTGTCGGGTAGGATTTGTATTCAAAGCCTTCTATGCCAAATCTCTCGATGCGGCCCTGCATATCCTCGGTATGGATTCCCGGGCTGCACATTCCTGAAAGATCTCCCTTTACATCACTGAAAAATACCGGAACCCCCATATCGGAAAACGATTCCGCAAGGACTTTCATTGTGATCGTTTTACCGGTACCGGTAGCACCGGCGATCAGTCCGTGACGGTTGGCCATTTTCGGAAGAAGATAAAGTTCCTTATCGGATTTTGCGACCCAGATCTTTCCATCTTTTAACATAGCGGATCTCCTTTAAACTGAACTGCTGATAAACGGTATCTTTGTGTGAACATGGAATAAACCCGGTCCGGCTGCAGCGCGTCCGGCCGCACTATGTCCACTTTACTAATTTGCTATTATATCAGATAAATTCCGTCTTGTTTACTACTTTCCAAAGAATATCTTTACAATCCGGGCGGTTTGCTTTAATATTGTAGCTTAATAAAGCATTTTTGAACCATAAAACGGAACTATGTTCTGATTACTGCTTTTGGAGGCGCTATCATGGCAAATGAACCTATCTTCCGCGGCGCAGCGACCGCACTCATCACACCCTTAACCGAGAACGGTGTCGACTACGAATCTTTCGGCAGGCTTATTGACTGGCAGATATCCGAAGGGATCGACGCACTTGTTATCGCCGGCACCTCCGGTGAAGGATCCACTCTCACCGACGAAGAACACCGCGCCGTGCTCAAGTTCTGTATCGAAAAGATCGCAGGCCGTGTTCCCGCAATCGCCGGCACCGGTTCCAACGAGACCGATTACGCGATCTCCCTGACAAAATACGCGAGCGATCTCGGATACAACGGTATGCTGGTCGTTACGCCTTATTACAACAAGGCGACCCAGAAAGGTCTGGTAAAAATGTATAACGCGATCGCGGAAGTATCCGAAGCTCCGATAATCGCCTACAACGTGCCTTCCCGCACAGGAGTTAACATAGAACCTTCGACCTATGCAGAGCTTGCCAAAAACCCGAAGATCAGCTGCATAAAAGAAGCCAACGGGAATATTTCCAAGATCGTAGAGACTCAGTCGCTCGTCGGCGATACGATGACGATGTACTCCGGAAACGACGACCAGATCGTACCGATCCTTTCCATGGGCGGACAGGGCGTTATCTCCGTTCTTTCCAACCTCATGCCGGCTCAGACCTCACTGATGTGCAAAAAGTTTTTCGAAGGCGATGTAGCCGGAAGTGCAAAGATGCAGTGCGAACTCCTGCCTCTGATCAATGCGCTGTTCTGCGAAGTCAATCCGATACCGGTCAAGGCAGCCATGGCAGCCATGGGCTTCTGCAAAAACTATGTGCGTCTTCCTCTCACGGTCATGGAGAAAGATCATGAAGAGAAGCTTCTCGCACTGATGAAGGAACAGAACCTGATCTGAAAGGGCTGAAACTATGAAAGTATTATTATCCGGCTGCGGCGGACATATGGGCCGCGAGGTCCTGACCGCTGCGCAAACACAATATGAAGATGTGGAGATCATTGCGGGTGTTGACGCGTTCAACGGAGACGGAATGCCCTTCCCCTGTGCAGCATCCTTTGACGATGCCTGTACCGACGCGGATGTGATCATCGATTTCTCGCATCATTCCTGCACCAATGACCTACTGTCTTTTGCAGTTGTAAACAGGATCCCTCTGGTTCTGGCCACAACGGGGCAGACGGATGAAGAACGGAAGGCGATCATTGAGGCCGCCGGAAAGATCCCTCTTTTCTTTGCAGCAAACTACTCGATCGGCATCGCACTCCTTATTGAGCTTGCCAAAAAGACCGCGGCTGCCATGCCCAATGCCGAAATCGAGATCATCGAAAAACACCACGATCGAAAAGTCGATGCGCCGAGCGGCACCGCGCTTGCCATCGCCGAGGCGATCTCCTCCGTACGGCCGGATTCATTTGTCGTTAGCGGGAGGAGCGGGAACAGCTGCAAGCGCAAGCCCAATGAAATCGGTATTTCCGCCATCCGCATGGGAAACATCGTAGGCGAACACGAAGTCCTGATCGGGACTCCGAACCAGACCATTTCCCTGAAGCACGAAGCGCACAGCCGCGCACTGTTTGCGGAAGGTGCGATCAGCGCCGCCCTCTTCCTGAAAGACAGGGAGCCCGGCCTGTATACGATGAATGACCTGGTAAAATAAAAAAACTTACTTACAGAAAATGAGCCGGCATATTGCCGGCTCATTCTTTATTTACGTATTAACTTCAGCAGCTCACGCGCATATTATCCGATCACTGCGCCGGTATGAGCAACATAGAGCTTCTGAACCTCTTCGATGCGGCCGAGGCCTGCAATCTGGCATTCAATGCCCTCAAAGTATCCGGAATCCGCGAACTGGCTGAGCCAGGACTCTTCATCATCCGGATCTGCCATGTCGTTGTTGGCGTGATCGCCTGCTACGACCATCAGCGGACGAAGGATGACTTTCTTGTATCCGGCTTCTTTTACTTTGTCGATAACAACGCTGCATTCGGTCTCTTCCGGCTCACCTTCTACCGTGCCGATGAAGACGTTCTTGTAACCGAGAGCTTCCATCTGTGTCTGCATCTGGTTGTAGGTAACGTTTGCGGTATGAGAAGTTCCGTGTCCCATGAAGACAAAGGCCGCGTCGTCTGCTTCTGCTGCTTCCAGGCTGTCATAACCGGCTGCTTTCACAGCTGCGGCGGTAACGGCCTTTGCAACGGCTTCTTTATCCGCATTGATGACAGTTGCGTCTTTTCCGACTTCGCCAAGGAGCGGCTCCGCGATCTTCACGGAATCAAATTTATCCTGAACCTTCTCAACTGCTTCTACCAGTTCATCATATTCTGCACCGTGCATCAGGTGGGTCGGCTGGATCACAAGGTTTTTGACCTTGTTGTCGATCGCACGCTGAAGCGCCTGATCCATATTGTCGATCTTCTCGCCGTCACGGGCCTGTACATGGTTGATGATGATCTGGGCGGTGAAAGCACGTCTTACGGACCATTCCGGATAAGCTGCTTCCAGGGCTGCTTCGATCCCGCCGATATCTTCCGCACGGCTGTCGTTGAAGGATGTTCCGAAGCTGACAACAAGCAGTTCGTTCTCGCCGATGTCGTCTGCGTTTCTGGGATCATCTTTGGAAGCATCGCCGGTATCTCTTCCGAAATAATCCGGAGAAGCTTCTTCGCCTTCAACCAGTTCCTTCTGGGCGTCGGTCAGGGCGTCCCAGGCTGCTTTGGCTTCTTCGCACTGTTTATCGGTGTCATCTGTCCTCTCCTGAACATAGATCGCATCGATCAGGGCTGCAGCTTCCGCTGCCGCTGCAAGATCTTCTTCGCTGGCTTCCTCGATAACCGGGCTGGATACTACGACTTTATGGTCATACCAGGTGCCTTTTGTTCCGACCAGTGCAAGATCAAATTCTTCATCCAGGACCGGGACCGGAACATCGAAGCCGTATACTTCTTCGGTGATTCCGTCACTGTAGGTCACTTCGTCAGTCGTCGGCTGCAGAAGTTCCGCGCCGTCTTTCTGAGCGTCTTCGGCAGTTCCGGGGAACAGATTCACGATGTTCTTGGAAGCAAGTGTGATATGGATGGTCATCTCACCGTCTTTAACGGTCAGCTCGCCCATTCCGTCAAGTGCTTCGTTGATGTGGAACATGCTGCTGTCGGTGTCAAATTTTACCTGATAAACACCATCCGGAATGCTGTTGCCGATAGCGGCGCCGGTGTGAGCAACATACAGATCCTGAACAGCCGGGATACGGCCAAGGCCTGAGATCTGGCATTCAACACTTTCAAAGTTTTCGGAAGCGAAGAACTGGCTGATCCAGGATTCTTCATCATCCGGGTCTGCCATATCGTTGTTCGCATGGTCACCTGCTACGACCATCAGCGGACGAAGGATGACTTTCTTGTAGCCTGCTTCAGCAACTTTGTCGATAACAACGCTGCACTCGGTCTCTTCCGGCTCGCCTTCTACGGTTCCGATGAAGACATTCTCATAACCGAGTTCATCCATCTGCGTCTGCATCTGGCTGTAGGAAACGTTTGCGGTATGGGATGTTCCGTGTCCCATGAAGACAAAGGCAACGCCGTCTTTTTCGGCATCTTCCAGGCTGTCAAAACCGGCTTCCTTAACAGCTTCTTCCGTAACAGCAACTGCAACGGCTTCCTTGTCGGCATTGATTACGGTTGCGTCTTCTCCGACTTCACCAAGAAGGGGCTCCGCGATCTTAACGGACTCAAATTTGTCCATATAGTCTTCAACGGCCTCACAAAGCTCGTCATACTCCGCACCATGCATCAGGTGGGTCGGCTGGATCACAAGGTTCTTGACACCATTGTCAACTGCGCGGTCCAGAGCCTGTACGACGTTGTCGATCTTCTCGCCGTCGCGGGCCAGTACATGGTTCATGATGATCTGGGCGGTGAAAGCACGTCTTACGGACCATTCCGGATAAGCTGCTTCCAGGGCTGCTTCGATCCCGCCGATATCTTCCGCACGGCTGTCGTTGAAGGATGTTCCGAAGCTGACGACCAGAAGTTCGTTCTCTCCGATGTCGTCTGCGTTTCTCGGATCATCTTTGGAAGCATCGCCGGTATCTCTTCCGAAATAATCCGGATCAGCTTCTTCGCCTTCAACCAGTTCCTTCTGTGCATCGGTCAGGGCATCCCAGCCGGCTTTCGCGTCTGCACACTGTTTTTCGGTATCCGGTGTCCATTCCTGAACATAGATCGCATCGATCATGGCTGCAACTTCGTCAGCTAATTCCTGATCGGTCGGTCCTTCTTCAGCAGGTGCCGGCTCTTCTGTAGGAGCCGGAGTGCTTTCAGCAGCTGCACTGCTTGCTGCTGCGCTTTCTTCTGCGGTGCTTTCAGCTGCGGCAGGAGCGGGTTCTGCTTTCGAACCGCAGCCCGCAAGCATGGTTGCGACCATAGCCGCCGCGCATAACACTGCAATGATTGTTTTTCTCATTGTTTCCTCCTTCTTAACTGCAAAAAAATATATTGAGCAACCGTAAACCGGTAATCTCCATGTACCCGACGGCAGTTTTTCCAAAACACAAAAAAGGAACTGCCTGTGCAGTTCCCGTTTTCAACCGCCTTTAATTGATCATATTCCGATGTTTCCTCGCATCTTATATGATCCGTTCCAGGCAGGTCTCCTGACTTGCGTCTCTTCGCTTTCCGGGTCTTCTCGGTTCCGTTCTGTTCGGATCCAATGACATTTTCCGGACCGCTCCTCGCTTACAGTGGCGGGACCGTGCAGGATTTCCACCTGCTTCCCCCTTAGCACGGTACAGACAGCCGTCCGTACTGTGACCTGGAACTTTATTTTTTATAGAAAGATAATAAACTTGCGTTTATTCCATGTCAATGATAGAACTGACAAACTGTCAGTCAGTTTTTACGCATTTTGAATAAAAATGCTTCAGACATGCAAAAGGCCGGCAGGTCTTCCTGACGGCCTTTTTTTACAGATTATTTTTATTATTCTTCTGCCGGTGCTTCTTCAGCAGGAGCTTCCTCAACCGGAGCTTCTTCGACGGGAGCTTCCTCTGCAGGAGCTTCCTCAACCGGAGCTTCCTCAGCAGGAGTTTCTTCAGCCGGAACTTCCTCTGCCGGTGCTTCTTCTGCTGCCGGAGCCTCTGCCTTCGGAGGCTCAAGAGCCTTCATGGAAAGAGAGATCTTGCGGGCATCCTCGTTGAAATCCACGATCTTAACGGTAACGATCTGGTTTACGGTAAGAACATCCGAGGGTTTCTCGACTCTGTCGCGTGAGATCTGCGAAACATGAAGGAGGGCGTCTACACCCGGCTCCAGTTCTACAAAAGCACCAAAATCGGTCATTCTGGCGATACGTCCTTCAACGATCGTTCCCTTCTGGTACTTCTCAGCAGCATGCAGCCACGGATTCTGGTCTTCGAACTTCAGGGAAAGGGCGATCTTCTTTCCGTTAATGTCTTTTACAAGGACTTTAAGCGGTGCGCCTACTTTGAACAGGGACTTCGGATTGTCGATCCGTCCCCAGCTCATCTCGGAAATATGAAGGAGGCCGTCCGCGCCGCCGAGATCGATGAATGCGCCGAAATCGGTAACATTCTTTACGATACCGTCGATAACATCGTTTACGGAAATACGGGAAAGGAGTTCTTCCTGTGCTTTTTCTCTTTCGGCAGCAACAAGCTGTTTTCTGTCGCCGATGATCCTGCGTCTTCTGGGATCGAACTCGATGATCACAAAGTTGACTTCCTGGCCGATGAACTTCTTAAGGTCATGCTCGAAAACATCCGAAACAAGGCTTGCCGGGATAAATACTCTGGAGCCTTCACAGGTAACGCTTAAGCCGCCGCTCAGTGCCTGGGTAACGGTTCCCGTAAGAACTTCCCCGTTCTCATAAGCCGCTTCGAGGACTTTGCTTCCGCGGTCTGCCATCAGTCTCTTGTAACTTAAGACAACCTGGCCGTCTCCGTCATTGACTCTTAAAACTTTAACTTCGAGAGTCTGTCCGGGTTTGACCTCCTCGGTAAGGACTACATCGGGGTCGTTGGAATACTCCTGCTTTGTGAGAATTCCGTCTGCTTTGTAACCGACGTTAAGAATGATCTGATCCTCTTTAACATCGATAACAGTGCCTTCAACCACCTCGCCGTTATGGATGGATTTGATTGATTCATCCAGCATCTGTTCAAAACTCATTTCTGACATAATTTTGAACCTCCTCAATAATTTTTTTAGGGGTAGATGCCCCAGCTGTAATACCTATGCGACCTGGCGATTGAAAGTTTACGGGTTTCAAATCATCGAGTGTCTCAATTAAGTATGTGCGCTTGCAAAATTGCTTACAGATCTCATACAACTTTTGCGTGTTTGAACTATGCATGTCGCCTATGACAATCATAGCATCTACCAACTGTGATATGCTGCGGGCCTCTTCCTGACGCTTTTGAGTCGCGTCACAAATCGTATTCGCAACAGAAACATCATAACCCAACTTTTTTGAAAATTCAACTAGTTCTTTAAATTCAGAGTAATTAAAAGTTGTCTGCGCGACAAGCGTGAATTTCGTGCCGGATGCTGCCTTAATTTCCTGCAGATCCGAGGTGTTCTGAACCACCGTACAGCTGTTTCCGCACCACCCCATGATGCCCTGCACTTCCGGGTGATCACGGTTGCCGGCAATGAGGATATGGCGGCCTTCTGCCGAAGCTTTTTCCACGATTCTGTGGATCCGGGCAACAAACGGACAGGTCGCATTCACCCGGTCGATCCCTTCCCTGTCCAGGCTTTCATAAACATCCCTGGAAACGCCGTGCGAGCGGATAATGACCGTTCCTTTTTCCAGCCGGTCCAGCTCTTCCCGGGACCCGATCACCCGGACGCCTTTTTCCTTCAGTTCCGCAACCACATGGGAATTATGAATGATCGGACCGTACGTAAAGATCGGAGCTTTTCCTTCCCCGATCTTCTCATAGACAATGTCCAGTGCTCTCTGTACGCCGAAGCAGAATCCGGCGGTTTTCGCAACGGTGGCTTTCATCCGTTCCTTTTCCCTCCTGCTGCCGTGTGTTGTATCCGGCATGAACCGTTCAAAGCGCTCCGTCCTTTACTTTTTTGTAAAGCCTGAGGATCTCTTCTGTGACTTCTTCCCTGTCCATGTCCGAAGTGTCGATCAGGATCGCATCATCTGCCTGTTTCAGAGGCGAAACCGCCCGGTTCCGGTCCTGATGATCCCTTGCTTCCAGATCCTTTATGATCTGCTCCATATCCGGCGTCTCTCCCTTTTCAGCGAGCTGGTCAAAACGTCTCTGTGCCCGGACAAGGATATCCGCTTCCATAAAGATCTTCAGATCCGCGTTCGGAAGCACGACAGTCCCGATATCCCTTCCGTCCATGACCACGTCGCAGGTTCTGGAGAGTTCCTGCTGCAGCGCAACGAGCCGGGTCCGGACTTCCGGAAAAGTGCTTACGTAGGAAGCCGTGTTGCCGGCATGTTCGGTACGGATGACATCGGATACGTCCTTTCCGTTCAGGAAGATCCTCTGGCTGCCGTCAATGAACCGGATATCGATATCCGCTGCGTCGCAGACCTTCCGTATCTCTTCGCTGCTTTCAGGAAACTTCTCCTGTGCATCGAAAAGAAGGCCGACGGCCCTGTACATGGCCCCGGTGTCCATATAGGTAAACCCCAGCCTGTTGGCAACCATTTTTGCAATGGTGCTTTTTCCGGCCCCTGCAGGGCCGTCAATCGCGATCTGAAATCCCATTTTTCTCTCCTTGATCATTTCTCCGCAATGGCCGAAGCTGCCGCGAAAGCAGTCGACCACGCTATCTGCAGATTATAACCCCCGGTCAGTGCGTCTACATCCAGCACTTCGCCCGCGAAATACAGGCCGGGAATCACTCTGCTTTCCATCGTTTTCGGATCGATATCCTTCACACTGACGCCGCCCTGGGTGATGACCGCCTCCGTATACGGTGCGGCAGCCGTTACCGTGAAGCGGAAGGAACGCAGAAGGCCTGCCGTTTTATCCAGCCAGCCGCCGTCCAGCGACTTTGCCTTTCTGTCCGGATCGATGCCGGTCTGTTTTACGAATACCGGGACCATCTTCGAAGGCAGCAGCGCTCCCATCATATTTTTAAAAGACCGTTCCGGACTGCTTTCCTTTTCTCTCAGAAGCCTTGCCCGGATCTGTTCATCCTGAAGCGCCGGCTTCAGGTCCAGTTCGGCGGTCAGTTCCTCCTCCGAAAGGATCCTTGTCAGAAAAGAGCTTGCGCTCAGAGCCAGCGGCCCGCTGATACCGCAGTGGGTGAACAGAAGTTCTCCGAACTCCGAAAACAGCTTTTTCTTCCCTTTTTTAAAGGTCAGACGTACGTTTTTCAGCGACAGTCCCTGCATTTCAGGGATAAACCCCTCCTTTGTTATCAGGGGGACCAGTGCCGGGAAAGTCTTTGAGACCCGGTGCCCCGTCCTTTCCGCAAACCGGTATCCGTCGCCGGTCGACCCGGTCGAAGGATACGATAAGCCGCCTGTGGCCACGATCACGGCCGTATTTTCATCCGGCATCGGGCATTCCCGGATTTCTGTATTCAAACGGGCCTTCACGCCGAGCGTTTTCATCCGCCCGGCCAGTACCTTAATCACATCGGAGGAATGATCGCTGGCCGGAAATGCTCTTCTGCCCCGCTCGGTTTTTGTCCTGAGGCCAAGCCGTTCAAACAGGGCGACCGCATCGCGGCTTGTGAAGCGGCTGATCGAGCTGTACATGAATTTGGGGTTGGAAACCACATTCTCAAGGAATTCGTCCGGTGTGCAGACATTCGTGAAATTGCACCGGCCTTTGCCTGTAATGTACAGCTTCTTCCCGAGCTTTTCGTTCTTTTCAAAAAGCTCGACGGTAAGGCCGGCTTCTGCTGCAAAAACGGCAGCCGCCATTCCTGCCGCGCCGCCGCCGATAATGATTACTTTTTTCATTCTGTATTCCTGCCGTTCGGGCGGCTTTCCTCTCTGGGAGGTTCCATATCGTCACGGCTGTAAACCTGATACTCGTCCCAGAGTTTCTCCATCATGGTAAGAGTTCCGGCTACTTCCTCTTCCCTCTCCATACAAAGGGCAACCAGCAGGGCGTTGATCAGGCTCAGCGGTGCAACCAGCGAGTCCACGATCGAAGCCATATCACTCTTTGCCAGCAGATTGCACGAGGAATACAGGTTCATCGGTGAATGAACACTGTCGGTAATATTGATGATCCTCGCATTCCTGCTGTTCGCGAACTCGATCGCCTTCAGCGTACGCATGGAGTATCTCGGAAAACTGATCCCGATCGCCACGTCCTCTTCATTGATCCGTATCATCTGCTCAAAGATCTCATTGATGCTCGTAGAGGAAACTACGGTCACCTCGTCAACGATCTGTCTCAGATACAGCCCGAAGAACTCCGCGAGCGGGGCACAGCTCCGGATCCCGATGATATAGACCCGCCTGGCTTCCAGAATCGTCTTTACCGCATTCCGGAACGTTTCGGTATCACACAGTTCGATCGTCGCCTTGATCTTGTCGATATCCGAAAGGAGGATCGAGTGAAGGACTTCGTCACGCTTGATATCGTTGTTTGCGGCTTCCATTCGCTGAAGGGACGTCATATGATTCATGACGACCTCTTCCAGTGCCGCACGGAACTGCGGAAAGCCTTTGTATCCGAGCGACACGGCAAATCTCACAGCTGTGGATTCGCTGATGCCGACCTTTTCTCCCAGCCTGGCGGCCGTCATGAAGACCGCTTCATCCGGATTCTTCATGATAAAATCCGCAAGCCTTTTCTGGCCTTTGCTGAAAGACTTATATCGTTCATTGATTCTTTTTAAAACACTGTCAACCGGCATGACGACCTCTTCAAAACTCTGTTATTTTACAACAATATTGATGATCTTTCCGGGAACGTAGATCTCTTTCACAACCGTCCCCGCAAGTCTGTCGGATACTGCCTCGCGGCCTGCTGCGATGGCAGAGTCTTTGTCGATATCCTTCGCGACATTGATGACGGCACGGGTCTTTCCGTTGATCTGGACCGGGATCTCGATGGAATCGTCCGCCATAAGCTTTTCATCGTAGGACGGCCATTCGCTGTGGAAGATCGTCTCGTCATGTCCGCAGCGCTCCCAGACCTCTTCCGCGATATGCGGGGCAAACGGAGCCAGAAGCCGGGCGAATACTTCGATCGTTTCGATATCGATCCCGCCTTCTTTTTTCGCGATATCCATCAGCGCGTTGTTGTGCTCCATAAATGCCGAGATCACGGTGTTCAGGCTGAACGCCTCCAGCCTCGTGGTGACGTCGTAGGTCAGCTTGTGGCGTTCCTTGATCATGGCTTTGGAAGCGGGAACGTTCTTTTCGACGGAATCCGTCGCAAGCGTCCAGAACCGGCGCAGGAACCGGTTGACACCGTCGATGCCCCGGTCGTCCCATTCGGCGTCCAGCTCGGGCGGACCGACAAACAGCTCGTACATACGGAGCGAATCACAGCCGTAATTATTGACCAGGTCATCCGGCGAAACGACATTTCCCTTGGATTTCGACATCTTGATCCCGTTCTTTCCGGTGATCATGCCCTGGTTGAAAAGCTTGTGGAAAGGCTCTTCAAAGCCGACTGCGCCGATATCATACAGGAACTTTGTATAAAATCTGGAGTAAAGAAGGTGAAGCACCGCATGTTCTACCCCGCCGATATACATGTCGACCGGAAGGTACTGGTCAGCCTTTTCCTTGGAAACGAGTTCCTGATCGTTATGATTGTCAACATATCTTAAGAAATACCAGGAAGAACCGGCCCACTGCGGCATGGTATTGGTCTCACGCTTCGCATCCGCACCGCAGACCGGGCATTTGCAATTCACCCACTCATCGATCGCCGCCAGCGGAGATTCCCCGGTGCCGGTCGGCTGATAGGACTCTACTTCCGGGAGCAGCAGCGGCAGTTCCTCTTCCGGAACCGGCACGTTGCCGCAGTGCGGACAATGGATGATCGGAATGGGCTCGCCCCAGTAACGCTGGCGCGAGAACACCCAGTCACGCAGCTTGTAATTGACCGTACGTCTGCCTTTCCCGGCTTTTTCGATCATATCCGGGGCTTCTTTCTTCAGAACGGAGGATTCCATACCGTTCCATTCGCCCGAATTGATGACAAGGCCTTCCGCGTTTGTATATGCTTCTTCAAGCGGATCGATCTCCACCCCGTCCTTTGCGATGACCTGCACGATCGGAAGTCCGAATTTCTTTGCAAATTCAAAGTCACGGTCGTCATGCGCGGGAACGCACATGATCGCACCGGTGCCGTAGTCTGCAAGGACATAGTCGGAGAGCCAGATCGGAACCTTCTGGTCGTTGATCGGGTTGATCGCATAAGTGCCGGTGAATACGCCGGTCTTTTCCTTTGCCTGCATCCTGTCCACGTTTGATTTCATGGAAGCTTCGTAAATATAGTTCTCCACCGCTTCCCTGGTCTCATCGGTCGCAAGGCTCTTTGCAAGCTCATGCTCCGGAGAAAGCACCATGAAGGTAGCTCCGTAAAGGGTATCCGGCCTCGTCGTATAGACCGTGATCTTTTCGTCCCGCCCTTCGATGCCGAAATCGACTTCCGCACCGTAGGACTTCCCGATCCAGTCGGTCTGCATCTTCTTGACCTTTTCCGGCCAGTCCAGCGTATCCAGGTCTTCCAGAAGCCGGTCCGCATATTTCGTGATCTTCAGCATCCACTGCCTTAAATTCTTTTTGGTCACCTCGGCACCGCACCGCTCACACCGTCCGTTGACAACTTCTTCGTTTGCAAGGCCGGTCTTGCAGGAAGGGCACCAGTTGATCGGGAACTCCTTTTCATAAGCGAGCCCTTCTTTGAACATCTTTACAAAGATCCACTGCGTCCACTTGAAGAACTCCGGATCCGTGGTATTGACTTCCATGTCCCAGTCATAGATCGCCGCGATATCCTGAATCTGCTTTTTAATATTCTTTACATTGGATGCCGTGGAGATCGCGGGATGCACTCCGTTTTTGATGGCATAGTTCTCCGCCGGAAGGCCGAAGGCGTCCCATCCCATGGGATGGATCACATAATGGCCCTGCATCAGCTTGTACCTGCTCCAGGCATCGGAAATAACATAGCCTCTCCAGTGTCCGACATGAAGGCCGTTTCCGGAAGGATACGGGAACATATCCAGACAGTAATATTTCGGTTTTTTCCCGTCATTGATGTTAATGGGATTCTGCTCCCATTTCTCTCTCCATTTCTTTTCGATCGCTCTGTGGTCAAATGAGACAGCCATGTTTCTCCTCCTGAAATCTATATGTAAATATATAATATAAGCTCTCTGACAGACTATATCCAAGAATAACCCCATGCAAGTTTTCTGTCAAGAAAGCATTTGGGTTCCTTCATATTTTTGTGCAGCGATGCAGGTTTGCCCGAATGGCCCCGGTCCTATTGCCTTTGCTTCAGGATCGCTGCCGCTTAAACAGCTGCAGCAGGATCTCAACGACACGGGCCGCCGCTATGGAAACCGCAAACAGGATCACTGCCGCGGCAGGGGCGTATTTCCAGGGCGTTTCCGGCAGGGAGATCTGACGGAACAGGACGTTCAATCCGGCTCCGAGGATCACATGGTGGACCAGATAAAACGGATAGGAAAGCCGGCTGATCCGCGAAAAAAGCCTGCACGGAACTTCCTTTTTCATCACGGCCTCCCCGGCGAAGAACAGGATTATGAAAAGCCCTGTTCCGGTCAGATGCGAAGTCAGATTCGATCCGAGTGCACTTTTCAATCCGGGGAGCAGGCTCAGGACGAATACCGCCGCCCCCGGGATAAGCGTCCGTTTTTCAAAATACAGTTTATGCCGGGCAAAGGTCACGCCGAACGCAAAACAGACCAGGCAGGAAAAGATATTGGTGACCGGTGCCTGCGAAAGCAGGGGCCGGTTAAAGAAAACCGCATACAGGACGAGGAGCGCGCACCAGACAGCCGGCTCAGATTTTTCCATGGTCTTCGACAGCAGGGGGAACAGGAGGTATAAAAAGATCAGCGCGCCGAGAAACCACTCTCCGATAAGGTAACAGGTATCGAATGTCGAAGCAAAATATCCGTCGACCCCTGCCACGGTGAACAGCAGTTCCGGACGCAAAAGATGCGAAAAGGTTTCTTTTCCGAACAGAAGCCACAGGACAAGGACAACCGCGTAAACCAGATAAAACGCCGGATATATGGATGCTGCCCTTTTCCTGTAAAAAGGAAAAATGCGGAACGTTCCCGCCGACGCGGAATGACGCATTTCCAAAAGCGCGCCCGACATGATAAAAAAGACCGTTACAAAAATAAAGCCCCACTCCTGCGCGGCAATAAACAGTCCGGAAGAGATGGGAGCCCGCAGGCCGGTTTCCTGAATATAATGAACCGCAAAGATACCGGCGGCAGACACTGCCCTGGCGAAATCAAAGCCGAAAAACCGTCCCTCTCTTTTTATTGTACCTTCATCCATTTCCTGCTCCGTAAACCGTCTTTCACCTTCGAAGAGTAAACTGTACCAGACCGTCGAATGCAGTCTCCGCCTCTCTGAGCAGTTTATCATTGTCACGATGATCAATCAATCTCCAAAAACCGATCTTCAATTCTGCACAGCCGCTCTTTATTTACGTTGCATGCTTTTCCATTCAGAATTATAATAATAAATCAAAGCCGGTGTGAAAGCAGAAGCCGGACCCCATCCTGTCTGCCCTCATACCGCCGTCTGGATCTGTCCGGCAGATCTTCCGATCCTTCAAAAATACGAAAGGCTTTGATATGCAGAAAAGAATACTGCTGCTCGGCGGCAATTACACACAGATGACCTGTACACAGGCAGCAAAGGACGAAGGATACTATGTGATCAGCGTCGACTATCTGCCGGAGAATCCGGCACATAAGCTGGCGGATGAATATCACAATATAAGTACCATTGACAAGGAAGCCGTCCTGGCCCTCGCAAGGGAATTAAAGATCGACGGCATTGTTTCATACGCATCGGATGTCTCCGCTCCGACCGCGGCCTATGTTGCCGAAGCCCTCGGACTGCCGACCAACCCTTATGAGTCGGTCAACATCATGACCCATAAGGATCTTTTCCGGAAATTTCTGGCGGAAAACGGTTTTCCCATGCCGCAGGGTGCCGCTTTTACAGACTATGATGAAGCGCTCGGATTTTTCCGCAGCGTCGGCAAAACGGTCATGGTAAAGCCGATCGATTCCTCCGGAAGCAAAGGCGTGAATAAAATCGAAAAAGAAGAAGATTTCAAAGCCGCATTCGACGAAGCCCTCTCCTATTCCATTTCCAAAAAGGTCATCGTCGAGCAGTTTATCCAGCGGCAGAAATATCAGATCGACGGGGATATCTTTGTCGTGGACGGCGAGATCCGGTTCTGGGGGATCTGTGACCAGCATCACGATCTTTCCTGCTCCAAATACGCACCGGTCGCCCACTCTTATCCGCCCATACAGAATTATAAGATCCAGGACCGGGCCCGTGCCCAGGTCGAAAGGCTCTTATCACTGCTGCATATGCATATGGGGGCTTACAATCTGGAATACATCGTCGGGGAAGACGACGAAGTCTATCTGATGGAAGTCGGACCGCGGAACGGGGGGAACCTCATTACCGACGCGGTCTTTGCCGCCACCGGCGTGAATCTCGCACGCTATACCGTGCGTCAGGCAGTCGGCGACGACGTCTCCGATCTTCACCAGGTCCTGCCGGCCGTCTGTGCCTCTTCTTATATCCTGCACTCTCTGGCCGACGGCCGCTTCCGGAGGCTGGTTGTCGACGAAGAGATCCGAAAGCGCATCGTCAAGGAACAGCTCTATGTGAAGCCCGGAGATGAAATAAAACGTTTCCGGAACGCAGGGTGCGGGATCGGTGCCATGGTGTTAACCTTCAGCGGCACCGAACAGATGTGTGAAATGATCGACAACATGAACGATCATATCACCGTGGAAGTGGAGGAATAACCTCGTTCAGCGAAGGCTTCCGTACAGGGTCATGGCATCCCAGAGATTGCCGGTTTCCTCCGACGGGGCATGAGCCGTGATCAGAAGGAATTCCTGATCATTGTAGGAGCCGTAGGAAGCCAGACATCGTCCGGCCTCATCTTCCGTACCGGTCTTTCCTCCGATGATCTGCGCCCCGTTGTCCAGCCACATGCCTTCGATACCGGAAAGCGTGCTGGCAAAATACAGGGACTCCGGATGGAGGTCCGTCGGTTCGCAGAGCCATTCCGGCGTTGCGGAAACGGTACGGAAGACGTCGCTGTTCAGCGCATAATTCAGCATCAGCATCATATCGTAGCAGGTGCTGTAATGATCCTGATGGTGCAGTCCCGTACAGTTCATAAAATGCGTATGCGTCATACCCAGCTTCTTTGCCTTGTCATTCATCATTACGACAAAATTCTCTTCACTTCCGGCTACCGCGCGGGCAAGCGCCTTTGAAGCATCCGCTCCGGAAGGAAGCATAACACCGTAAAGGAGATCGCGTACGCAGACGCTTTCTCCGGGTGAAAAGCCGGCCACCGACGCATCATCCGTGTAGTACATCTCCGCGTCTTCCTGCCAGACGTCAACTTTCATATCCATATCATGCAGGTTCTCCAGAACGAGAATGGCGGTCATGATCTTGGTCATCGACGCCGGATACATGACCTCATTGGCCCGCCGGTCAAAAAGAACCTTCATATCCGCTTTGCGTACAAAATACACGAAATCACTTTGAAGGGCTGTTTCATCCAGTTCAATGCCGACCTCAGGCAAATGCGGTTCCGGTGCTCTGGTAACCGGGCCCAGCGGATGTTCTTCCGCTGCCGCCGAAACGACTGCCTCCGGCGTCGGCACGGTTTCCGAGGCAGATACGGATGAAGCAGCCAAAGCAGACTGTCCCTGTGTTCCTGATGCGGACTCCGCCGGACTTTCTGTTTCCGTGCGGATGATCTCCGCTGCTGCCGGCGCGGCATCTTTTTTTCCGGATCTTTGTACCAGGACGATGACCGTCACTGCAGCAATCACCAGAATAATCAGAATGATGTATTCAATTAAGACCGTTTTCCTCCGCTGCTGATTACTCATTTTTGAAAGAAGTTCCTCTCTTCAGGCCTGTGCAGTTCCGTCATTTTGGGCAGGGCCTTTTTCTGAGGCCTGCTGACGCCCACTGTTTCCCGTATGACAAACTGGGGCGAATTGGACTGGGTAATGATCATTTTGCCGATGTACTCCCCGATCACACCCAGCATCAGAAGAACGATACCGAACAGTACGAACATGGCACACATCAGGGAAGGCCAGCCGACTGCCATATCGGGATGCACGAGTTTTCGCACAAATACGATAATGCCTGCGGCAAATCCTGCCAGGGCAAACAATACGCCGATCCCGGCGGAGATCCGCAGCGGTATGACCGAATAATTGACCAGCCGCATAAAGAGCGCCAGCCCTTTTTTGAAGGTATAGTTGGAGGATCCGACTTCTCTTTCGTAATGTTCGATATTGATCTCGGCAATATTATGCGTAATGCTGAAAAAGATCAGCTGGATAAAAACGTTCGGTCCGACAAACTCCTTAGTCTTTTCAATAACATAGCGGCGGGCCAGCCAGAAATTGCTCATTTCGATATCTTTCGGCCGGTCCAGAAGATGCCACATAAGGAAATGACTGAATTTATTGATCAGGTTTTTCTTTTTAGAGAAATTCCTTTTCCTGTAAACGCCGAATACGATGTCGTATCCCTCTTCCGCTTTTTTAAGGAACTCCGGTATCTGCGAAGGATGGTTCTGCAGATCGTCGTCCAGCCCGATCACATAATCGCCTTCCACATAGTGGAATGCGGCCATCAGTGCCGAATGCTGGCCGAAGTTCTTGGCAAAATTAATGCCTTTGACCCGGTCGTGCTTTTTCGCAGCCCTTTTGATCGCTTCGAACGTCCCGTCTTTCGAGTAATCGTTGACCAGGATCATTTCACACTCATAACCCGGGATCGTCTCAAAAGTCTCAAAGCAAAGGTCTACAAGCTTTTCGATCGTTTTCTCGGAATTGTAGCAGGGAACAACAATAGAAACCAGCATATTTCCTTACCTCTCCTCTTTTCTCTGCCCGCAGACCGCATCAACAAAAAGCGGACTGCCTCCCGTATGCAGGAACAGGATCTTTTTTCCGCGGATCCCGTTTTTTTCGATATACTTCTTCATCCCCCACCAGGCTTTCCCGGTATAGGTCGGATCCAGGGGGATCCCGTACTTCCGGTAGATCTCCCGGATCGTATCTGTTATTTCTTCATTATAACGGCCATAGCCGCCGCACAGATACTCATCCGTGATGAAAACACTTGCTTCCGGCGAAAGGCTGTAATTGATGCCTTTCTTTGAAGCGTACTCTTCCAGATTCCCCAGAATGACTTCCCTGGCCCGGACCGCGTTCCGGGTAACAGAGATCCCGATCACCTGGCGGGCGTCTCCGTTTTCCAGCTGTCCGGCGAGGATCCCGGAATGCGTCGCATTGGTGCCGGAAGCCAGATAGATCTGGTCAAAAGATATTCCCAGCTCCTCTTCCTGCCGGATAATGTCTTCATAAACGCCGTGATACTGTTCCATGGGGACATGTACATTCCCCTGCCCGAATTTGTTTCCGTAAATATAATAAGGATTCCGTCCTTCGGCCCGGAAGTCTTCCATAGCCCGTTCGACGGCTGCAGAGATCTCGGGTTTATGGCACTCATAGACTTTTCCGCCGCAGGAAGTGACCAGTTCGCCATTGAATCCGGAAGGCATGCCCGGCTCATCGTCATCCATGTTGTAGACTCTTGAAAACGGAATATCCCGCCCGGTGCACATTGCGGATAGGATCCGGCAGAGATTGGAGCGCTCCCCGCCGTACATGACCAGCGCGTCGCATTTCTTTGCCTGCATATCATGAAGATAACCCTGAGCAAAGCGGACCTTGTTTCCGCCGAAGGAAAACGGAAGAAGGTCTTCCCGTTTCATAAAGAATTCATTTTCATATTCATCCGTGCCGATACGGTGGATCGGCGTCACAAAAAGCGGGATATCGCCCTTTAAGTCAATATGGGTATGCCGCAGCGCCCTTTGAAGCGCCGCCCTGCACTTTTCCGGTGTTTCCCCGCGTACGATCACCTGGCCGACGCGGTCCCTTCCGTTCGTATAGGCACGGACCTCCCCGTTCCTTGACACATTGATCTCGACACGAACGTTTTCATCGCTTCCGTCATAATACACACGGTCTGCCGTCCCTGTCCGGTCGGAACAGATCGTGCGGACGATGACCGCGTCGTTATTCGGATGATCAAAGTAGGGCCGGATCGTTTCACCCAAAGCGAGTCTTGCGACCATCTCGTAATAATCCAGTCCGAAATGCGTGCTTACGAGCTCGGCCAGCCCGGTTGCGCCGGATCTGCCCGTGATCTCGATCACGTAGATCTTCCCGTCCTTCAGTATCACGTCCATATCCACCGGACAGTTGTCCAGACCGACCGCCCGGATCGAATCCGTTACCGTCCTGTTCAGCTGGTCCAGAAGATCCGGATGATCCCATGGGATCGAATGTCCGATCGACGTCCGAACCGCGGATTCAAACGGTTCCGTATTGTTCGGTATGATGAAGACCGGTCTGCCGTCTTCGACCAGGGCCTCGACGCAGAACAGTTCCCCGTCAATAAACTCTTCCAGCAGACAGAACGGCAGCTTGCTGGCTTCTATGCTGTTTTTATAATTCTCATGAGCTTCTTCAAAGGTGTCGCAGCGGAAGATCCCCCTGCTGCCCATCAGATCCGTCGCCTTCGTAACGACCGGAAGCTGAAGCTCCTTTTTTGCATTGAAAAAGTCTTCTTCCGTTTCGATCCGGAAGAACTTCGGCGTGCACACCCCTGCTTTCTGCAGAGCCTGCTTCATAAGATATTTATTGGAGACGGTCTTCGCCGCGGCTTCCGAAGGACCTTTCAGGGAAAGAGCCTCGGCCGTTTTTCCGATCGCAGCCATTCCGAGGTCCAGGCTGCAGGTGGCGATGCCGTCTGCCCCGCATTCTCTTGCAGCTTCCAGCACTGCGTCCGGATCGGAAATATCCGCATACAGGATCTCATCGGCATAAGCAAATCCGTCATAAGGCCCCGGTATGCTGACCGTGACCGCACAGGCACCGATCCTCTGCGCTGCCCTGATCAGCGGTATCTGCGCATAACCTGCGCCGAGTATGAGCAATTTTTTCATCTTTGTTTCCGCACTTTTTTCCATGATGTCTCCGATCCGCTGCTGCCCTTCCGGCGTACGGTAAGGGCCCTCTCCCCGGGGCAGCGGAAAAATCTTTATACAATATAGACGTTTCGTCTTTTATAGTCAATAAAAACAACAGAGGTCTTAAAGCCTGCTGTTCCCGCAAATTCCGGGTCAGGAAGCCGTTCCGTGAATGTCGATCAGCATGACCTCGGATTTCGTTCCGACCCGCATATAGGGGCCGAATGCCCCGACGCCGGAGGTAGTAAAGCTCTGAAGCCCGCCCAGCACTTTGTAACCATAAGAATTGAACCCGATAAACTTCATCGGCAGGTTTCCGGGCAGTACCTGGCCGTTATGGGTATGGCCGGACAGCAGGATGTCGATTCCGGCAGCTTCGATCTCGGCAGCTGCCTTCCTGTTTTTCGGCGGCTCATGATCGATGCAAAGGATCAGGCGGCTTTGATCGAGACCGTCCGTCAGTTCCGAAGGGGCCAGCCTCGTTCCGCTTGCGTTGCCGGTCTGGGAATAGTCCCTTCTCCCTGTCAGATAAAACGCCTCACCGACCGGTACGGTTTCGTCCGCCAGCCCTTCTATTCCGGCTTTTTTGAAAAATTCCTCATAACGCGGATCCGTCAGCTGGATCCCTTTGTTGAAGGAAAATCCGAAAACCAGATTGTCTTCAACATCGTGATTGCCGAAACAGCTGTATATCCCGTACCGGCTTTGAATCCCTGCCAGGATCGAAGCGAGGCGTTCCGGATCCTCCACGGCGTCATACTGGTTATCGAACAGATCTCCGGCAAAGATAACAAGATCCGCATCCAGTGAGTTGATCTTTTCAACCATCTTCTCCGCAAGTGCGCACCCGGCGTTGTATCCGAAATGCTGGTCGGCCACCAGGACGACCCTCATTTCACCGTCAGCGCCGAAGGACTCATCCGCTTCCACATTATAGGATGTTACCTGTATGTTCGAACTGGCATTCCAGCTTCCGTAGATCACAAAAGCAGTCATCAGCCCGATAACAAGAAGCACGCTGGCCGGTCCGAACCGGCTCTTCAGGACAGTCTTCACCGGGATCCTGCGTTTCCGGCGGATTACTTCCGCCAGGATCCTGGAAAGGATCATCCCGCTGAAAAGGCCGGCTTCGGCCACCATCCAGAAATACCCGATGCGGCGGAACCATTTCTGAAAGAATCCGGCCGGTAGGAAATACGCAGCCGATACCAGGACTGAAAGGATCAGAAACAGGATCATGAGCACTGCTTTTACCGATTTGCGGTCCACCCCCGGAAATAAAACGGAAAGCCCCCTGGTGATCCACAGGGGAAGCAGTATTGCAGCAATAAGCATGGCCGCCTGAATGATATAAACAAGCATCTCTATGCCCAATTATTCCTCCATGGGATTCCGAACTTTTTAAGCACAAAACAAAAAGCCGTTCGGAAGCATCCCTCAATCGTAAGGATCCCTACAGCTTTCTGTTGTAAGATCCGCTGAAACGATAAAAAACAAAGATCACTTTTTCCAGGATCCTTTTGAGATGGATCGTCCAGCGCTCGTGAAAATACATTCTTTTCACAAGGACACTTTTGATCCCGGATCGGTTGGCGCCCCATATATCCGTAAAAAACTGGTCTCCGAAAAACAGTACCCGGTCCTTATCCAGACCCATGAGCCTGCAGCCTTCCAGATATCCTTTCGTGTACGGCTTGCCGGCCTTATAGACATATCTGCTGCCTACCGCATCTGCAAAAGGCTTCACCCTTGCCTCGTTATTGTTGGAGATGATGCAGAGTTCGAAACCGATCTTCTTCAGTTTCTGAAAGAGACCGGCAGCCTGTTCGTTTGCGGGCGCATCATGACCTACGAGGGTGTTGTCGATGTCGAACTCCAGCCCCCGGAAGCCGATCTCATAAATATGTTCAAAATCCATTCCGTATACGCTGTCCGCGTGAACATACGGAAAAAGAGCCGAAAACAATGCCATACTATTCCGGTCAGCAGACCTTTTCTTTACTGATGATACGCTGCCAGGAAGTCCTGCAGTCTTCCCATACAGTCCTCAAGAATGTTCCTGTTCGCAAGATAAACGATCCGGAAGTGATCCGGCTCGCACCAGTTGAAGCCTTTTCCGTGAACGATCAGCAGTTTTTTCTCATGAAGAAGATCCAGTGCGAACTGCTCATCGTCTTTAATGTTAAAGACTTTCGGATCCAGCTTCGGGAAGATGTAAAACGCCGCTTTTGGCTTCACACAGCTTACGCCGGGAATATCGCACAGCGCTTTGTATATATATTCCTTCTGCTCATAGATCCTTCCGCCGGGCTGAATAAAGCGCTGGCAGCTCTGCCATCCGCCCAGAGCCGTCTGGACGATGGACTGTGCGGGAACATTGGAGCAGAGCCTCATGTTCGCAAGCATGTTCAGGCCCTCAATATAATCCTTTGCGCTTTCCCTGTTGCCGGAAAGAGCCATCCAGCCGATCCGGAAGCCCGCGACCATATGCGATTTGGAAAGGCCTGAGAAGGTAACGCAGAACAGTTCCGGCGGCGCTATCGCCGCAGCCGAAACATGCTCGGCTCCGTCAAAGATCAGCCGGTCGTAGATCTCATCCGAAAAAACAATAAGCTGGTGATCCAGCGCGATCTTTATGATTCCTTCGATCACCTCGCGCGGATAAAGGGCACCCGTCGGGTTGTTCGGGTTTATGATTACGATCGCTTTGGTTCTTTCGGTCACCTTGGAACGGATATCTTCCAGGTCCGGGACCCAGTCCGACTGTTCGTCGCAGATGTAGTGGACCGCCTTGCCGCCCGCAAGCGTGACGCAGGCTGTCCACAGAGGATAATCGGGCGCCGGGACCAGGACTTCGTCGCCGTTGTCCAGCAGCGCATTCATGCTCAGCTGGATGAGTTCGCTGACGCCGTTTCCGGTATAGATATCACGAACCTTCAGATCCTGGACGCCTTTCAGCTGATGATACTGCATAATAGCCTTTCTCGCAGAGAAAAGGCCCTTGGAATCGGAATAGCCCTGGGTATCCGGAACGTTGGCAATAATATCCTCGATGATCTCATCGGGCGCGGAAAAGCCGAAGGGAGCCGGATTCCCTATATTGAGCTTAATGATCTTCTTTCCGGCTTCTTCCATCCGGGAGGCTTCTTCCAGAACGGGTCCTCTTACGTCATACAGTACATTCGCCAGTTTTTCGGACTTCTGAAAACTTCTCATTTTATGCCTCTTTTTCTTTATTTTTTCCTTTGGATTTCTGGAACTGTCTCAGTTCATCCATAAAGGTATCCACGTCGGTAAATTCACGGTAAACAGACGCAAACCGTACATAGGCGACCGGATCCAGACCGCGGAGCTTTTTCATGATCAGCTCACCGATAAAGGAACTTTTTACTTCCTTCTCTTCACAGTTGAAGACTTCGGTCTCCACGCTGTCCACAAGCTCGGAGATCTGGGCTGCAGACACCGGCCTCTTATGGCAGGCGCGCAGAATGCCGGCTTCTATTTTTGCCCGGTCATACTGCTCCCTGTTCTTGTCCTTCTTCACAACGATGACCGGGATCGTCTCGATCTTTTCATAGGTCGTGAACCGTTTTGAACAGGCCTCACACTTTCTTCTTCTCCGGATCGCATTGCTGTCCTCTACCGGACGCGAATCCACAACGCTTGTATTATCTGAATTACAGAACGGACATCTCATATCTGATACCTCTCTTTATCTCCGTTTTGTTATCGTCTCCCGATCTGTATTACGGGAGCCGTTTACTGCTGTTCCCGGAATATGATCTCGCCTGTTCCGGCATCCATGCTCTCAATGATCGCCAGGGATTCCACATGGATCCCGCGTTCCCGAAGCAGCCGTCCGCCGCTCTGCTGCCCCTTCTCGATCACGATGCCCACGCCGGCTACTTTCGCACCGGCGCTCTGCACCATCTCGATCAGGCCGCTGACCGCACATCCGTTGGCCAGGAAATCATCGATGATCAGGATATTGTCTCCCTCATTAATAAATCGTTTCGATACGATCACGTCATAGGTTCTTTTATGTGTAAAGGAATCGATCCGTGTGGAATACACTTCGCCGTCAATGTTGACCGTCGCCGTTTTCTTTGCAAACACAACAGGCACATTGAAATACCTTGCAGTGATGCAGGCGATCCCGATCCCCGAAGCTTCGATCGTAAGGATCTTCGTGATGTCCTCGTCCGGAAACAGCTTCCGGAACTCCTTTCCGATCTCTTCATAGAGCCCGATATCGATCTGGTGATTCAGAAACGAGTCCACTTTAAGAACATCTCCTTCTTTCACCACACCGTCTTTCCGTATTCTGTCTTCCAGAAGTTTCATACGCTTCTCCTTCCCGGCCGAACACTTCACTTGCTGTCTTCACTCAGGACCGTACCGCCGAAAAGATCCCGCCCGATACCAGGGCCATGATCACACCGGCCATCATCACGCCCAGCATGACCGCCAGTACGCTCCTCTTAAAATCGATCTTTAATATGCTTGCTGCCAGCGTCCCGGTCCAGGCCCCTGTGCCCGGGATCGGTATTCCTACAAAAATCAGCAGTGCCAGAAAAGTTCCTCTCCCGGCTTTTGCCATCAGCTTCCTGCCGCCGGATTCTCCTTTCTGAAGACAGAAGGTGAAGAACTTCCCGACGTATTTTTTATCTTTCCCCCATTCGAGTATCTTTCTGGCAAAGAAATAGATAAAAGGAACGGGGATCATATTGGCAATTACCGCAATGATATACGCCTGGGTTACAGGGACCCCCATGCCGACACCGATGGGGATCGCGCCCCTCAGCTCGATGACCGGCACCATGGCTACCAGAAAAGTTACAATGTATTTCAGCATATTCAGATCACTCCGGCTGCCGCGCAGATGATCACGACGATACCGAGTACGATACGGTAGTAACCGAACACCTTGAAGTCGTGATTTTTAACATAGTTCATAAGGAAACGAACGACCAGCATCGATACGGAAAAGGCCAGGACCAGACCGAGGATCAGACACCCGAGTTCGATTCCGGTAAAGGAAAGTCCGAATTTTGCAAGTTTGATCACCGAAGCGCCGGCCATGGCCGGGATGGCCATGTAAAAAGTATATTCCGCGGCCGCACTTCTGGAAAGCCCGATGATCAGGGCGCCGATGATCGTCGCTCCGGAACGGGAGGTTCCCGGCATCAGGGACAGCGCCTGGAAGCAGCCGATGACAAAAGCCGTCGCAAACGTGATCTGTCGGATCTTTGTGATCCGCGGCTTTCTGGTCGTGTTCCACATCTCTACCAGGATCAGGATCACGCCGAAGATGATCAGCATCAGCGCAACCGGAACCGGTTTGTGCATGTGATCCTCCAGCCAGTCCTCAAAAAGCAGGCCGACGATCAGCGCCGGTATGGAGGACACGGCGATCTTAAGCCAGAGGATGATCTTATTCATGTAAACATAGTTGTCGGCAAATTTCTGCAGCTTTCCGAACCGTCCCAAGTAGTCCGCATTGGCGAACTGGCTGTAGAGAGGCGCCTTTGCCTTTGTATGGAAAGGCCAGAGCTTATGAAAGAAGATGACTACGATCGCCAGGATCGCCCCAAGCTGGATCACGACATTGAACATTTCCATGTATTCTGCCGAGAATCCGGGCTGCAGGATATTCCCGAAAAGGATCAGATGGCCGGTGCTGCTGATCGGCAGCCACTCGGTGATCCCTTCCACAATACTTAGTAAGATAATCTTTATAAGATCCAACATTATGCTATCCTCACTTGAATGTTGCAGATTCTTAATTATATATCATAGCGGCTTCTCCGTCAAATATAAGCCGCTTACCGGAACACTCCGGACGACCGGATACCAAATCGCCTCCACCCGTAAAACGGGTGGTTCGGGATGCGGGCTATAAGCCCGCGTTGCCTGCCAGCGCCTAAAGGCGCTGGCTTTCTCTTTTTGGCTCACGGGGCTTTCGCCCCGGAGCTCCGTTCAAGCCACGCCGCATTTA
>JAFWOE010000017.1 GCA_017509985.1 Lachnospiraceae bacterium
AGGGCTGCTGTTTGTTTTTCCGATGACACTGGCATTCATGGATTTGAGGTGCAGTGCCGCAGTTGTCTGCACGGTTGCGACTGCAGCGGCTGTTTATGAAGGATATTTAATTCAAGTGGGAAAAACGGCTTAGCGACAAATCTTGCTAATGTTTGTCAAGCAGATTTTTGAAGATCTTGAGCACAATGTACTGATCGTTGTAAAAGATATCGAAAGATCCAGACAGTTTTATCACGATCTGTTTGGCCTTGAGCTTATACTGGATAATGATGGAAATATGATCCTCACGGAAGGGCTTGTCTTGCAGGAGGAGAAATACTTGACAGAGTTTCTTGGCAGAGAGATCATTCCGGAGAACAATGCCAGCGAGCTCTATTTTGAGGAGTCAAATATTGAAGAATTTGTAGAGAAACTTGAAAAGTACTATCCGGAAGTGAAATACGTCAACAGGATCATGACACATTGCTGGGGACAGAAGGTAATACGCTTCTATGATCTGGATGGCAACTTGATTGAAGTGGGAACGCCTATGTAAAAAAAGGTAAAACTATGGCTTTTGATTATAAAAAAGAATACAAGGAATTATATATGCCTAAGAACAGACCGTCTATCGTAACGGTTCCCGGCATGAACTATATCGCAGTTCGAGGTCATGGTGATCCGAATCAGGAAAAACTGAAAACGTGATCCGGCACCCAATACGGAAGAGGTAGAACAGCCAAAGTGAGATAGGAGGTTATGTGCAACAATCTTCGTAACTGTACTGTATATATATCTGCGCAGATGACGGAAAGCAACAGCAGGTTGCTTGTAAGCTGAACCTAGGCAGTCTAAAATGATAATGCAACAATTATCAGGAGAGGTATTCAGGCATGGAAACAAAAGATATATTAAGAAGTCTGCGTGAAAACCGTGGCTTATCACAGGATCAGCTGGCGGAACGCGTAATGGTAACAAGGCAGGCGGTCAGTCGCTGGGAGACGGGGGAGACACAGCCAAATACGGAAACGCTTAAACTGCTGTCAAAGGAGTATGATGTATCGATCAATACGCTGCTTGGCAGCCCGCGAAAACTTGTGTGTCAATGCTGCGGAATGCCGCTTGAGGATGCGATACTAAGCAGGGAAAAAGATGGAACACTCAACGAGGATTATTGTCAATGGTGCTATGCGGACGGAACCTACACCTATAACGATATGGATGATCTGATTGAGACATGCATTCCGCATATGACAAAGGAAGGCTTCTCTGAAGATCAGGCCCGCACTTATATGAAGCAGATGCTGCCAGGACTTGACTACTGGAAGAGACATGATGAACTGGGTGATGACGGACAGTTTGATGCGTTCAAAAGGCAGTTGATCGAAGAGATCAATGAACTTCATATCGAGGGCATGCCGAAGGTAGAGAAACTGAATGCGCTTGTCGGTGCTTATGTTAATCTTGCATACCCGCTTCCAAGTGGGGAAAGTGTCAGATTTCTGGATGACCAGACAACATATCTTGGCAATCAGCTGGAAACCGAATCAGGCGGAGATCGCTGCTTTGGAGTTCTTGCAAACGCGGATTTCATAATGGTCTGTACGTATGAGGCAGAGGGAAATGATCCTGAACTCATACTTTACAAAAAGAGATAAAGAAAAAGAGGAGAGTGCTGTTTGAAAAAGTACAGCACACTGGAGATTGTCAGTTGAACGGGAGGCTTGCTGATGATCAAACAAACCTCCATCTGAAAAGCAATTGAAGTCAACAATTTTCATGAGGTAAAAAACAATGAATGCAAATGACGTTATAATCCGTTCGGAAAAGAAAATAGAATACAGAAAAGTAGAGAATCTGTTTTATGAGAATAAAGGCTTCAATGGAGAATCAAAGAAGGCGTTTGATATACGGCTGGACTGACGTCTTAAAGATTGTCGATTTGTTTTTAAACTGACAATTCATCGGACGGTAGTTTTGCTATCATGAAATAATAACACCGGCTTGGGAAGCCTTGTTTTTCGGATTTCTGCGATTCGGGGTCATCACGCTCCGGGCTGCGGAGATCCTTTTTTCACAGGAATTCATCGATATTTAAAGAGCAGTCCCTTTTGTTGGGATCGTGAATTGGCTCATATCATTGCCCTCCAGCTCCAGAAGAGCCTTTTTCCTCATGATTCCTCCACCGTATCCGGTCAGGCTCCCGTTCGATCCGACCACCCTGTGGCACGGCACGATGATGCAGATCGGATTATGACCGACCGCTCCGCCGACCGCCTGCGCAGACATCCTTACGAGCCCCTGCTTTTTTGCGATTTTGTCGGCGATCCACCCGTATGTAACTGTCTTTCCAAATGGAATCTCACACATGATTTCTCTGACTCGGTTACGAAAATCGGAGCCCACCAAATGAATTTTCGGAAAGAACCCGGGATCGCGGCCTGAAAAATAGATATTCAGCCATTCTTTCGTCTGAGCAAAATAGTCCGTTTCACATCGATGGGCTTCTTTTTTCAGACCGTGTCCAATATACCTGCCGCCCTCCGTAAAACATAGTCCCGTTAATCCCTGGTCATCCCCGGCAAGCAAAACGTGTCCTAAAGGGGATTCATAATCATTCGTGTAAATCATTCTGTACCTCCCGAATACTGGTTTACAAGTTTTTCAGAACCAGTGAAATGCCCGACAGGATCAATAAAACAGTGGTGATCCTGCGGACATTTCTATCATTCATATGACCGCAGCAATTTATGCCCGTAAACAGCCCCAGCAGGGCAAAAGGAAAGAGGATTATAACTGATTTTACTGTTACCAATGTCAGAAGTCCCAGAGCTTTATAGAGAATGATGCGGAATGTATTGTCCACGATAAATACTGCGCTGATATTCGCTTTGAACGATTCATCATTCTCTGTGACGCGGCTGACATATGCCGCTAATAATGCCCCCACTCCGAATAATCCGCACAGCATGCCCGCTGTTACACCGATGACAGCCAACACCAGTTTGGACGCTCGGGCACGTTTTTTGCTGAATTCCCGCGAAAGTATCTCCATGCCAAGCGCGATAACCACAACGCCAAACACCAGTTTGATAGGCCTTGCATCCACATTTCTCAGCATAAGGGCACCGGGGATGCTTCCCGCAAGCACCAGGATCGCTAAAGGAAGAAAAACCTTCGGATCAAGACTCCTGCGGTTTTTCCAGGTGAGGATCAGGTTCGCTGGATACCCCAGTAACAGGTCAACCGGAGAAATACTTGCATTCGCTGCACCGAAACTCAGGATGGTTGTAAATATCAGTGTGTTGGCAAAGCCGCACAACCCCTTAACGAAATATGCCGTAAAAGCCGCGATAAACCAAAAAATCATGACAGAAGCCTCTGCTCCTTTCAAGTATACCTGACAGGTCCATCTTAAATTCTTGAATTAACAATGTAAAACTGTTAAAATTTGTAGAAACAACAGGAATATACTGTAATCGGAGGAGCGGACATGAACTTTTCGTCAATGGAGTATTTCACTGTGCTTGCGCAGGAGCGCAGCTTTACACGGGCTGCAGAACGGCTTCACATTACACAGCAGTCTCTCAGTTCCCATATTGCCGGAATGGAAAAAGAACTCGGAAGCCAGTTGGTGGTACGCCGCGTTCCATTGGAACTGACGTATGCCGGTGAGGCTATGCTGAGATATGCGACAGGTTTTCAAAAGCTTCATAACGATATGCAGCGTGAATTCTGTGACATCTCCCAAAAGCAGAAGGGTATTCTTCGAGTCGGAGCGGCATCGACGCGGGGACAGATGATCCTGCCCAAAACGATTGCTCTGTTTCAGGAAAGCTATCCCAATATCAGCGTTGAATTAACGGAGGGACCCAACGGTGCGCTGCACCAAAAGCTGCTCAAAGGTACCATAGACCTTGCCATAGCGGATTTTCCCGAAAACCTGCCCGATATCAGCCTGACTGATTTTTACAGAGAAGAAAATGTGCTTGTAATCGAGAAGAGACTTTTTGACAAGTGCTTTACCTTCGGTGCTGAGGAATGTGAGAAAAGGCTGCTTGCGGGAGATTACAGCGCATTGAGGGAATTTCCGTTTGTCCTGGGCGGTATCGATGATATTGACGGCAGAATCGGTCGCGACGTTTTGAGGCGGGCAGACATTGACAATCCTATTGTTACAGCGACCTCGCATAATGTGGGGATTCTGCTGCGGCTAAGCCTTAGCGGAGTCGGAGCGTGCGTTTGCCCGGAAAAGATCGTCCGGAGTGTATTGACGCCGGAGCAGCTGGACTCCGTATGGATGTTCCCACTGGGGGCGGAAACGGCAAACCATATTCAGTTTGGTTATCCAAAACAGTCCTATCAGTGGAGCGCGATTGAGAAATTCATTACATGCGCTAAGGCAGTTGTCTGCCGGGAATAAGTAAATACAGGGAACCTGATTCTGGATTTTGATTTTAACTGTGCTCCTTCGAATTGCTGATCGGAACCGGGTTGATTGCTTTAGGGTGATGCTTCATAATAATGAATTGAAATATAATCATTCCGAACCTCTACTGCAGGAGCGGGCAGTTACATAAACAGGCACGCAGGCAGCAATAAAACAGAATTGTAAGAAAAACGCTGAAATACTATAATCAAAAAAAGAGTTTTTGCTGAAAGAGTCTAAGATGTTGTTTACAGAGTCATACAGGCAGGGCGGCCAATGGACCTGATAAAGAAGCTTTTGGAAAGATGGAAAACAGAATATGATTTCAAAACGTTTATAACCGCGTCCGGTATGCTCGCGATGAATGTGATATTCGCGTTTTACAACGGCTTTCTCGGCATATACCGCTCGTCTTTGTGGCACGGTACAATTTGCGTTTACCACATAATCCTCATACTTCTGCGCGGGACGATTCTTCTGTCTGCAAAAAAGATTTACGAGCGCAAAGAACAGGATTCGGCAAAACACAAAGTCTATCTCAGGGTATCCGTACTGCTTCTTATCGTGAATATCTGTCTGGTTGTGCCTATAGTCCTTATAATCAAACAGCAGACGTATGTTAATATGTCGCAGTTTTCCGCAAATGCGATCGCGGCCTTCACAGTCTATAAAATAATAATTGCTTCTTCTCATCTCAAAAAACGCAAAGTATCGTCAGACTGCCTGACACAGATGCTTCGGACAATCAATTTTATTGATGCACTTGTATCGATCCTTACCCTGCAGAATACCCTTATCATGGTCCACTCAGGCGGCGGGGATCTGAGGCTGATTCCGCTGACGTCCGTTTCAAGCACTGTTATCTGGTGTATTATTCTTTTCCTGTCGGTCAGTTCGATAACAAAAGGTGTCCGGCAGATCAGAAGCGGGGACTGACACGAAGCCTGCAGGCAAAATGACGGAGCGAAAGAAGCAGAGGATACCAGGGTGAGATATAATCAGAAAATCATATTAAAAAACGGAAAAGAAGCGTTGCTGAGGAACGGCGGAGCCGAAGACGGACCTGCCGTTTATGAGGTTTTCAACCTTACCCACGCAGAAACGGATTATCTGCTTTCCTATCCGGATGAAAACAGTTTCGATCCGGAACAGGAGGCACGGTTCCTGGAAGAAAAAACAAACAGCGCCGATGAAATTGAGATCATCGCAGTAATTGACGGAAAAGTTGCGGGGACTGCAGGGATCGGAGCAGTCGGAGTAAAATACAAAGTCAGGCATCGTGCCGAATTCGGTATCGGCATATTGAAGGAATACTGGGGGATCGGACTGGGCAAAGCCCTTACGAAGGCCTGTATTCAATGCGCAAAAGAAGCCGGGTATGCCCAGCTGGAATTGAGTGTTGTCGCAGAGAACAGAACAGCAGTTGACTTGTACCAGAGCCTTGGCTTCAAGGAATTCGGCCGGAATCCCAAAGGCTTCCATTCCAGGATAAACGGATATCAGGAATTGATTTATATGCTGCTGGATCTGAAGGCGGCGCAGTGATCCGATGATTATCAATACAGGACAAAGAACGGATATTCCAGCGTTTTATGCGGAATGGTTTGCAAATCGAATAAAAGAAGGATTTGTCTGTGTCCGAAACCCTTATAATCCCGGCCAGGTAAGCCGGTACCGGCTGGATCCTTCGGTCGTTGATGCGATAGGATTCTGTACCAAAAATCCGGCCCCCATGTTTCCTTATATGGATCTCCTGAAGGATTTCGGACAATACTGGTTTGTGACCCTGACTCCTTACGGCCGGGATATCGAGCCGCATGTACCGGACAAGCATCGCCTGATAGAGGATTTTAAGGTATTGTCCGGTATGGTGGGGATCGATTCCGCAGGCTGGCGGTATGACCCGATCTTTCTGTCTGAAAGATATACGGCGGAGTATCATCTGCATGCTTTCAGGCAGATCGCGGAAAGCTTAAGCGGATACACAAAAACAGTCGTGATCAGTTTTATCGACCTGTATCCCAAGGTCCGAAAGAATTTTCCGGAGGCAAGGGAAGTAACAGAAGCAGACAGATTATATATCGGAAAAGAGATCATAAAGATCGCGTCTGAATGCGGGATGACCGTAAAGCCCTGTGCCGAAGGGGATGAACTGGCGGAGTATGGAGCCGACTGCAGCGGGTGTATGAAAATCAGCGATTATGAAAGGGCGATCGGCAAAAGGCTCAATGCTCCCCGTAAAAAGGGTGCACGGACCGAGTGCGCCTGTTATCTTTCCTGCGATATCGGCGCTTACAATACCTGTCTGCACCTGTGCAGATACTGCTATGCAAATGCAGATCCGGCAGCGGTTTATGCACAGAACAGACTGCACGATCCGGCGTCTCCCTTCCTGATCGGAAACTTCAGGGACGGAGATAAAGCACATGATGTACCTCAGAAATCGTGGATAGACTATCAGGAGAGGATAAAGGGACTGTGACTTTTACAGATCCGCGTAACCGAAAGGAGAGCTATGATAAACCTTTCCGCTTATAACGATAAAAAACTCAGGGTCTTTCTGAAGGACGGCAGTACTTTTGAAGGCTTTGGCACCCATAATTCGTTTGATTACAGTTACTGTGAGTTTGGCATAGCAGCGGAGTGCCTTCAGATCTGTGACTATCTTATAAGGGATGAAGAAATCGAGAGAGTAGAGATAATGGAAGCAGCGCCTTCGATCCGCAGTACGGAAGAAGAGATGGCGATGCTCTTTTCGGTCAGAAGGTCTTTTTCGGAGCATCTGAAACGATGGGAAGACAATGAACTTCCGGATAAATATGATCATAACTGCTTTGAATACTCTGCGCAGCCGTCCAGGGAGGAGTTTGAACGTGCCCTGGCTTTTCAAAGGGAAAGAGGGGATACGTTTATAAAACTGGAAGGTGATTTTCCGCTGGAAAATGATTTCGGTCTCACTCCGGGCGTAACCCTTACCATGCAGCTGACCGGGAGTGCGGACGGCTGGGTCGTGAATGATGGGATTGAAATAAAAGAGCCTCGATATAAAGACCTGAAGGAGATCGAGCTGAAACATTTCGGGCCGGTCTACGGTGAAGACTTTACTGCCCGTAACATGGATCATATGTTCGAATATCTGGATTACAGAGGTGCATACATCGGAGAAAAGCTCGTCGGTGCTTATTATTTTTATTCTGCAGACGGGTTTACATGCGTGGACGGACTGATCGTGGATGAGGATTACCGGCACAGGCATATTGCAGTGACGCTCCTGAAACATGCGGTGAGCGAGGCTGCGGGGAATGTGGTTTGTCTCCATGCAGACGAGGATGACACACCAAAGAAGCTGTATGAAAAACTGGGATTTCAAGCAGTGGACAGGCTTTATGAATACCTTTCCACAGATATAGGATCACAGACGAATACGGAAGATAATTTGAGGAATGCTGTTCTTCACAGGCGGACATTTTGCGGAACAGACGGACAGGAGGCTTTTTCGGAAGAATGATAAGGACTGTTGAAGTCGTCAGTTTATCCAGAGGTGTTCTGGGGGAAGATTTCGCTGCACATGAGCTCAGGCTCGGTACAGAACGATTAAAGTCAATGGGACTTCAGGTAAAGTTTTCGCCCAATGCGCTGAAAGGACTGGAGTATATCAGGGAGCATCCGGAAGACAGGGCGGCAGACCTGATCGAGGCATACTCTGACCCGGACGTGGATATGATCCTCTGTGCGATCGGCGGGGATGATACCTATCGTCTGCTTCCGTATCTTTTTGATGATGACAAGCTGAAAAGCGTGATAAACGATAAGATCTTTCTCGGATTCTCGGACACGACGATCAATCATCTGATGCTTCACAAACTTGGCGTGAAGACATTCTACGGACAGTCATTTCTTTCAGACATCTGCGAACTGGAGACGAATATGCTTCCTTACACCAGGAGTTATTTTGAGGAACTGATCCGGACCGGAAGCATAAAAGAAATCCGTCCCAGCGATGTATGGTATGAAGAAAGAACTGTTTTTGATGACAGTCAGCTCGGAGTACCGAGGGTTCAGCATGAGAATAAGGGATTTGAGCTTCTTCAGGGTCCGCCTGTGTTTTCGGGAAAGATCCTCGGCGGATGTATCGATTCGCTGTTTGATATTTTTGACGGTGAACGCTATGCCGATATGCCGGTACTGTGTGAGGAATACGGGATCTTTCCGGATGCGGAAGACTGGAAAGGGCGGATCCTCCTGCTGGAATCCAGTGAAGAAAAGCCTTCCCCGCAGAAGTACCGGAAAGCGCTTGAATACCTGAGGGAAAGAGGCGTTTTCAGGGCAGTGTCCGGCTTGCTGATCGGAAAGCCGATGGACGAGGCTTATGCAGATGATTATAAAAAACTGCTGGTATCCGTTATCGATGATTCCACACTGCCGATTCTCTGGAATGTGAATATCGGTCACGCACTTCCGAGATGCATCATTCCGTTCGGCGTAAATGCAGCTGCGGATGCCGGTAAACAGGTGATCGTTTTCGAATAAGGGATCGACAATGATCCGGTACCGGTTTTCATTTTGAAAACGATGGTCTGAAAACAGAAGTACAGGCAGTAAAAAAGGAGATCGCCCTATGAGTTATTATCTTCTGCCTGATCTTTTTCAGAAAGAAAAAGTGGCTGTAAGACGATTCCTGATATGAGAAGGATTATAAAATGCATTTTGTTGACGCCAAAGGAATACTGACCGGCAACGGCGGCCATTACGGAATGAATATCTATCGCGGATGCACTCACGGCTGTATCTATTGTGACAGCAGAAGCCGCTGTTATCAGTTCACACATCCGTTTGAGGATATAGAAGTGAAACGAAATGCACCCGAACTGCTGGAAAAGGCACTGAGATCAAAGAGGCGGAAGTGCATGATCGGAACCGGGGCGATGTCGGATCCGTATATGCATTGTGAGGAAGAACTGCGGCTGACAAGAAAGTGTCTGGAGATCATCCTGAAATATGGTTTCGGTGCGGCGATTCAGACAAAATCGGACCGCATTCTTCAGGATATCGATCTTCTGGATGAAATAAACCATTCTTCAAAATGTGTGGTGCAGATGACGCTTACGACCTATGATGACGGTCTGTGCCGGATACTGGAGCCGAATGTCTGCAATACAAAACGCAGGATAGAAGTGCTGGAAGAAATGCAGAAAAGGGGCATCCCGACCGTTGTATGGATGACGCCGATCCTGCCGTTTATCAATGATACGGAGGAAAACATCACAGCCATCCTGGACGAATGCGTCCGGGTCGGCGTTAAAGGCATTATCGATTTCGGAATGGGACTGACGCTTCGGGAAGGCGACCGGGAATACTATTATGCGGCGCTTGACAGGCATTTCCCGGGAATGAAGGAACGATACATCAGACGGTATGGAAATGCATACGAACTGCCAAGCCCGAACGCCGGAAAGCTTTCAGAGATATTTCAAAGGACCTGCAGGGGAAACGGCATTCTGACGGGTGCGGAGAAATGCTTTAAGTATATGCATGAACTGCCGGAAAAGTATCCGCAGATGAGTATATTTGACCTTTAAAGGCGGGAGGCGGATCATTACGAATGAACAGAAATGAAATTACAGCGGAATTGTTCCGGCTGCGGGATGAGAATTATGCTGCTCTGCAGGCAAAGATCCTTCCGACGGTGGCTCCGGACAGGATCATAGGAGTCCGGACGCCGGCGCTTCGTGCTTTTGCAAAGGAGTTATCGAAAGAGGCGGATACCCGCGATTTTCTGACAGCTCTTCCGCACGGGTACTTTGATGAAGACCAGCTCCATGCTTTTGTGATCTCCCTGGAGAAGGATTTTGACCGATGCATTGCGGAAACAGAGGTGTTTCTTCCGTTCGTGGATAACTGGGCCACCTGTGACCAGCTTTCACCCAAGGCATTCAAAAAAGATCCGGAAAAACTGCTCCCAAATATCCGTAAATGGATCCGGTCCGATAAGACTTATACCGTCCGCTTTGCGATCGGAATGCTGATGCAGCATTTTCTGAATGAGCGCTTCCGTACGGAGTATGCCGATATGGTGGCTGCGGTCCGTTCGGAAGAGTATTATATCAACATGATGACTGCATGGTATTTTGCAACTGCCCTGGCGAAGCAGTATGAGAAGATCCTCCCGTATCTGGAAGAAAAAAGGCTGGATGACTGGACGCATAATAAAGCCATCCAGAAGAGCGTGGAAAGCTTCAGGATCACAGCGGAACAGAAAGCTTATCTGAAGACACTGAAAGTAAGGAGGGTTTAATGGACCGGCTTGCGTGTAAAGGAGTTCAAAACTCTGCACGATCGGACAGCATCCAAAGCACAGCAGAGCAGATGCCTGCCGGAAAAAAGAATACGGGAACAGTAAGGGAACGTGACTATGCAATGGATAATATCCGTTTTATCCTGATATTCCTGGTCGTGTTCGCGCATCTGCTGGAACTCTTTTCGGGCAAATACAAAAGCGCCATGGACCTGTATATCGTGATCTACTCGTTCCATATGCCGTGCTTTTTATTTATTACGGGCTGGTTTGCCCGGTTCCGGCTGAAAAAGCTCCTGCGGTCCCTTGTACTGCCGTATCTGGTCTTTCAGACACTGTATCTGTTATTTGATTATTTTGTGCTGGAAAATCAGGAAAACGGGTTCAGCCTGCAGTATACGACGCCCTATTGGCTGCTCTGGTATCTTCTTGCCGTGATTTTCTATTATCTGCTGCTGCCCGTGCTGAAAACACAGAGTAAAAAGAAGGCTGCTGCGGTGATCGTTCTTCTGGCCGCACTTTCGATCGCGGCCGGGTTCGTTTCGTCGATCGGCCGCTGGCTCTCCCTGTCCCGGGCGATCGTATTCTTTCCCTTTTTTATGTCGGGGTATTATCTTTCGAATACATTTGACACGATGAGGATCCGTACGATTTTCCGGAAATACAAAGCCCGGCTGATCATCTTTTCAGCCGCTGTAATGGCTGCCTGTGAGTGCTTCTTTCTGAAAACGGGTATACACCGTTCCGCTTTTTTCGGTTCGTTCCCTTATGAGTCATCCGGAACCAATGCAGGAGTCCGGCTTCTGATCGGGATCTGCGCAGTTTGTGCGATCCTCCTTCTGCTCCTGATCGTACCGAACAGAAAACTGGGCCTGCTGACCTTCATCGGTCAGAATACGATGGCAGTCTATCTGCTGCACGGATTCATTCAGAGACTGCTGCTGAAGAATCAGGTGATGCAGTTTTCGCTGCAGGCGGATATAGAGCTTGCACTTTTGCTGACCTGCCTGATCCTTCTGGCCCTGGGAAATAAATATGTCGGACATCTTTTCCGGAAGATCTTCTGAATCCGGAGCACCGGAAATCCTTCACCGGATGAATGGCGGATAAGCGATTGAAAATACCGGAGAGGTGAGATATTCTTTTCATAGCCGGAATCATTGAAAGGACAAGGGGAAAACCCGGATGAAAAAGCTGCGCGAACTGAAATCCAATATGGCGGTCAATATAATCGGCGTGATCATTCTTTCGATCGTGATCTTCGGTATTGTCGTCAGCCTGCTCGGATTCCTGCGTTTCAGCAATGCGTTCCGGGAGGAATACGCGACCTCTACTTATCATATGGCGGATACGGCCGCCACCCTGGTCAACGGTGATCACCTGTCGGAATATCTGGACGGGGAAAGAACAGAAGAGTATCAGAGGACCCGAAGGATACTGGATACCTACTGCAAGACCATCAGCGTATCGCTGATCTATGTCATAAAGGTAGACCGGACTGATTACGGACGGTTCGTATCCATTTTCAATGTGGTCGATAATACGGTAGACAATTCGAACTATGTCGAATGGGAGCTCGGCCACAAGAGGGATACGACCAACGATGAATACCGCCGGAAGTACAGGGCCCTGTATGAAAAGAAATCAGAGTATGAAACGGTCTACCGTTTAAGAACGACCGACGGACAGCATCCCCATATCACCACGATGGTGCCCATCGAAGATTCCTACGGCGATGTAGCGGCTATTCTCTGCATGCAGAGACCTTTCAGCGAGCTGTGGAAAGTCAACAGGATGTACCTGATCACCGTCGTTGTTGCCACAGGTATTCTTTCAGTTTTTGCCGCCGCTTTCATCTCAAGATTTGTCCGGAAGCATTTTGTAGCACCGGTCATGAAGGTCTCTGCCGAAGCGACCCGTTTTGCAAAGGAGAACACCAAAGGGGAGGAGCTGGGGACGATCAGCCGGTTCAACGAGCTGTCCGATCTCGCGAATTCCATCGATACGATGGAAACGGATATGGTGAATTATATCGGGAATCTGACTGCCGTTACCGCGGAAAAAGAGAGGATCGGCGCGGAGCTCTCCTTTGCCCGGAAGATCCAGAATGATTCTATCCCGGGCGATTTCCCGGCTTTCCCGGAAAGAACGGATTTTGATATCTACGGTGTCATGATCCCCGCCAAGGAAGTCGGCGGCGATTTTTACAATTTCTTCCTGGTCGACGATGATCATCTGGCACTGGTCATCGGTGATGTTGCCGGCAAGGGCGTTCCGGCAGCGCTGTTTATGATGGTCACCAACATCCTTCTGCGCAACCGGACGAAAGAAGGCGGCACGCCCGCGGAGATCCTGACCTATGTCAACAGCAATATCTGCGAGGAAAACCAGTCGGATATGTTTATTACCATCTGGCTGGGGATCCTGGAGCTTTCGACCGGCAGGCTGGTCATGGCCAATGCGGGGCATGAAGACGCGGCCGTCTGCCGGAAGGGTGAAGAATTCCTTCCTTTCAGCACGAAACACGGTTTTGTAGCCGGAGGGATGACCGGAATTGTTTACAGGGATTATGAACTCCGGCTGAATAAGGGAGATAAGCTGTTCCTCTATACGGACGGCGTACCCGAAGCAACGGACAGCGATCATAATATGTTTACGATCACAAGGACGCTCAAGGCGCTGAATGAGTTCAGGGACGGATCCCCGGAAGATATTCTGAAAGGAGTCTTCAAACGTGTTGATGAATTTACGGGCGAAGCTCCGCAGTTCGACGACCTGACCATGCTGTGCATCGAATACCGGGGACAGCAGAAACAATAAGATAAACCGGGAGGAATGGAAATGATCTGTTTTCGGTCTGATTACAGTCAGGGAGCGCATCCGAAAGTGATGGAAGCACTGATGAAAACGAATCTGGAACATACGGACGGCTACGGCCTGGATCCGCACTGCGAACACGCCGGCGAGATGATAAAAGAGCTGATCGGTCTTTCGGACTGTGAGGTCCATATGATGATTGGTGGAACACCCTGCAACATTACGGTTATCGCTGCAAGCCTTAAGCCGTACGAATCCGTGGTCGCGTTAAGGACAGGACATGCGTATTTTCACGAGACCGGCGGAGTGGAAGCAACCGGCCACAGGATCGTGGCAATGGACGGTATAAACGGAAAGATGACGCCGGAGCTGATCGACCGTGCGTGGGAGGAGTATGAGGATGAGCATACGCCGCTTCCCCGCCTGGTCTATATTTCCCAGCCGACAGAGATCGGTTCGGTCTACAGCAGGACAGAGATCACAGCCATTTCCGAAAAGTGCAGGGAGCGAAACATGCTTTTTTACATCGACGGGGCGAGGCTCGGCACGGCGCTGACCAGCCGCGGGAATGACCTTGGCATTGACGAACTTGCGCGCCTTTGCGATGCGTTCTACATCGGCGGCACCAAGAACGGTGCGCTTTTCGGTGAGGCCCTTGTTATCAGAAATAAAGAAATGAACGATCATTTCCGTTTTATGATCAAGCGCCAGAGCGGACTGCTGGCCAAAGGAAGACTGATCGGGGTGCAGTTCGAAGCGCTTCTGGAGCACGGGAAGGACAGCATCTTTTTTGAGATCGCTGCGCACGAAAACCGGATGGCGGAAAAGCTGAGAGCCGGACTTGAGGCATTGAATGTGGGATTCTTCAGTGATTCTCAGACGAACCAGAGTTTTCCGTTCTTTCCGACGGAGGTTGTAAAGGAACTTGAAAAAGACTTTTTCTTTTATGAATGGGCTCCGGAAAAAGACGGGATGACGCCGATCCGGCTTGTGACCGGCTGGGGAACGAAAGAATCGGAAGTAGAGGCTTTTGTCAAAAGGACAGCGGAACTGCTTGAAAAAAAGAAGGCTTGCAATCCGGGCTGAACTATGATACAGTGTCATTACGATTGAGCACAATTAAATTTTGCAAAATTAAAAAAGAACAGTCCGGACACGGAATGCCCGTCCGGGAATGATTTTTTGAAACGGAGGAATTTAAAATGAATACAGCTGTAAGATACTATTCAAGATCCGGACATACAAAGGCAGTAGCCGATGCGATCGCAGCAGCAGCCGGAGTGGCAGCAGTGTCTGTCGACAGTGCTGACGCAGCGATCACGGAGCCGGTCGATGTGCTTTTTATCGGGGGAGCTCTTTACGCCTACGGGCTGGATTCCCATCTGAAGGGTTATCTGGCCTCACTGAAAAAAGAAAACGTAAGGAAAGCCGTCGTTTTCTCTACATCAATGATCTCCAAACATTCTGTTGACCTTATCAAAAAGGGCTTAAAGGCACAGGGCATACCGGCAGAAGATGAGTTCTTCTATGCGAGAAGTGCTCCGGGAAAAGAACAGCTTGAACAGGCAAAGGCTTTTGCGGAAAGATTTTTATGATCTGCCGGCCGGAGTAAGGATCAGCTCTTTCGGAGCCGAAGCAGACTGAATCTTCAGCGGTTTTAATTTCAGAACGCGCCGGCCGTATTCATCGGATGCCGTACAGGCAAGGGCATCGAAGCAGGCCCACCCTTCACCGGGTGTTTCTCCTTCATTGGCCATAAGCTCAAAAGACATGAACTGCAGATCTGCCATACAGCAGGTCATGACGACCCGTCCCGCCTTCCAGGCTTTCGATTCATATCTCAGTTCCAGAGGTGCTGTAAAGTGCAGCACCTTTTTTTCATAGTGTTCCGGGTGTTCCAAAGCATCAAGCCAGAAAGGGATAAAACGGCTTTCGGTGATCGTGATCTCTTTTTCTTCCAGTGAGAACGGTAGAAAAAGGTCAAACGCTCTTTCGTGAAAGCCCATCGGATCCTGGCGAAGGTAAGTCGCCCGGCGGTTCATCAGCCGAAAGGATTCAGAATAGGGTGCCAGCATTTCTTTGGACGGGCAGCCGCGGAACGTGACCTGATGGGACTCCGAGACCATCTGGCTGAACATTTGTCTGAAATTGGCAAAGTAGAGTTCCAGGGTGGCCCACTCGATCCATGTTGCGGCATAAGAGACCTCCATGACAACAGGGAGCTTCTCGCGAAGCTCCTGTATCATGGTGTTCATTTCCACATAGATCCGGTCCGGCTGGACCTCCTCGATCCGGCGCATACAGAACTCAGCAACATCCAAACCCCCGTCATAATACGCGACCTGCGTATTCTTTTCCGACAAGGCCCCGACGTCATACTGCACTTCTCCTTCTTCAAAGCAAAGGATCAGCGTCGTTCCGCGCTTATAAAAGAAATCGTTCAGAATACAGTCCTGGATGCAGGAGGTTTTTCCCGCACCCAGGAAGCCGTAAACGATCCGTGTATCAATCATACAGGCAGACCAGACGTCCGTCGATCTCGCCGTTGCGGAGTTTGTCAATGCCTTCCGCGATCTCATCAAACGAGCAGATATTGATCTTCGGATCCAGTTCGCCGCTGGCAAGAAGCTCCAGACAGTCTCTCAGATCGTCGGTGGTGCTTCCCTGGGATCCTACGAAGGTCAGCTCTTTGAAGATCATGGAATAGGTATAGATCTCGGACTTGTCGCTTGCCATGCCGACCAGAACGACGCGGCCGTACTGCTTGACCGTATTCAGGGCGTCAGCCGTGGTCTTTCCGGCACCTGCAAAGTCAATGATAACATCCAGGTTTTTGTCCGCGAAATCCGTAATGCTCGGCTTTACTTCCTTTGCTCCGAGAGCAAGCGCACGCTCCTGGGCAGAGGGCTTTCTTGTCGCAACATATACTTCACAGCCTTTGACAACCGCGATCCGGACAGCAAACTGTCCGAGTCCTCCGACTCCGATGATACCGACTTTCATTCCGGGCTTTACCTGCCCGACGGTGCAGACAGCATGATAGGAAGTGGCTCCTGCGTCTGTCGCAGCTGCAGCCTTCGCCGGTGCAAGTCCTTCCGGTACTTTAACCAGCTGTTCCACCGGGGCGGTCGTCATGGTGCCGTAGCCTCCGTCGCGGGTATATCCCGGGGTGGTGCCGTCCTTTGCGTAAAGCGGGCAAACCGCGACGATATCGCCGATCTCATATCCTTCCACGCCTTCGCCGATCTCAACGATCTCACCGCAGACCTCATGTCCCATAATGACAGGAACGCTAAAACTTCCCATCCAGGATTCGATATCCAGAGCACTGACATCGGAGTGGCAAAGTCCGCCTGCCAGAGTCTTTAAAACAACATATCCCGGTTTTGCTTTCGGGTCCGGCTTTTCAACGATTTTAAGCGGCTGATGTGTTCCGGTAAATTCCCAACCTTTCATAATGTTCAGGGCCTCCTTTTTGCTGATTTATGATTTCAAATAATCAGATTCACATTCTTCAGTCATTATTAAGATAACATAAAGAAACTGAGTTTTGTACCATAATTATTTATTTAACAAATCCGGTCTGAAGCAGAAATGCTTGAATAATTCGTATGCGGATACTATAATGTCACCGAAAAAAACGCTGGACAGCAAGCAGGACATGGCGGGATATCGTTACAGCCGTTTGTCTGCCGTCATGTAGTGGAGGATAATTACAACAGTATGATGACTAAAGCAGTGCTTTTATTCCTTCTCGGACTGGTCTGCCTGATCAAGGGCGGAGACTGGTTTGTAGACAGTGCCTGCGGGATCGCCAGACGTTTCCGCGTTCCGGAACTGATCATCGGTGCAACGGTCGTTTCCATCGGGACAACGCTTCCGGAGGTCATGGTGTCGACCACTTCGGCAATTTCGGGACACCCGGAGATCGCCTACGGTAATGCGATCGGCTCCGTCATCTGCAATACCGCGCTGATCTCAGCGCTCACGATTGCGATCAAACCCGGGAAAGCAGACCGTTCAAGCATGAAAATGCCGGTCCTGTTCTTCTTTATCGCAGCTGCGATTTACTGTGCCGTCTCTTATACCACCGGCTATTTCAGCAGACCTGTCGGCCTGGTGATGCTGGCAGTCTTTATTGTTTATATCATGCTCAGTGTCCGAAACATTAAAATGAGCGGCGATGCTGCTGCGGAGCAGGAAGAGCACTCTCCGGAAAAACAGAGCAGCCTGGTCAAAGATCTGGTATTCCTGGTCATCGGCGCGGCTCTGATCGCCGTCGGAGCAAACCTTCTGGTGGAAAACGGCACCATAATCGCCAAGGCTCTTCATGTGCCGGAATCCGTGATCGCACTGACGATGGTTGCCATCGGCACAAGCCTTCCGGAACTGGTGACCGCCATTACTTCGCTGGCAAAAGGCCACAGCCTGCTCTCGCTCGGAAACATTATCGGTGCGAACCTTTTCAACCTCGTCCTGGTAAGCGGAGTCGCGGTCACTGCGAAGCCCTTCCGCATCCCGGAAAGCAAAATGATCGCCGGGATGAATTCCTCCCTTGTGCTGGAGATCCCGCTGATGATCTTTGTCATGGCATTTCTGACATTCCCCGCACTGAAAGCAGGGAAGACCATGCGTTTTCAGGGGATCGTTCTCCTGATCCTTTACGCGGCTTTTCTTGCGGTCCAGTTTATGATCTGAATCCCTTGTTTTGGTTTGCGAAACAGCGACAGTTTTGATATGATATCCGTAGATCAACGGAGGATAATATGAATATCGGCCTTACCGCGCACAACAGCAAAAAAAGCCTTATGGAAGACTTCTGTATTGCTTACAGAGGTATTCTGTCCAAACACGATCTGTACGCTACGGGAACGACCGGCAAAAGAGTAGAAGAAGTGACCGGACTGAAAGTGGCCAAGCTCCTTCCGGGTTCGGTCGGGGGCGACATGCAGTTCATGGAAATGGTGGAACGCAACGGCCTTGACCTGGTGATCTTCTTTTACAATCCGAATATGACTTTCATGAAGGAAATGGACGTTTACCGGATCGTCCGCATCTGCGACCAGTACAGCATTCCTGTAGCCACCAATGTGGCGACAGCCGAGATGCTGATCCTGGGGATGGAGCGCGGGGATCTTGACTGGCGTCTGCAGATCTCCGGGAGGGATGAATGAGAGTCATTGCCGGCAGCAGGAGAAGCCTCCCTTTAAAGGCTGTTCCGGGCGAAGATACCAGACCGACAACGGACCGGATCAAGGAGACGCTGTTCAATATCCTGATGCCCGAAATTCCGGGCTGCCGGTTTCTGGATCTGTTTGCCGGGTCCGGAGGGATCGGGATCGAGGCGCTCAGCAGAGGCGCAGGCTATGCCTGCTTTGCAGACCGGGAACAGAAAGCGGTCCGGGTTATAAAAGAAAACCTCGCATTTACAAAACTGACCGATTCTTCGGATGTGATCATGAATGATGTGATCCGGCTGCTTTCAAAGCAGAATCGCGGGAAACCTTTTGATGTGATCTTTATGGATCCGCCGTACGGTGCTTCGCTGGAGCAGGAAGCTGTGACGAAACTGGTATCGGGGACGGGCTGGATGCATGAGGATTCGCTGATCGTTATCGAAGCGGATATACGGACCGGCTTTTCTTGGGCCGACGACCTTCCCTGCGAGATCACCCGAATCAAGGAATATAAGACGAACAAGCACGTTTTCATGCGGCTGAAAAAGGAGTAAAAATGAGTATTGCGATCTATCCGGGAAGCTTTGACCCGATGACTTACGGCCACCTGGATCTGATAAAAAGAGCTTCGCTGTTATTCGATAAACTGGTGGTCGGTGTTTTGGTCAATTCCTCGAAAACGCCGTTGTTTTCTATTGAAGAACGTGTTAATATGATTGAAAGAGCGATATCCGATATTCCGAATGTGGAAGTCCGGCGGTTCACCGGGCTGACTGTGGATTTTGCATTGGAGTGCAATGCGCAGGCGATCGTCCGGGGCCTTCGGGCTGTTACGGATTATGAATATGAACTTTCTATCGCTCAGACAAACCGGGTATTAAGACACAATATTGACAGTGTTTTTCTGGCGACATCTCTGGAATATGCATATTTAAGCTCGACTGTCGTAAAAGAGGTGGCGTCGTACGGGGAGGATATCAGTCGGTTTGTTCCCGGGTTCGTGGCAGATGCGATCATGCAGAAAATTCAAAAAAAAGGATGAAAGGCTGGGTTATTAAATGAGTAGCAGCAGAATTGAGCAGATCATTGAAGAGATCGAAGAGTATGTTGAAGGTTGCCGGTATCAGCCGCTTTCCACAACGAAGATCATCGTAAACAAGGAAGAGCTGGAAGAACTCCTCCGTGAGCTTCGCCTGAAGACTCCGGACGAGATCAAGCGTTATCAGAAGATCATCTCCAACAAAGACGCGATCCTTTCCGACGCCGAGACAAAGGCAGAAGGGATCATCGAGAATGCCCGGGCAGAAGCAGCCGAAATGGTTACGCAGACCGAGATCATGAAACAGGCCTATTCCCAGGCTACCGATACGATCAATGAAGCAAATGCCCAGGCCCAGCAGATACTTGATTCCGCCCAGACCGATGCGAACAGCATCCGGATGAGCGCGATCTCCTACACCGATGAAATGTTAAGCAGCCTTTCCGGCATGCTTGGCAGCTCTCTGGCCGACATTACCGACAGATACTCCAACCTTATCGGAACACTTCAGAACTGCTACGACGTTGTAAATCAGAACCGTGCCGAGCTGGCTCCCGCCCTTGAGCAGGGCGAGGCTCCTTCCGTTATTCCGGAAGTAGAAAGAACCTACGAGGATGACGATGATGATGAGAAGGATTATCGTTATGAAGATGAGGAGCCGGACGATTATTTCGATAAGGACTGATGCCCCTTCGGAGTAACTCCTTATGAACCATCAGGCGCAGCTTTGCAGCTGCGCCTTTAATGACTATGAAAGAGATCCTTATATCCGAAAAAAGCGAAGGTCAGAGACTGAGCCGGTATCTTTCACGGCTGCTTGTGAATACCGGAAGCGGTTTTATCTTTCGAATGCTCCGGAAAAAGAATATCACCCTCAACGGGAAAAAGGCGGACGGGAATGAAATGCTTCACGCCGGAGACGTGATCCGTATTTATTTTTCGGACGAAACGTATGAAAAGCTCAGCCGGGCGGCGGAAGAGGAATTCGTTTCTTTCCCGGATGAAGGCCGGATCCTTTATGAGGATCCGAATATACTGATCTATAACAAGCCGGCAGGCATGCTTTCACAGAAGGCAAAAACGGACGACGTTTCAGTCTGTGAATATCTTACCGGATACCTTATCCGGAAAGGAGAAGCGGATCCGGAATCGCTTTCGGAGTACCGCCCTTCGGCTGTAAACCGTCTGGACCGGAATACCAGCGGACTGGTGCTGTGCGCTAAAAACCTGAAAGCGGCCAGGGCGCTTTCCGAAATGCTTAAGAAGCGTGAAGTCCGAAAAGAATACCTTTGTATTGCAAAGGGCCGGATCACAAAAGGAGCGGATCTGAAGGGCTATATCCGAAAGGATCCTGCAGCGAATACCGTGTCTTTATCCGAAAATCCGAATGACGGTACCTATGCGGAAACTTCGTATACACCTGCCGGTTTTTGTGATAAACTGGACGCGACTGTTCTGGAAGTGGACCTTCTGACCGGAAGGACACATCAGATCCGGGCCCAGCTCGCTGCTTCGGGGCATCCGATCGCCGGCGATGCCAAATACGGCGACAGCAGATGGAACAGCGAGCTGAAAAAGAGATACGGGATCCGGCACCAGCTGCTGCATGCATACAGAATTACGTTTCCGCCAATGAAAGGGATACTGGAAAACCTTTCCGGCAAAGTGTTTGAGGCAGAGGCTCCCTTTGCATATCTGTACAGTGCAAAGTGAAGGACTGCAAATCCGGAAGATGAGAATAACGGGGAAAATCAATGCCATTTTATGAGAAGGGCACGCCCGATCTGATAGATTTGGAAAAACAGAATAAAGAGGTCGGGAATGAAGAACCGGCCGAAGAGAACAAGCCGGGGCCGGCCCTGGACTTTTTCTTTACATTACTGATCGCAGTGGGGATCGCGCTTTTTCTGAACTTTTTTATCGTCGTCAACGCAGTGATCCCGAGCGCTTCCATGGAGAATACGATCATGACCGGCGACCGTGTGTTCGGCAGCCGGCTTGCCTATAAGTTTTCCGAGCCGGAGCGTTACGATATTGTCATCTTCCGCTATCCGGACGACGAATCCCAGCTTTTTATCAAACGGGTGATCGGCCTCCCAAATGAAACGGTAGTGATCTCGGGCGGGAAAGTATATATCATCGACGCCGGAATTGACACATCCGGAACAGATGATGAGGCATTGATGGAAGATCCGGGTATGTTCGGGTCTGCGGAACTGCTGGACGACAGTTTCTGTCCGGAAAAGCCGGTCGGAGGCGGCGACCGGGACGGTGTTTTCCGGGTGCCGGAAAACAGTTACTTTGTCCTCGGAGACAACCGGAATCATTCCAACGACGCGCGGTTCTGGAAAAATCATTATGTGGCGGAAAAGAAGATCCTCGGGAAAGCCTTTTTAAAGTATTGGCCGCTGAACGAGATCTCAACGTTAGGATATAAGGGCAGCAGATGAGTGCATGGAAAACAAGGGGCCTGAGGGGGTCGACGCTTGAAGAACTGGTCAACAGGACAAACGAACAGTACCGTGAAAAAGGACTGGCCCTGATCCAGAAGATCCCGACGCCCATAACCCCGATCGAAATCGATAAAGAGAACCGTCATATCACCCTGGCTTACTTCGAGCAGAAGAGCACGGTGGATTACATCGGTGCAGTCCAGGGGATCCCGGTATGTTTTGATGCAAAGGAATCGCATTCGGATACTTTTCCGCTGGCGAACATTCATGAACACCAGGTGGCGTTCATGAGGGATTTTGAGCGGCAGGAAGGAGTCGCTTTCCTGCTGATTTATTATTCCACAAGCGACTCTTATTACTATATGCGGCTGGAGGAACTGGAAAAGTTTCTGAAGCGTGCCGAAGAGGGCGGGCTGAAACGCTTTAAAAAGGAAGAGCTGGATCCGGAGTTCTTTCTTTCGGTCGATAACTGGGCGCTGGTCCCTTATCTGGAAGGAATACAGAAAGATCTGAACATGAGGTAGCAGAATGGAACCGTTTCTTCCGCATGAGGTCCTGATGAGGATCGAAAAACCGGGAAGATATACCGGTAATGAAATCAATGCTGTTTATAAAGATAAGTCAGAGGTGGATATAAGGTTCGCCTTTGCTTTTCCGGACACCTATGAAGTCGGCATGTCCAATCTGGGTGTCCAGATTTTATACGATCAGTTCAACCGGGATCCGGGGATCTGGTGTGAACGGGTCTATTCTCCCTGGTTCGATCTGGACAGGATCATGAGAGAGGAAAAGATCCCCCTGTTTGCCTGGGAGTCGCAGGAGCCCGTAAAGAATTTCGATTTTCTGGGCTTTTCCCTCCAGTATGAAATGTGTTATACAAACGTGCTGCAGATCCTGGATCTTTCCGGGATCCCGCTTCATGCCGCGGACCGCACGGAGGACGATCCGATCGTCATCGGCGGGGGAAGCTGCGCGTATAATCCCGAGCCGGTCTGGGAGTTCTTCGACCTGTTTTATATCGGTGAAGGAGAGATTTCCTACGTGAATCTTTTTAAGACCTATCGGGACTGTAAAAAGAAAGGCCTTTCCAGAAAAGAATTCCTGAAGGAAGCTGCAGGTGTTGAGGGAATTTACGCGCCGGCCTTCTATGAGGCTTCCTATAATGAGGATGGTACGCTGCAGTCTTTCACGCCGGTTTCTGAAGACGTGCCCAAGACCGTAAGAAAGACTGTTGTCACCGACTTTGACGAAATGCCTTATCCGCTGAAGCCGGTCATCCCTTATGTGCAGGCGGTCATGGACCGAATGGTCCTGGAGATCCAGAGAGGCTGCATCCGGGGCTGCCGGTTCTGCCAAGCCGGGTATATCTACCGGCCCCTGCGCAAAAGAAACCTAGAAAGCATGAAGGCGATGGTGAAGGAGCTCATCGACAACACCGGTCATGATGAGATCTCCCTGAATTCCCTGAGCTCCAGCGATTACGACGAACTGCCGGAGCTTCTGGAGTTCCTGATCGATATCTGCGAAAAAAAAAGCATCAACATCTCGCTCCCGTCGCTGCGGATCGACGCGTTTTCGATCGACGTCATGAACAAGATCCAGGATGTGAAGAAGAGCTCGCTGACATTCGCCCCGGAGGCCGGATCGCAGCGGATGCGGGACATCATTAACAAAAATCTGACCGAAGAAGACATTATCAACGGGGCGCATGAAGCGTTTGTCGGCGGCTGGAATAAAGTCAAGCTGTATTTTATGCTCGGCCTTCCGGAAGAGACCGATGAGGACATAAAGGAGATCGCCCATCTCTGCCAGCGGATCGCGGAATCTTATTACGAGATCCCGAAAGAAGAGCGGAACGGAAAAGTCTCGATCACAGCGAGCACTTCGTTCTTTGTGCCAAAACCTTTTACTGCTTTTCAGTGGGCAAAGATGGATAAAGAAGAAGATTTCCTGCGCAAGGCCGCGATGCTGAAGTCGGAGATCCGTTCCCAGACGAATCAGAAGAGCATGAGCTACCGGTATCATGATGCATATCTTTCGCTGCTGGAGGGCGTTTTTGCAAGAGGAGACCGAAAGCTTTCCAGGTTGGTGGAAACAGCCTATAAAAACGGAGCGCTCTTTGACTCCTGGACGGATACGTTCAACGAGGAAGCGTGGAAACAGGCCTTTATCGACTGCGGGATCGACCCGTTCTTCTATACCGCACGGGAAAGAAGCGAAGAGGAGCTGTTCCCTTGGGACTTCATCGATATCGGAGTTACGAAAGAGTTCCTGCTTCGTGAAAGGCATAAGGCAAAAGAACAGGTGACGACGCCCAACTGCAGGGAACAGTGTTCGGGCTGCGGAGCGAAGTGTTTCGGCGGAGGGATCTGTTATGAGGCTTAGGATCCGATTTTCAAAAACCGGCCCGATGCGCTACATCAGCCATCTTGATACTATGAGATTCTTCCAGAAAGCTCTGCGGCGTGCGGGAGCAGACGTCTCGCTTTCGGAAGGATTCAGCCCGCACATGCTGATGTCCTTTGCGCTGCCGCTTTCACTCGGCATGGAAAGCATCGGCGAGTATTTCGATGTGGAAGTACGGTCGGTCCGCACCACAAAACAGCTGATGGACGAACTGAATAAACAGATGTGCCCGGGGTGTGAGATCCTTTCCGTCCGGATCATTCCGGATGATAAGGCCAGCAAGTGCATGACCCAGGTCGCGGCCGCGGATTATTCGGTCTTTGTCTGTGAGACGGACGGAAGTCCCTGGAAGTGTGCGGAAGAGACGGTGAAGGAAATGATCAGAGAATTCCTTTCCCGGCCGGAGATCACTGTTTTAAAAAAGACAAAAAAAGGTGAAAAGGAATCGGATATCAAGCCGTTTATCTATGCCTTTGAATATATTGAAAAAAGATTTAAGATGCGGATCGGGGCCGGGAGCGTAAATCACGTCCGGTGTGACCTGCTGATGAGGGAGTTTTTTGCGTTTTCCGGGATCCCGGAAGAGAGCCTGATCACGAATATCCGCCGTGATGATCTGCTTCTGGAAACCGAAAAAGGGTTTGCCCCCCTGGACAGCATCGGAGAAGCAAGCGAATAAAGATCATGAAAAAACTGATAGCGGCAGAGATGCCGGTAAAAGGCAAAAGTGCATATATTACCGTTCTTTACGAGGATGACGTCCCGGTTGAGATCTATGCGGACAGTCCGGAAGAAAAGACAGCGGTCGGTGATATCTATGTCGGTCATATCGAGCGTGTTCTGGATTCCGCGGGCGGGGCGTTCGTTCGATTTAAAGAGGATGAAAGAGGCTTCCTGCCGTTTGGCAGGATGAAGGAAGCGGTTTTCTGCAGCGCGAAAAAGGATCCGGCACCGAAAGCCGGTGATGAGCTGCTCGTCCGGGTCGAGGCGGAAAGCTACGCGAACAAACAGGCCGTGCTGAACGCAAAGATCAAGCTGCCCGGTGAAGAGAACCGCCTGGCCGAGATAAAGGAAAAGGGCATTCACAGGCCGGCCGGCACCTGCCTGTACAAGGCTCCTGCGCCCTGGAAATTCCTGATCGAAAAGTATAAAAAAGAAGCTTTTTCACGAATTGTGACAGACGTTTCGAAGATCTGTGACGACCTGGACGGAGCAGCGGATCTGTATGAAGATAAAATGCTGTCGCTTTATAAACTCTACGATCTGCAGACACTGCTGGAGCGCTCCCTTCAGAAAAGAGTATGGCTTCCTTCCGGAGGCCAGCTCGTGATCGAACAGACCGAGGCTTTTGTAAGCATCGACGTCAATTCTTCAAAGGCAGTTAAAGGAAAAGCCGCTGATGAGGCCTTCCTGAAGATCAATATGGAGGCGGCGAAGGAAGCGGCTCTTCAGATAAGAAGACGCCAGCTTTCCGGGACGATCCTTGTCGATTTTATCTCCATGAAGTCAAAAGACGCAAAAAAAGAACTGATCGGTTACATGAAAGAGCTGGCGGAGCAGGATCCGGTCTATACCAGCGTTATTGATATCACTGCTTTGGGGATAATGGAGCTTACCCGTCATAAAGTCAGAAAATCGCTGCACAGACAGATAGAAGAGCTGTAGTTTTGACGACACGGGATGGTTCTCTGTCGCCAAAATGCGGCATTTCAGCCGGAAGGAAAGAAAGGAACTGAAAATGAAAGGGAAGAACAGCGGAGCCGTTACTATTACAGCCTGCGTTATCGTGGAGCTTTGCCTGGGTATTCTTTATGTGTGGAGCATCCTGAAAATGGATGCAATGGAATTTTACGGATGGGATAAGGGATCCGCAAATCTCGTGGCCAGCTTTATGCTGTTCGCGTTCTGTGCCGGCAACCTTATCGGCGGAGCGATCAACGACAGGATCGGGCCGAAAAAGACCTGTTATCCGGGAATCATTTTCTTTGCAGCCGGAGTTTTTCTGGCTTCGTGCCTGCGGCCGGGTGCGCCGGTATATCTGTTCTATCTTTCCTACTGCATTCTCGGGGGACTCGGCTCGGGGATCGCATACGGAGCCCTGCTTTCCTGCATACAGAAATGGCTGCCGCATAAGATCGGGCTGGCTACGGGCATCGCCACAAGCACTTTCGGCTTCGGCACCTTCGGCTTCGGCACTGTGATCGCAGCCATGCTGAAGGCCATGCCTATCAATACGGTCTTAAGGATCCTTTCCATAGTGTTTATCGTTGTCTGCCTCGGCGCAAGCCTGTTTATAAAACTGCCGGACGAGGCTTATCTGGCTTCCCTGCCGAAGCCGCAGAAGCGCGCAGTGAATCTGAACAGGGAGGATATCCCGCTGTCGCGCGCAGTGAAGACCGTACCGTTCTGGTGCATGATGGTGTCCTGCTTCTTCTACAACGGTGTCTGGAATATGCTGAACCCACTGATCAAGGACCTTGGAATGTCCAGAGGGCTTACGGAAACGGCAGCGATCCTCTGCGTTTCGCTGACAGGCGTATTCAATGCGTCCGGCAGATTCATCCTTTCCGCTCTTTCCGACAGGATCGGACGAATAGGGACCATGTTCATTCTTTGCATCGTGACCTGCTGCTGCGGTCTGCTCCTGACCGGGATCGGAGGACCGGCATATCTGGTTATCGTACTGCTGACGGCCTTTGTCTTCGGAGGACCGGCCGCCATCCACCCGGCCATCGTTTCGGACTTTTTCGGGCTGAAATATACCGGCACGAACTACGGCGTCGTTATGCTGGGCCTTGGCTTTTCATCCCTGTTCTTCAACTTCGTTTCCAATAAAATGTATGCGGCGACAGGCGCTTATAAGCTGACGTTCATCATGGGTGCGGCGAGTGCCCTTGTTGCACTGGGCTCCATGGCCGTAATCCGTTATAATCTGAAAAAGAGAGAAGCCCGGAACGGGTAACAAAAGAACAGACAGGGGATGACTTCGTGTCATCCCCTGGAAGCATTATGAAAAGCGGCAATGATCAGTTTTTTCAGATCCCCGGGATCTTCGATGTCCTCCAGACGGAAATAACCGGTCCTGTCGTCCGGAGAGATCTTAAACTGTGGTTTGATCACAGAACCGCACTGCGGATAGAAAACGGCCCGAACCGGTTCAAAGGCCGTTTCTTTTTTTGCCTTTTCGCGGAAAGCAGGATCCACGAACTGCCCGACAGAGCGGTGTACGGCACGGCCTTCCTCGGGAAGGTAATAATAATCTTTATAGTCTTCAAAATAATACCGAAGCTCGCCGGAAAATGCTTTCAGCGAGAAGACTGCTTTTTTCCCCTCAGCACAGAAGGAGAAAGAAATTCCTTTTTCAGGTATCTGCGCATCATAAGAGGCGGAAAACGGTTCACGGAAAGGATCTTCCGTTTCGATCGTTATATTCAAATCGTTTCCGGGGCCTGCGGAGCTGACGGAAGGCTGTTTTTCCGGATCGTTTGCGTTAAGGAACACTGCATCTTCCGCAAAGGGATCTGCCTGTTCGGTTCCCGAAATGCCGGCCAGCGAGAAACGGCCTTCGGCAATGCACAGAGGTCCGGCCAGGCAGCTGTGGATATGGATCATCCCGTCCAGATCTTCTTTATTGTGAAGCAGCAGTTTTTCCAGAGCTTCTTTGCTGCCGCGGCAGATGTAGTCCATGTAGGCACTGACGCATTCGGAGCCGGAAATAGTATCGGTCCGTCGGAAGTCAAAAAACTTTTCCACGTCTTTCTGCTTCGTTTCTTTCAGTCCGGTCAGAAAAGAAAACTGTCTGGCCATGCGGTACAGATCGATCTCATGCATATCGTACAGCGTATTGCGGATCTGATAGAACCGGCATTTGGACGTTATATAGGGGATATCGAAGGAACGGCCGTTAAAATGGATCAGGGTGTCAAATCCGTTGATATAAGAGGCGAATTCCTGCAGGACCTTTTTTTCATCGGTCGGTTTACGGCAGACAAACTGTTTCCGGTGAATGCCTTCCGAATCGGAAAAGGCCGTTCCGATCACCGTAATATGCGATGAAAGCGTTGAAAGACCGGTCGTTTCGATATCAAAATATAACTTGCTTTCCGATTTGTTATCCGACATTTTATTTTTATTCCTGCTATGATATAATGCTGTTATCATTGAAAGACTGCTGTTTTGAGCAGGACTTTCCGAACAGCTTTATTATAAAACAACTCCGCTGGTTTGAACAGCCTGGCATTATGATCGGTTACATCAAAGGGACGATTGAAGAACTGAATATCGACAGCGTGATCCTGGAATGCAATAACATGGGCTTTCTGATCTATGTGCCTTCGAGTTATCCGCATGAAAGGCTCCATATCGGTGACGAGGTAAAGCTTTACACGCACATGAGCGTCAAGGAAGATGATATCTCCCTTTTCGGCTTTACCAGCAGGGATGACCTTGAAACGTATGAACTTCTGCTGGGGGTCGGAGGCGTCGGACCGAAAGCTGCCCTGGGTGTGCTTTCCCATATGGACCCGGACAGCCTGAAGCTGGCTGTTCTTTCCGACGATGCTTCTTCTATTGCGAAAGCGCAGGGAATCGGGAAAAAGACCGCACAGAAGATCATTCTGGAACTGAAAGACAAGTTCTCGATCGACGATGTCGTTTCCGTAAAAAGCGAGACGGAGGCCGGGATCGCCGACAGTGCGGCTGTGCCGGATGCAGTACAGGCGCTGGTGGCGCTGGGATATACTAATTCAGAAGCATTGAAAGCCGTACGCAAGGCTGCGGCGGATACCGGAAGCGAGGAAACGGAAGTCCTTCTGAAAGCAGCTTTAAAGAATCTTTTCTGATCTGTTAGGAATGCAGCATGGAAAAACGCATTATAGAAACCGCTGTAATTGATGAGGATAAAAGAATAGAAGGCAGCCTCCGGCCTCAGAATCTGGAAGATTATATCGGCCAGAAAAAGGCCAAAAGCATGCTGAAAATCTATATCGAAGCCGCAAAGAACCGCGGCGACGTGCTGGATCATGTCCTGCTGTACGGACCTCCCGGACTCGGGAAGACCACCCTTGCAGGGATCATCGCCAACGAAATGGGTGTGCGGATGAAGATCACAAGCGGTCCGGCGATCGAAAAACCCGGCGAGATGGCGGCGATCCTCAACGGACTTCAGGAAGGCGACGTTCTGTTTGTTGATGAGATCCACCGGCTTACCCGCCAGGTGGAAGAGGTCCTTTATCCGGCGATGGAGGATTATGCCATCGATATCCTGATCGGAAAGGGCTCTGCGGCCCGTTCGATCCGGCTTGAGCTTCCGAAGTTTACCCTGGTCGGGGCGACGACAAGGGCGGGACTGCTGACCGATCCTCTTCGTGACCGGTTCGGGATCGCGCATCATATGGAATACTATTCGGATTCAGAGCTGAAGCTGATCATCCGGCATTCGGCGGCGATCCTGAACGTGAAGATCGACGAAGACGGCGCAGCACAGATCGCGAGACGCGCCAGAGGCACGCCGAGGATCGCGAACCGGCTTTTGAAAAGGGTCCGGGACTATGCCGAAGTTCAGTATAACGGTGAGATCACCCGGCAAGTCGCAGACGAAGCCCTGGATATCCTGGATGTTGACCGGCTGGGGCTCGACCCAGCGGACAGGGCGATCCTCCTGGCAATCATCGAAAAATTCGGCGGCGGGCCGGTAGGCCTCGAAAACCTGGCTGCAGCGACCGGAGAAGACAGCGGCACGATCGAAGACGTGTTCGAACCGTTCCTGATAAAAGAAGGACTGATCATGCGTACCCCCAGGGGAAGAGTTGCCACACCGCTGGCATACAGACATCTGGATATAGAGTATAAAGGAGAATGAAAATGGCTGCAAAAACCGCGCTCAAAGTGCTGATCAACGGAAAGACCATTACGCTTGCAGGTTATGAAGACGAAGAGTATCTTCAGAATGTTGCAAATTACCTTAACCGCAAGATCTCCGGGCTTTCCGGACTTCAGGGTTACCGCAGAATGTCGGCGGATGACAGAAACATCCTGCTGGCGCTTAATATCGCCGACGATTATTTCAAGGCGAAAGGCCAGGTGTCCGGTCTCGAAGCCAGCCTCGAAGAACATGAGCAGGATTCCTACGGGATCAAACAGGAACTGGTTGCTTCCCAGATCGACGCGGAAAAACTCCGCAACGAAAACGAATCCCTGAAGGCACAGATCGAGACGCTGAATAAAAACATCGAAACGCTGAAGAGCAAACAGTCATCCCCGGGACACAATAATTACGGATATCGAAGATGATTGCAGAACTCCTTGCCCCGGCAGGTTCGTATGAAGCCTTGAGGGCGGCTTTCCTTGCAGGTGCTGACGCGGTGTATCTGGGAGGAGAGCGCTTTGGCGCCAGGGCGTATGCGGTTAATTTTAATAAAGAGGCCCTTCTTGGGGCAATTGACGAAGCTCATCTCTTTAATAAAAAGCTTTACCTTACGGTCAACACGCTTATTAAAGATGATGAGCTTGAAGATTTATACGATTTTTTACTGCCGTATTATAAAGCGGGGCTGGACGCCGTGATCGTGCAGGATACCGGGGCTATGAAACGGATCCGGGAATGCTTTCCCGGCCTGCATATCCACGCCAGCACACAGATGACCGTTACCGGATACCATGGCGCAAAACTGCTTCAGGAACAGGGCGTCTGCCGGGTGATCCCCGCAAGGGAACTGTCCGCTGAGGAAATCCGAAAAATACGGGAAACGACCGATCTTGAAATCGAATGCTTCGTTCACGGAGCATTGTGCTACTGCTATTCCGGACAGTGCCTGATGAGCAGTTTCATGGGCGGGCGAAGCGGCAACCGCGGAAGATGTGCGCAGCCCTGCCGGCTTCCTTACGACGTTTATCAGAACGGCAGAAAGATCTCTGACCGGAATTCCTCTTATCCCCTGAACACCAAAGATATCTGCACGGTCGAACTTCTTCCGAAGATCCTGAAAGCAGGTGTGGATTCGCTGAAGATCGAAGGACGGATGAAGCGGCCGGAGTATACAGCGGGCGTGGTATCGGTTTACCGGAAGTATCTGGACCTTCTTGCGGAAGATCCGGACAGATTCTCAACGGAGCAGGAAGATCTGGACCTGCTCTGGAATCTGTTCAACCGGGACGGCTTCTCCCGAAGCTATTATTATACGAAAAACGGTCCTGAAATGATGGCCCTGAAAAATGAGAAGGCTTCAGGGGATATTCAGAGAAAAGCGGATGACGCTTATCGAAAAATACAGGAAGAGATCCTTTCCAAAGAACCGAAGATCACTTTAAAAGCCGAAGCGGAAGTATGTGCAGGCAAGGCCCGGCTTGTTCTCGCGGAAGGCTGTACCATTGATTCCGCTGAGAGCACGGAGGTTTATGATGCGAAAAACAGGGCGCTTTCGGCAGAGGATCTGGAAAAGCAGCTGAGCAGAACCGGCGGAACACCGTATCGCTTCGAATTTGAAAAAACAGCCGTGGATGACGGCCTTTTTATGCCGGTCTCTGCGCAGAATGAGCTGCGAAGGGCAGCGCTGGCTGCTTTTAAAAATCAGAAGCTTTCACACTTTCGAAGAGAGTGTGAGACCATGGAAAAAGATGCGGAAATTTACAATTCCGGGAAAATATGCGATAATAAACTTTCAATCGCAGTAATGCCTTCTGAGCTCGGGCAGCTTCTGGCAGCGGAAGAACTTCCGCAGATCGACAGAGTTTATATACCTGCAGGGCTTTTTGCAGAGAAAGAGTGGCAGGAAGAGGCCCGGAAGCTTCAGAGACTCGGCAAGGAGGTTTCGATCGCACTGACCGTTCCTTCCCGGAATGCCGACCGGCCGGAATACTCCGGACTGATCCGGATGGCGGCGGAGCTGGATTTCAGCTTTCTGAGCGGGTCTGTGGAGGATACGGCACTGCTGCTGGAATGGGGGCTTGAGGACCGGATCCGGCTTGATTCCGGGGTGTATACGATGAATTCCGAAAGCATGGAGTTCTGGCACGGGCAGGGGATTGTCCGGGATACGGTGCCTCTGGAGCTCAGCCGGAAAGAACTGAAACGCAGGGACAACCGGTTCAGTGAGATGATCGTTTACGGCCGTATCCCCCTTATGGTGTCGGCCCAGTGTGTAATGAAAAACTACGGACGCTGCAGCCGGGACAACGCGAAGCTGGTCCTTCGGGACCGCAGGAATTACCGGTTCCCGGTGTACTGTGACTGCTTTGCCTGCCGGAATATCATTTATAATTCCGTGCCCCTTTCCCTGATCTCAAGGAAAGAGGAGGTTAAGGAACTTCAGCCCGGAGGGGTCCGGTTCGTTTTTACCGATGAACCGGCAGAGCAGGTCCGCAGCCTGCTGAACTCCTGGATACAGGAGGAACCGTACAGGGAAGATTTTGAGTTTACCAGAGGTCATTTCAACAGAGGAGTAGAATGATCAATATCATCGTTGAACTTTCCAAATATCTGCTTCTGGCCTTCATGCTGCTGTTTACGATCTTTACGTATACGGCTATGAGGGCGAAGACCGCATCAGCCCGCAGCGATTCGACGCGCGCGCAGCTGGTATTTATGCTGCTCTTTAATTTTCTGGCGTACGCGGTCATTTTCCTGCAGAAACCCGAACCGGCGATCCTGATCATTTACGCCGGCATCACGTTATACATGCTCCTCGTCAACCTGGTTTATCATCTTGCCTATAAAAAAGCATCGGTCATACTGATCAATACGATGTGCATGCTGATCTCGATCGGTCTGGTGATCATTACCAGGCTGGATGTTGATGACGCGTACAAGCAGCTGGTCATCGCGATCGGGGCGACGGTTATTTCTTTCTTTATTCCGATCATAATCCGGAAGGCAAAGATCTTCTCAAAATGGGGACTGTTTTTTGCGATCCTCGGCATTCTGCTTCTGGCTGCAGTCTTTGTCCTTGGAAGAGTGTACGGGGGAAGCCGGCTGTATCTGGAATTCCACGGGATCACCTTCCAGCTTTCGGAGTTTGTCAAGCTGACCTTCGTCTTCTTCATAGCGGGCATGCTTTATCATTCAACCAGCTTTAAACAGGTCTTTTTCGTAACGGTTCTCGCAGCGATCCATGTGGTCATCCTGGTTGCGTCCACCGACCTCGGCGCAGGGCTGGTATATTTCGTAGCTTATATGGTCATGGTCTGTGTCGCCACCAGAAAGATCCGGTACGCTGTGCTCGGACTGGGCGGAATGGCCGGCGCGTCTGTCGTTGCATACCGGCTGTTTTCACATGTCCGTGTAAGGGTCAGCGTATGGCGGGATCCTGTTGCGGATTATCAGGATACCGGCTATCAGATCGTCCAGGCACTTCTGAGCATCTGTGCGGGCGGCTGGTTCGGAACAGGCCTTCTGCGCGGATCACCGGATATGGTACCGCTTGTAGAACGGGATTTTACGTTCGCGGCGATCTGTGAAGAACTCGGTATCCTGTTTGCGATCTGCCTGATCCTTCTGTGCATGGTCGCCTTCCTGATCATCATGAACATTGCCGTAAAACTGGATAACGATTTTTATAAACTGATCGCCCTGGGCTTCGGAACCGAATACGCTTTCCAGGTGTTCCTGACGATCGGAGGAACGGTCAAGCTGATCCCCATGACAGGCATCACCCTTCCGCTGGTCAGCTACGGCGGCAGCTCGATCACCTGTACGATCTTCATGTTCGCGATCATCCAGGGCCTGTACATCATGAGGACCGATGTGGACGATTCCTATTATGACGATACCACCTTCTATGAGCCGGAGCCCGAAACCGGCCCCGCTGAGGGCACAAGCGCTTCCGCTTATGAATTCACACACGATCAGCTTGAAGAACAGATAGCAAAAGAGAACGCTTACAGAACACAGGAAAACGGCAGCGCAGCTGCCCGGACCAATCAGTATATTCCGGGAGAGGAAACGGAAGAATTTGAAAGACGGATCATCAAAGAAGCAGAAAACAGCATCAACAGTTAAGTCCTACATTTTTGTGTCTTATCTGTTTGTGGCGTTGTTCGTCGGAATGATCGCCTATGTCATTTACTTCCAGGTAAAGGTCAGTCCGGAACTGGCCGAAAGCCCTTACAACAGGCACCAGGGAACGTATTCGACGACGGTCATCCGGGGATCGATCCTTGCGTCGAACGGTATGGAACTGGCCTATACCCAGACCGACGAAGAAGGAAACGAGACCCGGTATTATCCGTACGGACATTTCTTTGCCCAGACGGTAGGATATGCGGATTACGGCTCCTCCGGACTGGAAGCTGCGTATAATGATGCCCTGCTGGATTCCCACACGAGCATCATGGAACAGATCGAGAACGATATGGCGGCGGAAAAGTACTACGGCGACAATGTTGTGACCAGTCTGGATATCAATCTGACGCAGGCTGCATACAATGCGCTTGGAGGAAGAAAGGGTGCGGTGATCGTCATGGATGCCGATACCTCCCGGGTACTCACCTGTTTGAGCCAGCCGGATTTTGACCCGAATACGGTCGCGGATGACTGGGAAGACCTGATCACCAACGAATCCGACAGTCCTTTCCTGAACCGGGCGATCCAAGGGCTTTATGAGCCGGGTTCGACTTTCAAGATCCTGACGACGCTGGCTTATCTGAAACAGCATCCCAATGACTGGTCGGATTTCAGTTATGAATGCACCGGGGAATACAAGATCGGCAATTTCACTATTCACTGTATCGATAATTCGGTGCATGGAAAGCTTACGCTGGCTGATGCATTTTCGAAATCCTGCAACTGCGCGTTTTCCTATATGGCAACCAATCTGCTGCCGGAAAACGCCCTCATGGAAACGGCGGAAGAACTGGGATTCAATAAAGAGATCGGACTGAGACTTCCTTCTTCCATATCCGAATTTGATCTGGAAAAGACAAGGGACGACAGTATTACCGCGCAGACCTCCATCGGACAGGGTGATACAATGGCTACCCCGATGCAGATGGCCATGATCGCGCAGGCGGTCTACAACAACGGGGAAATGCTCCGGCCGGAATTCGTGATCGGTATTTCGAATGCCGAAAGCGTTACGATCTCGGAGACGAAAACAGCGTCTCTCGGAAAAGTCATGACTTCCGGGCAGGCCAAGGTGCTCAAGCAGCTCATGCGCGAAGTTGTAGAGAAGGGAACCGCGGGTGCGCTTGCGGAGATCCCCTGCAACGCCTGCGGAAAGACCGGTACGGCCGAGTATGACAACGACCAGGGCTATGCACATTCCTGGTTCGTAGGATTTTCAAACACCGGGGAAGATGATATAGTAGTAGCAGTGATCGTGGAAGAATCCGTCCCCGGCGACGGTGCAGCGGTCGGTGTTGCCAGAGAAATATTAAAATACAGGTTTGAACAGTAAATGGCAGTCTGGTACGAGAATCTCTATATGGGCATTAACGCCGCTCCGCTTTATGATCGGATCTACCGCAGCATTGAAGAGGAAATCTATCTTCCGGAGGTTTATCTGATCACGATCGCATCCGGCAGCAAAGACCAGCTGGAAGCTTTTGAGAGTATCCAGCTGATGATGCCTGCGCTTCGGAGAAGGCTTCAGCCGATCATAGGGCTGGCGCTCGGAAAGGGAGAGGCGATGACCCTTCTTCAGGATATCGTCCGGGACGTTTATGAAGAGACCGGGGACCTTCATCTCCGGAAGTACTTCGAGGAGAAAATAAAAAAGCAGAAGGAAACAGATTGAAAAGGACTTCGCAGAAATGTACGTTTTTCTTTCGATCGCATCGGTAATAGGAAAGGGGCTGCTGATAATACTCGGTATTATCGCAGTGCTGGTGTGCCTTCTGCTGTTTACGCCATTCGTCTATAAAGCCCGGATCACCAAAAACGGCGAACTGAAAGCCGAAGGCGGGGTCGGCTGGCTGCTCAACTTTGTCCATGTGATCTTTTCCTTCAAAGACAGGAAGTTTGACTGGGATGTGAAAGTAGCCGGCATCTCGATCAAAAAAATATTCAGCGGCAGAAAGAAAAAGAAGAAAAAGCCGGAAAAAATCAAAGAAAAAAGACAGCCTTCCATCATGCCCGGCGAAAAAGCGGATAAAAAGGTCCTGAAAGAGGCAAAAGAGGCAGCTAAAACAGAGATCCGGATCAAGAAGGAAGGCCGCAAAGCGGACTGGGATATCTTTGAAGAGGGCGAGAAGCCGACTTTCTTCATGAAAATAAGATACAAAATCCGGTCGATTCATGATAAACTGAAAAAGGCACTTGCCATAAAAAGGGCCTTCGATGCCGTAAAAGACCGCATCTTTAAGCTGATAAGACACATACTTCCGAGAAAGATCTCCGGTTATATTATTTACGGATTCGATGATCCGTCCGCAACGGGGAAATCAGTCGCACTGCTGAGCATCTTTTACCCGGTCCTTCCGGACAAACTTGAGGTCTCGCCGTGTTTTAAAGGCGCGATGCTGGAATGCGACGTTCAGATCAAAGGCAGACTGTTTCTGATCTATGTTCTGGTTCACGGATTAAAGATATACTTCAACAAGGAAGTCAAGATCGCCATGGGGCGTGTGAAAGGAGAAAAATAAATGGCCGGTAGTTTTAATGAAAATGTAGAATCAATGCTCAGAAACGTGGATGCATATCTCAATTCCAAAACTGTTGTCGGGGATCCGATCACGGTCGGTGAGAACATACTCATCCCGCTTTCGGAAGTATCTTTCGGAGTAGGTGCCGGCGATTTCAGCAAAAGCGGATCTTCAAACCGCGGCGGCGGCGGACTCGGTGCCAAGATCACTCCTACAGCCATCCTTGTGGTAGGACCGAGCGGAACCAAACTTGTGAGCGTTAAAAGTTCAGACGCGTTCAGCAAGATCATGGATATGGTTCCGGATGTGATCAACAAGTTTACGGACGGTAATGTAAACTTTACAAAGAAAAAGCCGGAAGAAGAATAAAAGAAACGGAGCAATGAGAATTTCGGCACCTTTACGGTGCCGTTCTTCTTTCATACGGATTATGAAAAAAATCGGCTGTCTTATTGCTGCTGCCGGACGTTCAAGCCGGATGGGGGCACTGAAGCCCCTCCTTTTACTGGGAGAGGAGACCCTGCTGAGAAGGGGCATACTGACGATGAAAAATGCCGGAGCGGATCCGGTCGTTGTTGTTACCGGCCGGGACGCTGAGCTGGTGGAAGCACATGTATCCGATCTCGGCGTTCTTACGGTACGCAATGAAGCATACGGTACGACCCAGATGCTGGATTCGGTTAAACTGGGTCTGCAGCTGCTTGCAGGCAGGTGTGAAAAAGTGCTTTTTGCCCCGGCGGATGCGCCTCTGTACAGCCCGGAAACGGTGGAGAAACTGATTTCTTCCGGGGAGAGCATCTGCATGCCCGGTCATCAGGGGAAAACCGGTCACCCGGTGTGCTTCGACGCCGGCCTGATCGAAGGCATCCTGGCCTACAAAGGCGAAGGAGGCCTTGCCGGAGCCCTTTCGTTTCTGGGTGAAAAGAAAGTGATCGAATGCCCGGATCCGGGTGCATATATGGATGCCGATACGCCGGAGGATTATCAGATCATGCTGGATTATTACCGGACGGCCGTCAAAGGATCATAAAGCTGTTATGCGAGCAATCTATCTGCTCAGGCACGGAGAGCCTGCGTTTAAGGACAACAGAAAATACTGTCTCGGAAGGATGGATCTGCCGCTGTCCGAGAAGGGGATCTTTCAGGCAAAAAGCCTGCAGGATCTGATCTGCGGGATACCGGACCGGCATGTGATAACGAGTCCGCAGATCCGTGCAGCCGATACCTGCAGATATGCAGGCATCGAAGACTTTGAGATCCGGGAAGGTTTTGCGGAGATCGGAACCGGTGAGTGGGACGGTCTCGCTTTTGAAGAGATTAAAAAACAGTACCCGGAGGAATACGAAGCCCGCGGAGCGGATCTTCTGAATGCGGCGCCTCCGGGCGGTGAAAGCTTTGCGGAATGCTATGAGCGCTCTGCAGCAGCGCTTGCCGAAGTGCTGGAACAGTATCCGACCGGAAATCTTGTTATTTTCACTCATGACGGTGTGATGAAGATGCTGAACGCTTTTCTGACCGGGGCGGACAGGGAGGGGCGGTTTTCCCGGAAATATGACTATTGCACCGCCGTCGGATATCTGATGGATAACGGGACAGTATATGAAGGACCGCCGATCACCCCCCGGAGAGCCGTACCGGAAATCATGAGCGGCGCCGAAGGCGGAGAGCTCTATGGGCCGGGAACAGTAACTGGCGTTCTGCCGGATGAAGACGAATGCGAACAGCTTCTGCAGGAATACGGCACCCCGCCGCATGTGAGGGAACACTGCAGGGCTGTTGCGGCGAAAGCCCTTGAGATCTGCCGGAAACTGAAATGCCGCGGCATTGTTTTAAACGAAGCTGCCGTACAGGCTGCAGCACTGCTGCATGATCTGGCACGGACAAAAAAAGATCATGCAAAAGAGGGGGCCCTCTGGCTGAATGCCAGAGGATATGCCGCGCTTGCGGCGATCGTCGGCGACCATATGTCACTGCCGGAGGAGGAAGAGCGGATCTCCGAAAAAAGTGTTGTTTTCCTCGCGGACAAATATGTAAAAGGAACGGCGGATGTTTCGCTTTATCAGCGGTATTTTCCGGAAGGCCTTTCGGAGGATCAGCGGGGGTTTCATAAAAGAAAATACGATCAGGCAGTAAGGATCGCGGGACTGTTTGAATCAGACTGAAAGACGAGGCACTTTCGGATCCGAACTGTCGCTGCTAAAAGGAGGATGAACATGGGACTGTGCAGACCGGGCGGACTGGAACTGACAGAATACGCACTGAAAACAGCCGGCATTAAGCCGGGGGATAAGATCCTGGATATCGGCTGCGGAGACGGAACCGCCGCAGCATTTATAAAAGAAAAGTTCGGCTGTGAAGTCATCGGGATCGATAACGACGAAGAAGCCGTCAAAAAGGCAAAGGAAGCCGGTGTGGACGCCCGGAAATGTGAATCATCGGAGCTGGAATTCCCTTCCAGAAGCTTCGATATTGTCATGATGGAATGTGTTTTCAGCGTGCTCAACCGACAGGAGGAATCCCTTCACGAAGCGTTCTGCATGATCAAACCCGGCGGCTGCCTGATCATCAGCGATCTCTACTGCCGCGAGCCGGACATGGAACGATATAAAAAAGATTATAAAGAGGCGATGGCCCAGTTTTACCGGCCGAGGCAGGACGGGGACTGCGGCCATGACGAGATCTTCAAATCACCCTACTGCCAGGACGGAGCGATCGTGATCGACGGCCTTCTCGGACTCCTTGATGAATTCGGCCTGGATGTTGAACTGGACGAAGACCGGACGGAAGATCTGAGAAATTTTGCAGCAGATGCGATCATGAAGTACGGTTCCCTGGATAAGTTTTTCGAAGCCAACGGCGGAAAGTGCTATGCCTGCAGCGCGAAAAAACCGGGATATTTCCTGCTGATCGCGAGGAAGAAAGCGTAAACAGAACAGGAGGAGTGGATATGAGCAAAAGGATTCTGATCCTCGGCGGAACCTATTTCTGCGGAAGGGTATTTTCCATTCTGGCCGCAAAAGCAGGCCATGAGCTCACCTTTATAAACCGTGGGAGATACTCGATGAAAGCGCTGGGTGAAAACATCCGGGAGTACCGGGCGGACCGGAGAGATCCCGACAGTCTGAAAAACTGCGGCCTGAGCGATGACTTTGACGCAGTCGTGGATTTCTGCGCCTATGAGCCGAAAGACATTTCAAATATCTTTGAGGCGCTGTCCTTCAGTACAAAAAAATATATTTACATGAGCACCGCCGACGTGTACCGGCGCGAACCCGGCGTCAAGGATGAGGGATCACCCCGAATCGAGGAAATGCCCGGGGACGAAGTGAATCTGTACGCATACAAAAAGAAACTGCTGGAAGATGAGCTGATGAAGGCTGCTGCCGGGTTTGGCTTCTGTTACACGGTGATCCGTCCGGCGTTTATCTACGGACCGTATAATTATGCTCCGAGGGAGGCCATGTATATCCGGGATCTGATCCAGAAAAATCCGATCTACCAGCCAACGGACGCGAAAGGGCGGTTCCAGATGGTTTATGTTAAGGATGTGGCGGAAGCGATCCTCGCGGCAATCGAAAAGGAATCAGCAGACAACAAAGCATTTAATTTAAGCGCACCGGAAGTGCTGGATTATGACAGTTTTCTTCAGCTGATGAAGGAAGTCTCCGGGATCACGGATCCGACCGTTGCGGACGTGACGGCCGCCCAGGTCATCGAGCAGGGCCTTCCATTGCCGTTCCCTCTTACGGAATACGAAAGCGAACTGTTCGACGGATCACTGGCGGAAAAGGAACTCGGGATCGGATATACTCCCATTCAGGAAGGAATGAAAAAAACATTTAACGCTTTCCGCCCGGTCTTTGAAAAATAAAAGAGGGGATTTAGTTGTTGTATTAATTCCCGGCACAATTTATAATAGAAAACGGCAGCGGAACAGGGCACGGCCCATGACACTGCAGAAATCGATCGTCGGATCGGACAAACCGGAAAGGGGAATGGAAGATGAAACATGAAAATATACTGTGGAAAGACAGGAAACGCAATTTTCTGGGACTTCCATGGACCTTTACCATTTACCAGCTTGATAATGACCGGCTGTTTATCGATACGGGCGTGTTTACAACAGTAGAAGACGATATCCGCCTTTATCGTATTACGGACATTACGCTTAGAAGGACCCTGTGGCAGAGGATCATCGGAACCGGAACGATCCACTGTGATTCCGCAGATAAGACAAAAGGACATTTTGATATACTGAACATCAAAAAATCCTTTGAGGCAAAGGAGCTTCTATCCAAGCTTGTGGAAAAAGCCCGTCTCGCGAACCGGGTATATGCCCGTGAGGACATGGGCGGCAGCCATCTGAATCCGGAAACAATGGATTTTGAAGTGGTCGACGATGATGTGGATACCGGCGGGGAAACGGATTTCTGATAAACGTTCCCTTAATGAAACGGCGGAGCCTTTCGGGCTCCGCCGTTTTGTGTGCTCTGAAAATCTTTCATCAGCAGGAAAGGATATATCCGCCGTCAATGACCTGTACGGTTCCGGTAACCTGGGCTGCTGCCGGTGATGCGAGGTAAACCGCGAGGGCACCGACTTCGATGGACTCGCCGAAACGTCCGAGCGGCATCTGGTTGTTGATATATTCAAACTGGTCCGCCGGGATAAAGCGGGAAAGCTCTGTGTTGACAAATCCCGGAGCGATCGCGTTCACACGGATATTGTATTTGCCGAGCTCGCAGGCCATGCAGTGGGTGAAGTGGTTGCCGGCTGCCTTAGAGGATGAATACGGGCTCATGGGCTGGGTCTTGTTTACGATAAAGGATGCGTTTGAAGTAATATTGATAATGCAGCCGCCTTTGCCGGCATCACGCATCTTTTTGCCGAAAACGTAAGTCATATGTACCATGCCGTTCAGATCCGTGTTCAGAACTTTATACCAGTCGGAGAGTTCCTCGTCCATGTCAAGAAGCTCGGAGAAGCAGGATGTGCCGGCATTGTTGACAAGAATGTCGATGTCGCCGAACTCAGCGGTAACTGCTTCCGCGGCTGCCATACAGCTCTTGATATTGGTAACGTCGCAGTCGAAACTCTTATACTTGCCGCCGAACTGGGCCAGTTCCGCCAGGGCTTCTTCGGCTTTGGCACGGTCGCGGCAGAGGATCGCAATGTCGGCGCCCACTTCAGCCATTGCGCTTGCAATTCCGAATCCGAGACCTCTGTTTCCGCCGGTGATTACGGCTACCTGTCCTTTCAGACTGAATGCGTCCTTCATATTGGTGATTGGTTTGATCATGGTCATCCTCCTGAAATATAAAAACTTATTGTTAACGGGATACTCTGTTTATGATAGCATCCTGCAGTTACCGGTTGAATAAACAAACAGTGCTGACACAGCTGTATTTAATAACGGATACCGGCAGGCGTTCCGCTTTTTCGTCAGTCGAAGGAAAGCTCCGTACGTCCGATCAGGTCGTTCTGGAGTTCCGTCGAAAGTTCAACGAAATATGCGCTGTAGCCGGCGATACGGACCAGCAGGTCCTTGTAGTCTTCGGGTTTCTTCTGAGCACAGATCATCGTATCTTTCCCGACGATGGAAAACTGGCTCTGCATTCCGCCCTTGGCCATGTACACATCCATGAGGTTGATCAGGCTTTCACGGCCGGTGTCGCCGGAAACAGCGGACGGTGAGAATTTCCAGTTGAGAATGATGCCGTTGGCGATCCGGGAATGATCGATCTTGGCGACGGAGTTGGCGATCGCCGTCGGTCCGCAGTGGTCGTGGCTGCATACGGAGGTGTGGACAGGGCCGAGGCAGTCCGAAAGCGGCTCGCCCATCTTGCGTCCGTCGGGGGTAGCCGGTGTGCAGTTTCCGTGCTGGACATTGGCAGTAACCGAATAGACGCCGGGCATATATTCTCCGCCGTGCGGTGTCGGACGGTGCTCAATGTGCGAGCAGTACGATTCGATCGCGAATTTCGCGAGATCGTCTGCATAATCGTCGTTGTTTCCGTACTGGTGCATATGCTGGCTGTTTACGAGGGCGTATAAGGGTTCATGACCGACCCAGTTGTCGCGGAGTGCGGCAAGAAGCTCGGCGCCCGTTACCTTCTTTTCGTCAAAAACAAGCTGTTTGATCACGGCAAGGGAATCGGCTGTCGTCCCGACGCCTACGGCTTGGGGGCCGGAATTGTTGTAGATCGCCCCGCCTGCGGAGGCGTCCAGACCCTTGTCGATGCAGCCGTCGATCAGCAGGGAAAGATAGGGTACGGGCTTGATGCGCTGATGCGCAAAATCCATCTTGTTGATCGCCGCGATCATCAGGTCGCACTGGTGCTTCATCTGTTTATCGTACGATTCCAGTACCTGGTCAAAGCTTGTCATGGTTTCGAGCGAGCCGGTATCGATGGAAAGGTGTTTTCCGAGAGCACCGCATTTTTCCCAGCGTGCGCAATGAAGACCGCAGTCCATGCAGCGGCCGCCGTTTATGGCCAGTTCAAGGACCAGCGCCATATTCATGGAGCCGGAGTCATGCATACCGTACATCTTACCGGGAACCGCCGGCTCTACACAGCCGATACAGACAAAGTTCCGGGCATCTTCTGGAGTCTTGCCGTAATCCATAAGAGCTTTGATGATGGGAGCGTCATTGAAGATCTTGGGTTCTCCGGTTCCGATCCGGATCACATTGAAGACCTTGGTCTTGAAGTCTGCAGGGGAGTTTTCATGCAGACGGACGCCCATCCACGGATTCGGGATACGGGTATGGGCATGCGCATCGAGCACCATATAGCTTACATCGCTTGTGATGTCATTGCCGTTCTCGTCCACCCCGCCGACGTCCAGCGCGGTCCCGCCCATGATCGTGCCGCTGGAGAATGTGATCGCATAGGTGTCGCGGATCTTGCGGAGCTGATGCATCTTAATGAAGAAGCACTCGATCAGTTCCTGCATCTGTTCCCTTGTCAGCGTCCCGTTTTTGACATCATTCTCATAGAACGGCGTGAAAAGCTGGTCAAAGCGCCCGTAGGTATTGGAGTGGCCGTTGGATTCGATAATGATCATATTGTAGGCGAGATGGTAGAGCTGGATCGCTTCCCAGAAATCTCTCGGTGCTCCTTCTGCAACCTGGTGGCAGTTGGAGGCGATTCGCTCCAGTTCGGCTTTCCGGGTTTCGTCCTTCTCCTCCGAAGCCATCTTTTCCGCCAGATCACCGTAGCGGCGGATATAGGCCGTGCAGCCTTCGAGTGTGTAGAGCTCCGCCTGATAGAATTCCTGCCGTTTTACATCCTTCGGATCGGACGTGTCCAGTGTTTCCATGGCTTTTTCGACTTCTCTCCTTATTCCGCCGAAACCCTCACGGAAAAGCCTTTCGTAATTGGCACAGACATGGCCTACGCCCGCATATACATACAGACCGGAACGGTTGATGCTCCGGCCGAGATGGGAAACGGCGGCTTCTTCTTCGGAAAGGGAGGCTTCCCAGGCTTCGCCCAGGGTCTTGTGCATCCAGAAATCTTCTATGGAAAGAATATCGTTCTTTACATCTTCGCTGATGACATAGCGGTCGTTCGTCCGGCGTTCCATGACGCCGTCGCGGAACTCACGGGCTACCCAGTCAAAGGAAAACTCCGGATAGATCGGCGCGCTGCAGGGCTCGGCAGCCAGTTCGCCGACGATCAGTTCCTGCGGCCAGATGTTGATTTTTACATTGGTAAAGATGTCCCGCAGAATAAGTCCCCACTTGATATTGGCCGGATATGCGTCGTATTTTTTATATCCTTCCGTTACGATAAGCGCTCTCTGGGAGTCTGCGGTCGAATCCCTTTCCTTTGTCCATTTCAGGAGAAAATTGACTCTCGGAAACGGAGAAGGGTTTTCGGTGAGGCCGGAAACGCCGACGCCCCATTCTTTATCGACCGGCTCAATCGCCTGCGGTGCTGTATTACGATCTGCCATTGCGGACCTCCTTAATATGATTCGGCTTACAATCGTGCTTTTTTATTCAAAAATGTTTGTATTATCTGATCTGCTGATCTTATTCTACCACGGGCCGTGCAGGCTGTGAAGCCGGCTGGGCGTGTCTGGAGATCATTTTCCAGAGCTGATCGGCCGGAGCAGAGAGGGTACCTCCCGATTTCCTGATCGCAAAGACCTGCCAGCAAAAATCCGGGTCATCGATCACAACGAAAGAGAGACCGGGAGGGTTCAGCCTTTTGAAAAGATTCTGGGTCGTGATCCCGTAGACCCCCGGAAGGGTCGCTAGGTAGAACACAAGCAGAATATTGTCGCAGAAAGTATGGATCTTCGGTTCAAAACCGGAATCCGCGCATGCGGATTTAAGGTAGGAATAGGTACGGACGCTGCTTTTCATGATCGCAAGAGGCAGTTTCTCCAGATCTTTAACAGCGATCTTTTTCTTTTTTGCAAGAGGATCGTCTTCTTTTACGACCAGGATATAATTTGTCGTAAGCAGAAGCAGTGAATCAAACCGGTCTTTCGGAAGAGGACCGACTGTCAGGGCCAGCTCACATTCATCGCTTATGACCGCTTCGTCGGCGTCCATATCGGAACATTCCCGGATCTGCAGATTGATCTCGGGATACAGATCCTGAAATTCACTGATCAGTCTGCCGCCGCACTCTTCAACGGTGCCGTGGGAGCAGCTGATCGGCAGGACCGATTCTTCCTGACGGTCCGAGCGGAAGTATTCCTCACATTCTTCCGCTATGGATAAGATTTTTTTTGCTTTCGGGAGCAGAAATTCCGCATGCGGAGTCAGGGCAATGCCCATGGGAGAGCGGACGAAAAGCTTCCTGCCGAGTTCTTCTTCAAGACGCATCATGGACATGCTCATGCCCTGGGGGGATATAAAGCACAAATTTGCGGCCTGGGAAAAACTTTTACAGTGACAGATTTCGACAAAATATTTCAGCTGGCGGATCTCCATAATCAGTGGTTTCCTTCCGTTTGCTGTTCTGCAGCTGCAGTACCGGACAATACTCTATCTTTAAACAGATGGTATCATATATCGTTTTTACTGACAACAAAAACTGTAAAAGTTTGCCTGTAACAAATTGTGAATATAGCCGAAGATCGCTTTCTTCCAATTTGCGTGGATTTCCATCATAATTCGGGATAGATAGTTTTTATCCGGCGCATTACAGCAGGAGAGTTTATCCATGATCTACAACGAAAAAAACGAACCGTGCGGACTCATAACCAATATACAGGGATATACGATCCATGACGGACCGGGGATCCGTACAGAGATCTTTTTCAAAGGCTGTACCCTGAAATGCCCCTGGTGCAGCAATCCGGAAGGCATCGCTTTCGGCCCGCAGCTGGGAGTTTATCCGGCAAAGTGCATAAGCCGGGACAAATGCGGCTACTGTATCAACGACTGTCCGCTTGGCGGTTCGCCTGTCCGTTTCGATGAAGATGGGATACTGAAAGCCATTGATATGGCAGACAGCTGCAAAGACTGTCTGAAATGTGCGCAGAGCTGTCCGGCCGGCGCGATCAAGATCTGGGGAGAGAAGAAGACTATCCCGGAGCTGATGAAGATCATTGAAAGCGACCGGAGCTTTTACGAACGGACCGGCGGCGGAGTCACGGTCTCCGGCGGAGAAGTCCTGGTGCAGTGGGATTTCGTCGCACTGCTTTTAAAAGAATGCAGAGAAAAAGGGATCCATACCTGTGTGGAAAGCGCTCTTTTCGTACCGCAGGCTCATGTGGACGAAGTCATGCAGTATACAGATCTGCTGATCACAGACCTTAAATTTATTGATTCGGACCGTCATAATAAAATCGTCGGCGCAGGCAATGAACTGATCCATGAGAATATGAGGCGTATTGCGGGCATGGGCATTCCCATGGTGATCCGCACACCGGTCGTGCCGGGCTGGAACGATGATGATGAAAATATGCTGGGGATCGGAAAATTCATCGAAGATCTGGGCCCTTCCGTTATACAGTACCAGCTCCTTCCTTACAGAAAGATGGGTACGGAAAAATATGCTACGCTCAACCAGGATTATCCGATGGGAGATTACAAAGCTCCGGAAAGGGATGTCTGGGAGCCGAACCTGCTCCGTATCCGGGATATGCTGCTGGAGCATTTTAAGATTCCCGCAGTCGCCGGATCCGCCCAGAAACTGCCGGGGTATGAGAAATAGAGCCTGCCGATACGGCACCTGAAAATAATATAAATGATCGTTCCCAAAAGGCTGCAGTGCCATTTCCTTCGGGATGGTACTGCAGCCTTTTTTAAAAAACAAAATCAGCAAATAATTAACAAGCTGAACAACATTTTAACAATACTTTACGTTGCTGAAAAATAGTGTAAAATAAACATATACACAGCTGTTTATTCGTTGCTTTTGCAACAAAATATCTATAAGCTGCAAAAATTATTCAGCCATACCGGCTGCAGACTATTGAAAAAAGGAGAGCACGCTATGAATGTCGGATTTGTAAATTACGAAACAGAAGGAGCTGTCGGCATCCTTACGATCGACCGTCCGAAAGCCCTGAATGCGCTGAACAGCCAGGTCCTCGAGGATCTGAATGCTGCCCTGGACGCAGTGGATGTCAACGA
>JAFWOE010000018.1 GCA_017509985.1 Lachnospiraceae bacterium
CCCGATTTGGATTAGTCTCAATGGCTGACTACTACGCCGAGAGGCGAGTCACTTGTTAAGTTGATTGAACCGCCGCTTGCGGATCCGCATGAGCGGTGGTGTGAGAGGTCGGGGAATTTAGATTTCCCCTCCTACTCGATTTAGCCCTGCTGCCCGGAACGGGTCTTTCCCGGAGCGTCCCTCCTTCGGCAAAGTTGCAGCGAAGCGGAAATATGTTATGATAAAGCGGAAACGGATCGATTGGATGGCTGAGGCCTTTGCTGTGTGGAATTCTGCCGGGAAAGGACGGCAAAAAATATAATTATGACGTATTTGATCACTTTCCTTGAAGGAATAATGTCTTTCATCTCACCCTGTATGCTGCCCCTGCTCCCGGTTTATCTTTCATATTTTGCAGCAGGTTCGGAGAATGAAAGAAAACGCACTGGCCGGATATTCTGTTTTGTGGCCGGTTTCACGGTGTCCTTTATCATACTGGGCCTACTGTTTTCCGCACTCGGAAAACTGGTGAGCCGACATCAGACTGCGGTCAATATCGTCTGCGGCGTGCTGATGATCGTTTTCGGACTGCATTATCTGGAGATCATCCGCCTGCCGTTTTTCCGGACAAATACCAGAACCAGACCGGTTTACAGCTATCTTTCCGCTTTTATCTTCGGGCTGGTCTATCCGGTCAACCTGACGCCCTGCATCGGCGTGTTTCTCGGTTCGGCGCTGGCGCTTGCCGCGACGACCGGCAGTGTCTTAAAAGGAGCGTCGCTGCTTTTTGTCTATTCTCTGGGAATGGGGCTTCCGTTCGTCCTCTCAGCGCTTCTCGTCAGCCGGATGGATGTCCTGTTCGGTAAGATAAAAGCCCATTACAGCATAATAAACCGTGTCTGCGGGATCTTTCTGATCGCCGTCGGCGTGCTGATCGCCTGCGGTTTGTTCAACCGGATCATAGCCGGACTGATTTAAGGGAGAAGATAAATGAATTCTAAAAAGACTTATATTATTCTGGTCATTGTACTGGCAGCCGTGCTCATCGGAGCCGCAGCCGGATACAGGGCCTTCACGGGAAAGAGTCCGAACACAGGGACGGAGGAGCAGCAGGCCGAAACCGTTTCCGGGCCGGCAGAGGAGGCAGCGGGGAACGCTTCGGCTCCGGCACAGGAAGAAGAGACTTCCTCTGTGGAAGAGGCACAGGTCGGGGATACCGTACCCGCCGCCGGTCTTTCCTCTGTCAGCCTGCCGGAAGAGAAGGAGCCGTCGGCAGAATCATCCGATGAAGAGCTTCCTGCAGCTGCGGATTTTACGGTGTCGACAGCGGAAGGCATAAAGGCGAGCCTTTCGGATTTTGCCGGCAGTCCGGTGATCGTCAACTTCTGGGCCAGCTGGTGCCCGCCGTGCAGGGCCGAGCTGCCGTATTTTCAGGAAGCCTATGAGAAATACGGGGATGAAGTACGGTTTATGATGGTCGACCTCCTGGACAGCTCCCGGGAAACGAATACTGCGGCAGCGCAGTTTTTGAAGGAAACAGGCTATACTTTCCCGGTATTTTATGAGAAGGACGGATCTGCTTCCTATACTTATGAGATCTATTCGATCCCGGTCACCCTCGGAGTTACGGCGGAAGGGGAGCTGAAGTATAAAAAGGTCGGTGCCATGAGCCAAAGCGATCTGGAGGAGATCATTGCCGGACTGACGGAGTAGATACTGCAACACATTATATTTACAGGGGGACCTGTAACTGTCAGTTTAAAGCTTGAGGTTTCCGTTTATTGCACGGGCGTCTGATTTGAATAATAATGGGTTCAGAGGGCAGAGATGTTCTGTCCTGTCAAAAAAGCTGAAAGATCGGCATCTGATTTATATGATTATGGAGGAATACTGCAATGAACACTTCTTCTAAACCTGCAGCGACCAAAACGGTTCCTGTATTTGATCTTAAAACAAACGGGCTTACCAGTGATGAAAACCTTGCAAAAAACAAGGACGTATACGCTCACGCCTGTGAAGTTGATGTTCATCCGCTTGCGGTCGAACCGTTTGATAAGGAATGGGGCGTAGGCCTTTCCGGAAATACGCCCGAACCTTCGCCCTTCCCGAGGATCAATGATATCCTGAAAGTCACGGAGCGTTCCACGAACGGCTTTGTCGCGCCGGACCGCGCAGAGCTTGTCACGGAAGCATATCTGGACCATATCGGGGAATCCCAGGAGATCAAATGTGCATACGGAATTGCATATACGCTGGAACGCACACCGCTTTATGTTTACGATGAAGAACTGGTCGTCGGCGGGCTCGGCTGCGATAAAAAAGGCGCACCGGTCCATCCCGAATTCGGTATTGAATGGGTCTGCGACGAAATGCGTGACGGACTGATGGGCTACAGCGAACAGCGGACGCACGATTATTTCTCTTATACCGAAGATACACAGAAACGGATGGAAGCCATCGAAGGTTTCTGGAAAGGAAAGAATGTTGAAGCTTACACAAATTCCCTTCTGACGGAAGAGCAGCTGAAAGGCTCCCATGCCGGCAAGGGTGTGTTCTTCTCGGATGCGTACATTTTCTGCGGTGCAGGACACCTCGGCCTCGATTACGACCGCCTTCTCAACATGGGCTTCGGTGGGATCCGCAAAGAGATCGAAGAAGAGATGGAGAAGCTGGATCATTCCGATCCGGAAGATATCGAAAAGTACGATTTCCTTCGGGCGGCGCTGATCACCAATAAAGCCGCAACAAGACACTGCCAGAGATATGCCGAGATCCTTGCAGAGAAAGCAAAAGCAGAAAAAGAGCCCGGCAGGAAGGCCGAACTTCTCCAGATGTCCGCAAACTGCGCGCATATCGCGGAAAAGACACCGGAAACCTTCTGGCAGGCGATCCAGCTCGTACATCTGGCAAACTGCATGATCCTGATCGAATGCAATGGCCATTCACTTTCCTACGGACGTTTCGATCAGTACATGTATCCGTACTATAAGCATGATATCGAAAACGGGATCGCGACCCGTGAATTCATGCAGGAGCTGATCGAGAACTTCTATATCAAGATCTGGGATCTGAACAAACTCCGCAATCATATCCTGATCAAGACCTTCGGAAACGGAGGTATCGGCGGCCCGGCCCTTACCCTTGGCGGGCTGCGTCCCGACGGAACCGACGGTACCAACGACCTGACTTTCATGTGCCTGGATGCCAACGCGCACGTGCGTGTTCCGAACCCCTGGCTGGCCGTCCGCCTTCACAAAGAGACTCCGTGGGAGCTGAAGGTCAAGACCGCCAACGTCATCCGCCTCGGTACCGGCGAACCTAAGATCTTCAACGATGAAGTGACCATTCCCAGCATGATGTCCTCGGGCGTTTCCCTGGAAGAAGCCCGTGATTATCAGGTCGTGGGCTGCGTAGAACCGGACGTATCCGGCAAGACCTACGGGTGGCACGACGCCGGTCATATGAATATGGCCAAAGTCCTGGAGCTGGCGATCAATAACGGACGCTGCTTCCACTGCAGCAACGAATGCAGACGCTGGAAGGAGTGCGGAGCGCTCGGAAAACGCCTCGGACCTCAGACCGGGGATCTTGCGGAGATGAAGAGCTTTGACGAAGTTCTGGAATCCTTTGATAGACAGATGAAATACTGGTGCGATCAGATGGTTGCTCTTCTGAATGCTGTCGATATCGCCCATCAGAACGTACGCCCGCTGCCGTTCCTTTCGACAGTCATGTACGGCTGTGTAAAGAGCGGAAAAGACGTTACCAAGGGCGGCACTAAATACAACTTTACCGGACCGCAGGGTATCGGCATCGGGACCGTCGGCGACGGACTTTCCACGATCAAACAGCTGGTATTCGAAGAGAAAAAGGTTACCGGCAGGGAGCTCCTGGACGCGGCGGAGGATAACTGGGTCGGTCATGAGACCCTTTACGCTTATGTCAACAGTGACCGTGTCCATCATTACGGCAATGACGATGATTATGCGGATGAGCTGACGAAATTCGGCATGGATACCTACTGTAAGCACATCGAGCACCGTCCGAACGCCCACGGCGGCTTTTTCCAGCCGGGAGCATACTCTGTAACCGTCAACGTTGCGCACGGCGTCAATCAGTGGGCATCCATCGAAGGCCGTACCGCTTTTGAACCGGTTTCCGACTGCATGGGTGCGGTGCATACGCATTGCTGCAGCCATGACGTGAAAGGCCCGCTTGCGATCTGCAGGTCGGTCACGAAGATGGATCATGCGAGAGCGACCAACGGTACGCTTCTGAACTGGAAATTCTCCCCGTCTGCCCTTGCGGGCCAGACCGGAAGGGACAGCTTTATCGCGCTCATGGACGAATATATCGCCAGGGGCGGAATGCACAGCCAGTTCTCCGTGACCAGCCAAGAGACCCTGCGCGCAGCTCAGAAAAACCCCGAAGATTACAGGGACCTTCTGGTTCGGGTTGCCGGATACAGTGCATATTTCGTGGAGCTGAACAAGGCTTTGCAGGACGATATTATCGGCAGAACGAGCCTTTCCTTCGACTGAGGCAGGGATCCTGCTGCCGGTAGAACGGCCGCGTTCCCGTTATTGAATCCGTACGCCGGAATTCATCGGCTGTATATCAGGCTGCTGTGCCCTAAGGGCACAGCAGCCTGGTTTGTTTTTCAGAAGGTCACCGGACCGATCAGCCTCAGGATCTTATCCGGCAGAAAGTCCCTCCTTGCGATGTTTGAACAAGTATATTATCATGTCTTCGAAAGCTGAAGATTACCGGCAAAGCACAATGGCATCAGACGGGAGAGTAAAAAATGGGAAGATCAGTATATCAGTTTAAAGTAAGAGATCTGAATGAAGCGAAGGATATTGCAGAGAAGATCCTTCAGGATAATAAATTTGTTCAGAAGACCCTTCGGTCCGGTGAGATCGTCTGGAGAAAAGGGTCTGCTTTAATTGCCTCTCAGCAATTTGTCAGTATTTACTATCTTAAAGAAGAACATCTGGTCCGGATCTATGCATGGCTTCAGAGCGGTTTCGGAGTGCCCGGGATGGGAGAGAAAGAAGTCGAACGCCTCGGAGCGATCATTCCCAGAAGACAGCTGGCCAAAGTTATAGTGCAGATCGAGGGCGAGTATGAGAAGATCCGTCTGCAGTAGTTTTTTCAAAGAGGAGGCCCTGTCATGAACGGTACGGTACCGAGTCTGTCAATCGTTTTTATGGCTGTTTCCTGCCTGATCGGATTTGCCCTGCCCGTAGCCCTGCTGTTATATTTCAGAATAAGAAAAAAGGCAGACATCCTGCCGTTCTTCACGGGATGCGCGGTCATGCTGATCTTTGCGCTGATTCTGGAAGCGGCAGTCCACAGGATCATCCTTTCGTCTACAGCAGGAGCGGTGATTCAGGGAAACATCTGGCTGTATGCGTTTTACGGCGGAATAATGGCAGGCCTCTTTGAAGAAACCGGACGCTTCCTTGCTTTTAAGACGGTCCTTAAGAGAAGACAGAATAAAGATATCAACGCCCTGATGTACGGGGCCGGACACGGAGGGTTCGAAGCGGTCGTTGTACTCGGGATCGCCATGATCAACAACATCATCTGGTCCGTCCTTATAAACAGCGGCAATACAGGCCTGCTGACCGGGACTGTCTCCGGAGAACTCCTGACGCAGGTGGAGAATTCCCTGCAGCAGCTGGTATCCACGGAACCCTGGATGTTTCTGCTCGGCGGGATCGAGAGGATCTTTGCCGTAATACTGCAGATCGCTTTATCCGTACTGGTATGGTTTGCGGCAAAGAACCGAAAACGCATTCTCCTTTATCCGGCTGCGATACTGATCCATTTTGCCGTAGATGCCGTAACGGTGCTTCTTCCGGGTATGGGTGTTTCAACGATCGCACTTGAGACCGTGATCGGGGCTCTTGCTGTACTGACTGCCGTTCTTGCAAAGTCGGTATGGAATCGTGAAAAGAGAGAGAATAATTAACAAAAACAGGCCCTGCCGCAGGAGATAAACGCCCGGCAGGGCCTGTATATATGTGCTGGATGACTCACTGTTCCTCGAAAAGCGGTGTGGAGAAATATCGTTCGGCAGTATCCGGAAGGACCGTAACGACCGTTTTGCCGCGGCCGAGTTTTTTGGCGAGTTTGATCGCGGCGGCGACGTTCGTTCCGCTGGAAATGCCGCACATGATGCCTTCTTCCGAAGCCAGCCTCCGGGAAGCGCGGATCGCTTCTTCGTCCCGGATGATGCAGATGTCGTCGTAGATCTCCCGGTTCAGGATCGGCGGGATCAGACCGTCGCCGATGCCCATCTGCAGGTGGGTCCCTATGGATCCGCCGGAGAGGATCGCGGCATCCTCCGGTTCTACGGCCCAGATGGTGATATCAGGATTGGCTTTCTTTAGGGCTTCTCCGATCCCGGTAATGGTTCCGCCGGTGCCGACGCCGGAGCAGAAGCCGTGGATCGGTCCGTCAATATCGTTCAGGATCTCCGCCGCGGTGACGTTCCTCTGGATCTCGACGTTGGCCGGGTTTTCAAACTGCTGGGGGACAAATACCTTGGCATCTTTTTCTTGCATTCGGAGTGCCGTTTCGATGCATTCGTTGATGCAGGCGCCGATATCGCCGGCGTCATGCACGGTCAGCACTTCCGCTCCGTAATGATTTACGAGCTTCCTTCGTTCTTCACTGACCGAATCCGGCATGATGATGATCGTTTTATAGCCGAGCACGGCTCCGACCAGTGCAAGGCCGATTCCCTGATTGCCGCTGGTGGGCTCCACGATGATCGAGTCGGAACAGAGAATGCCTTCTTTTTCTGCCGCCAGGATCATATTGTAGGCCGTACGGGTCTTGATTGATCCGCCGACGTTCAGCCCTTCGAATTTAACATAGATGTCTGCGCCGTTGTTCGGCCCCATGCGGTTCAGCCGTATGAGAGGAGTATTTCCGATTGCTTCGAGGATGTTGTTGTATTTCATGTCTGAATCTCCGTTTCTTTACAATGCAGCGTTACGATTCTATCATAAGAACCATCGGATGCATAGTAATACGGGAGAAGTTTGACCCGTTTTTTGCGAGTTTTTAACGGAAGGTTGAAAAAAACAGTCAAAAAGCTCTTTTATCTGTTTGCATAGTTCAGATTTGTGTGTTATAGTAATTTAGTCGCTGTTGTGACAGTATTGTTGAATGACGACCTGTACTTGTAGCTCAGCTGGATAGAGCAACGGCCTTCTAAGCCGTGGGTCGGGGGTTCGAATCCCTTCAAGTACGCGGTGGATATGGCGCAGTTGGTTAGCGCGCCAGATTGTGGCTCTGGAGGCCGTGGGTTCGAGTCCCACTATCCACCCTGCCGTGTCTGCGGCCTTTGGGCTATCGCCAAGCGGTAAGGCACAGCACTTTGACTGCTGTATTCGCTGGTTCGAGTCCAGCTAGCCCAGTCATGGAATATGGAGCATTAGCTCAGGTGGTAGAGCACTTGACTTTTAATCAAGTTGTCCGGGGTTCGAATCCCCGATGCTTCATTTGAAAAAGACAAGCTTTCCGGACAGATCTGGAAAGCTTCTTTTTCAAAGAAGTTATCGCGCAGCCGTGGCGGAATTGGCAGACGCGCCAGATTTAGGTTCTGGTGGGAGACCGTGCAGGTTCAAGTCCTGTCGGCTGCAGAATGAAAAGCCGGACAGGAGGATTCCCTCCTTGTCCGGCTTTTTTATGATCAGAATTTTATATCAGACGGTCAGAATCAGGTTGTTGGTCTTAAGCGTGTTGATGTATTTGATCTCTTTGGCCATCTTATAGATCATTCGGATACCGATGTGTGCCGTCGGATCATCCGGGTGATGCAGTTCCAGATATTCACTCGGATCAAAACGTTTGCAGTCATCACGGATACGGAGCACAAAGTCTCCGTTCTTCGCTGCAACAAGCCGGATATCGATCGTGTGCTTTTTATTATCCTTGTTAAAACCGTGGTCCACGATGTTGCCGGCCATTTCCTCAACGGCTAAGGCAATAATCATGGCATTGCGGGTAGAGGCTCCTTTTTCTTCACAGAACTGCTGGGCTTTTTCCGAAATACCGACGACTTCTTCCATGCTGGTAATTGTGATCTCCCGGGTATCTTCGGGTGCTGCTCCGAAATCTTCCGGCAGGAAAAGAACACGTTCGAAGCCTTGTGCGTCTGCACTGCTTTTCCTGCGCGAGCTGAGAATGAGGATCAGCGAGGTCAGGAATTCGCCGGCCGGGAATGACAGCCATATGCCGTTGACGCCCATAAAACGGAAGGTGGCCAGTGCAACTGCGACCGAACAGAGAAAACCGTTCAGCAGATAAAGAAGCAGGGCTCCTTTTTTATTTCCGGCGCCCTGGAAATAATAAAGCATAACATTATTGAAAGAGGATAAGAAGATCGCAACGCCGAAAGCGCGGAGCGCAGCAATCGCCATCGGGGCAGCAGCGGATTTTTCCCCGCTCAGGAAAAGCGCAGTCAGGAACGGGGCGGCACCGATACAGATCGCAGCTACTGCGGCGTTGAGCAGGAAAGCATATTTGGTCGCTGCAGCAAGAAGCTGCCTTGTCCCGGTACGGTCCTCGTCGCCGATCGTCATGCCGGATACCATCATCGTGGCATAACCTACGCCCAGACTGACCGACATGAAAAGCTGACCGAGTGTATTCTGCACGCCGAATGCCGTGACGGCCATTGCCCCGCCAACGAACAGCAGGAGACGGTTCATCGTAAAGGTACGCAACGTGGTGCAGATCCGGCCGACGGCGCTTGCAATACCGTTGCCCCAGATATCGCGGCTGTCTTTCCACACGACGTTCTTAAAGTTGAAACGGTAGGAAGATCTTTTTTTGAAAAAATGAGACGTAAGGATCGCCGCGCTCACATAATAGCTGACAGTAGTGGCGATGGCCATTCCGAACATGCCGCCGTGAAAGATAAATACATTGGCCAGGTCCAGGGCAATATTCACAACGGTCATGGCCAGGACGGCAATGATTGCCAATTTCCGGTCATTGTCGATCTGCATAAAAGGAGCAAAGGTCAACGAGATAAAAATGGCAGGGATCCCGATGGCTATACCGCGCAGGTAACCGTTGGCATCCGGCTGAAGGTGAGCATTGGTACCGGTAGCTCCCAGAAGCGCTGTGATTGGAGAAGTGAACACCAGTCCGATCACGATGAGCACAGCGGCGGTCAGTATCATCAGAAGGGTCGTCAGCGAAAGAATCTGGTTGGCTTTTTCCATATCGCCGCGTCCCGTATACTGCGTACAGAGACTCTGCGAACCGGCCGAATAAGCACCGCCGATCGCAAGGACGACCATGAATACTGCAGAAACCAGCGTCATGCTGGCCATGGCGTTGGAACCCAGGAAATTGGTGATCACGATACCGTCGATGAACATGCCGATCGTTGTGGTGACAAAAGCCATGATCATGACCCACAGAGACCCGGTAAAAAGATTTTTTATAATTCGGTCTGTTTTCTTGACGTTCATTTTCAGAAGGTCCTTTTTAACAATTATTCTGCAGTTATTATACTCCGATTATTCTTTCATGAAAGAGGATAAGCTTTCTTTTTTTGCATCAAAATCCGCCAGACCCAGTTCATACAGCTTCTGGTTGACGACCGGATCCATCTTATAGGTTCCGGGCTGAAGATCGGTTTCCAGGCTGAAAACAAACGCACGGCCTGCTTCTTCCAGCTTGAACATCCTTTTCTGACATTTCTGATACATTAAATGCCGGCAGTCCATGTCTTTGACAGCCTCCGGATATTTATGGCACATGAGCCTGTATATCGGACGGAATTTTTCCGGTTTTTTCACATAGTGTCTGGATTTGGAGAGGACACAGACGATCCTGTCGCAGCCCTGGTCCAAGGCTCTTTTTACGGGGATCGCATCACTGATCCCGCCGTCATAGTAGGGGACTCCGTCAATAAAGACCGGCCGGCAGACGACGGGGATCGCGCTGGAAGCCATGATGTGGACATAATTGTTGCGGATCATCCGGTCTTTTCCGAAATAGGCCGGCTCGCCGGTAAGGGCGTTTGTGGCAACGACTTCATATTCTGCCGGGTTGTTCTGTACTGCGTCATAATCCAGGTAATCGGCACCGTCTTCATTGGAAAGGTCCGCATAGATATAGGACAGATTGAACATATCTCCTTTTTTGATAAAGCTTTTCATTCCGAAATAATCCGGTTCCGTCACATGATCCGTATAAAAACGCCGGTTTCTTCCAATTTGTCCGGCCATAAACGACGCCCCGTTTGCAGCTCCGGCTGAAACGCCGATCACATAGTCGAATCGAATCCCGTTCTCCAGGAAACGGTCAAGCACGCCTGCCTGGTAAGCACATTTCATCCCCCCGCCTTCGAGTATCAAGCCTGTTTTGTGCATTCATTTCTCCTTTTTTGAAAAAAGCAGTTTCAACGGAATTTCTTTCTCAGTATTCTGCCGATCCAATGTCTGTCTGTTCTAAAAAAGTATTATAGTAAAACGCACAAGGATTTACAACGGGACAAAAACCGGGTACTGTCAGGCAGAAAAATCAAAAGGGTAAAAAAAGATCCTGATGCATCAGGATGCAAAAGGACAGGTTTATAAAAGAGAAACCGTTAAAGGGAAGAATCTTTTTTAGAAATCAGGCGTATCTTTAGGAAACGGCGCCTTTTTCCTGCTGACGCCGCAGATATAATTCATGTCGATATCGTAGTATTTTGCAAGAATAATCAAAGAATCTACCGGGATCCTGATCTTGCCAAGTTCGTAGTCAGCATAGGTGCGCTGTCCGATATAAAGCAGGTTGGCGACTTCTTCCTGGGTCAGGTCATGATCCTCCCGCAGGTCACGGATACGCATGGCAAAAGATGAAACTCTTCTCTCAAGATCCGGATTGTATTTTCTGCCCATATCCGTTACCAAAGCTGAATACAGAAAACTTTCCGGGTGTACTTGGAAGTACAGCCTCATGCTCCTGGTCATTGCATATGTACGACCGGTGGGTAAATGATAGAGTAGAGTATATTACACTTGGGAGATTTAGAGCAATAAACTCTAAATAATTGCGGCAGGGTATCCCGCAAAAAAAAATATGCACTGCAGTATGAGGTTTACAAAAAAACAATCCTGTATTTATCAATTTCCTGAATTGACATATTAAAACGTGAAAACGTATAATTTAAATTAGAAAAAGGATAAGAAGACAGAAGCGAGCTCTCTTTATCGGCGGCGAAAAGCAGATGAAACCTGTTGTCCGGGCTGGTTCAGAAAGCACCGTCTATCATTCCGGAAATCGGGTAAAATAGCTATAACTTAAATACAACAGACAAAGAGGTGTATAGATTATGAATGAAAAGGCAATTCTCGCAGTCAGCTTCGGAACCAGTCATCCCGATACGAGAGAAGTGACGATCGACGCGATCGAAGCCCGTATCAAAAAAGAGTTCCCGGAGTTTCCTTTCTACAGCGCCTGGACCAGCAAACGGATCATTAAGAAGCTGCTGGAACGGGACGGCATCAAAATCGATACGGTTACGGAAGCCTGCGAAAGGATGCTGGCGGATGGTGTGAAAGAGGTCGTTGTACAGCCGACACACATCCTGAACGGATACGAATACGATCTTCTGGTCAAGGAGGTGAGACACTTTAAACACAGGTTCGAAAAGCTCGTCTTCTCCAAGCCGCTGATCTCCGGCCAGGACGATATCGAAAGGATCATTGAACTGTTTGCCAAAGAGTTTTCTTATCTGACAGAAAGGGAAGCCCTGGTGCTGATGGGTCACGGAACGGAGCATTTTGCGAATACTGCCTACGCAGCCCTGGATTACGCCTTCAAGGACAAGGGACTGAAGAATGTATTCGTAGGGTGCGTGGAAGGATATCCGGATATCGACTGCGTCCGGAAGCTTCTGAAGGAGTACGGGCCGTCCAAAGTCTTTGTCACACCTCTGCTGATCGTCGCAGGAGATCATGCCAAAAATGACATGGCGGGAGAGGAAGAGGATTCCTGGAAGAACCTGCTCGGATCTGACGGATACGATGTGGAATGTGTTGTCAGGGGGCTCGGAGAGTATGAAGCTGTCCGGGATCTCTTTGCGGAGCATCTGAAAGCCGCGATGAACGGCTGAGCGCTTCTTCAACTTTTTGTTGACAAGCATCCGTCCGCAGGTCTATAATTCATGAAAACACCGGCGGACAGGTGCTCCGCGGTACAAGGAACAGGAACTCAGAGAATGAAAGAATTCGATAACAGCACAATTTACTTTTACTGGTTTTTCTTTGCCGGACTCACCGAGTAAGGGTAATTTGTGATGCAAATGAGTTTCCAGAAAAAGAACTTACAGAGCGGAGCAGGTTACACCTGATCCGCTCTTTCTGAATGCAGACTGTCCCGGGAGGATAACAAGAACATGATCGTAGTATTGAGACCGAATGTAAACGAAACACGACAGCAGCAGCTTGTGGAATGGTTCAAGAGCATGAACCTCGGAGTTCATATTTCCAAGGGCGAGGTCCAGACCGTTCTGGGGCTGATCGGTGATACGTCCAAGGTGGACATGGAACTCGTCGAGAGTCTGGATATTGTAGAATCCGCAAAACGAGTATCCGAGACCTTCAAATGCTGCAACCGGAAATTTCATCCCGAGGATACGATCGTCGAGATCGGAGACGTTAAAGTCGGCAGCGGAAACTTTGTCATGATTGCCGGCCCCTGTTCCGTAGAATCCAGAGAGCAGATCACCAGCGTAGCCAAATCGGTCAAGGCTTCCGGAGCCGATATGTTAAGAGGCGGAGCGTTCAAGCCGCGCACCTCACCGTACGATTTCCAGGGACTGAAGGGAGAAGGAATCGAACTCCTTCTGGCCGCCAAGGAAGAGACCGGACTTCCGATCGTGACCGAGATCATGAGTGCGGCGGATCTTCCCCTGTTTGAAAAGGTGGATGTCCTTCAGGTAGGTGCCAGGAACATGCAGAATTTCGACCTGCTGAAAGAACTCGGTACGATCAACAAACCGATCCTTTTAAAGCGCGGCCTGGCAAATACGTTAAAAGAAATGCTTATGAGCGTGGAATACATCATGGCAAGCGGGAACGAAAGAGTAATTCTCTGTGAGCGCGGGATCCGGACGTACAGTGATTACACCCGGAACACCTTGGATCTTTCCGCGGTGCCCATGCTTCATGAACTCACGCATCTGCCGGTCATCGTTGATCCGAGCCATGCTACGGGGATCGCAAGACTCGTTCCTTCCATGTCGCTGGCCGCCGCGGCCTGCGGAGCTGACGGACTCATCATCGAAGTCCACAACGATCCGCTCCATGCGCTCTGCGACGGAGCCCAGTCGCTCCGGCCCGAAGAGTACGATGCACTGGCAAAGAAAGTTTATGCGGTAAGAGAGGCGATCAAATGACAGCAGGAATTGTTGGATTGGGACTGATCGGCGGATCGTTCGCAAAAGCCTATGCGAAGGAAGGCCACGATGTTTATGCGCTGGACACCGACCGGAGCATTCTTGAGTTCGCCAAGATCAGCGAAGATGTAAAAGAAGAACTGACAAAAGACAATGCCGGTCTCTGCGATATCATCCTGATCTGTGTTTATCCCGGTGCCGCCGTACGGTTCATGAAAGAATTCGGCAGCAGTATCGGGAGCCGTCCGGTCGTCATCGACTGCTGCGGTACCAAACGCGAAGTGTTTGCGGAAGGAATAAAGATCGCTCATGAGTACGGTTTTACCTATCTCGGCGGCCATCCCATGGCCGGCACGCAGTACTCCGGATTCCGTTATGCCAGGGCGAACCTCTTCCATGGTGCGCCGATGGTACTGGTCCCGGAGGACAACAACGATATCCTGCTGCTGAGCCGCGCCAAAGACCTGCTTTCGCCGGCCGGATTTTCCGGAGTCAGCAATACGACGGCGGAAGAGCATGACCGGGTGATCGCTTTTACTTCGCAGCTCGCCCATGTGGTCTCGAACGCGTACATCAAAAGTCCGACCGCCGGGAGCCATAAAGGTTTTTCGGCCGGAAGCTATAAAGATATGACCCGTGTTGCCTGGCTGAATCCGCAGATGTGGACGGAACTTTTCATGGACAACAGCGATTTCCTTCTGGAAGAACTGGACGTGCTTATCGACAATCTGAACGAATACAAAGAGGCGCTGAAGAATAAAGATTCGGAAACCATGATCCGGCTCCTGACAGAAGGAAAGGTCCGGAAAGAAGAAGTGGACGGCAGATAAAACAGCTGGATCACGAAACAATACAGACGCAGGAATCCTGCAGGACAATCAGGAATACTTCAATGAGAAAGATCCATGTAAAAGCGTCAAGAGAATACGATATCCTGATCGGTAACGGCCTTCTGAAAAAGGCGGCTTCGCTGATCGCGGATGCCTGCGGCCGGCCGGAGACGGTGATCGTATCCGATGATACGGTGTACGGCCTTTACGGGGAAGATCTGAAAAAAGATCTGGAAGCAGAGGGCTTTGCCGTAAAAAGCTTTGTTTTTCCGCACGGAGAACGGAACAAGAACCTGGAAACCTACGGGGAACTGCAGGAGTTCTTAAGCGAAAACGGTATTACCAGAAACGGACTGATCGCGGCTCTGGGCGGCGGTGTGACCGGAGATCTTGCGGGTTTTGCCGCGGCGACATATCAGCGCGGGATCCGTTTTGTCCAGATCCCGACGACCCTTCTTGCGGACGTGGATTCTTCCGTCGGGGGAAAAACGGCTGTCGACCTTAAGAGCGGAAAGAACCAGACAGGCTGTTTTTACCAGCCGTCAATGGTGATCTGCGATCCGGAGACTTTGAAGACGCTTCCGGAAGAAGAGTTTTTATGCGGCTGCGCGGAAGTCATCAAATATGCGGTCTACGGAAACCGGGAGTTGTTTGATTTCCTGAAAACAGAAGAGATCCGGGACCATCTTGAAGAAGTGATCGCCGTCTGCGTGACCATGAAAAGAGACCTGGTGGAGGCGGATGAATTCGACACCGGAAAGCGGATGATGCTGAATTTCGGACATACCTTCGGACACGGGGTCGAGTCCTGCAGTGATTTTTCGATCCTGCACGGGCAGGCAGTCGCCATCGGCATGGCGGTCATGACAAGGGCAGCCTGTGCAAAAGGCTATTGTACGGAAGAAACCGTGACAATGCTGGAAGAAATACTGAAACAATACGGCCTGCCGGACCGGGCATCTTGTTCCAAAGAGGAACTGCTGCAGGCTGTTTTAAAAGATAAAAAAAGAAAAAGCGGCACGATGCGGATCGTAGTCCCGCGCCGCATCGGAAGCTGCATGATTGAAGAAATACCCGCAGAAGCGCTTCCCGAATGGATCGCAGAAGGAGGGCTCATATGAACAGGACAGTAAAAGCGGGAAGCCGTTCCGGTTCTGTTACAGCGCCGGCATCCAAATCCATGGCGCACCGGTACCTGATCTGTGCCGCACTTTCGGAGAACGGATCCGAGATCTGCTGCGGCACATTCTCCGATGATATTGAAGCGACCATCGACTGCCTGAACGCCCTGGGGGCGGAGATCACGGCAGAAGAGGAAAAGATCCGTGTAAAACCGATCCGGCGGGATGTTTTCGGTGAAGCACATCTTTACTGCCGTCAGAGCGGATCGACTTTGCGGTTCCTTCTCCCTCTGGTCGGCGTCCTCGGCAGAAATGCGGTTTTCCATATGGAGGGGAATCTCGGCAAAAGGCCGATGACAAAGTTCCTCCAGGAGCTGACCGCACATGGGATGGGCATTGAAGACTGCGGAAGCGAGATCCGGTGCAGCGGGCAGCTGCAGTCCGGAATTTACACTATCCCGGGAAATATTTCCTCCCAGTTTATTTCCGGTCTCCTCATGTCCCTGCCGCTGCTGAAAACCGATACGGCCCTCCGGATCGAAGGAGAGCTGCAGTCCGGAGATTATGTAGCCATGACGGAAGAAGCCGTGACACTTTCGAACATCCGCTTCGAAAAAGAGGGATCCGGGTATCTCATCTCCGGAGATCAGAAATTCTCTTTTCCGGAAGAATATACCGTTGAAAGCGACTGGTCCGGCGCTGCCTTTCCGCTCTGTATGGGGGCACTTTCGGAAAAGGGCATTGAAGTAAAAGGACTGAAGAACAACTCCCTTCAGGGAGATAAAAGAATTATTGAGATCTTAAAAGAATTCGGTGCTGCAATTACGATGAACGAAGGTTCCGTTACTGTCAGAAAGGGCAGTCTGTCCGGCATTACAGTGGATGCATCGAATATACCGGACCTGATCCCGGCCGTTTGCGCCGTTGCAGCGCTGGCAAAGGGGGAGACAAGGATCCTCAATGCCGAAAGGCTACGCATGAAGGAGACCGACCGTATCAAAAGCACGATCGGCGTGCTTTCCGCACTGGGAGCCGATATACGGTCCGAAGGGGACATCATGATCATCAACGGTCAGGAAACGCTGAAAGGCGGCGAAACAAAGTCCTATGGAGACCACCGGATCGCCATGGCAGCCACCGTGGCAGCGTGCGGATGCCGGAATGACGTCATTGTGGAAGAAGCGGAATGCGTCAGCAAATCCTTCCCGGGATTTTGGGAAGTATTCGAATCACTGGAGGTCTGAAAAAACGTGAGCAGTACATATGGTGAAAATATAAAAGTAACGGTCTTCGGCCAGTCCCATTCGCCGGCGATCGGCGTCACGGTGGAAGGGCTTCCGGCCGGAACAGCAGTCGATTTCGAAAAGCTGCAGGCTTTTCTGGCAAGACGTTCGCCGGGCAGGAACGAGTTTTCCACGGCTCGGAAAGAAGCGGATGAACCGGAGTTCCTCAGCGGTATTGTCGGGAATACGACCTGCGGAACGCCGCTGACGGCAGTGATCCGGAATACGGATACCCGTTCAAAGGATTACAGCGAATTAAAAAGGATCCCGAGGCCGGGTCATGCGGATCTTACCGCCGAGATCAAATACCGGGGATTTCAGGATCATGCCGGAGGAGGACATTTTTCCGGAAGGCTGACCGCTCCTTTGTGTATCGCGGGGGGCATTGTGCTGCAGATCCTTGAAAAAGAAGGAATCCACGTTACGGCACGGATCGTTTCCGTAGGAGGGATTCGGGATGATGCCGCATTTGACGGGAAACTGCAGGATCCGGACTTTCCGACAGCCGGCGCCGAAGCGGCCGAAAAAATGAAGGAATGCATTGCCGCCGCCAAAGCGGAAGGCGATTCGGTGGGCGGCGTAATCGAATGTGTGATCACCGGCCTGCCCGCCGGTCTGGGCGACCCGATGTTCGGCGGAATGGAGAACCGTATCGCTGCGATCGTGTTCGGAATCCCGGCCATAAAAGGAGTGGAATTCGGAGAAGGATTTCAATCTGCCGGCCTCAAAGGCAGCGAGAATAACGACCAATATATAATTGAAAACGGAGAGATCAAAACGCAGACCAACCACTGCGGTGGCATACTCGGCGGGATCACCAACGGAATGCCGCTGGTGTTCCGGGCAGCGGTCAAACCGACACCTTCTGTCGCAAAGGAACAGGAAAGTGTGGACCTTCTGGAAAAGAAAGAAAAAACGCTGCAGATCAAAGGCCGCCATGACCCGTGTATTGTGCCCAGGGCTGTGCCTGTAATAGAGGCGGCCGCAGCGATCGCAGTTTATGATGCCATTCTGGGCAGGAAAAAGGAGTTTTAAAGATGAACAGCGAGTACAGGGCACAGATCGACCGGATCGATGATGAGATCGTAAAGCTTTTTGCGGAAAGAATGGACGTCGCCGGAAAGATCGCCGATTATAAAAAAGAGAACAACCTGCCGATCACGGACACTGTCCGCGAAAAGCAGAAAGTGCAGGATCTGCTGGAAAAATCTCCGGAGAAGTACAGGGATTATGTAAGACTTCTGTATTCCGAGATCTTTGAACTCAGTAAAAGTCTGCAGAGAAAACAGAATGCGGAAGGAACCGGCCTCACTGCAAAGATCCTTTCCGCAATCGACAATACCGAAAAGATGCTGCCTGCCGGAGCGTCAGTTGCCTGCCAGGGGACCAGCGGAGCCTTTGCCGAGCAGGCCTGCGAAAAGATCTTCAAACATCCGAACATTATGTTTTTTTCCAGTTTTGAAGCCGTGTTTACCGCTGTTGAAAAAGGACTGTGCAGCTACGGTATCGTTCCACTCGAAAACAGTACGGCCGGATCGGTCAATACGGTCTATGACCTGATGCTCAGTCATAAATTCAGTATCGTCCGGAGCACACGGCTGAAAGTCGATCATAATCTTCTGGTAAAACCGGGCGTAAAGCTTTCCGAGATCAGGGAGATCTATTCCCATCAGCAGGCCATCAGCCAGTGCGAAGGTTTCCTTGCCACGCTCAGCGGGGTAAAGATCATCCCCTGTGAAAATACGGCGGTGGCAGCCCGGATGGTGGCAGGATCGGAAGACCGCGGCATCGCGGCGCTGGCATCCAGAGCCTGCATCCGGAACTACGGGCTGGAATGCATTAAGGAGTCCGTACAGGACAAAGGAAACAATTACACGCGCTTTATCTGCATCTCCAGAAACCTGGAGATCTATCCCGGAGCGGACCGGACGAGTTTTATGGCAACGCTGCCTCATGAGCCGGGTTCCCTCTATCGTCTGCTTTCCCGGTTCAATGCCCTGGAGATCAACCTCAACAAACTGGAAAGTCGCCCGCTGCCGGACCGTGATTTTGAGTTCATGTTTTATTTCGATCTGGATACGCCGGTCTATTCCGCCGAATTCATCCAGCTCATGAACGAGCTGGAAGAGGTCTGCGAAAGCTGTTATTATCTCGGAAGCTACAGTGAGGTGATCTGATGCGGAAGTGCGGTCTTCTCGGAAAGAAACTGGGCCACAGTTATTCTCCTCAGATCCATTCCATGCTGGGAGAGTACGAATACGGCCTTTATGAAAAAACCGAAGAAGAGTTGGAGGACTTCGTGAATAACGGAGTCTGGGACGGACTGAATGTTACGATTCCCTATAAAAAGAGCGTACTGCCTTTCTGCGACAAATGTTCGGATGTTGCCGCAAAGATCGGGAGCGTCAATACCATGGTCCGACAGGCAGACGGAACGATCTTCGGCGACAATACGGACGTTTACGGATTCCTCAGCCTGGTAAGGAAATCCGGTATCGATGTAAAAGGCCGCAAAACGCTCGTTCTCGGAAGCGGCGGTGCGGCGCAGGCAGTGCTTGAGGGCTTATCCGGACTCGGGGCAGAGGCCGTGGTCATCAGCCGCAGCGGAGAGAATCATTACGGAAACCTGGCGATCCACAGCGACGCGGAGGTCATCGTAAACACGACGCCCGTTGGAATGTATCCGGACAACCTGAAGTCTCCGCTGGATCTGTCGGTTTTTCCGGATCTGAAAGGTGTGATCGACGTGATCTACAATCCAGATAAGACCGGTATCCTTCTTCAGGCAGAAGAACGGGGCATTCCGCACATCAACGGGCTGTACATGCTTGTCGCCCAGGCTAAAAAAAGCAGTGAGCGGTTCACTGGGACGGAAATCGCGGAAGACCGGATCGGAGAGATCACGGAACGGCTGTCCGGTGAAATGAAGAATATCGTGCTCATAGGGATGCCGGGAAGCGGAAAAACGTCGGTTGCGGAAAGACTAGCGAAAAAGCTGGGGAGAGAGATCATCGATTCTGACCGCTGCATCGTCCGGAGAGCCGGAATGAGCATTCCGGAGATCTTTGAGAAAGAAGGGGAGGAGGGCTTCCGGAAGCTGGAAACCGAAATCCTGCGGGAAATCGGGAAAAAATCGTCCGTCATCCTTTCCACCGGAGGCGGCTGCGTGACCCGGAAGGAGAACTATCCGCTTCTGCACCAGAACGGAGTGATCTTTGAGATCAAAAGGGATACGGAGCGGCTGATCCGCGAGGGAAGGCCCCTCTCGCAGGGAAACCTTACGGAAATGTACAAAAAAAGAGCACCGATGTATAAGGCGTTCCGGGATTATGAGATCGATAATAACGGCACCATTGAAGAAGCGGCTGAAAAGGTCGCGGAGGTCATGAAATGAAATTTCTTGTTATCAACGGACCGAATCTGAATATGCTCGGGATCCGGGAGCCGGATATCTACGGAAGGCAGACCTACGGGGACCTGGTCCGGCTGGTATCTGAGGCCGGAGAAGAGGCCGGTGTCGAAACCGAGTGTTTTCAGTCCAATCATGAAGGAGACATCGTGGATAAGATCCAGCAGGCATATGGAGCCTTTGACGGGATCGTTATCAATCCGGCTGCCTATACCCATACCAGCGTGGCGATCCTGGACGCGCTGAAAGCCGTTGCGATCCCGGCGGTGGAAGTACATATCTCGGACGTATCCGCCCGGGAAGAATTCCGGAAAGTATCCTATCCGGGTATGGCCTGCATCAGGACGTTTGCCGGATTCGGATTCGAAGGATACCGCATGGCGATCCTTTATCTTAAGGAATATCTGATAAATGCCGGTTGACAGGAAGTCTCCCGGATGTTTATAAAGAATTGTTGACTGTTTTTATCAGGAGGGAACTATGCTGATGACAAAGCGCTGGCGCTGCCGCGCCGGAGAATAAAGCAGGGCCGGAAAACGTCCGGCAGGGAAAATATCTTAGATCGAACCGAACAGTTATGACTGATAAAAGAACTGATAATTATAGAGAGAATTAAAGAAAGAGGAGAAACAAATGTCAAATATTCCTTACAAAACTTATCTTGATGAAAGTGAAATGCCGAAACAGTGGTACAACCTGAGATCCGCCATGCCCAACAAGCCGGCTCCGCTCGTAAATCCGGGCACCGGCCAGCCGATGACAGCCGAAGAACTGAGCGGCGTATTCTGCGAGGAGCTGGTTGCGCAGGAACTCGACGAGACCACTCCCTATATAGACATTCCGGAAGAAATCCGGTCCTTCTATAAGATGTACAGACCTTCACCGCTTGTAAGGGCTTATTGCCTTGAGGAAAAACTTCAGACGCCCGCAAAGCTTTATTACAAGTTTGAAGGAAACAACACCAGCGGATCCCATAAGCTCAACTCCGCGATCGCCCAGGCCTATTACGCAAAGAAGCAGGGACTGAAAGGCGTTACCACCGAGACCGGTGCCGGCCAGTGGGGAACCGCGCTTTCCATGGCATGTGCCTATTTTGAACTGGACTGCAAGGTCTTTATGGTTAAGGTCTCCTATGAGCAGAAACCTTTCCGCCGTGAAGTGATGAGAACCTACGGCGCGTCCGTAACGCCTTCTCCTTCCATGAAAACGGAAGTCGGTAAGAAGATCCTGGCACAGCATCCGGGAACCACCGGCTCCCTCGGCTGCGCGATCTCCGAGGCAGTAGAAGTTGCTGTTACCAATGAAGGATACCGTTATGTGCTCGGCAGCGTCCTGAACCAGGTCCTCCTTCATCAGAGCATCATCGGCCTTGAGACCGAAGCGGCTTTGAAAAAGATCGGCGTTAAGCCCGACATCATCATCGGCTGCGCAGGCGGCGGATCCAACCTCGGCGGACTCATTGCTCCGTTCATGAGGGATAAGATCAACGGCGACCTTGACTGCCGTATCATCGCAGTAGAGCCGGCTTCCTGCCCGAGCTTCACCCGCGGCAAATTTGCATATGACTTCTGCGACACCGGCATGATCTGCCCGCTCGCAAAAATGTATACGCTCGGCAGCGGATTCATCCCTGCACCGAACCATGCCGGCGGCTTGCGCTTCCACGGTATGAGCACCACGCTTTCCCAGCTGTATCATGACGGTTATATGGAAGCGATCGCGGTTCCGCAGACCGAAGTCTTTGAAGCGGCGACCCGGTTTGCACGGACCGAAGGCATACTTCCGGCTCCGGAAAGCTCCCATGCGATCAAGGCAGCGATCGATGAAGCGCTGAAGTGCAAAGAGACCGGTGAAGAGAAGAATATCGTATTTGGACTGACCGGAACAGGATATTTTGACCTTGTGGCATATCAGAAGTATAATGACGGTATTATGGATGATTACATCCCGACCGACGAAGACCTTGAAAAGGGCTGGGCAGGACTTCCGAATGTGGAGTGAATGATTCCTCATGAGGGGGGAGTTGTTCCTGAAAACAGGAGAAAGCTAACTGTTTTATGCTGCAGTTAAAAGACATACGCAAAAAATATGTGACGGCCGGTTTGGTGCAGAACGCACTGGACGGCGTCACGCTGAACCTGAGGGACCGGGAATTCGTTGCGATTCTCGGCCCTTCGGGTTCCGGTAAAACAACGCTGCTGAACGTTATAGGCGGTCTGGACCGCTATGACAGCGGCGATCTTATCATAAACGGCATTTCGACAAACAGTTATCACGACCGGGACTGGGACACTTACCGGAACCATTCCATCGGTTTTATTTTCCAGAGTTATAACCTTATACCGCACCAGACCGTTCTGGCCAACGTCGAGCTGGCCCTGACGATCTCCGGCGTTTCCATGACCGAACGTAGGGCCAGGGCTGTCGAAGCACTGGAAAAAGTCGGTCTGGGAGACCAGATCCGTAAAAAGCCCAGCCAGCTTTCCGGCGGGCAGATGCAGAGGGTAGCGATCGCAAGGGCCCTGGTCAACGACCCCGATATCCTTCTGGCAGACGAACCCACCGGAGCGCTTGACAGCGAAACGAGCGTTCAGGTCATGGACCTGCTGAAAGAAGTGGCCAAAGACCGGCTGGTCGTGATGGTCACGCACAATCCCGAGCTTGCGGACGAATATGCGACAAGGATCGTCCGGATCAAAGACGGAAAGATCACGGATGACACGGATCCGTTTTTTCCGGAGGCGGAAACATTTTCCGGAATGACTGCCGCAGCGAATGCGGCAGGAATGGCAGCTGCTTCTGCAGCCGAAAAAGAAGAAAGAGAAGAAAACCGGACACAGGAGCCGGATGATAGTTCAGCAGACGCTCCGAAAAGGGGGAAGAACCGGAAGAAAAAGGCACGTATGTCTTTCTTCACAGCCCTGCTTCTGAGCTTTAACAACCTGCGCACCAAAAAGGCGCGTACGATCCTGGTGGCGATCGCGGGATCCATCGGCATCATCGGCATTGCCCTGATCCAGTCGCTTTCCAACGGTGTAAACGATTACATCCATAAGATCGAAGAAGATACGGTATCGCTTTACCCGGTTTCCATCGACAGTACCGGCATCAATATCTCGGCCTATATTTCCATGTTCAGCAGCATCGGGTCGAAATCCGCGCAGGAGAACGACCGGGTCGAGGTCGACCAGGTCATCCATAATTATGCAGCCGGACTGACCAATAATGACCTGAAAAGCCTGAAATCATATCTTGAAAACAGAAGCAATATTTACGACTACGCCAAGGCAGTGGAGTATTCTTACGGGATCGTGCCGCGGATCTACCGCAGGGAAGGCGACGGGATAAGGAGGGTCAATCCCGACGAGGCGATCAACAATATGGGCATGCGGTACGAACAGGTCGCGGCGATCGGGCTCGTAGCCTTTTCAAAGCTGCCGGCAGATAAAGACCTTTATATCGATCAATATGAACTGAAAGCCGGCCACTGGCCCGAAAACAATGACGAATGCATTGTCGTACTGGGGGAAGACGGAAGCATTACCGATACGGTGCTCTATGCGCTCGGCCTTCGCACCAACGAAGAACTGGATGAGGTCGTTCGGAAGCTGATCGAAGGGGAAGACGTCTTTCCAGAGGAAAACATCGGAAGCTATACGTATGAAGACCTGATGAACGTGAAGTTCAAGGTCATCAATCGTTATAAATATTTTGTCTATGATAAAGAAAATGATTTCTGGACCGACAAGATCTCGAACAAGACATCCTATCTGGACGAGATCTTCGAAAGCGGCCGGGATCTGAAAGTGAGCGGTGTAGCGATCCAGAAAGAGGATGAAGAAGGAATGCTGGGCTGTTCCATCTACTATCCGGCATCTCTGGTCACTGACCTGATCAATGAAGCAGCCGGATCGGATATCGTGAAAGCGCAGATGGCCAACCGGAGCATCAATGTGATCACCGGAAAAAAGTTCAGCGAGGCTACGAGCGCCGACGAGCTGGATCTTCAGGATTTCATCAGTGTGGATGAAGATGCCCTGAAAGAAGCCTTTTCCTTTGATACGTCCAAAATAGAGATCACCGATTCGATGCTGGAAGAACTGGATTTTTCCGATATGGATTTCTCCGGTCTGGATTTTTCCGGAATGAAAGGCTTCGCACCGGAACTCTCTGTTTCCTGGCCCGATATTCGGGAACTGGCCGCGGGGATCAAGTTTACCGGTACGGAGGAAAGTGTCCGGAATCTGTTCACGGAGATCACGGATGCCTATCTTGAAACGGAAAGCGGACAGGAACTGGTAAAGGCCCAGGATTATGTGGATGCGCTTTCCGAGTATCTTTCGTCCGATGCCGCCAGAAGCATTCTTTCCGGTTTCGTCATTCAGATCGCAGTCGAAGCACTGCAGAATGCGGAGGTCGATCCGGAAACCGGGACTATAATGCCGGAGGAAGTGGCTGCCGTCCTTTCCGGCATAGAGATCACCGATGACCAGCTGGCCGCACTGACGGATCAGCTTTCCGCTGGCTTTGCGGAGTATGCCGCGAATGTTCCGGAACCGGATGTGCAGAAGATCCTGGAAGGGCTCGGGGAATATCTCACTTCCGATGAAGTGGGGCAGAAGATCTCGGATTACACGTCGGAGAACGTGGATACGTCCGGGGCACAGCAGACACTCTTCGGGATCATCGCAGGCCTTGCCTCCGATCTTCAGAGCCAGCTCGCACCGGCGCTGACTTCGGTGATGGACGAGGTCATGACAGAACTTTCGGATCAGCTTCAGACGAAGATCTCGGACGGCTTTGAAGGCATGATGGAAGAGCTTTCTTCCCAGTTTGAAGAAGCATTCCAGGTGGACGAAGAGGCGATCGCAGATGCATTTGAATTCAATATGTCGGAAGAGAGCATCAAAGACCTGATCACCACGATGTCCAGCGGCATTTCCACAACGTACGAGACGAACCTGACCGATATGGGATATGCCGACCTGAACGAGCCGCAGTCCATCGAGATCTATTCCAAAGATTTTGCCAGCAAGGGCATGATCACCGGGATCCTTTCGGATTACAATACGAGGATGAAGGAGGAAGATCCCTCAAAAGTCGTGACTTATTCCGACCTTGCGGGCACCATGATGGCTTCCGTCAGCAACATCATAAATGTGATCAGTACCGTGCTGATCGCCCTCGTGGCCATTTCCCTGGTCGTTTCCTCCATCATGATCGGTGTAATCACCTATATCAGCGTACTGGAGAGACGCAAGGAGATCGGCATCCTGCGCGCCATGGGCGCGTCAAAGGGCAACGTTGCGAATGTATTCAACGCGGAGACCTTTATTACCGGCCTTTTCGCCGGACTGCTCGGTGTCATCGTGTCCAGACTGATCATCATCCCGGCAAACTGGGCGATCCACGAGATCGCCAACCAGCCGGATATCAGTGCCTATCTTGACCCGAGGGCGGCGATCCTGCTCGTTGCACTCAGCATCATTCTGAACATCATCAGCGGCTTCCTGCCTTCCAGAAAAGCAGCGAAGAGCAATCCGGTCGCCGCATTGAGAGAAGAATAAAAACCGGAGGTATGACAAATGACTGTAAAAGAACTGATCCAGCTTTTAAGAGAAAGTACGGAAGCGGAAGAGGTCGATGCGCGCAGGGAGGAAATCGCTGCGCTGATCCCGAAGACTTCCGTGATGTTCGGGTTTGATCAGAAGACCGAAAAACAGAACCATGATCTCTGGATGCATTCGATCCATACAGCGCTCAACCTGCCGAAGGACACGGAAGACGATATGCTTTTTCTTGCGGCCCTGCTCAGTGATATCGGCAAGCCCGATACAATGGAGCCGGTGAAAAATGGGAAAGAGGGAGAGATGCACTGCCCGGGCCATGAGCTGCGCGGTACGGAGATCGTAAAAAAAGAGATCCTGCCGGACCTTCAGGCCAAAGGAGAGGCCCCGGATCCGGAAGAGCAGAAGCGGCTTCTGTACTATATCGAATATCACAACGATCTGCCGGGCAGGATGAAAAAATATGTGCGGAAGCATATGAAACTGGGCACATTCCAGCAGTTCCTCAACCTGCTGAACTTTCAGATCGCCGATGCACACGCACAGATGGCTTACAATGCTTCCAGAGAAAGGGCCGCGATCTGCGAGAATATCCTGAAAAGGGCGGAGAATGACGATATCGTAACACTTTTTACACCGGCAAAATGGATGATCTGATGCATCGGGAATGCTTTGTCCCGTATCGCTTGAGGCATCAGAGAATTTCCTTTGAAACAACTGATATAATGATGAGGACTGCGGCTGATCCGCGGAAAAGACAGATATGACGGAATTCGAACGTTTTTATGAGATCATCAAAAAACTCCGGGCAGAGGACGGCTGTCCCTGGGACAGGGAACAGACCCATATGAGCCTGAAAGCTCCGTGCATCGAAGAGGCCGCGGAGGTCATCTGCGGGATCAATATCCTCGATAAGACAGGAGATGCCGGCAATCTCAGAGAAGAACTCGGGGACCTGCTCCTCCAGGTCGTCATGCATGCCGTGATCGCGGAAGAAGAAGGTTTATTTGATATGGATGACGTACTGCGCGGCATCTCGGAAAAAATGATCCGTCGCCATCCGCATGTTTTCGGCACAGGAAAAGCCGATACGCCAGAAGAAGTACTTCAGAACTGGGATGAGATCAAAAAACAGGAAAAAAAGCCGGGGACAGAGGATTTTGAAGAGCTGGTTGCGGCGTTCGAAGAATCCCGGCAGCTGATCGACCGGGCAGAACTCCGGAAAAAAGAAAAGCTCGGGAAGTGAAAGAGCCTGCATTTATCCGGCATGACTTTCCGGCCCGCGGTGTTTTGACACGAGAAAGGGACCGGAGAAACCGGTCCCTTAAACTCGTTTTCAATGAGGGGGGAGATAGTGAGTGGTTGATCATCTATCTGAGTACACTATACTGCCGTTTTGTGAGCAGAATGTGTCGGCGGGCTAAAAGAAATCTTAAATTTATAAAGAAAAAATAAATACTATGGTAAAAACAATGAAACTCACGAAAATTACAGTACTTACAGCAGTGATCATGGCGGCGGTTCTTTTGTCCGGCTGCGGCGCCGATGAAGCGGTATCCGTGGTGCAGGAACTGGCCGGGAGAATTACCGGGGAGGAAAAACAGGAAGAGACCGCAGAGGCTTCCTCCGAGGATTCCGGTGTTTTTTACGGATATGTGGAAATTCCGGAAGAGGCTGTGTTTATCAGCGGGGACAGCAGCTATGAAGAGGTAAAAGAGCTTCTTTCCGAAGCGCTGGAAGATATGGAAACAACGGTCTGCGTACAGAACCATGTCTGGTTTGATACGCCGGATTTTTACGAGATGCCGTACAGTACATTCTGGCTGGAGGATTTTACCGCACGGAGATTCTGGGGAAAAAGGAAAGGAGACAAGGAAAACAGTTCGTTTGATATTTATGAATTCCGGTACTACGACCTTTCCAAAAGCGAGATCCGGACAATGAAAGAGGAGATCGACGCTGCCGCAAAAGAGATCATCGATACGGTCACTTCAAAAGAACCGAGCTGGGAGAACCTGAAAAAAGTTCATGATGAACTCTGCCGCAGGATCACCTATGATCAGACGCAGTCCGAACCGCATTGTCATGATCTGTACGGGGCATTGGTGTCTCATTCCGCCGTCTGCAGCGGTTATGCATGTGCATTCACCCATATAATGAACGAACTGGGATTCTACTGTCCGCTTTCCTATTCGGACGATCACGCCTGGAACCGGGTCGGAGTACCTTCCTACGACGAATACATCGATATCACCTGGGATGATACGGATATGACTGACCGGAACGGAGATCCTTATATTGACTACAGCTATTTCTTCCTGACCCGCGAAGAGTGTGAATCCATCGACTCCCATTCCATCCAGGGTATGGACCCCTATGTGGAGATGACGGGAGCCCAGGCATACAACTATTATTCCCATGAGGGTTATCTGCTGCAGTCTTACAGCGAAGAAGCCATAAAGGACATGTTCCAGAGACAGTATGACAAGAAGCTGAATATGCTGACTGTCCGGTTCGTAAAGGAAGAGGATTACCAGATCGCGAAATCCTGGCAGGAGAACGACTGTGAAGGCTTCTTCCCGTTTTTAAGCGCACTGGGATACTACGATCTGTTCTGCTACTGGTACAACGACAATGTCCGGACGGTGATGATAGGACTTTACCCGAAAGAGTAAGGATACCTGTGACAACAGGCTATAAGAAACGGAGGATGGCTGATCTGATATGTACCCAGTTTCCTGGACACATTGATTTATGATCGAGGCTCAACAGGTGGATGCCATTCTGTACTTTGCAGGTGGCATCCACTTTGTTTTGTACGCGCGCCATGGGCGCGCTCTAACGGGTGAAAGTCCCGAGCGCACGTAGGCAACGACGAAGCGCATAGCCGAACAGCAAGGGTGTCCATCGTGAGATGGAATCTGAAGGATGCTGTAAGCAAACCTCTGACCTGACGGACAGG
>JAFWOE010000001.1 GCA_017509985.1 Lachnospiraceae bacterium
AAGGAAGCAGACCGGATCTGCCGGAAACACGATATTCCCTATGTCATCATTGCCGGAACGCTGTTAGGGGCGGTCCGCCACAAAGGATTCATCCCCTGGGACGACGATGCGGATATCGCACTGCTCAGGAAGGACTACGACCGTTTTGTCGAAGCCTGCAAAGAAGACCTGGATACGGAGAACTTCTATTTTCAGGATCACCGGGTCACGCCCGGATACCGCTGGGGTTACGGGAAACTGCGCCGCAAGGACACCGTTTTTCTGCGCGAGCATCAGGAACACATGCCCTATGAGCAGGGAGTGTTCATCGATGTATTCCCTTTGGATGCTGTGCCACAGAGCCGTATCGGGCGAACGGTCAAAAACTTTGAATGTTTCCTGGTCCGCAAGGCGCTTTATGCGCCGGTCGGAAAGATCGCGGACAAAAGCTTTTTGAAGAGGTGGGTCTACAGCCTGCTTTCCAAGATCCCGGACAGGAGCATTTTCGGACATCTGGAAAAAATGATCGCAAAAGCAGAAAAAACCAGATCCGAATGGGTGCGCATCCTGATGTTCCCGACTCCGAACAGGGAATACGGCTACTTGCGCCGCTGGTATCTTGACCGCGAAGAGATCTGCTTTGAAGGGATCCCGTTTTACGGGATCGGGGATACAAATGAGTATCTGACATTCAAATTCGGTGATTATATGACACTGCCGCCGGAGAGCGGAAGAAAAACGCATCCGGTCTCTCAACTGAAGCTTCCGGAGAAGATATGAATCAACAGGAGATGAAAGAACTGCTGAAACAGCACGGGTATTATGTTTTCGGAACGGGATATGTCGCCCGTATGCTTTACCGTGCACTGGAAAAACAGGGACTGCTGAATAATCTGCAGGCTTTTTGCCGCAGCAGGACCACTTCCGGCGAAACGTTTTTGGATGTTTCGGTCATTTCTGCGGAAGAGGCGGTCCAAAGCGGAAGACCGATACTGCTCGGGGTCCATGACGGGGGCAGTTCCACGGTTCCGCACGCGGATAAAATGATCCATATTTACCCTTATCTGAAAGGCTGGCTTTTCGGAGAACCGCTGAAAAGACAGCAGACCATGAATACCGAAGAGATCCGACAGAAGCAGCCGGAGGATCAGTACTGGATCGCTGCCCGTTATGCCGGCATCGAAGGGATCGCGGAGAACGATCCTAAGAAAAAGGAGATCTATCTCCGGGCAATGTCCATGCATTGTTCCAGAGAGACCGCGCAGCGGCGTTTGGAATCGCTGAAACTGCTCATGAGTGAAGCAAAGAATAACGGTCTTGATCCTGACCGGCCGATCGCTCTGGATGCAGACTTTCGGATCATTGACGGCCTGCATCGTCTGGCTGTCGCCGCCTGGCTGAATATTGAAGAGATACAAGCGGATATTTATCCGGTATCTGATGTTTTTACAGAGCTTTTCGGTGAGAACAACCGTCTAAGCGAAGTGGCGCTTCGCAAAAACAGTTTTACCGATGCGGAGATCGCATATCTCAGGGAGTGTAAACGGAAATGCGGGTAAACGAAGAATTAATCACGCTGATCCTGCCCGTTTATAACGTTGCGGAGTATATCGATCAGTGCATGGAGACTGTGACCGCACAGACTTATCCAAAACTCGAGATTCTCCTGATCAACGACGGATCGACTGACGATTCCCTTAAGGTAATGCGGAAATGGGAAGAAAAGGACAGCCGGGTACGCGTCATCGACAAAAAGAACGAAGGCGTCGCGGCTACACGCAATCTCGGCATCCGCGAGGCAAAGGGAACTGTCATCGGGTTCGTTGATCCCGATGACTGGCTCGATCTTTCTTATGTCGAAAAACTGTTCACGAAAATGCAGGAAGAAGACGCGGAATATGTGGAGTGTGATCTTTGGCGCGTTGACGGAAGAACAGGAAAAATGATCTACCGTTCCTGCGGCAGCCGGATGGGCGCTCCCTTTACGTCGGAAGAACATATGAAATACGGGCCGACTGCGACATACAAAGCGTTGAGCCGGAAAGAGTTGTGGGACCGCTATGATCTTCATATGCCGTCCTGCTCTTTCGAATCACCGGCGGTGTATTCGCTGATCCTGGCCTTAAGCAGAAAGAACGCGTATGTTCCGGAAGCTCTGTATTATTACCGCAGATTCCGCCCGGCTTCTCTTGTTGAGACAGGGTATTCCGCCGATCCGCTGCTCGGTGTAAAGGCGATGGAATTCCTGACGAACGAATTCAAACGCTGCGGGATCTATGAAGAGTATAAAGGCATCCTGCCGGGGATCGTCACCTACCGTCTGAATGATATCCTGGCTATGCAGTATCACCGCAAAACAGCGGAGGAGTTCCGGGATCTGGTAAAGAACTATGAGTCTTTACGCGGACGTTTATTTCCGCAGAGCCATCAGGAACGCTACCTGCTTTTCGGCGGGTATAATCTGAACCGTATCCTGATCCATATGGATCTGCTGCAGGATCCGGGCAAACGGTTTAACTTCAGCAGCCTGATCTCACTGTATAAAGAACGCGAAGAGATCCGTCCCGTCCATCATAAGAACCGTTACCGCGAGATCATGCTGGAAAAGGAAGAGAAACAGTCC
>JAFWOE010000019.1 GCA_017509985.1 Lachnospiraceae bacterium
AAGGGAGAACCCTGATGATGATCTTTTTCAGCTTCTTCGTATTCATCGGTCAAGCTCCCTCTTTTTATCCCGGTTAATGACCTTGCCGGGAAGTGCCAGGATAGCTGCCTTGATCTTCCGAAGCTGTTCCAGGACACTCGGACGTTCCTCTTTTCTAAGGACTGCCTGAGAATACTCATTGAAGGCAGCTGTCATCGCATCTGCGTCCTTGGCCTTGAAGAAGACCAGATAATGAGGCGGATCCACAGAGGAATCCTTCCGGATCGCATAATCGATACCGTACTTCCTGGCCACCTTCTCAAAGCCTTTAAGATCCGTCTGGGCGATATCGATATTGGTGACTCCCTGTCCCTGGCCGATCAGTTCTTTGACTGACTGTTTGCCTTGTGTTGGGATCTCTGCTTCATGCTCCTTCTTTACCTTCACATTCTTCCTGTGATTCAGGTAGGCCCGGACCGCTGAGACTATAGTACGTGCGCTCAGCTTCGACGTGCTGATCGCCAGGTTCACAGTCCTGCTTTCCACTTCCTCCTGCATCCGTCATCACCTCCTCGTTTCTTTCTTCCCGGCTGTTTGCCACCAGCAGGGCCATGGTCAGCATGCCAAACATGGCCCCTCCGAAGAAGCAAAGCGCCGGGATGACCCATCTCATCACAGGGCTTCCTCCTTCACTTTCTTGTGCGGCTTCAGTTCAGGAGCATCAACCTTCTTTTCCGGCTTCTCGACCTTTTCATCCGGAAGGGGGACAGCCATAATTCCACGGCCCATCTGGATAAAGACCTCCGGAGAATGGAACTTCTCCTCAAAGACTTTCATCTGGTCCGGCGTAAGAGAGCCAAAGTTCTCATCTGTCAGACCGACCACCAGGAAGGAACCGGCTACCACGTCGTAGATCTCACCGTCCTCATCTCTGAGAGCCCTGTTCAGGGGAAGAGCATCGAGCTTTCCTTCTTCATTCATGACCAAGCCAACAGGTTCATCGAAGGGATACACTACCTCGATATAGCCGCCGACAGCATCCTGCAGATCTTCCAATTCCGTACCGATCTCCACAGGACGGGGATACTGGTTTGGTTCCACCAGAAGGACGGTCATGGTGTCCTTTGCGCTTTCTGCACTGTACAGAGCCATTCCTTCTGCTACACGGCTTTCAAAGGTAACAGCCTTTTCGAAGATATGGTCATCACTGTCATAGTGATAAACACTGTCAGAGAGAAAATCTGCAGCACTTACCTCCGTTGCATTAACGCCCCGGACCATACTTTCCAGCTGATCGCGCTCAAAAGAGCCGTCATCGCGGATGAAGAGTACCTCGTGAACGGAGGAAGGGAGGACGAAGAAGTCACCGCCGAGCCGTTCTGCAGCCTGCTGGAGGAAATCAGGAAGCTGGGTGACGGAAGCACCGTTCACACCACCCTCGACCGTCGCCACCCACATGGGGGATTCCGGCATATCGAACATGCCGCCAGACATCTCTGCCATCATCTCGGACATGTTCTTAAGCACCGGAGGGTGACTCACAAGCTGGGCCGCGACTGCATCCGTATGGAGCTGTTCAGGAGTAACGCCATACTCTTCAAGCAGCTTGTTGGTGACAAGTGTACTTGCCGAACCGTCTGCTCTGCCAGGAAGCTCTACACGGTACACGACTGCGATATCCTCCACCGTTTTGTGAGGAATGTTCTCCAGCATCTCCTTATTGGGTTCTACAGGGACTACCTGCATTACGAGATTGTTCTTCACCGTCTCATAGTCTGTGATCTCAGAAAGCTCAAACACGGGAATAGCATTCGCCGCCATCTTTGCGTCAGATGCGATCTTGCCAAGGATCGCTGCTTCCTGAGACTCATCCGCCTGGTAGTGTTCAAAAGCAGGACTCACGTTGAAGGTCACTGCCGCAGCGGCGCCTTCCGGCTGAACAGCGATCCCGGTATAGGATTCGCCCTGCAGCTTGTTGACCTGCTGGATCGTCACCTTAGCATCAGGAAGAGCCTCCTGGACCCGGTCCTTTGCAGCATCGAGGAACTCATCAAAGCTCATCATCACAGCACACCTCCACAATGCAGCACGGGAAGCAGCAGTCTGCTTCGATATCCTCGCCTCTGAGAATAGCTGCCGCCTGGGAAAGCAGATCGCCAGCTTCAACGAGAAGGTCAGAGGCCTCCATCAGCATATCTGCAACCAGGTCCATATCATCGTCCTCAGCCTCAGCTGCCTCCCGGTCCTTCTGCGCTTCCTGTTCTTTCGAGATCTTCGCTGCGATCTCCGCCATCGCCTTCAGTCTTTTCATGAAATCTTCGCTCTTCATTTGCTCGTTTCTCCTTTTGTGTAGTTTTTTGTAAAGAAAAAGCGCCTCTGATTCTCATCAAAGACGCTGCCTTAGGGGTACATATTCAGTTGTCATCTCGCCTTGTCACACTGGCGTTTCTTCTGCCACTGGTCCAACAGCTTCAGGATCACATCACTCATCTGCCGGGGAGTATAGGACTTGGGGAAGTACTTCCTAAGCTGTTCGCTCTTGAAAGCGACCCGTTCCAGATCGCCCTTTTTTACTTCAGCCAAGATCTCACACATATCCTCTAGCTTACAGCCGCCTTCCTGACTCAGCTTTTTCAGCCTCATTGCCTGTGAAACGGAAGGGGTAGCCTGCGTGAAATCAATGGCTTCCAGCAGGTTTTTCTGTTCCTCCGGTTTCAGGTAGGAAAGTTCCACTGCCGGATTAAAGGCGATCCTCTTCTGATCGACCATCTCCAGGATCTCAGGGATCAGGTTGGTAAGGCGGATAAAGCGCTGGATTTGATTTCTGCTTTCACCAACTTGTCGAGCGATCTGTTCATCTGTTCTTAACTTCGTCCCAAGTTGGGACGAAGTTCCTTCAATCCACAAGTCAGAGCGTGATCCCTGATGCTTCATGGCCTCTGCTTTCATCTTGTAGGCAAAAGCCCTCTCGGAGGGAAGAATGTTTTCTCGCTGCAGGTTGCTGTCCACGACGAGGATCTTAGCTACATCATCATCCATGTCACGAACGATCACCGGCACATCAGTCAGTCCAACAGCCTCAGCTGCATGAGCCCTTCTATGGCCGGAGATGATCTCAAACTTGCCGTCCTCAGCTGGCCTTGCAATCAGGGGCGTCAGTACTCCGAACATCGAAATGCTCTCTGTGGTTCGGAGCATGGATTCGTCTTCGACCACCTTGAAAGGGTGGTCCTTAAAGGGGACCAGTTCTGTAAGTGGGATCTTCTGAACCCGGTCCATCTGTTTTTCATCGTCCATTCTGATTCACCTCCTCATATATGGACATTGTGCATATCGTAGTTGACCCTTGCCTGATAGTAAGAGTCGATCGTTACCGGGGCATTGAAAAGCGTTGTCAGCAGATACTGCTTCATATCCCTTACATAGGTCGTGTTCTCCTTCAGGCAATCCAGGACATATTGGATATGCAGGGAGTTCAGCTTCATGAGTCTGTTTTTTACGATCTCAATGGGCTTATCATCCCCGGCGATCCGGATAGTCTTTCTCTTCGATGAACAGGTCTCTGCCAGGAGATCCAGAATCCCTTCCAGCGTTTCCTTCTCAGATCGATTGCCCTGGATCAGGATAGGGATCTCCAGTTCTTCCCTGAAATAAGCTTCATACTGTGCATAAGCATCGTTTCGCTTCGATTCCCTTCCCGGAAGGAAAGAAAGATCAGTCTGATTTATATCAGTCTTTTTATTATCAGTATTAGTTGGGTTTGATTCTGAGACTTCCTGAGGTTTGATATTCAGACCTCCTGAAGTTTGATTTTCAAACTTCAAGAAGTGTCTTTCCCCAAAGTTATCCACCGTCCGGAAGAAGCTTTTCACATAGATCAGGTTGGGCTTTCCAAGTCCCTGGCGCTTCCGCTTAATCAGACCGGCCTTCTGTTCCAGTTCATCCAAAAGCTGTACGGCTTTGTTCTTTCCGCAGTTCATTTCCTCCATGACCTCTGCGATCGGATAGATGATATAAATGCGATTCTGCTTGTCCCTCCAGCCGTTTTTATGAGAAAGCCCTACCCGGTCCAGAAGAAGACTGTACAGCAGCTTCGCTTCCGAAGATATCCTCTGATAGGCTTCGTGCTGCAGAAGCAGCTTTGGGACTCTGACAAAAGAGTACTGCGCCTCATCCACGTCATAGAGATAGTCATTCACTCATATCACCACCTCCTGAATGGAAAACCTGTCTTTGGAAAGGGGCTTGCGCCGGAAGATGTCCTTATCCTGCTTGCCATAGGGGCAGGTTGAAAACAGGCATTTCCTGTATTTGAAGTCTGGGTGATAGTAGCAGCACTGCCTACATTTCGGAGCCGTCTTGTTGCGGTCCACCGGCACATCACGCTTCATGAGATTTCTGTAAAAGTTTAAGCTTCCGTTCTCACGCATTGGCGGGTACCTCCATCCTGGTTCCGAGGACCTCGTTCATACATTTCTTCATACAGAAACTGACACAAGGACCATAACTGCAACCCGCACAAGGGGATGTCGGCTTCGGGGACTCCGCCAGGTAGTAGCAGTTTTCTTTTTTGAGGGTGCATCCGACTTTCCGGTTCTTCCAGAAGAAACAGCCTCTGCAGCTTCGCGGACGGTCAGCGTAGTAACGCACGCCGTCGATTATGATCGTTTCTTTTGCCATCGATTTATCCTCCTTCGTTTTCCTTTGATGGTTCTGCAGAGCCTGCAGAAAAGAAAAAAGCCCGGTCACCGTCGTTAAACAGTCACCGGGCTATGTAAGGAGGCTTATTCTTCTGAGAAGACAAAGACGCCCGGCAGAAGAGCTTTCTGCTGAGCGTCTCAAAAAAGGATAAACGAGGATACGAATTATCAGATTCGGTCAGAATCTTTCAATCGGTCCTGTCAGACAAAACTGGTTGAAGTAGTTCGAGAAAAGGAAACATCAAGCAGCAAAACCGGAGCTCAAAAGATGAGATCAAACGGACTTCTTACGCTCTGTCATTCCCTGATTTTTCCCTCAATTTTTAACTAAAACGGGTCTAAAAAGGGCGGTTCCCTCAGTATTAACTACTTTTTTCTCGTCAGATTTCGTCAGATTTTGTCAAAACAAATCAAAAAGATTTTGGAAAGAAAAAACCCCGGAAACGTTGAATTTCCAGGGTTTTTTGCATGTCTCTTGGTCTCGATTAACGCTTCGAGAACTGAGGAGCTCTACGTGCCGCTTTGAGGCCGTACTTTTTACGCTCTTTCATTCTCGGGTCACGAGTGAGGTATCCGGCCTTCTTGAGGATCGGACGATACTCTTCTGCGTCCACTTCGAGAAGGGCACGTGCGATTCCGTGACGAACGGCGCCTGCCTGTCCGGTGAAGCCGCCGCCTTTAACGGTAACGACTGCATCGAACTTTCCTAATGTATCCGTAGCAACCAGCGGCTGACGGATGATGGTCTTCAGGGTCTCAAGTCCGAAATACTCATCAAGAGTTCTCTTGTTGATCGTGATATTGCCTGTGCCAGGTACGAGGTATACTCTGGCAACGGATTTTTTTCTTCTTCCAGTACCGTAAAATCTTTCACCAGTCATTTCTTCACCCTCCTTTAGAACTTGATCTCTTCAGGCTTCTGAGCAGCGTGCGGATGCTCGGGTCCTGCGTAAACATGGAGTTTGCCGGCCATTGCTCTTCCAAGCGGTCCCTTGGGAAGCATGCCTTTGACTGCGAGTTCGAGTACTTTTTCAGGCTTTCTGGCGAGCATGTCTTTTAAAGTGGTCTCTTTCATGCCGCCAACATAGTCTGAGTGATGATAGTAGATCTTCTGGTTCAGTTTTTTGCCGGTAACCTTGATCTTTTCTGCGTTTACGATGATCACATAATCACCGGTATCAACGAAAGGTGTATATTCCGGTTTGTTCTTACCTCTGAGGATCTTAGCTACTTCAGAGGATAAGCGTCCGAGAGTACATCCGTCGGCATCGATAAGATACCATTTCTTCTCCAACTTATCCGGATTAGCCATAAATGTCTTCATGGATAAAGCCTCCTTAAATGTTCTGATCGTTTCAAACTGTATCGCTTAGTCGGGGCTATGACCATCCGATACTCCTGCTGCGGCCCGGCGCCTGCTGCTGTGTTGGGAAGACACAAAAATACAGGCACGACCGGAAGTCGCGCCTGATTATTATAGTGTAAAGAAGCAGGGATTGTCAACTGTAAAAATCGGTTTTTCAGTCCTTCTTTTTCGCGATTTCCATTATTTCCCTGAATCGTCCTTTTATGCTTTCATAGTTTTCTCTCTGATGGGGGATCGCACAGGGTGTACAGTCCTTTATGCCTTTGGCATTATACCGGAAGTTTCCGCCGCATTTATCCCCGAGGGCATACAGCGGACAGTAGCAGAACAGGCAGTTGAAATTTTCGGGATCGTCCGTCTGATGACACGGGAAATACTCGCATTCGGTATGACGGTAGAATGCGAAGTTTCTGCTTTCGGGCTTTTTGCGCTGCGCTTTGTTTTCCGCAGCAGCGAGGTCTTCTTTGTTCATGCCTTTGTTCTTCCTTTCTCAATGACCAAAAGCCGGCTATGAGACCGGTTCATCCTTCTGTACTTCTGCAGGAGCTGCTGCCGGCGTTTCAGTAAAAGCTTCCGCAAAAAGATTGTCGGAAGAAGCCTCTGAATAAAGCCCTCCCGGATAGGCCGTTTCCTCATCCGAATAGATAATGTCCTCCCCGCGTGTTCCTTTTTTCTTCTTTCTCCTGCGGCGGATCACAATTGTTGCGGCGATAAAGGCGCAAAGGATCACCAGAAATACGATAATGCACGAATTATAGCTGGCCGCAACAAACCGTCCTGTTCCGGTCTTTGCCGACAAAAGCCGTATGCCCGACCCGGCGATCCGGATCAGGATCATGAAGGCACCGGAAGCCAGTGTCAGTATGAAGAGTATCAGCGGAAGTCTTTTTATCATTCTTTTTTAACCGTACTGTTTTTATTCTTTCTCTGCCGTACGAACAGCATATAGATCTCGGCTGCAATGCCGATCACTCCGAAGATCCCGGCCAGGATGAGCAGCATGTTGTTTCCGGACCAGAAGGACCGGGTAACACTGACGCTGTAAACGGACGTGTTGCCGGCTTCATCCGCTGCCTGGACTTTTATGGTGTTTCCTCCGTAGGACAGTTCTTTTTCGATACTGAAGCAGTTTCCGGTCAGTTCTGCCGGAACATCGTCACAGGACACCGAAGCTCCCTCTTCCGTATATCCCTGGATGAACACCGTTTTCCCGGTAGTCGTCATGTCTGCAGAAGGATATTCGATATTCAGCGCCGGTGCCTGCGTATCCAGTATAAGCAGTTTTTCGTCCGCGGCGGTCTTTCCGGCCGCATCCGCTGCAAATACGATCAGGGAGTTTTCTCCTTCTTTCAGGTCCGACCGGAACTGGCCGTTCCTCAGCCGGCACTCCTCATTGTTGCAGAACAGACGCATCTCGTATTCTCCGGGAGACGTGTTGAGTTCTTTCTGATTTGTGATCTCCTCCTTCGGGAAAACACCCGAAAGATCCGGAAGATCTTCCAGAAACGCATCCTGCGGTTCAAACCGGCCGGATCCTGTTCTCTCATAGGCGGCGGCCCCGATGATGACGTCCTCATGGCCCTTCGGGATCACAGCCGCAGCGGGCCTGGAGACATTCTCCTCTTTTACAAGCAGTTCCCTGGTCTTCGCATCGTAAACATACAGGGTTCCTGCGGTATCGTCGTCCCAGACCGCGAATACGGTATCCTCATTTCTGCCGAGCAGCACGCCGGAAAGCACTTCTGCTGCCTGCTCATTGTCGTAAAAGATTGCTTCCTTCGAAAAAGCGTAGCTGATCGTTCCCTTCATCGTCGTAATACTGATCATGAAGTGATAATATCCGGGATCGATGTCCGGCAGATCTACACTTAAGTTGCCGGATGTTCCGCTCTGGATGCCCCCGAGTTCCCAGGAAACTGCTTCGCTGTCGTGATCGCTTTCCGAAAGATAGACCCTGACATACGACTCTCCGCTGCTCTTCGGGATCGTCCAGCTCACCTGATACCTGTATTCTGTAAGCTCCTTGAAGGATACCGCTGCGCTCTCTGTATCTGCGGCACGGACGGACGCCGGGAAGATAGCAACGGTAAGCAGGAGGATCATGCATACGGAAATCCATGCTCTTCTCATCCGTTCACCTCCTGCAGATAGCCTTCGGAATCCTGCGCATACGGTTCCGTCAGCGTAATTGTGACAGTATGTGCGCCGGTAATATCATCCGTTGTTTTATAAGTAAAGAGATAGCTGTTGCTCATCAGGTCTTTCACCAGGGCAACCGCGGGGCCCAGCTCTTCACGCAGCGAGAGGCCAAAGTGCAGGCCGCCGCTGCTTTCCGATGCGGATTCCGCCGTATCTTCATTCATTCCGCTTATATTCAGGATGTAAAGGATCACACCTTCTTCCCGTAAGATCCGGGAAATCTCCACCGCCTGATCCGCCGTCAGGTCAAAACCGTCCGAGATCAGAAGGATCTCGCGGTCCGTGGTCTTTTCATTTTCCAGCAGGGCCAGGGAAGCTGTGATCATCTTGTAGGACGAAGCTTCTCCCTCCGGTACAAGGTCCCGCACCGCCGTCAGATAATAATCCGTACTGTCTGTAAAGCTGCAGACCGGAACCGCATTCCCGTCGATGAGGGCACGTTTTTTTGCCATGGAGGAATTCTCGACCGGTTTCAGCGCCTCATACAGCGAAGCCATAAGCTCCGGATCACCTCCGCCCGTATCCGCGGCGATAACGAGGCTCCGGTCTCCCGCGCCCATGCCGGCAGCCAGCGAAAAATCACTGAAGTCCTCCCCGTTTTCACTGATCCGGAAATCATCCTTGTAAAATTCACCGGCTCCGCCGAAAATATTGCCTTTCCGGACGTTGGTATGGACAGCTGCACTGACCTTGGGGAAGGCCGATGCATCAATGCCCGTGATCTCGAATATCGTCCGGCCGTAAACAAACTCCGACGCCAGAAGCCTTGCCGCGTGTATGTTGATGTTGTCTTCCCCCATCATGACAACGCCTTCGCACTGGGAAAGCATCAGGCGTTCACAGTCTTCAAAGATCCGGTCGCGGTCTTCGTCTTCACCGGTGGAATAAAATGTCTCGACATCTTCGGCCAGCGCGGCAAGATCCGCCTTCACCGGAGAGGTATCTTTCAGTTCGTCTGTCCCGGCCAGAAGCTTCTGCGTTCTCTCAAACGCGGTCTCTGATGAACCTTTCAGCAGGTCCATCTTGATCAGCTGAAGATCATAGAGCCCGGTACTGTCTCCGGAGAACGGTTTTTTCGCGTTGATATAGTTGAGGATCCTCTGATAGGAAAGCTTCGGGATCTCGTCCAGGGTGCTTCGCGCACTTTCTGTCTGCTTTGCGTACTGTTCGCTTCCGAATTCCGCTTTGGAAGCTTTTTCCGCCGCCTGGTCGCTCTTTGCAAGCAACGATAACGCCTCTTTATCCTCGCTCTCTCGGATGCTTTCTTCCGTAAGGCTATATGCTTCTTCCGCCAGGACGTCCGTATAGATGATCCTGTTGGCTGCCGAATCGTTTTCATCCAGCAGTTCCCCGGCTGCTGCCAGGGCGCTCCCGAAATCCTTCTCCTGCACATAATAGCTGATGACCAGCTTCTTTACGCTCTCTTCCTCCGGAAAGCTGGCCGGCAGGGCCCGGATCAGTTCCGGATCGACATCCGCGGCATTGCCGGTCCGGACCAGGCGGTCCAGATCGTAATAATCCCGGAGTTCCGCCGTTTCCGTAATATCCGAAACGGCAAAACTTTCGGCCGCGATCTCCTCCGCGGAAAAATCAGAGGTTTTGTTTCCTTCAAGGGCAGCGACCGCCAGATCGTTCAGCGTCAGCGCAACGCCCTTCTGCGCGGGCATGGAGGACGGATCCGCAGAAAACTGCTCCGATGCGAAATACAGCGCCCTGTAATCCCCTTCGACCGCGTCCGCAAGCATATTCAGGAAACCGGCGGATTCTTCGTTGATGCTGCCGTCCTGCAGAAGGACCGCCCGGGCGTTTTTGCCGTCCCCGTCCATCAGGTAACGGTATGCCAGATACCGTCCCGGCGTCCCGCTGGCTTTGGCCGGCAGGGCAGAGCGTACCCCGACCAGCGCAAACAGCGCGATAAAAGCTGCAAAGAGGCACAGGAAGAACCAGTCGATGAATTTCCTACCGACTTTGAGTTTCCTGTGCCCCAGAATATCCAGCACGATCAGTATGACAAATATCCCTATTCCGATAAAAGGTGCCAAACTGCTGCCCTTTCAGTCTTTTGTTATTGTGTTCGTTTGGTTTTCGATTATTCGATTGCTTCCTTTACTTCTTCCGCCGCTTCCTGTACCTCTTCTGCTGCTTCTTCCGCGATCTCTTCCACTGCTTCCGCTGTTTCTTCCACAGTTTCTGCCGCCGCTTCCGCCTCGTCCGGGACTGCCTCTTCCGGAACTTCCGGGATCTCGACTTTCAATCCGCAGGTCGTGCAGAACAAAGCGCCTTCTTCAAGCTTGGCCCCGCATCTTTCACAGTGCGGTTCGGGCTTCTTCTCTTTGATCTGGGGAAGCTTTGCGCCGCAGTTGATGCAGAACGCCGCGCCTTCTTCCGCTTCCACGCCGCACTTTTCACAGATCACCTTGTCGCTGACGGGAACTTCTTCCTCCGGCATCTTGGTTCCGCAGTGAATGCAGAAACGATATCCTTTTCCTACATCTGCCCCGCAGTTCGGGCACTCGCGGATCCCGGCATTTTTCTTCAAGAGAGCCGCACTCTCGTCGATCCGTGCAAAGGCGGCCCCGATCTTGGTGAAGTACTCTTCATATCCTTCCGGAACTGCATCCTTGTTTTCGGAATAGAATTTCTCGCCGATATCACCGTAGCATCCTGCGATCTCCTTTTTGGCGTCATCGATCTTCGAGTTCAGGTTGATGTTTTCCGTAAAATTCGTGGTGCTGCTCTTTATGCTGTTCTTCAGCTGTGACAATTTCTCTTCCAGTTTTTCAAACATTTGATTTCTCCTCCGTTTACCTTTCCGGCTACATGCCTTCCTGTTTCAGTTCTCTTTGCATCAGGTTGTCGACGGCGTCCCTCGGGGACTTGCCTTCGAACAGTATTTTGTTGACTTCGGCAACGATGGGCATTTCCACTCCGTACTTCCCTGCCAGTTCGTAGGCGGCTTTCGCACTGTAGACGCCTTCCACGACCTGGTGGACCTGTTCCATGGCTTCTTTGTATTTCATACCCTGGCCCATAAGGAAGCCTGCTTTTCTGTTCCTGCTGTGGACACTGGCGCACGTTACGATCAGATCTCCGATACCGGAAAGCCCGAAGAACGTCTCCTTTCTGGCGCCCATAGCAACTCCGAGTCTTGTGATTTCCGTAATTCCCCTTGTGATCAGCGCTGCCTTGCTGTTGTCGCCGTACCCCAGTCCGTCCGCCATTCCGGCGGCCAGGGCGATAACGTTTTTCAGCGCCGCGCCGATCTCCACACCCAGCATATCCGTGGAAGTATATACACGGAACACCGGGCTGTTGAACAGTTTCTGGATGTAAGCCGCCGTCTTTTCATCCTTTGCTGCCACAACGATCGTGGTCGGAAGGCCGCGTCCTACTTCCTCCGCATGGGACGGTCCGCTTAATACCGCCGTACATGCCTGAGGGATCTCATCCTCAATGACATCGGTCATGATCTTGAGGGTCGATTCCTCGATTCCTGTGGTAAGAGTCACGATGATCTGTCCGTCTTCGACGAGATCCTTCATCGCGTGTGCTGTGGAGCGGATCACCGGTGACGGTACGGCACAGACCAGAAGATCCCTGCCTTTTACTGCCTCCGCCAGATCCATCGTGTACGAAACGCTGTGTGAAAGCTTAACGCCGGGAAGACGATCGGTGTTTTCATGATATTTCATGAACATCTCGTATTCTTCCTGTGCAAAAGCCCAAAGCGTGACCTTGTGACCGTTATTGCTCAGAAGCCAGGCAATTGCCGTGCCCCAGCTTCCGGATCCTATGACTCCTATCGAGGCCATTATAATCTCCTTTTTTGAAAATTTTATGAAAACCTCATAAAATCAATATTATTTTTTTCTGACCCAGACCGTTCTTTCCGTACCTTCCGCCAGCCGTTTCAGATTGCCGCGGTGCTGGAAAAAGGCCAGCGCCGTAATGGCCGCGATGAGAATATACATCTCCGTCAGAAGATTCTGGGGCATCCCATAGCTGCCGAGCTGGCCGCAGAGGATCGTTCCGACGAGAAAACTGACGGACAGGCAGAGCGAACCGACCGATACATGATGTGTGATCAGCACCGGAATAAAGAAGCACGCCACCCCGAGCACGATCAGCCTCCAGTCGCCGAAGGCAATGATCATACCGGCCGTCGTTGCGATGCCCTTGCCTCCGCGGAATTTAAGAAACGCAGGGAAATCGTGTCCGAGGACTGCGCCCAGGGAGGTATAGATCTTGAGCAGCGGGACATAACCGCTTTTTCGGAAGATCAGCCAGGTAATGATTACAGCAATAATGCATTTCAGTATGTCGATAATAACCGTTATCCACCCAGACTTTTTCCCGAGGACCCGCATGGCGTTTGTCGTTCCGGCATTTCCGCTTCCGAACTCGCGGATATCCAGACCCCTGGCGCGGCCTATAAAATAGGACGTCTGAAATGTTCCGAATAAATATCCTATGATCAAACAGATGATCCTGCTCATCATTTCTGCCTCCGATTTCTGCCTTTATTCTTTGTCCGAGCGTTCCCTGATGATGAATCGAAGCGAGGTTCCCCGGAATCCGAAAGCCTCCCTGATCCTGTTTTCAATATACCTTGTATAGGAAAAATGCGTAAGCTTTTTATCATTGACAAACATAACGAAAGTAGGCGGTTTGACCGCAACCTGCGTCATATAGAAGATCCTCAGGCGCTTTCCTTTATCCGTCGGCGGCTGCTGAAGTGCTGTCGCTTCCGTAAGGATCTCGTTCAGGACGCCGGTCGCGATGCGGAGCGTCTGGTTTTCAAGCACCATGTCAACAGTCTCGTACAATTTGTTCAGCCGCTGGCCCGTGACTGCAGAAATGAAGATGATCTCCGCATAGGAAATAAACGAAAGAACGCTGCGGATCTTTTCTGTAAATTCTTTGACCGTCTTGTTGTTCTTTTCGATGGCATCCCATTTGTTCACGGCAATGATAATGCCCCGGCCTTCCTCGTGTGCGATCCCGGCGATCTTGGCGTCCTGTTCGGTAATGCCTTCCGTCGCGTCGATCACGATCATGCAGACGTCACACCGGCGGACCGCGCCTACCGTCCGAAGGATGCTGTATCTTTCGATCTCTTCCCGGACCTTGCTGTGTCTTCGGAGGCCGGCCGTATCAATAAAAATGTATTCTTTTCCGTTATATTTTACTCTGGAGTCGATAGCATCCCTGGTCGTGCCCGCAATGTTGGATACAATAACACGTTCTTCGCCGAGCAGGCGGTTGACAATAGAGGATTTCCCGACATTGGGCTTGCCGACGATGGCGATCTTCGGGATATCCTCGTCTTTTGCCGATCCGGCGCCTTTCGGAAAATAGGATACGACTTCGTCCAGAAGATCGCCGATCCCCTGTTTTCCTTCCGCCGAAATCGGGAACGGTTCCCCTATGCCCAGGTTATAGAACTCGTACACGTCCATCTCCTGCGCCTTGAAGTTATCGACTTTATTCACGCAGAGCACGACCGGCTTCTGGCTTCGGCGCAGCATATCCGCGACCTTGGCGTCCGAATCGACCAGGCCCTGGCGCACATCGGTCATGAAAATGATCACATCCGCGGTATCGATGGCGATCTGCGCCTGCTCGCGCATCCTGCTTAAGATGATATCCGTGCTTTCCGGCTCGATACCGCCGGTATCGACGAGCGTAAACTCGTAATTCAGCCAGGCTGCATCCACGTAAATACGATCCCTCGTGACGCCGGGCGTATCCTTGACGATCGCCTTCCTTGTCCCCGCGAGTGAGTTGAATAAAGTTGATTTTCCGACGTTTGGTCTGCCTACGATGGCAACGATGGGCTTGCTCATTTTTTACTCCTTTTTATCCGATTGTATCTTACCAATTCGCAGGAGAAAATGCAAGAGAACCAAGAAGAGAGCGTGTTCCTCTCTCAAGCATTTATTGCTCCCCCGGAAACAAATTACTGTCACCCGCGTGAGTACAAACCGTTTTTTCAAATGATATAATACGCACAAAGAATCTTTGGCTTCCCGGCCGTCAACTTCACGAACGATTCGGGCTGTTCCTCAGCTCTGTCAGGCCGGTGTGTGAACCATGTCATCCTAAAACGCGAAATGGAGAACCCTGCATATGAAAAACGGCGGATATCAATTTAAAAATATCACAGAAGATATTGTCCTTCTTTACGGATTCACCAACGAATGCAATATGTACGCTGTCAAAGGAACGGATAAAGTCATGCTGATCGATACCGGCATGGGAACCGGCGATTTAAAGGCGGCCCTGGACGCGATCGCTCCCGGAAAGCCCTGCATTGCCGTCAACACCCACGGACATTCGGACCACTGCTGCGGTAACAATCAGTTCCCGGAAGTTTATCTTCATGAACTGGCTTATCCTGATGCAGATAATGCCACGGAAGAAAAAAAGACGCTCCCGACCGATCAGGAAGTAGAAGGGATTATAAAGTATGAGTGGCGGAAAGTTCCGGTCAAAGAAGGAGACACCTTTGATCTCGGAGGAAAAGTTCTGGAAGTTATCGAAACTCCCGGGCATACGCCGGGCTGCATTTGCCTGCTGGACAAAACGGACCGCGTACTTTTCTGCGGCGATCTGGTCTGCAGCAGCGACCACTGCGTTCACATGCTGGACCATGTGGAAAAGCTGAAGTTTTCTACAGTTTCCATCGAAACGCTTCTGCGCAGTCTCCGCAAAGTCGAAGCCAGAAAGGAAGAATATGACTATCTTCTCGGAGGTCACGATGCATTCCTGATGGGTAAGGAATACCTTGACTGGGTCATTGAGATGTGCTCCTCCATCCTGGATGGAACTGCCGGTGCCTTTCATCCTCAGCTTCCTCCCGTTTACGGAAATATCATCTGCTGGAAAGTCGAACTCGGCAAAAGCGCGATCCTGTATCAGGACGAGACTGTATTTGATAAAAAAAGCTGAACATCCGCAGAAATCAGAAGGAGTTTGAAACAAATGAAGCATCAGATCAAAAAGCTGACCGAACGGATCACTCTTTTATACGGCATTCATGCGGAATGCTGCATCTATCTTGTGGAAGGAGATAAGCGGGCGCTTCTGATCGATACCGGACTGGGCGCTGTTGACATGCAAAGTGAAATTGCCGAACTGACATCTCTTCCTTATGATGTTGTTAACACTCACGGCCACGGAGATCATACCGGCGGCAACATTTATTATCCGGCTGTCTACATGCACGAAGGAGCCAGAGAAGATGCCAGGGGCTTCCTTGCCCTGAATAAAACCGTTCTCTCGGAAGAGGAAGTCGCCATCATTGAAGCACAGCTTGCAAAAGGAAGTTATGAGATTCATTGTGTTTCCGACGGTTTCACGTTTGATCTCGGGGACCGCCATCTGGAAGTACTTTCCATCCCCGGCCACTCTCCCGGCTGCATTGCCCTGCTGGATCATGAAGACCGGGTCCTTTTCAGCGGCGACTGCTTCGTCAAAAGCATGCCCATTCAGATGGTCGTACCAGGAGCCCTGACGATCCGTGAGTATCTGGACAGTCTTCATAAACTGCAGAGCCGTGAAGATGAATTCGACTGGCTTTGCACGGGCCACGATGAACAGCTCGAACCCAAAACGTTTCTGGATGAAGTGACAGCTGCATGTGAAAAGCTCGTTACAGGTGAATTATCCGGTGAAGATATCGAGCTACCTCCTGTATACGGAGACACCCGCGCGAAATTAATTAAAGAAAAAGATTTCACGATCGCCTACCGTCCATGGAGGGTTTGCTGACAGATCTGCAGTTCTGAAGAGATCTTCTGATCATTTTCATTACGAATATAATAAAAACAACCCCGGATGCACGCAGTTGCCTGCATCCGGGGCATAATTATATTTCTTTTTCGCTCTTACCAGTATTGAGTCGTCTCATTTATCCTTTCCGCCATAGTGTGAACCAGTTCCTCCATCTCAGGACTCAGGCTGTGATTCGCATACGCGGCCGACACAACGATCTCCAGTTCCGGCATCAGTTTTTTAACGCAGACATTCTTTCCGGAAAATGCAATATTGATATACCGGTCGCTCATGAGTACGCCGGCCTGTTTTTCACGGATCAGTTTTTCAATGATCTGTGTTTCCGATGTATAAGCAAGTTCCTTCATCTGAGCATTAAAACGGCTGCACTGGTCTCTGAAAATGTCAGAGAGGCCGTCTCTTTCCCTCGGAAGTATGATGCTCTTTCCATCCAGATCGCTCCATGAAACCGTCTCCTGCTGTGCCAGCGGATCATCTGCTCCCACGACCAGATTGATCCTGGAAGATTTGATGGGAATATAAGTCAGCTGAGGGTCCAATTCATCCGCTCTGTGAAAGAGCCAGACAAGATCGGCCTGACCGGAGAGCACAGTATCCTTCACTGTTTTGAATTCCGTATAAGGAACATTGACTGTGGTGATCTGTCCTCCTTCGTCCTGCATCAGTTCGCGCAGCGTGTCTGCGATCTCATAGGAAAAAATAATACCTTCCGTGAAGCCAAGTTTCAGATGATGCCTGTCGTAATGGAGAAGGTCATGTTCAAATGCATCGATCTGTGCAAGGATCGTACTGGCTTTCTCATATAAGTAATCGGCAAAATCCGTTGGTGCAGATCCGTTGGAATCACGGATAAACAGCGGCCTGCCCAGATGCTTTTCCAGTTTGGCAATATTCTGGCTGATTCCCTGATAGGACATATAGAGATTTTTACCCGCTTCCCGGAAGCTTCCGGCCCGATATACCTCGACAAAGCACTGGAGCTGGTAGTAATTAATTGCCATTTTCTGATCTCTCCTCTGTGTGCATCAAAACTGATCCTGAAAGAAAGCGCAGTTTACATAACATTCGGGTTCTCGTTGTGCCTCAGGAATCGTCTCTTCTTTAATAAATATACTCAATCCGGCTTTTTTTCGCAATATCTATGTAAATATCCCAGGAAAGAACCCCTCCCGAAAATTCTCTGTGTCAAACCTTTCTTGCCCTGCCGCAATCAGTTGTTGCCATCTGCACTATACCGCAGTGTGTTATTCTTTTATCAAGCACAAACAGGTGCTTTATCAGCATTGATAATGCCTTTTGGAAACTATTCGGCCATATATTATCCATCGGCCATCTTTGCACGGTTGGAAACAAGCACTGTGAACCCCGCCTTTTCCAGAGGAGAGGAGCCCATGACAGACCGAATCAAAAAACTCCATGACAAAATGATCGTTGACCGAAAAAATCCCATCGGCATCGAAAAATATAAGATCATTCTCGAAACCACAAGGGAATTTCAGGGCTGGGACCGCGAACTGGTCCGCGCCATGACCCAGAAACGGATACTCGAACGCATGCCCATTATCATCCAGGAAGGAGAACTGCTTGTCGGAAACCCGGCGAGCAAGCGCTGGGGGCTGGAGATCGATTCCGAGCTCGGCCTGTGGGACGAAGATGAGATCCGTGCGCTTCGTGAAGACGGCTACTGTCTTTCGGATGAAGACGCGGCGCTTATTCTGGAAATGAACAAAGAATTCCGTCCTTTCGGCATGTATGAAGCAGCGAATCTTGCAGTGCGCGCCAACAAACGCCTGGAAGATTTTTCACGCTGCGGAATTTTTATCGGAGAATGGAAAGATGAATATAATGACCGGCTCGGTCCTACGGGAAACCGTCTGGGCGGCGGAAGTGCCGCATCCGGTCTCGGTCTGGGTCCGGCCTGGATGCTTCTGGCCATCGACCATAATATACCTCTTAAGCGCGGCTACAGAAGTCTGATCGACGAATGTGAAAAAGAGCTTCAGGATCAGCATTTTGAAAACAGCGACGACTATGCCCGCTCCATGGGGCTGCAGGCTATGTCGATCTGTCTGCAGGCCGGTATCGACTATGCGCACCGATGCGCGGCGGCGGCAGAAACCGAAGCGGAAAAGGCATCGGATCCTAAAAGAAAAAAGGAGCTGCTCCAGATGGCGGAAGCCTGCCGCTGGGTACCTGAAAACCCGCCGAGAAATTTCCGCGAAGCCATGCAGTTCGTATGGTTCATCATGCTGGTCATTACTCCCGGTCCGACTGTGCCGATCGGACGTTTCGACCAGTATATGTATCCCTACTATAAAAAAGACAAAGACGCCGGTCTGATCACCGACGAGGAAGTTCTGGAATATCTTGAGATGTTCCGGATCAACATGACCGAGATCCATCAGATCTCCGGCAGCGCCATCCGCGCACAGGCAAACGGTGACGCCCGCTGGTACAACATGACGATCGGCGGTGTAAAACCGGACGGCAGCGATGCGACCAACGAACTCTCCTATCTCGTGCTCGATGCGGTGTTAGACTGCCGGACGATCCATCATACCGTAACGATCCGCGTGGCGGACTCCACTCCGGATGCTCTGATCTTAAAAGGCCTGGAATGTCAGGCAAAAGGGTGTTCAATGCCCGCCTTTGCCAACGACAAAACCTTCCAGAAATACTTCCACAATGACTACTGCAACCGCAAGGGCATGCCGATCGAAGAAGCCAGAGATTACTGCATGTGCGGCTGTATCGACGGTAATATTCCCGGGCGGACGGCAACGCTTTCCGTAGCACAGTTTATTGTACCGCTAACGCTGGAAGCCTTCCTGAACCATGGTTATATTGCTTCTACCGGAGTCAGCACCGGACGTGATGAGACAGGCGACCTGGATCAGTACGAAGACTACGAATCTTTTCTGAATGCCTATAAGGAAGACCTGCGCTATTATCTTCGCTGCGTCGCCGAGCGCAACAGCATCGAAAATATCGTATTCCGCGATCAGAGTCCTTATCCTTTCCACAGTGCTTTTATGGAAGGCGGGATCAAAGCCGGTGTGGATATCTGGCGCAGACAGCTTGATTTTAAAAACTCATCCCTGATCAACTGCGTCGGCGTCGTCAACCTGGCCCAGTCGCTCTTTGCGATCAGAGAACTGGTTTACACCAGAAAGCTCGTGACGCTTTCCGAACTGAACGACATCCTGAAGAAAAACTGGGAAGGTCATGAAGGCCTGAGAAAACTCGCTCTCTCGATCCCCCAGTACGGAAACGATAACGACAGCGTCGATTCCGTTGTGTCGGAGATCTACAGTTTTATCGGCGAAGCGACCCAGCAGATCCCGACCTCTCTCGGCGGATATACCGCAAACAACTGCATCTCGATCTCTTCCCATGCTCCGGGAGGCGCACTTACCGGCGCGACCCCCGACGGCAGGAAAGCCGGCGAGATCCTGGCCGATGCCGCCGCCTCTCCGATCCGCGGAAGAGATGTGAACGGTCCTCTGGCCGTATTCCGTAGCGCCGCGAAGATCGATCAGTCGCCTTTCCAGGCTTTCCTTTTCAATATGAAGTTTTCGCCTTCATCTATGAAAACGGAATCGGACCTGAAAAAACTGGAAGCCGCCATCCGCGTGTATTTCAACTGCGGGGGCAGCATGATCCAGTTCAACGTAGTTTCCGCCGACACGCTCCGCGCAGCCAAAGAAGATCCGGCGTCTCACAAAGATCTGATGGTCCGCGTCGCAGGATACAGCGCCTACTACACCAATCTGTCCGATGTACTGCAGGACGAGATCATTGCACGGACCGAAAACGAACTTTAATGGTAAATGTCTGCATACAGTTTTGTAACAAAGAACTACGGGAGGAATGAAATCTTAAATGCTGCGTTACATCATTAAGCGAGTCCTGATGATGATTCCGGTCATCTTCGGTGTCGTCACCATAGTATTCTTCATTACAGCCATTACACCGGGCGACCCTGCTGCTCAGATCCTCGGGCCTTCATCGACAGAAGCTCAGAGAGCCGAACTTCGGGAAGAACTCGGTCTGAACCGGCCGATCCTTGTGCAGTACGGTTCCTATCTTAAGAATCTGGTACTCAAAGGAGACCTTGGTACATCCTACATCCGCAAAGCACCGATAGCCAAAGAGATCGCGGAACGATTTCCGACTACTTTCAAGCTGGCTTGTTACAGTATGATCCTGGCGATCGTTATCGGTGTTCCGATCGGAATTCTGTCGGCTTTGCGGCGGTATTCCTGGATCGATATCGCCTCCATGTCGTTTTCACTGGTGGGTGTTTCCATTCCGAACTTCTGGTTCGCCCTGCTGCTGATCCTGGTATTCTCGGTCAAGATCGGGTGGCTTCCCGCCATCGGAATTTCCTCTCCGGCAGGCTGGATCCTTCCGGTCATTGCGACGAGTGTTGCATCTCTCGCACAGATCGCCCGTACGACCCGTTCCAGCGTACTGGAAACCATGAACATGGACTATATCCGCACAGCACGGGCGAAAGGACAGAAAGAAAGCGTTGTTGTCTTCAAACACATGCTTAAAAACGCCGTCATTCCGATCCTGACCGTCTGCGGCCTTATGTTTGGTATGACCCTTGGTGGCCAGGTACTGATCGAATCCATCTTCGCGATTCCAGGCCTCGGCAAGTATATGGTCGATGCGATCATGTCCAACGATTATCCCTGCGTTCAGAGCAGCGTTCTGTATCTGTCAGTCGTATTCAGTGTAGTCAGCCTGATCATTGACCTTTTGTATGCCGCTGTTGATCCCCGGGTCCGGGCACAGTTCAAGAGCGGAAAGCCCAAAAAGATCAAAGCTACGGCAAAAGCCTGACACGAAGGAGGATCGGAAATGTCAAAAATACATACTCCCGCCATGGATAAGGCGGAACAGAAAAGACAGAAATTTCAGAAAAGACGTTCCACACCGTTTACCGACGGCTGGCGCAGGCTGAAAAAGAACAAACTGGCTATGGTCGGACTGGTTATTATCATCGTTTACGCCGTGATCGCGATCTTTCCGTCGCTCTTTACTTCGTACAGCTATGTGACGCAGGATTATACTTCCCTTTTCGCTCCCTTAAGCCGTGACCACCTTTTCGGCACGGATAATCTCGGAAGGGATATCTTTACCCGCGTTATCTACGCAGCAAGGGCTTCGCTCGGCATCAGTCTTCTTTCCGTTGCGGTCTCCCTCTTTTTCGGAGGCGTTCTCGGTTCCATCGCAGCTTTTTACGGCGGAAAAGCAGACGATATCATCATGCGTTTCATTGATATTCTCCAGTCGATCCCGGGAACTCTTCTTGCGATCACTCTTGCAATGGCCCTGGGAAAAACCGTAGTAAGCCTTATGCTGGCCCTCGGCATCAGCACGATCCCGCCATATGCGAAGGTCGTCCGTGCCGCAGTCCTGACTGCCAAAGACCGTCAGTTCGTCGAAGTCAGCAAATGCCTCGGTGCAAACGACAGGTGGCTCATCACAAGACATATGATCCCGAATTCACTGGGCCCGATCATCGTACAGACGACTTTCGGTATCGCAGCCGCGATCCTTATGATCTCTTCCTTAAGCTATATCGGCCTCGGAATTCAGCCGCCGACCCCGGAATGGGGCAGCATGCTTTCCGACGGCAAGCAGTTCCTGCAGATGGGCACCGCATGGCCGATGACGGTCATCCCGGGACTGGCAATACTCATCGTCAGTTTCGCCCTCAATGTGCTTGGTGACGGACTGCGCGATGCTTTTGACCCCAGGCTTAAATAAGGATACGTTGAGGTGTTAATATGGAAAACTTGCTTCAGATCAAAAATCTGACTGTTCATTACAATATGGAAACCAGCGTCGTTGAAGCAGTCAACGATATTTCACTCGATATAAAAAGAGGTGAAACTCTTGGACTGGTCGGCGAGACCGGCGCAGGAAAAACAACTACTGCTCTCGCGATCATGGGGCTGCTTCAGAAAGCCCGTGCCGAGATCATCAGCGGCGAGATCTTCCTGAACGGCGAATCCCTTCTGGACAAAAGCGCGAAAGCCATGCAGAAGATCCGCGGAGATAAAGTCAGCATGATCTTCCAGGATCCCATGACTGCGCTGAACCCGGTCCTGACAGTCGGCGAGCAGATCGCCGAAGTCGTAAGGCTTCATGAAAAATGTTCCCGCGCGGAAGCAGCGGCAAGAGCGAAGGAAATGCTGGAAACCGTAGGCATTCCTTCTTACCGTTATAAAGAATATCCGCACCAGTTTTCCGGCGGCATGAAACAGCGTGTCGTTATCGCCATCGCACTGGCATGCAGTCCCGATCTGCTGATCGCGGATGAACCGACTACTGCCCTGGACGTTACCATCCAGGCGCAGGTCCTGGAGCTGATGAAGGAACAGATCCAGAAGCGGGACATGTCGGTCATCATGATCACGCACGACCTTGGTGTCGTTGCTGAGATCTGTGATAAATGCGCCGTCATGTACGCGGGAGAGATCGTGGAATACGGAACGGTGGAAGATGTTCTGGATTACCCCACACATCCGTATACCAGAAACCTGCTGAACTCTCTTCCTTCCATTGACGGAGAGATCAAAAAGCTTCAGCCCATTGAAGGCGCTGTCAGCGATCCCACAAATCTTCCGCCTTACTGCAGTTTCCAGAACCGATGCAAAGAATGTATGGAACGGTGCACAGAAGGCAATCCAAAGCTGGTGGAAGTCGCTCCGGGCCACTGGTCCAAATGCTTCCAACACTACAAAGAGTCGGAGGCGGAGAAATGAATAACATTATCGAGATCAAAAACCTGAAAAAATATTTTGCCGTACCGCAGGGTACGCTTCATGCAGTCGATGACGTTACCCTTTCCATTCCGGAAGGAAAAACGCTCGGCGTCGTCGGCGAGTCCGGCTGCGGCAAGTCCACCCTCGGGCGGACGATCATCCGCCTTCTGGAGCCGACCTCCGGAGATGTTTACTATAACGGAGAAAACATCATCAGCAAAAGCAAGGCAGAGGTCAAAAAACTTCGCCGAGACCTGCAGATGATCTTCCAGGATCCTTACGAATCCCTGGATCCCCGAATGAATGTCAGCCGTCTGATCACCGAGCCGCTGATCATCAATAAACTCTATACCGGAAACGGTGAAAGAGAAAAGGTCGTTTCCGAGATGCTGGAACTGGTCGGCATTTCAGAGAAGCTGAAAGGAAGCTACCCCCATGAACTGGACGGCGGCACCAGACAGCGTGTCGGCATCGCAAGGGCACTCGCTCTTGACCCGAAGTTCATCGTCTGCGACGAACCGGTCTCTGCCCTTGACGTATCGATCCAGGCTCAGGTCATCAACCTTCTTCAGAGACTGCAGGAAAGCAAAAATCTTACCTACATGTTTATTACGCACAACCTCTCCGTTGCGCGTCATATATCCGATATTATCTGTGTAATGTATCTCGGCCAGGTCATCGAACTGGCGGAAAGATATGAGCTGTTCAGCAATACGCTCCATCCGTATTCGCAGGCTCTTCTTTCGGCTATTCCCGTCCCGAGCACGCACAACAGAAGGACCAGAATCATCCTTAAGAGCGAACTGACCAGCCCGCTGAACCCGAAGCCCGGCTGCCGGTTTGCTCCCCGGTGTATCCACGCAAAGCCCGAATGCTTTGAGGTCACTCCGGAGCTTAAGGATGTTGGTAATAATCACAAGGTCGCCTGCCATCTTGTATAAAACCCGGCAGGTGTTTAATCACGCTCAATTTTTATAAGGAGGATTAACAAATGAAACTGAGAAAAATCATGGCGCTCGTTCTTGCACTCGTCATGGCAGCAGCAATTGCCGGCTGCGGCGGAAGCAGTTCCGGTGCAGGCACTGATGCTGCAAGCAAAGCTTCTTCAGCTCCCAGCTCCGCTGCTCCTGCCGCTGAAGCCAGCACCGCCAGCTCCGCTGCTCCTGCTGAGGCAGAGCCTGCTGCTGCAGCTGACACTTCCACTCTGGTACTCGGCCTTGCAGGCGAAGTAGCAACTCTCGACGTACAGAACAGCGGTATCGCCGGCACAGGCGCAACCCTCATCCGTGCGGTCTTCGAGAACCTTCTCTATTTCGATTCACAGACCATGGAAGTGCTTCCGGGTCTTGCAAAGGAATGGGAGTGGGTCGGCGATGATGGTCTTACTCTGAAGCTTACCCTCAGAGACGACGTTTATTCGTCAGCAGGCACTCATTTCACCGCAGATGACGCCCTCTTCGTTCTGAAAAGAGGCGCTGCCTGCGCAGAGCTCGGCAACAAATACGGATATCTCGATGTCGAGAATTCCTACACCGAAGGTGAATACGTTCTTTACCTTAAGCTGCCGAAACCCTATGCCAACGTAACTTACCTTCTTTCTCTTACCTGCTTCGGCATGTACTGCGAAGACGACTTCAATGCTGTCGGCGCTGACAAATGGGGCAGAGAGCCCATCGGTATCGGACCTTATCTGATCAAAGAATGGGTTTCCGGCGATCATGCCACTCTTGTAAAACGTGACGATTACTGGGGCGAAGGCTACACCTTCGATACCATCGAGTGCCGCTTCATCGCTGACGCGAACTCCAGAAGCCTTGCTCTTCAGAGCGGAGATATCGATCTTGCGGAAACCATTCCCGTAAGTATGTCTTCCGCGATCGAAGCCGTTCCCGGACTTGTCCTTGTTCCGAAAAACGAAAACCGTATGATCTCCATGATCCTTCGTGAAACAGCAGTTGAAGCTTTCGCAGATGTCCGTGTCAGACAGGCTATGAACTGCGGTATCGATAAAGACGCGCTTACAGCAGCCGTAACCCTTGGCACCGGTAAAGCCGGCAACGCTCTCTTCCCGAGCTCCAGCCCGTACTACACACCCGATGCTGCTTCCACATACGATTTTGATAAGGCGAAGGAACTTCTGAAGGAAGCCGGATATGAAAACGGATTTGAGTTTACTGTAAACGTATGGAACGCTTATCAGGACTATATCGATATGGCTAATGCTCTTCAGGGCGAACTTGCCAAACTGAACATCACGATGAACATCAACACTCTCGATGCTGCTGGCTTCTTCTCAACCATGGCTGTAGAAGAAACTCAGGCATTCATCCTGAACATGGTCGGTTTCGTAGCAGAAGATTCTCTGTCACTGTATGACGGTGCTGCTGCATTCGGCGGAAGCAATAACGCTAACTACATCAACCCCGAATACGACGCTCTGTACTATGAAGCAATGGGCGAACTGGATGATCAGAAACGTATGGATCTCTATCATCAGTGCAACCTCATCATTGCTAACGACTGCCCGCTGATCAGTATCGCTGAAGCAGAAAACCTGATCGGTATGAAAGACTATCTTGTTCTTTCAAACGCAGACTTCGATCCCATCGGCTGCCAGTCCTTCCTGCATACTTCTGTAAAATAAAGCACAGAAATGCAGTCGGACTTTTTAACAGCCTGAGGATTTGTTGACCCGAACTGTTGAAAAATGCCCTCTGATGTTTTTATCTCAACACCAGAGGGCGTTCTTCCAGAAAATCCCTGACCCTTTTCCGACAGCTTTCCTGTCCTGCACCGGCCGGAGGCCTCTATGAGGAGCTGATCCAAAGCCGGAGTCATCCGCAGGCACAATTGCTTTGCTTCTTTTGAAGTTTTAAGAGGACTTTCCTTACAATTACTTTTGAAAACAATGACGTGTATGCCTGTTTGCTCATTTTTAAAAACAGGCGGTCAATGCAATAAATCATCCTTCTGAAGAATTCTTTTCAGTCCGAACCGGCCTTCGCGTCCGGCATTCTTCAGAACACATTAACCGGAACAGACAGAAAATCATACTCTAAAAGTATAAATGATAAAGGAGAACAAAATGCTTACACCCAGAGAAAACGCCCTCAGAGCGTATAATCATCAGATTCCCGAGCGGATCGTGAATCTGATTAAAGACTGCAATATGTTGGGAACATACGTAATCGTTGAAAAAGGCCCCGCTTCTCCGGAATTTCCGATGGGAGGAACCGGCTGCGACTGGTTCGGCGTTCACTGGCGTTACGAAGAATCCAGCAAGGCTCCGATGGTCGACCCGGATTATCCGCCGATCATGGATGATATCACCGAATGGAAAACTCAGGTAAAATTCCCGGATCTGAGCAAGATCGATTTCAAGGCCGCAGCCGAAGCGGATCTTTCCAGCCCGAACTACGATCCGGACAAGCTGAATCAGGTCTGCATCATGTCCGGTCCGTTTGAACGTATGCTGGACTGCATGTCTGCAGAAGATGCTCTGTGTTCTCTGCTGGACGAGCCGGAAGCCTGCCGCGAATTCTTTGACGCGATCATAGATCACAAGATCGAACTGATAGACCGTCTCGCGGAAGTTTATCCGATCGACCTGATCGATTTTCATGACGACTGGGGCACTTCGATCAGCACCTTCATGTCTGTTGAAACCTGGAATGAACTGCTGGCAGAACCAATAGGACGAGTATGCAAACATTGTAAGGATAAAGGGATTTTCCTGCAGGTCCACTCCTGCGGAAAGATCGAGACCCTGATCCCCAGCATGATCAAAGCCGGCATCGAACACTGGTCCTCCTGCCAGGGCATGAACGACATTCCCAAGCTTGTCCATGAATACGGTGACAAACTCACTTTCTTCGGCGGCATGGATATTCGTGATATCCAGAAACCCGGCGTTACCAAAGAACAGGTCGAAAAATACGCAGGAGAACGGATCGATGATATCTGCCGGGGCGGAGTTGTTTTCCCGCTCGGGAACAGCAGTGTTCCCTTCCTGTCCGACGCAGTTCAGAAAGCGCTTGCAGAGCGGGAAGATTTCTTTAAAAACCCCGCCAACTGTGTGCTTCCCTGACGATCAGGCATACTATAAAGGCATTAAACAATTGATTTATACAGCGGGGATACGCCCGCTACTAATAAACCAGAAAGGATATTACCATGACAGACCGACTTAAAAGAATGTACAGTCATATCAAGACAAACTACCAGCACATCGGTATTGAAAAGTTCAAGATCATCACAAAAACCGAAGCCGAATGCGCCGGTTATCCGGCGATCCTGCGCCGCGGCCAGACACTCAAGAACGTACTGGAACAGTTCCCGATCTTTATCGGAGAGGATGAACTTTTCGTAGGTAATCCAGCCAGCAAGCCCTGGGGGCTGGAGATCGAAGCCGGCCTCGGCAAATGGAGCAAGGAGGAATGTGAATACCTGCGTGAAGACGGTTTTGATTTTTCTCTTGAAGACCAGGAGGAAATGCTCCGCATCAACGAACAGTTTCATCCCTTTGGCATGTATCAGGGTGCTAACCTGATCATCGCCAATAATGACCGTCTGGACGCTTTTGCCTGCAGCGGTATGATGCTGGCTCCCTGGAAAAAAGATAAAACGCTCGGCAACCGTGTCGGAGGCGGCGCTGCCTGCTCCGGAATCGGCAACGGGCCGGGCTGGAACCTTCTCTGCATCGATTTCGCACTGGCTCTGAACAAAGGACTTGCTGCAATGGTAGAGGAATGCGAAGAAGAGATCCAGAAAAACACTTATTTTGAAAAGAGAAGTTTTGAACGCGGAATCACCCTCCAGGCAATGAAGCTTTCCCTGGAAGGACTGATCAATTACGCGGGCCGTTTCGCGAAGCTTGCCGATGAAATGGCGGAAACAGAACCGAAGGAATGGCGTAAAAAGGAACTGAAAGAGATCGCAGAGATCTGCCGCCGCGTCCCGGCTTATCCGGCAAGAACCTTCCGTGAAGCGCTGCAGTGCTTCTGGTTTATGTTCCTTCTGGTCAATCCATCGCCGACGCCGGCAATCGGACGTTTTGATCAGTATATGTATCCCTTCTACAAAGCGGATATTGAAGCCGGCCGGATCACAGACGACGAAGTGCTCGAGCTACTCGGCATGCTCCGTATCCGCTGCATGGAAATGAATCAGCAGTCCGGCCGTGAGATCCGGAAACGCGCTTCCGGCGGTGCCCGCTGGATCAACATGACGATCGGCGGTGTAAAGCCCGACGGCACCGACGCCAGCAACGAGCTGACGCGTCTGGTCCTTCAGGCTGTCCGCGATGTGCGTACACCGCATCATACTGTAACGCTTCGCGTCAGCGATTCCACTCCGGACGACGTCATGCTTCTGGCTCTCACCTGTCAGGCGGAAGGGTGTTCCATGCCGGCTTTCGTAGGCGATAAATCTTATATTGACTATTTCACCCAGGTACATAACCCCAACGACGGTCTTCCGATCGAAGTTGCCCGTGACTTCTGCATGACCGGCTGTATCGACGGAAATATTCCTTACCGCACCCGCACGATGGGCATTACAATGTTCGTCTGCCCGCTCATGCTGGATATCTTCATGAACAACGGCTGGGATAAAAACACCGACATGAAGGTCGGTCACGAGATCGCCGGCGACCTCAGCAAATACAATTCCTTTAAGGAATTCCTGGATGATTTCAAACCAGAATACGAATACTTCGTAAAAACTGCGGGTGAGAAACTGAATATCGAAAGCGCAGTATTCAAAGAGCTCCTTCCGGATCCCTTCAGAGCTGCCTTCATGAACAACGGCATCAAGTCCGGATTTGACTGCTACGCCCAGGAATATCCGTTTGAAAGCAACCAGCTTCTGAATCCGGTAGGCATGGTCAATCTTGCCCAGTGCCTGTACGCGATCAAAAAGCTCTGTTTTGACGAAAAAGTCTGCACTCTTCCGGAGATGAAGAAAGCCATGGACGCAAACTGGGAAGGCTACGAAGATCTTCACCAGAAATGTATGGAGCTGGAGCATTACGGCAACGGCGTTGACGAGATCGACGATATGGTCGCTCAGTGCTACCGCTGGTGGGTCGATACCGCAAATGAGACTCCCTCATCCCTCGGCGGACACTTCCGCTGCTCCGCGATCTCCGTTACCTCACATCAGCCGGGCGGCGCGCTCTGCGGAGCCATGCCGGATGGCCGTTACAAAGGCGAGATCCTTGCGGACGCCTGCGCGTCACCCATGGCCGGCTGCGATCACGAAGGTCCGCTGGCTGTCTTCCGAAGCGCCATGAAGATCCCTCAGGATGAGTTCCAGGCGATGCTTCTGAACATGAAGTTCTCACCCTCGGCAATCAGGACCGATGCGGACAAGCTGAAACTGGCCGCCGCGATCAAAGCCTATTTTGCCAACGGCGGAAAGCACGTACAGTTCATCGTCGAGGATCAGGAGACCCTGATCGATGCGAAAGAGCATCCCGACAAGCACAATGATCTTCTCGTTCGCGTAGCCGGCTACAGCACTTACTTTGTACAGCTTACCCCGGGTCTGCAGGACGAAGTCATTGCAAGAACGGAGAACACTAAGATATAATAAATATTGGTTTACAGTCGATCTCGGGTCGGTATTGTATAATACCGGCCCGAAGTTAAAAAACGTATTTCAATTCAGGAAGCAGAAAACATGACGAGTGATTATCTTTCCTTAAAGGCACCTGTATTTAACGTCCAGACATATTCGATCCATGACGGACCCGGCATCCGGGTCACTGTCTTCCTGAAAGGCTGCCCGCTGCGCTGCCTCTGGTGTGCGAACCCGGAGTCCAATCTGGCGACACCGCAGCTGATGACCTATATCAGCAAATGCACCGGCTGCGGCGCCTGCGCTGCGGTCTGTCCGAACCACGCGGTCACTGTAAAAGAACGCGGCGGGAAGATGGCAGAATTTACCGATCGGAGCATCTGCACGGAATGCGGCCTCTGCGTGGAGGCCTGCCCTTCGGAAGCGAGAGAGATCGCCGGCAAAGAGCAGACGGTCTCGGAAGTCCTGGAAAAAGTGCTGCGGGATAAACTGTTTATCGATGCCTCCGGCGGCGGAATGACCGTCAGCGGCGGGGAATGCCTGATGCATCCGGATTTCACAGAGGCGCTTCTTTTCGCGGCAAAAGAAAAAGGCCTGCACACAGCGGTGGAGAGCTGCAGCTTCGCAAGCCGCGCCGTGGTAGACCAGGTTTTCAAATATGTCGATCTCGACCTTCTGGATATCAAGCATATGGATTCCGCAGTTCATAAAAAACTCACCGGCGTTCCGAACGAAGTGATCCTGGACAACATCAGACATGTTTACCACGATCTGCATGTTCCGGTCATCATCCGGGTCCCGGTAATTCCAGGATACAACGATTCGGATGAAAACATTGCGGCGACCGCCCGGTTCGCTGCCGAAAAGCTCGGACCCGACGTGGCCGTTCATCTTCTTCCGTATCACCGTCTCGGTGACTCCAAAAAAGAGAGTCTCGGAGAAGAAGTCACGCTTCACATCGAAGTCCCGTCCGATGAGCATATGCAGCATCTTAAATCAATAGTCGAATCCTTCGGTCTGGCTTCCCAGATCGGCGGATAATTCCATACCAGTATCCTTCAATAAACGCCTTTTCCCCTGTCAGAATCTCCCGACATAGGAAAAGGCGTTTTCATAATGAGTCACTTCCCCGTGATTTATGGTGATCACGTCAAAACGGAAACCGCTTTGTTCCGTGATCTGCATCCGCATTCTGAAATGATCCGCTGCAGCGCAGATCTTTCTCTGTTTCGCAAAGGATACCGCTTCTTCCGCATAGCCGCTGTCGCTGCTCTCCCTGTACTTTACTTCCGCAAATACATACGTATTCTGCTTATATGCGATGATATCGATCTCTCCGAACTTACATCGGTAATTTCTCGCACAGATATCATAGCCTTCCTCTTCCAGCAGGCTGCACGCGAGATCTTCACCGCGGTTTCCTTTGGATCGTGTGCTCAAATTGAATTCTCCCTGTATGAGCTGTGAAAAGCCGAATAGGAGGGCATTTCATGCGTCTATGCCCATTTGGTAATGAAAGTCCTCCTGTGAATCGGACAGGGGCCGTATTTTTTGATGGCTTCAATGTGCGCCGCCGTGCCGTAGCCTTTGTTCGAATCAAAAGCGTATTCCGGGTACTGTTCTGCGTATTTGTCCATTAGCCTGTCCCTGAAGACTTTGGCGATAATGCTGGCCGCGGCGATGCTCTGGCTTTTGGAATCGCCCTTGATGATCGGGACCTGCTGGATCAGGATCTCCGGGATCACGACCGCGTCGTTTAAGAGGCAGCCCGGCTGCACTTTCAGCTTGCCGATGGCCTGCCTCATGGCTTCATAGGTGGCCTGCAGGATGTTGATCTCGTCGATCCTCTCCCATGATACGATCCCGATCTCCGCCGCGACCGCCTTTTCCATGATCTCGTCATAAAGAGCTTCCCTGCGTTTTGCGGAGAGCTTTTTGGAGTCGTTGATATAAAGAATGCGGCAGTCTGCCGGAAGGATCACCGCCCCGGCCACGACCGGACCGGCCAGCGGACCCCTTCCTACTTCGTCGATGCCGCATATCGCACCGTATGAAGCATATTTTTTTTCATAAAACATAAGAGACTCGACCCGGGCTCTTTCTTCTTCCAGCTTTTTTTCGCGTCTGAGCTGCGCCTCTTCTTTTTTTGTCATAATACACTCCCGATTTTTGTTTTCCGGCTGGCGGGATGAAAGGCACGCCGCGGACCGGGACGGTTCTGTTACGGCGTTTCCAAAGTGATCCTTCCCAGCTTTCCGCTTCGGAATTCGTCCATGATCAAAGCTGCCGCCTTTTCGAAGGAGATCTCATTTCCTTTTACCATACAGCCGCGTCTTTTTCCGACCGCGTACAGTATTTCTGCAGCCGAAGCGTCTTCTTCGACCTGATATCTCGCATTCAGGACACCCGGATAGTTCTCCTTCAGATAATCGATCAGATCTGCTGTCAGGTCCTGGATATTCAGAATATTATCGTTGATCGTGCCGATCCAGGAAAGGATCTTTCCGACCTGCTGATCTTCGAACTTCGGCCAGAGGATACCGGGGGTATCCAGAAGCTCCAGATCTTTTCCCATACGGATCCACTGCCGGCCCTTGGTCACTCCGGGGCGGTTTCCGGTCTTCGCGACCGCCTTTCCGGCGTAGGAATTGATAAAAGTGGATTTCCCGACATTCGGGATCCCTGCCACCATGGCACGGATGGGACGGTTTTTAATGCCGCGGCGGGCGTCTCTTTCCAGCTTTTCCCTGCACACTTCCCGGGTCAGGTTCTGGATCTTTTTCAGCGCCGCCGGCTTCCGGGCATCCGCTAGGATCACGCCTGCACTGCGTGCCTCAAAAAACTCTTTCCACTCTCTGTTTCGGGATTCATCGGCCAGATCGGCCTTGTTCAGAATGATCAGCCGCGCTTTATTTGCCGCGAGGCTGTCGATATCCGGATTTCGTGAGGCCAGAGGAGCGCGCGCGTCCAGAAGCTCGATCACCAGGTCCACGAGCTTTACGTCCTCCTGCATCTGTCTTTTTGCCTTGGTCATATGACCCGGATACCATTGAATGTCCATTATGCCCTCACCGGATTCGCGTCATGGGATCAGTCTTCAGCCAGAGTCTGCCGAGGATCTGCTCCTTATCCACATTTCCGACATCGACGTGCCGGCTGTCTTCGGAATTGTTCCTGGAGTCGCCCAGGACGAAATATTCCGTTCCGCCCAGCGTGATCTCGCTCTCCGCAAGTCCGGGATTGGAGATCGGCGGAAAATCTCTCTGTTCAAGATACAGCTCCCCGTCGATAAAAATCTGCCCCGAACGGATCTGCACCGTCTCCCCCGGAAGGCCGATGATCCTCCTGATCTGGATCGAGGCGTTGACGTCATTGCTGGTACGGTATGCCACAACATCCCCTCGTTCCAGCGAGCCGAAGGCCTTGACCGCGGTGTTGAGCAGGGCTTTGTCCCCTACCGCCAGGGTCGGCTCCATGGACGTGTCGACAGCGATCACGCGCTGCCCGAAAGCATAGGTGCAGACAAAAGCCAGCAGGACAACTGCCACCAGCTCCACGATCCATCCTATGATATTGCGCGCCTTGGAACGCCAGAAATAATCTTTCATAATACCGGCAGAAAAAGGGGCTCCGCCTTTGAAAGAGGAACCCCGATGAGATTTATCTTAATTCTTTGACCTTAGCCGCCTTGCCGATCCTGCCTCTTAAGTAGTTCAGCTTGGCACGGGCAACTTTACCGCGGCGAATAACTTCGACCTTCTCAACGTTCGGAGAATGGAGCGGCCATGTCTTCTCGACGCCTACTCCGTTGGAAGTCTTGCGGACAGTAAATGTCTCACGGCTGCTTCCTCCCTGCTTTTTAAGGACTACGCCTTCAAAAACCTGGATTCTTTCTCTGGTTCCCTCCTTGATCTTCGCATGTACGCGCACGGTGTCGCCGACTGCAAATACGGGAGGTTCTGCCTTCATCTGGGCAGCCTCGATGTTTTTGATAATCTCGTTCATCTGTTTATCTCTCCTTAAAATGTGGTGGATGTTCATACCACCGATAAACGTGGCAGCGGACCATCTTGTCTGCTTTCGGATCTTTTACCGGACAAAAAACAGCCCTCATAGATTCGACAGCCTATATATATTACTATACCGGCTTTTAAAATGCAAGCAGTTTCTTTTATGAATACCGGTCAGTTTTTCAGGAATTCTCCGGCCAGTTTACGAATCCGGAAAGCCAGTTCCTCCGCGTCGGAAACGCCTTGTTCCCCGGTTAACCGGAAGCTCTGTTTCGGGCAGAATCCGCGCTCTTCAAAGAATGAGCGGTTCTGCTGTGGATCTTCCTCCGTGCTGATACAGATCAGCGGGGAACGGTCGGCGTGTATCCGTTCCATCCTCTTTGAAGCTTCTTCCGGGGTATCCGTAATGACAATGACCAGATCGGAAGCTCCGAAGCTTCTCTTCTGCTTCACAAGCTTCGCGCGGCTGTAATCCAGAAGCACCGGATAACGGGAAACTCTGACGGAGAGCTTCTCCGCAAATTCCGAAGCCGCCTCCGATCCGAAATACAGAACAGTCACTTTAAAGCTTTTTTCAAAGAGGTCCGGCCTTCTTTCCTTTGTGCGCTCAACGGACTGTGCATGCCGCCATTCCAGGATCTTCTGATGGTCCCCGCTTAACAGGACCTTCGGCACCGCTTTATCATGCCAGACCTCCGGTCTGGTAAACTGCGGATACTCCAGAAGATTGTCCTGATGGGATTCGACCTGGGAAGATTCGTCGTTATGAAGAACGCCCTGCACAAACCGTGACACCGCATCCATCAGCACGCAGGCGCCGAGTTCTCCCCCGGTAAGAACATAATCGCCGATGGAAATGTTTTCGTCGACGACTTCCTCGAGCACTCGGTCATCGATCCCTTCGTAATGCCCGCATAAAAGGATCAGATCCTGCTCCTTTGCCAGTTCCTCGGCCTTCAGCTGGTCCAGAACTTTTGCGGCAGGCGTCAGGTAGATGACCCTGGCGCTGCTTCCGGCGGCTTCTTTTGCTTTCATCACAGCCTGGAATATGGGTTCCGGCTCCATGACCATGCCCGCGCCGCCGCCATAAGGATAATCGTCTACCCTTTTCGTTCCGTGAATGGAAAAATCCCGGATGTTGATCACATTCAGTGCCACCGCACCGGAAGCAATCGCCCGTCCCATAATACTGGTCCGGGCGACTGTGTTGATCATATCCGGGAATAAAGTTAAAACGTGAAAATTCATTTTCTGTCAAGGATCGTCCGGATCGCACTCATAAGGTTCGTGTTGCCGTATTTTTCCCGCACTGCATTGCGGAGCACAAAGGCTCCGGCGATCCACAGTACGATGGAAGCCAATCCGATGATGAGTCCGACAACAGCCAGGGCCCTGCCTCTCTTTCCCGATTCTTTACCGGTTGAGGCGATGCCGATCAGACCGAAGACGATGCCCAGTACGCCCGGGATGAAAAAGATGGCTGCCGTTTTCAGGTCCATAAAGGTGAACAGGCAGGCATATCCGCCGGACGCCAGACCGATCAGGGAAAAGATCATGGAAAGGACCGCCATGACCGAGATCGGTTTTCTTCTGCGGCCTTTTTTCTTCTTCGGCTTTGCAGCATTCTTTGCCGTTTCGGCAGCCGGAACTGCTGCCGCAGCCGCTGCGGCTTTGGCTTTCTCTTCCGCCGCTGCTTCCGCTGCGTCTTTGATCTGCGGCTCGGGGATCTGAACCGTACTGTTGTCTTCTTCTATGGTGATCACCGGCTGATCTGCCGCTGCAGGTTCTTCAGCTGCTGCTTCTGCCGGCTCTGCCGCTTTTTCTTCTGCCGCCGCAGTTTCTTCGGCAGTCACTTCTGCCGCTTCCGATGCTTCCTCATCAGCTGTTTCAGCTGCCTCTTCTGCGGCCTCCTCAGCTTTCTCAACAGCTTCTGCTGCTTCTTCTGCGGCTGCTGCAGCTTCCTCAGCAGCTTCTTCGGCTGCTTCTTCTGCGGCTGCTACGGCTGCTGCAGCTTCCTCAGCAGTTTCTTCAGCAGCCTTTTCTACGGCTTCCTCAACAGCTTCTTCAGCTGCCGTTTCCGCCTCTGCCGGTTTATCCGCAAAGACCACCACGTTCTCTATGGGGGCATCAGAACCCACTGCTTCAAAGACCCCTGCAGCCTCTGCACGGATCTGTTCCGCTGTCGGTATTCCCTGTTCTTCCTCTGCTGCCGGCTCCGCAGAGATCGGCTTTTCTTCCGCGATCTCTCCCAGAGCGGATCCGCAGTTGGAACAGAAGTTCATATGATCTTCACATTGGGTTCCGCAGTTTGCGCATGTTTTCATGGTGTCCCTCCGTGTGTTATTCCGATATTTTCAAAGCGGCAATGGTTTGCCGCTTTGATCAGTTCCTTTATTTGCGATTCTTAAGGAATTCCGGGATCTGTATGTCTTTCTTCGGGACATTGCTCACCATCGGATCCTTCTTTGGAAGCGCCGCATCCACTGCGATCGGCTTCACCGTTTTCTTTTCAACCTGCTGCTGCGGCATCTTGAATGCCGGGATATTGAACCCTGATGCAGGGAATTTGGCTTTATGATCCGCTTCCGCCTTTTTGACTTCGTCTACGCTCGCGACGTTTGCGGTCGTCTCGTCAAGGCCGGTAGCAATTACAGTGATCCTTGCCGAATCGGATACCGTGTCATCGTACATTGCGCCGAAGATGATATTTGCTTCTTCGCCGGCAAGATTCTGTACATAGCTGGCAGCATCGTTTGCATCCATCAGGCTGATATCACCGGAGATATTGATGATGACATGGCTTGCGCCTTCGATCGTCGTCTCAAGCAGCGGGCTGGATACTGCCTGCTGAACGGCTTCCAGTGCCTTGTCGTCGCCCTTGGCTTCGCCGATTCCGATGTGGGCAATTCCCTTATTGGTCATTACCGTCTGTACATCCGCAAAGTCGAGGTTGATGAGTGCAGGCATATTGATGAGGTCGGTAATACCCTGGACAGACTGCTGAAGCACCTCGTCTGCTTTCTTCAGGGCTTCAGGCATGGAGGTCCTTCTGTCTACGATTTCAAGAAGTCTGTCGTTGGGGATTACGATCAGCGTATCGACATTCCTCTTTAATTTTTCAATTCCGGCAAGAGCGTTCGTCATACGGGTCTTTGCTTCAAAGCGGAAAGGCTTTGTCACAACACCAACGGTAAGACATCCGAGTTCCTTTGCGATCCCTGCGACAACAGGTGCAGCTCCGGTTCCGGTTCCGCCGCCCATACCGCATGTAACGAAGACCATGTCAGCGCCCTCGATCAGTTCCTTGATCTCATCTGCGCTCTCTTCCGCTGCCTTTTCGCCAACCTCGGGAATGGCTCCGCAGCCAAGGCCTTTCGTAACTTTTTCACCGATCTGGAGGATCGTAGGTGCCTTGCATAAAGCAAGTGCCTGCTGGTCGGTGTTCACTCCCACAAACTCGACCCCGCCGATACCTTCTTCCACCATTCGATTAACAGCATTATTACCGGCTCCGCCTACCCCAATGACGATTATTCTTGCGCCGGATTCCGCTTCATTCGTAATGATCTCTAACAAAATATAACCTCCTTATTGTGCCTGTCGGAACTATTATATTTATGATACTTTTTTCGCGGTGATTGTGCAATAGTTTTTTTATTTATCGCGCCATATGATGCGTCCCTTATCCAGATCATACGGTGACAGTTCGATCGTAACCTTGTCACCGGGAAGTATACGGATAAAGTTCATCCGGAGCTTTCCGCTGATATGTGCCAGCACAACATGGCCGTTTTCCAGCTCCACCTTGAACATGGCATTGGGAAGCTTCTCCAGAACTCTTCCTTCAACTTCGATCACGTCTGATTTTGACATCTTTTTCCTCCTTAATAACTGCTCAGAGTCAGGATCTTGGGATCGCCATCCGTTATCAAGATCGTATTTTCATAATGCGCGGCATATTCACCGTCTGCGGTCACTACTGTCCATCCGTCGTCCAGTATCTCGATCTCCCAGGTACCCATATTGATCATCGGTTCGACCGCCAGCGTCATTCCGGGCCTCAGCAGGATCCCGCGGCCGACAGCTGCAAAATTCGGGATTTCCGGATCTTCATGAAGATGTGTTCCGATCCCGTGGCCTACAAAATCTCTTACGACCCCATACCCGAAACTTTCGGCATAGGCGCCGATCGCCGCCGAAATCTGATGAAGATGGTTTCCCGGAAGGGCATATTTCAGTCCCTCGAAAAAGGATTGTCTCGTCACATCGATCAGCTGCTGCACCTCGGGAGAAATCTCCCCGACAGCGTATGTTCTGGCCGCGTCCGAATGGTAACCTTTATAAATCAGGCCGGCATCCAGACTGACGATGTCCCCTTCGTGCAGGATCTTTTTTTTGCTCGGGATCCCGTGAATAACTTCATCATTCACCGAAACGCAGATGGATGCAGGATAGCCGCTGTAATTCAGGAAGTTCGGAACGCAGCCGAGGGCGCGGATCTTTTCCTCGCCGTATTTGTCGATATCCCAGGTTGAGATCCCGGGAGCGATGATCTCGGCCATGGCATCATGAACTTCTTCAAGATATTTGCCGGCCGTGCTCATGAGGTCTATTTCTTTAGCAGATTTTATCGATACGGACATGGCTTATTTCCCGAGAATTCCTTTGATGTCTTCGAAGACTTTTTCGATATCCTGTGTTCCGTCTACCGTATAAAGCACTTCTCTGTTGGTATAATATTCAATAAGCGGCTGTGTCTGCTCATGGTAAACACGAAGACGGTTCGCGACCGTTTCAGGCTTGTCGTCATCTCTTAAGATGAGTTCCTTGCCGCAGGCATCACAGATGCCTTCCACCTTCGTCGGGGCAAATTCGATATGATAGGTCGCTCCGCAGCCTACACACGCTCTTCTGCCGGACATCCTCTTGATGATGTTTTCATCGGGAACGTCTACATCGATCGCGAAATCAATCGCTTCTCCCCTTGCCGCAAGGGCATTCGTCAGTGCATCTGCCTGAGGTATGGTACGGGGAAAGCCGTCGAGTACATATCCGTTTGCCGCGTCGTCTTTGGAGATACGGTCAACGACAAGATCGCAGGTAAGCTCATCGGGAACAAGCTCTCCCTTATCCATATACGTCTTGGCCTTCAGGCCAAGTTCGGTTCCTTCCTTTAAATTCGCGCGGAAAATATCTCCGGTGGAAATATGCGGGATTCCGAAAGCATCGGCAATTTTCTTCGCCTGAGTGCCTTTTCCGGCTCCGGGTGCTCCAAGCATGATGATTTTCATTTGATAAATACCTCCGTTTCCTCAGCCGGACCGCCCGCGCGATCCGAACAATAAATAAAAAGCAAAGCAGGCTGTGGCCAGAATCAGCCACAGCCGAACTATAACACAAGCTAATTAATCATTCAAGAAACCCTTGTAATTACGCACTACCATCATGGATTCGATCTGCTTTAACGTATCCAGCGTTACGGATCCGATAATGATCAGCGAGGTTCCGCCGAATGAAACCGACGCGTTGAATAAACCGTTGAAGATAAACGGAATTACCGCAACGATGCAGAGGCCTGCAGCACCGATGAAGATGACATATTTCAGGACCTCGCTCAGGTAGTCGGTGGTTGCTTTTCCCGGTCGGATTCCGGGAATGAAACCGCCCTGCTTACGCAGATTGTCCGCTACTTCCATCGGGTTAAAGGTGATCGACGTATAGAAGTACGCGAAGAAAATAACCAGCAGGATGTAGATAACAACACCGATCGTAAGGCGCCAGTTGCTCGGGTTGAACCAGTTTCTGGAGCTTAACGCAGCCATAACGGTTCCCCAGAATCCCGTCGGGCTCTTTCCGACGAACATCGCGATGATACTCGGGAACGACATGAGTGATGACGCGAAGATGATCGGAATAACGCCGGCCGTGTTGACCTTCAACGGAATATGGGAGGAGTTTCCGCCGACCATACGGCGGCCTGCCATTTTCTTAGAGTACTGGACCGGGATCTTGCGGGTCGCACCGTTCAGGATCAGGACAAGCACAGTAACAAAGATAATGATCACTGCAATGATGATCCAGGTAAGGGTTGCCCTTGCGATCGTCCTGCCTGCCGCAAAGTTCTGATGCAGCGTAACCAGATCGGACGGTACCCTGGAAAGGATGTTGATCAGCAGTACCATGGAGATACCGTTTCCGACACCCTTGTCCGTGATCTGCTCGCCGATCCACATAAGGAATGCGGAACCGGCGGTCAGTGTAGCGACTACAACTACCACATTCAGGAAGTTCATATTCAGGATCAGCTGGTTTCCGAAGCCGATGCACATGGATATGGACTCGATAAGTGACAGCGCAATGGTCAGGAAACGGGTAACTTTTTCCAGTTTCTTTCTGCCGTCAGGACCTTCCTTGGCCATCTCCTCCAGCTTGGGAATCGCTATGGTGAGGAGCTGGACAATGATCGATGCGGTAATATACGGCGTAATGCTCAGCGCAAGTATTGAAAAATTGCTGAATCCGCCGCCGGTGAATGCATTCAGGAAAGAGAACGCATCATTGGAATTGTTTGCAAAGTAATTGGCAAAAAACGATGCATCAACTCCCGGTACCGGAACCTGAGATCCCATACGGATAATGACCAGCGCGATCAGGACATAAATGATCCTGTGTCTGATTTCCTTGATGCGAAACGCATCACGAACAGTATTAAACATTAGAATACCTCTACTGTACCGCCTGCAGCTTCAATTTTTGCTTTTGCGCTTTCGCTTACAGCATTCACCTTAACCGTGAACTTCTTTGTAACTTCACCGCCGCCGAGGATCTTGACGCCGTCGCGCGGATTGGAAACAAGGCCGCTTTCGATAAGGGTTTCTACCGTAATCTCTGCTCCGTCTTCAAAACGGTCAAGAGCACCAACGTTGATGCCGATGATCTCTTTGGAGTTTCTGCACTTGAAGCCTCTCTTCGGAAGTCTTCTGTATAAAGGCATCTGGCCGCCTTCAAATCCGGGGCGCGGAGCTCCAGAACGGGCTTTCTGACCCTTGTGGCCTTTGCCGGCTGTCTTTCCGTTGCCTGAACCGTGTCCGCGGCCTCTGCGGAAGTTATCACTCTGCCTGCTTCCTTCAGCCGGAGATAAATTTGATAAATCCATTGTGTACCTCCTTATTCTTCGACCTTCACAAGGTATGATACTTCCCTTACCATCCCGCGGATCGCGGCATTGTCCGGCATATCAACTGTGTGGTGTAATTTTCTTAAGCCCAGTGCTTCTACGATCTTTCTGTGCTTCGGAACGCAGCCGATGGGAGATTTTACCAATGTGATTTTAATTCTCTTATCTGACATTTCCGTGGCCCTCCTTACGCGAATATCTCGCTGACAGATTTTCCGCGGCGTCTTGCGACTTCTTCAGGAGTCTTAAGCTGCTTTAAGCCTTCAACGGTAGCAAGAACGACGTTCTGCTTGTTGTTGGATCCCTGGGATTTTGCACGGATGTTTCTGATGCCTGCGAGTTCTACTACGGCACGGGCCGGGCCGCCGGCGATAATACCGGTACCTTCGGGAGCCTTACGCATAAGGACCTGTGCACTGCCGTATTTTCCAATGTAATCATGAGTGATGGAACCGTTCCTGTCGATCGCTACGGTTACCAGCTTCTTGGTAGCGTCTTCCTTGCCCTTGCGGATCGCTTCGGGAATTTCCGTTGCTTTTCCGAGGCCTACGCCGACATGGCCGTTCCGGTCTCCAACTACTACTAAGGCAGTAAAACGCATGTTACGTCCACCCTTAACAACTTTAGTTACTCGTTTGATAGTAACCACTTTTTCCTCGAGCTCAAGTGTGCTCGGATCAATGATTGTGCGTTTCATGTGTTCTCTCCTTTCCTTAGAATTTAAGACCGGCTTCTCTTGCCGCATCTGCGAAGGCTGCGATCTTGCCCTGGTAGATGAATCCGCCGCGGTCGAAAACGACTTCGGTGATTCCGGCTTCTACTGCCTTCTTGCCGACAACAGTTCCGAGATAAGCTGCTGCTTCCACATTGTTTGTCTTTTCCAGTTCGCTCTGGACCGCTTTCTGAACTGTGGATGCAGAGACTAATGTATTTCCTGCCTGATCGTCGATGATCTGTGCATAAAAATGCTTGTCGCTGCGGAATACTGCAAGACGGGGTCTTTCAGCAGTTCCGTTCAGGCGATGGCGAAGTCTCCAATGCTTTTTACGACGAATCGCGGCTTTAGATGGTTTCCTTATCATCGTGGCGTCCTCCTTTACTTACCGGCCTTGCCGACTTTACGACGGATTACTTCATCAGCGTACTTGATGCCCTTGCCCTTATACGGCTCCGGTCTTCTCTTGTCGCGGATCTCTGCTGCGTACTGACCGACTTTTTCCTTGTCGATACCGCTGATCGTAATCTTGTTGCCATCTACTGAGGACTCCAGTCCTTCCGGATCTATCATCTCAATGGGATGAGAGTATCCGAGGTTGAGAACGAGCTTCTTACCGTCTTTCTGTGCACGGTAGCCGACGCCGTTGACTTCCAGGACTTTTGTGTACCCCTCGCTGACGCCGACAACCATGTTGTGGATCAGGGAACGGGTAAGGCCGTGGAAGGATTTCATCTTTTTCAGATCATTCGGTCTGTTAACGATGATCTGATCGCCTTCAACCTTTACTTCCATTTCTGCGGGAAGAACTCTCTGAAGAGTTCCCTTCGGTCCCTTAACTGTAAGATCATTGCCTTCTTTAAGGTCTACCGTGACTCCGGCCGGGATAGCGACCGGTAATCTTCCGACTCGAGACATTTTTTAATTCCTCCTGAAACTAACTTAGATTTTCGGAAAGAGCCTGTATACTCTTTCTGTTTTCAGTTATTTAAAAGCTGCGGATCGCTTCGTGCTTCGCACTCCCGCGCTCCCCCAACAGCCATTCGGACTTTTCGTTTTGCTGCGCAAAACCCGTCCTCATGTCTGTTGCGTTTTCAAAAGCATGATCATCCGTCCATGCAGGCATGTCCGTCTGTTCCTGCTTTCGAAAACAGCTTTTTACCACACGAATGCAAGAACTTCTCCTCCGACCTGAAGCTTTCTTGCTTCACGGTCTGTGATCACTCCCTTGTTGGTGGAAATGATGGCTACGCCCATTCCGCCCAGAACTCTGGGAAGTTCATCTTTGTTTACATATACACGAAGGCCGGGCTTGGAGATCCTCTTGATGCCGGAGATGATCTTTTCGTTCTTGTCCGCACCGTATTTCAGAGTGATGTGAAGCGTTTTTCCTGCGCCTTCTTCAAGTATTGTATATTTCGCGATGTATCCTTCGTTTACAAGTATATCTGCGATAGCGGTCTTCATTTTGGATGCCGGAACGTCAACCGTATCATGTTTGGCAGCATTGGCGTTGCGGATTCTTGTAAGCATATCTGCAATGGGATCGCTCATGGACATAATGCGTTTCCTCCTTTTCTTAACTTACCAGCTGGCCTTTTTTACGCCGGGGATCTGGCCCTTATATGCTAATTCACGGAAACAGATACGGCAGATACCGTACTTTCTCAGATATGCATGGGGACGACCGCAGATTTTGCAGCGATTGTATTCTCTGACTGAATATTTTGCCGGGCGTGCCTGCTTGATTTTCATTGCTGTTTTAGCCATGAATTTTTCCTCCTTACTTTGCAAACGGCATGTTGAACAGTTTTAACAGTTCGCGAGCCTCTTCATCGGTCTTCGCGGTGGTAACGAAAACGATATCCATTCCGCGAACCTTATCGATCTTGTCGTACTCGATCTCCGGGAAGATAAGCTGCTCTTTGATGCCGAGCGCATAGTTTCCTCTGCCGTCGAACGCATTGGGATTGACTCCCCGGAAGTCACGAACACGCGGAAGCGCGAGGTTGATGAGACGGTCTGCGAACTCATACATCTTCTCACCGCGGAGAGTGACCTTACAGCCGATCGACATGCCTTCACGAAGCTTGAAGTTCGCTACGGACTTCTTCGCCTTGGTGATGATCGCCTTCTGGCCGGTGATCTTTTCAAGATCGCTGACTGCGGAATCGAGCACCTTCGCGTTTTCCTTCGCTTCGCCTACGCCCATGTTTACTACGATCTTTTCGAGTTTCGGAACTTCCATGATGTTCTTATACCCGAACTTCTTTGTCATGGCATCGACTATCTCGTTTGAATATAATTCTCTATATCTGCTCACTGTATGGCCTCCTTACATCAATCCAGCACATCGCCTGTGCTTTTTGCGATACGTACCTTCTTGCCGTCCTCGACCTTGTATCCGATCCTGGTCGGTTTTCCCTTATAAAGGTACATAACGTTTGAAAGGTCAATGGGAGCTTCTCTTGTGATGATACCGCCCTGCTGGTTGCGTCCGCTGGGCTTCTCATGCTTCTTGACCATGTTTACGCCTTCAACGAGTACGCGATTCTTCTTCTGGTCCACAGAAAGAACCTTGCCTTCTTTGTCCTTGTCTTTTCCGGCAATGACTTTGACAGTATCGCCTTTTTTAATCTTTACTGACATTGTCTGCCTCCTCTTATAATACTTCCGGTGCGAGTGATACGATCTTCATGAAATGCTTTTCACGGAGTTCCCTGGCTACCGGTCCGAAAATACGTGTTCCTCTGGGTGTGTTGTCCTCTTTAAGGATAACGGCTGCATTCTCATCGAAACGGATGTAGGACCCGTCTTTTCTGTGCGCGCCTTTTACGGTACGTACAACGACTGCCTTGACTACATCGCCCTTCTTTACCATTCCGCCGGGGGTTGCATCCTTGACGGTAGCGGTAATGATATCTCCGATGTTTGCATATCTTCTTTTTGAGCCGCCCATAACGCGAATGCAAAGAATCTCTTTGGCACCGGTATTGTCAGCAACTCTGAGTCTGCTTTCCTGTTGAATCATACTGGTATTCCTCCCTGCATTCCTGATTATTTAGCCTTCTCTAAAACTTCTACAAGACGCCATCTCTTATCTTTGGAAAGCGGTCTTGTTTCCATGACTCTTACAGTGTCGCCTTCGTTGCAGATGTTCTCTGCATCATGTGCCTTAAGCTTGTAGGTCCTTGTTACGATCTTATGATAAAGCGGATGCTCTACACGGTTTTCAACTGCAACAACGATCGTCTTATCCATCTTATTGCTTACGACTTTTCCGACACGTGTTTTTCTAAGATTTCTTTCTTCCACGATTGTCTCCTTTCGTCACCAAACCCCTGTTAGTTGGCTGAATTCTCTTTCTGTGCCATTACAGTTGAAATCCTTGCAATATTCTTGCGTACCTCAGCGATACGGCTCGTATTGTCCAGCTGATTGGTGGCATTCTGGAATCTGAGATTGAAAAGTTCCTTCTTGGCAGCAACGAGTTCTTCTCTGAGCTCTACTGCGGATTTTGTCTTAATATCTTCAAGGTATTTTCTTCTTTTCATTCGTTTTCACCGCCTTCCAGGTCTGCACGGGACGCGATCTTGCAGCTGCAGGGAAGCTTGTGCATTGCAAGACGAAGAGCCTCACGCGCTTCTTCTTCCGGTACTCCGGCAAGTTCGAACATGACACGGCCCGGCTTAACAACTGCTACCCAGTACTCAACGGCACCTTTACCTTTACCCATTCGGGTTTCAGCCGGAGTCTTGGTAACCGGCTTATCCGGGAAGATCTTGATCCATACTTTACCGCCACGCTTGATGGAACGTGTCATGGCAACACGGGCTGCCTCGATCTGGTTGGAGCGGATCCAGCAGGGCTCCATCGCTACCAGACCGTACTCTCCGTATGTGATCTTGTTGCCGCGGAGAGCTTTTCCTCTCATGGTACCGCGGAACTGCTTACGATGTTTTACTCTTTTAGGCATTAACATAATTATTTACCGCTCCCTTCCTTTTTTCCTTTGGCAGGAAGTACTTCGCCGTTGTAGACCCAGGCCTTAACGCCGACTTTGCCATAGGTTGTATCCGCTTCGGCAAATCCGTAGTCGATATCTGCCCTTAAAGTCTGAAGCGGAATGGTTCCTTCGCTGTAAAACTCTGAACGTGCGATATCTGCTCCGCCGAGACGTCCGGATACGCAGGTCTTGATCCCGAGGGCACCGGAGCGCATGGTGCGCTGCATAGCGGATTTCATGGCACGGCGGAAGGACACACGGTTCTCAAGCTGAAGCGCAATGTTCTCTGCAACGAGCTGTGCATCACGATCCGGTCTTTTGATCTCTTTGATGTCGATCAGAACGCGCTTGCCGATATACTTGGAAAGATCGTTCTTGATCTTTTCGATCTCGGAGCCGCCCTTTCCGATAACGATACCGGGCTTTGCGGTGTAGAGGATCACACGGATCTTCTCAGAAGCTCTTTCGATCTCTATTTTGGAAACTCCGGCGGTATAAAGTCTCTTCTTCAGATATTCTCTGATCTTGTAGTCTTCTACCAGGTAATCTGCAAATTCTTTCTCTGCATACCATTTGGAATCCCACTCTTTAATAATTCCGACCCTTAAGCCATGCGGATTAACTTTCTGTCCCATCTTTGTCCTCCTTATCTTTCATCCAGAACGATGGTAATGTGGCTTGTGCGTTTCTCGATCCTGTAAGCTCTTCCCTGGGCCCTGGGCTGGATCCTCTTTAAGGTCGTAGCTTTATTCGCGTAACACTCGGCTACATACAGATTGGCTCTTGAAAGGCCGTTGTTGTTCTGTGCATTGGCTATTGCCGATTCCAGCAGTTTCTTGATAACTCTGGATGCATTTCTCGGATTGTAGGAAACGATACCGAGCGCGGTATTGACATCTTTGCCGCGGATCGCATCCAGTACGTAGCATGCTTTCTGTACCGGAACCCTCGCATAGGATAATTTCGCGGAAGGTCTGGTATCTCTCATTTCTTCATTTCTTGTACGTTTGTACTGACTTCTATGTCCTTTTGACATTGTTTAAATACCTCCTTCCTTATCTGGATTTCTTTTCGTCCTTGCCGTGGCCTCTGTAGGTCCTGGTTGCGACGAATTCCCCTAATTTATGTCCTACCATATCCTCGGTAACATATACCGGAACATGCTTGCGTCCGTCATGAACTGCGATGGTATGTCCCACAAATGAAGGGAAGATAGTGGAACGGCGTGACCATGTTCTGATGACTGTCTTGTCACCCGATGCGTTTGCTGCGTCTACTTTTTTAAGAAGACTCTTATCTGCAAATGGTCCTTTTTTAAGTGAACGGCTCATGTTTCTCCTCCTTACTTACTCAACTGTCTGCCATCGCGACGGCGGATGATGTACTTGTTGGACTGTTTGTTCTTCTTCCTTGTCTTGAGACCAAGAGCCGGCTTGCCCCACGGTGTGCACGGACCCGGACGTCCGATCGGTGCGCGTCCTTCGCCGCCGCCGTGCGGATGGTCATTCGGGTTCATAACGGAACCGCGGACCGTAGGACGGATACCCATGTGACGTTTTCTTCCGGCCTTACCGATGTTGATCAGGCTGTGCTCTCCGTTTCCGACAACGCCGATCGTAGCGCGGCAGTTGATCGGAACCATTCTCATTTCTCCGGAGGGGAGACGAAGCGTGGCGTATTTGCCTTCCTTCGCCATGAGCTGAGCGCTGTTTCCGGCGGAACGGACCATCTGGCCGCCCTTTCCGGGATGAAGCTCGATATTGTGCACCAGGGCACCGATCGGGACATTCTCAAGCGGCAGGCAGTTGCCTGTTCTTGCCTCGGCTTCCGGACCGTTCATTACGGTCATGCCGACCTTGAGGCCTTCCGGCGCGATGATGTAGGATTTCAGTCCGTCTGCGTAGCAGATGAGCGCGATGTTCGCGGAACGGTTCGGATCGTATTCGATCGCCTTGACTGTTGCAGGGATTCCGTCCTTGAAGCGCTTGAAATCGATGATCCTGTATTTCTGTCTGTTCCCGCCGCCTTTATGACGAACGGTGATTTTACCCTGGCTGTTGCGGCCGGCATTCTTTTTCTTGGAAGCCAGCAGTGATTTCTCCGGCGTGGTCTTGGTGATCTCGGAGAAATCAGATCCCGTCATGTGTCTGCGTGACGGTGTATAAGGATTATATGTTTTAATTCCCATTGTGATCTTCTCCTTTCAATTACAGACCCTGGAAGAGTTCGATCTCTTTGCTGTCCGGTGTCAGAGTAACGACTGCCTTTTTGGTCTTGGCGGTTCTTCCGTAGATATAACCGCGGCGTTTTTTCTTTCCGTTCAGGTTCATTGTGCTGACGCTCTTGACCTTGACTCCGTCGAACATCTTTTCAACAGCTTCTTTGATCATGGTCTTGTTTGCGTCGGGATGTACCTGGAATGTGTATTTCATTGCTGCCATCTCGCCCATGCTCTTCTCGGTGATGAGAGGTTTCTGGATGACATCGTAGTACTGTATGTTTGCCATTATGCGTACACCTCCTCGATTGCAGCTACGCTGCTCTTCGTTGCAACGAGCGTTCCGTAGCGGAGCATGTCATAGACATTGATGCCTGCCGGAGAGATCGTTTCAACATCGGCTAAGTTCCTTGCTGAAAGAACTACGTTCTCGGAGTCTTCCCCAACGATAAAGAGTGCGTTATCGATGTTGAGGTTCTTGAGGACCGCTTCCATCTTCTTGGTCTTGATCTCATCGAATTTGAGATCGTCGAGAACGATGAAGTTGTTCTCTGCGAGTTTTTCGGTAAGAACGGACTTGATCGCAAGTCTCTTTTCTTTCTTGTTCATCTTCTGAGAGTAATCTCTGGGGACCGGAGCGAATACAACGCCGCCGCCTTTCCACTGCGGTGCACGGATCGAACCCTGGCGGGCATGTCCTGTACCCTTCTGTCTCCACGGCTTTCTGCCGCCTCCGCTTACTTCAGAGCGGGTCTTGGCTTTCTGCGTGCCCTGACGTCTGTTGGCCAGATGCTGCACAACTGCCTGATGAACGAGATGATCGTTTACTTCTACGCCGAATATTGCATCGGAAAGCTCCATAGTATCTACTTCTGCGCCTTCCATATTATAAACTGTAACTTTTGCCATTTAAGTGCTCCTCCTTTCTGTGATCAATGAGCAGCCTTAACGGACTCACGAATTGTCACCAGGGACTTTTTCGGTCCCGGCACGGAACCCTTAACGAGCAACAGATTGTTTTCTGCATCTACAGAAACGATTTCCAGATTCTGGACAGTGACTTTCACATTGCCCATCTGTCCGGGCATATGCTTTCCTTTGAAAACACGGCTGGGATCGGATGCGGAACCGTTGGAACCGGCATGACGATGATATTTGGAACCGTGCTTCATGGGTCCTCTGTGCTGTCCGAAACGCTTGATCGCGCCCTGGAAGCCTTTACCCTTGCTGATCGCAGTCGCATCGACTTTGTCTCCCGCCTGGAAGATGTCCGCCTTGATCTCCTGCTTTACTTCGTATTCTTCAGCGTCTTCGAACCTGAACTCGGCAAGGTATCTCTTATAAGGGATCTCTGCCTTGTCAAATACGCCTTTTTCCGGCTGGGTAAGAAGTTTTTCACGAATGTCTTCGTAACCTACCTGGATTGCACTGTAACCGTCGTTCTCGACTGTCTTGACCTGTGTAACAACACAGGGGCCGGCCTGAAGAACGGTCACCGGAGTAAGAACTCCGTCTTCGTTGAAGATCTGGGTCATTCCGATCTTCGTAGCTAAAATAGCTTTCTTCATTAATATTTCCTCCTGTTTTCTACAGCGGAGCCCCGTAAGGCTCATTCTAGTTAACAGTAATTGTTAACCGTAATTACTTCTGCTTGATCTCGATGAATACTCCTGCGGGCATTTCCAGTCTGGAAAGAGCGTCGACTGTCTTCTGGGTGGGTCCGATGATGTCGATCAGCCTTTTATGCGTTCTCTGCTCGAACTGCTCACGGGAATCCTTATACTTATGAACCGCGCGAAGGATCGTAACCACTTCTTTTTTAGTAGGAAGCGGAACCGGTCCGCTGACCTGCGCGCCCGTCTTTTTAACGGTGTCCACGATCTTTGCAGCCGATGAGTCAACAAGCTGGTGCTCATACGCCTTGAGGATTATCCTCATTACCTGATTAGCCATAAAATCAATTCCTCCATGTGTGTTTTTGTTTGGCTTTTCCCTTGTGCCCCGGTACACAGGTTTGAAGGCACTGCTGTTATAAAAGAAAAAGCCTCCTTCTCATAATGACGAAGGTGACTGTACACATGCCCGTGTGTGTCATAAGTGAACATTCTCACACGTAGTTTCCGTACTCGTGACGGACTTAGTTGTACAGTGACGTGTCGTCGGTTTCATGAACGGACATTCGCTCCCCGCAAATTACCTGCGATCGATGCGCAGCAACCTTGCGGATCCCAGCTCTCATGTCACAGCATTCGCTATTATAAACAATAAAAACAGAAAGTGCAAGCCTGAAAATACACTTTTTTTGCCCTATTTTTAACTATTTTTTCAGCAGTTTTTGGTCATGATCCACAACGTTTCCATCCGTTGTCCGGCTATTGCACATCACCTGCCGTATGCGGTATAATTCCTATACAATATATGGTAAAAACAGCTGCGGCCGGCGATCTTTCCTTCTTCGCGCCGGTTCAGAAAAAAAAAGGTAAAATCAAAACAGGAGGTAACCTTTATGACTAGACAATACATCATCATCGGTATTGTGGTGATCCTGGTGATCATCTTCCTGGCCATCAGTTTAAGGATCGTTCCGCAGGCATCCGCTTTTGTCATCGAACGCCTCGGGAAATTCAAGACGGTCTGGGGAGCAGGCCTTCATATGAGGATCCCGATCCTGGATACGATCGCCAAACGGGTCTCCCTGAAAGAGCAGGTGCTGGATTTCCCGCCCCAGCCTGTTATCACAAAAGATAACGTAACGGTAAATCTGGATTCGGTCGTTTTCTGCAAGGTCTTCGATCCGAAGCTTTACACCTACGGAGTAGAGAACCCGATCGCCGGCCTGCAGAACCTTTCCGCAACGACGCTCCGTAATATCGTCGGCGAACTGGAGCTCGACCAGCTGCTTACGAGCCGTGACGCGATCAACCAGAAACTGCAGTCGATCCTGGATATCGCAACGGATCCCTGGGGCATCAAGGTGACCCGCGTAGAACTCAAAAATATCCAGCCGCCGCGCGAGATCGAGGAAGTCATGACCAAGCAGATGCGCGCGGAGCGTGAAAGACGTCAGACCGTTCTGGAAGCCCAGGCTCATCAGGAAGCGGTCGTCAGCAGGGCAAAGGGCGACAAGGAAGCCAAGGTCCTCGCTGCTCAGGCAGAAAGAGATGCACAGATCGCCCTGGCAGAAGGCCGTGCAAAAAGCATCGAGCTCGTCTACACCGCCGAAGCCGAAGGCATCACCCGGCTTAAAAACGCCAATATCGATTCCAATGTCCTGCGCTGGAACGGCATCAAGGCCATGAAGGATGTGGCGGACGGACGTGCCACGAAGATCTTCATGCCGACGGATCTGGCTTCGATCGTCAGTTCACTCGGCGTCGTTGCCGAGTCCCTGGGTATCGGAGATGCCGAAAAGATCGACCGTTCCGCTAAAGCCCGCACGCCCGAAGCCGACGACTGCTGCGAAGAAGACGACGCAGACTATACAAGGAGCAGCGTTACGCACGAAGCAGTGGAGGCTGCCCGGAAGATCGAAACGGAAGTCACTTCCAGTCTCGGCGAACGCTACAGGGCTGCAAGGGAAGACCAGTTCTGACATAATATTTGAATACGTTAAGAAGCAGATACGTTCTTAAGGGAGGCGGAGCCGCCTCCCTTTTCTTATTGCCGGAACCGGTCCCGTTTTTTGTTTGACAATTATCAAACCTGTTCGACAAATACTTAACTCGTTAAAGAAAAGACTTTTCTTGACTTCCGTCTGCCGGTCTTTTACCGTAGGTTACAGAAAGCGCTTCCAAATGTCACATCTTATCCGATTCCGCTTCCGCCAGGAAGTAAATATATAAAGGAGGAACCCTCATGCAGTCAGAAGTAGAACTTATCAAACGAGTACATATCAACCTCAACGGCCGTGTCGGTCTGGTGACCGGAGGCGCCAGCGGTCTTGGCAAAGCCACTGTCCGCCGTTTTCTTCAGAGCAATGCAAAAGTCGTGATCTGCGACTATAACGAAAAGATAAGTCAGGAGGTCCTCCAGGAGCTCATCGGCGAATTCGGTCCCGACAATGTAGACTTTATTAAAACAGATGTCAGTGACGACGCCAGCATGAAGGCAGCTGTGGATTTTGCCGTGGAACGTTTCGGCTCCCTGGATATCCTGGTGGCCAGCGCCGGAATCGGCGGAGCCAACAATGCCATTGCCGACGAGACCATCGACAACTGGAACCGCGTCAACGCTGTGGATTACACCGGCGTAATGCTCTCCAACAAATATGCGATCATGCAGTTCCGCAAGCAGGGGAACGGCGGAGTGATCGTCAACCTGGCCAGCATGTTCGGCCTGGTAGCCGTTCCTACCAACGTCGCTTATTCCGCTGCCAAGGGAGGCGTCATCAACCTGACCAAAGCGGCCGGCACCGCTTATGCGGACGAAGGCATCCGCGTCAACTGCGTCTGTCCCGGCGTAGTCAATACCCCGCTGGTACCCGAAGACCAGAAGCAGGCCTACCGCAATCTGCATCCCATGCACCGCATTGCGGAAGCCCACGAGATCGCTTCCATCATTACCTTCCTGTGCAGCGATGACGCCCGCTTTATTACCGGCGCTGCCATCCCTGTCGACGGAGGATATACCGGAGTATGATCGATCGATAATCCCTGAAAAAACGCGTCCGGGCATCCGGACGCGTTTTTCTGACGACAGCCGGAAGCAATGATCCCGGTCCCGTCTGTATAATTTGACTGTTTTATCTTTCTGCCAGCCGCTGGGCTATGACATCAATGAATTCTTCTGTCGTAACTGCCTCGACCTCCTGATCGGTCTCCGCGATCCGCGCCAGGTCCCCGGTCATAACGCCGGCGTAAAGCGTGTCGAAGACCGCTTTTTCCAGATCATCCGCAAAGCTCATGAGATCTGCCAGTCCGTCCAGTTCACCGCGTTTTCTCAACGCTCCGCTCCAGGCAAAGATGGTGGCAACCGGATTCGTGCTGGTCTTTTCGCCCTTCAGATAGCGGTAATAATGCCTGGTAACGGTGCCGTGCGCCGCTTCATATTCATACTCTCCGTTCGGCGTGACCAGAACAGACGTCATCATGGCCAGTGACCCGAACGCCGTGGAGATCATATCACTCATCACATCGCCGTCGTAGTTCTTGCAGGCCCAGATATATCCCCCTTCGGAACGGATCGTCCTTGCGATGGCATCATCAATAAGCGTGTAGAAATAGGTGATCCCGAGCTCTTCAAACCGGTCTTTATACTCTTCAAAAACTTCTTCAAAGACCGCCTTGAATTCCCCGTCGTATATCTTGGAGATCGTATCCTTGGAAGAAAACCACAGATCCTGCTTCTGATCGATCGCGTACATAAAGCAGGCATGGGCAAAACTGCGGATGCTGTCATCCAGATTATGCTGGGCAAGCCAGACTGCAGGCCCCTTCACTTTCTGGACGCTGATCGTCTTTTCTTCCCCGCTCTCGCCTTTGAACGTCAGGAAGCATTCACCCGGCTCATCCGTTTTCAGGTCCACAGCCTTATAAACGTCCCCGTAGGCATGTCTCGCGATGGTGATCGGCTTTTTCCAGGTGCGGACCGTCGGCTTTATAAAATCCACCGTGATCGGGGTACGGAAGACCGTCCCGCCCATGATCGAGCGGATGGTGCCGTTGGGGGATTTCCACTGCTCGGTCAGTTCCGGATACTCTTCCATTCTCTGCTTATTCGGCGTGATCGTCGCGCATTTCACAGCGACGCCGTATTTCAGCGCAGCCTTTGCGGAATCGACCGTGACCTGGTCCTTCGTCTCGTTGCGGTGAAGCAGCCCCAGGTCATAATACTCCGTCTTCAGATCCACATAAGGGCAGATCAGTTTATCTTTGACCATCGTCCAGATGATCCTTGTCATTTCATCCCCGTCCATCTCCACGAGAGGGGTGGTCATTTTGATTTTTTCCATTATTTCCTCCGTCACTGCAGACTCGCGTAATAATTGATCAGACAGCCGCAGGCGATGATCTTCTTCTCTTCTTCGGTCAGTCCGCCGCAGTGAAGCAGGAGCTCCGTCGTTCCTTCATCCGTGATAACAAAGCCCTTAAAGTCTTCCTCTCCGGCCAGGATCTTACTCTTTACGTCCGGAATGTATACCCAGTCGCCCGGTTTGAAATTGAACTGCACGTCTTTATCGATAGTGAAAGGTACTACACCCCAGTTGATGCAGTTGGAGCGGTAACGCTTCGTTGCGTATTCGTAGCAGATATTCGCAAAGCCGCCGAGTACCTTCTGACAGGAAGCAGCCTGCTCTCTTGCAGAGCCGTCGCCTGGCTTATTTGAAAAAATGCAGCTGCCGAAAGTCGTCTTTGCCGGATCTCCGCCGCAGGCTCCCAGTTTTGCTTTTATCTCTTCCGGAAGCTCGCCTTTCGCATTCATTTCCTCGATTTCCCGTGCCGCTTTGCTCCTCGGAACATAATCCGGCACGCGTCTGGAAAGCGCCAGATCCGAAAGCCGGATCGGATTGGAGCGGAAGCTGGAAGATTCCCCGGAAGGGATCAGCTCGTCGGTCGTGGTCACTTCATCATGGATCACAGCACAAAGCTGCACCATCATATCCTCTTTGAGAGCCGGCATCCCGGGCCAGTTGGTGATATTCGGTCCAAGCCTCAGCTCCACGGAAGGATCCGCCTTTCCGAACCCGAAATAGCAGCGTTTCTGATAGATCTCATCCGTATAATGATACTCATGCGGCGTGATCTCGTAATCGATATCCGTGGCAGCCGTGAGTATTCCTCCGTTTACGGCCGTTGCCGCAATGGATCTGGCATCCATAAGGCCTACCGCGCTGATCTGGCCTTCCGCCGGTTTGGAGCCTTCGCGGTTTGCAAAGTTCCTGGTGGCGTGCCTTATGGAGAACGCATTATGGGCAGGCGTATCTCCCGCTCCGAAGCACGGTCCGCAGAAGCAGGGCTTCAGCACCGCGCCGGCCTCAAACAGGTCGGATGCGATCCCGTCATTCATCAGCGCCAGGTTGATCGGTGTGGATGAAGGATAGACCGAAAGGTCAAAATAGCCGTTTCCTATGGATTTGTCTCTTAAAATATCCGCTGCTTCGGCAATATTTTCATACATGCCTCCGGCACAGCCGACGATCACGCCCTGGTCGCAGTGAATGCGCCCCTGTTCGTCGATATTCCGGCAGAGATCCATCTTCACTTTTCCGGCCAGGGAGGCGTTGCACTCCTCTTCGATCTCTTTGAAGATGCGCTCCGGATCGGCCTGCAGCTCGTGGATCGTGTATGCTTTTGAGGGATGGAACGGCAGTGCGATCATGGACTCCATCTCGTCCAGACTGATCTTAATGAACCGGTCATAGACCGCTCCGTCTTCTATGTCGAGCTTTGCGTAGTCTTCCGGCCTTCCGATGTTTTCGTAATACTCTTTTACTTTTTCGTCCGTGATCCAGATCGAGCTGAGGCAGCTGGTCTCCGTGGTCATAACATCGATGCCGATGCGGAAGTCCATGGAAAGCTCCGCCACTCCGGGGCCGGCAAATTCCAGTATCCTGTTCTTTACCCAGCCATCCGGAAAGGTCTCGCCGACAAGCTTGATGGCCACATCATGCGGGCCGATGCCGTGGGGTACTTTTCCTTCAAGCCATACCAGCACGACTTCGGGATCCTCAACGTCCCAGGTGTTTTTCAGAAGCTGTTTGACCAGCTCGCCTCCGCCTTCGCCGACCCCCATCGTACCGTAGCAGCCGTACCGGGTATGGGAGTCCGAGCCGAGGACCATCTTCCCGCAGCCCGCCAGCTTTTCCCTTGCGAACTGGTGGATGACTGCCTGGTTCGGAGGTACATAGATCCCGCCGTATTTCATGGCCGCCGAAAGTCCGAACGCGTGATCATCTTCATTGATGGTCCCGCCGACGGCGCAGAGGCTGTTATGGCAGTTGGTCAGCGCATACGGCAGGGGGAATTCCTTCATTCCCGAAGCCCTGGCCGTCTGAATGATGTTTACAAAAGTGATATCGTGAGAGATCATCGCGTCATAGGTGATCCTCATCTTATTGTCTTCGATCCCCGTATGGTCATGCGCCCGCAGGATCTTATAGGCCATCGTCTTCTCCCTTCCGGACGGGTCCGCGGCCGCCGGTACAGGGCAGTGATTTTCGATACGTACAGGTGAACTGCTTTTCTCCAACATTGACATGTTTTTTCTCCGTTATTGTTTTATGTATGTCTGCGTTTTCCGGTCCGCTTACTCTTCTCTGATCGCCTTGATGCTCTGAAGATGAGCCTGCGCATTTGCAACATGCTGATACATGGCTGCCTCGGCCATTATTTCATTGTGGGCCTCTATGGCTTCCAGTATTGCCTTGTGCTCCTCGACGGATTTCAGGGCGCGTTCCTTTTCGATGATCGATTTTCCCCTGTAATACTTGGTCTTTCTGTGCAGCAGGCTTAAGGTATCGTAAAGGATAACACTGGCGGAATAAGCATAGATCTTATGATGGAACTCGCTGTCATACTCCAGCTGCTTATCCAGATTGCCTTTTTCCAGATAATAGATCTGCAGATCCAGGGTTTCCTTCAGGTCTTTTATCTGTGCATCGTTTATGTTTTTTGCGCAGGCAGCTGCCGCAAGGCCTTCCACACCTTTTCGGATCCGGAAAAGATAGTCCGCATCCACGTCATCGATACCGATAACCCTCATGCCTTTGCTGGAGTCTGCGATAAGATGTTCCTGCTCAAGCCTTCTTAAGGCTTCTCTTACGGGTGTCCGGCTGACGCCGAGTTCTTCAGAGATCTTAGCCTCTGTAATGATCGTTCCCCGTTCGTATTTTCTGGTAAGGATATCGTTCTCCAGACGGTCAAAAACCTGATCTGCAAGCGATACGGATCTGTTCGTTATCATATCTGACGCCTCCTTCACCCTCTGGGCAAGTATTTGTTATCGGAAAACTCCGCGATCTTCGTTTCCAGTTCCTGGGCACTGAGGGTCGTAACACGCCCTCCCTCGTATTCATGATCGATCCATTCCTTCAGCCGGAATACCAGAGGATCATGCTTGTCGACAAGGTCCGGACCCTCAAGGTCATAATTGTCATTGATCCAGTAGGCGATGCCGGCCAGTCCGGAAGTTTTTCCAATCAGGACGGAAGGACGCTTGTTGAGCAGTTTCTTCGTATCGAAGATGTTGTAGATCTCCTCATCCTTCATAAGGCCGTCCGCATGGATGCCCGCACGTGTAACATTAAAGTACCGCCCTACAAACGGAGTCATCGGCGGGATCGAATAGCCGATCTCGTTGGTAAAATACTCCGCGATCTCCGTGATCGCCGTCGGGTCCATACCGTCCAGAGATCCACGCAGGGAAGCATATTCGATGACCATGGCCTCAAGCGGCACGTTGCCGGAACGCTCCCCGACGCCCAGAAGCGAACAGTTGACAGCGCTCGCACCATACAGCCATGCAGTCGAGGCATTCGCTACAGCCTTATAGAAATCATTATGCCCGTGCCATTCGATCATTTCGCTGCGAACATCGGAATAGTGCTGCAGGCCGTAGATGATCCCCGGTACGCTTCTCGGGATCGCGACTTCCGGATACGGAACGCCGTAGCCCATGGTATCGCAGGCACGGATCTTGACAGGGATCCCGGCATCGGCGGACATCTTCATGAGTTCGTTAACAAACGGAATGACAAAGCCGTAGAAATCAGCCCGGGTAAGGTCTTCCAGATGGCATCTGGGTGCGATCCCCGCCTCAAAGGCAAGCGCAACGGTCTTCAGATAATGATCCATCGCTTCTCTCCGGCTCATCTTCAGCTTGTTGAAGATATGATAGTCGGAACAGGAAGTCAGGATACCCGTTTCACGGATCCCCAGATCCTTTACAAGGGCGAAGTCCTCCTTGGTCGCACGGATCCAGGTCGTGATCTCCGGGAATGTCAGCCCCAGATCCTGGCACTCCTCAATGGCTTTGCGGTCCTTTTCGCTGTATACAAAAAACTCGGACTGACGGATCAGGCCGAACGGTCCGCCGAGTTTGCTCATCAGTTTGAAGATCTCAACGATCTGTTCCACCGTATAAGGCTCAACCGACTGCTGGCCGTCCCGGAAGGTCGTATCCGTGATCCAGATGTCTTCCGGCATTCCCATGGGAACACGCCTGTGGTTGAAAGAAATACGCGGCACATCCTCATATGTATAAAGATCTCTGTAGAGATTCGGTTCTTCCACATCCTGCAGCTGGTAAATATAGCTCTTCTGTTCCAGCAGGTTTGTTTTTCCGGAAAGCTCTAACATTCATGTATCCTCCTTTTTACGAATAATTGTATACGATTATACTTGTATGTCCAAAATATGTCAATACGTTAATGCGGGAAAGTGAAAGACGGCAGGGCCGGCCTGCCGTCTTTCGCACTGAGTAAAAAAGGACGGTTCCTTCGAACCGTCCCTGAAATCATTATTTTAAGGAATCACATCCCCATCTGCTTGGCAACCTCTGCCGCGAAGTCCTCTTCCTTCTTTTCGATACCTTCGCCGGTTTCGAATCTTACGAAGCCCTTGATATTGATGTTCGCACCGTTTGCCTTGGCAACCTGGGCAATGTAGGAAGCAACATTCTGCTTTCCGTCTTCTGCCTTAACGTAAACCTGATCCAGGAGGCAGATCTCTTTCAGCTCTTTGTTGACACGGCCCATGATCATGCCTTCGATAACCTTTTCGGGTTTCTGGGATTCCTTGGGATCGTTCATGATCTGGCTGCGAAGGATCTCTTTCTCATGTGCGATGTATTCTTCGGAGATCTCATTCTTGTTGGTGTAGAGGGGCTTCAGAGCAGCAACCTGCATGGCAATGTTTTTGCCCATCTCTTTGATCTCGTCATTGACAACGTCGGTCTCAACATCAACGAGAACACCGATCTTGCCGCCCATATGAGTGTAAAGGGCTACAAAACCGTTTTCTTCCGCAACCTGCTGGAAACGACGGATCTTCAGATTCTCGCCGATAACCGCGATCTGTCCCGCGAGTGCTTCGTTCACGGTCTTTGCCGGATCCTCTTTCCAGGGCTCTGCAAGGAAAGCGTCGATATCTGCTGCCTCGGTATCCATTGCCTGTGCGGCAACCTTTGCAACATAATCACGGAATACTTCGTTCTTGGCAACAAAGTCGGTCTCCGAATTCACTTCTACGGCAACCGCCTTCTTCTGGGCATCGTCTGCTGCAAGCATAACGATACCTTCCGCAGCGATCCTGCCGGCCTTTTTCTGTGCGGTAGCAAGGCCCTTCTCACGAAGCCATTCAATCGATTTATCCATATCGCCGTCGGTAGCGGAAAGAGCTTTTTTGCAATCCATCATTCCGGCGCCTGTCATTTCACGCAGTTCCTTGACCATTGCAGCTGTAATAGCCATTTTTTATTCCTCCGTTCTTTACTTCTTTTCTTTTTTCGCATCCATATAAGCCCCGGCTGCCTTTATCAGGATGAAAAGGACCAGGATGCATAATTTCATCGCTTTTTTATTTATTGTTTTCTTATGCTTCTGCGTTTTCATCGACATCCGCTGTATAGGCCTGTCCGTCCTCAACGACTTCGATCTCATCCTCTTCGAGGATCTCACCCTGCTTGGCTTCGATGACTGCGTCAGCCATCTTGCCTGCAATCAGTTTGATCGCACGGATCGCGTCGTCATTGCCGGGGATAACATAGTCGAGTTCTTCCGGATCGCAGTTCGTATCGCAGATACCTACAAGCGGTATTCCGAGAACGTGCGCTTCCTGAACACAGATGCGTTCTTTCTTGGGATCAACAACGAAGATGATGTCCGGGAGCTTCTTCATATCCTTGATTCCGCCCAGGTTCTTCTGAAGTTTTTCGAGCTCTTTGTTGAGTGCGATTACTTCCTTCTTGGGAAGAACGTCGAAGGTCCCGTCTTCTGCCATCTTCTCGATATCTTTAAGACGTTTGATACGGCTCTGGATTGTTTTGAAGTTGGTAAGCATTCCGCCGAGCCATCTTTCATTTACATAGAACATTCCGCAGCGGGTCGCTTCTGCTGCGATGGCATCCTGTGCCTGTTTCTTGGTTCCGACAAAAAGTACGGTGCCGCCGGCTGCAGCGCAGTCTGCGATCGCGTTGTAAGCGTCATCTACCATGCCGACGGTCTTCTGAAGGTCGATGATGTAGATACCGTTTCTTTCGGTGTAGATGTACGGAGCCATCTTGGGGTTCCATCTTCTTGTCTGGTGACCGAAGTGTACGCCTGCTTCAAGCAGCTGTTTCATTGAAATTACGCCCATGTTTTGTTTCTCCTTTTTTGGTTTTTTCTTCCCCGCACGTCACTCCTTAAGACGACCTGTCATAAAGGCACCGGTCTTACAGTCTGTGCAGGTGTTTTTTACGAGCCTTACTACTATATCACAGGGGCTGCAGCAAAAGCAAGATATAATTTTATCGTCTGTATGCTTCCGAAGTCCGGAAACATGCAGACGATAAGATTTCACCATGCTTATACTGCCGTCCGTGTTTATTCAAACCATTCACGGACCGAATCCTGACACTTGAACATGCAGAATTCAATGACATCATACTTCTGAAGTCCGGACTTCAGGAGCGGGTCGTTCTCTCCGAACTCCTTTGCCCACTCTTCACTTTCGCCCCTCACGACCATCACTCCGCTTCCGGCCGGTTTGGGACCGCCGAACAGAAGCGTCCCGTCAGCAAAAAACTTTGATGTATATACTTTGTGCTCTGCCAGGACCGCATCGAAGTCAACGCCTTCGGGAGCGTTTTCACTGTCTCTTCCGTTGAGGATAAAATACTTCATAATTCCTCCTTTTGCACTTGGTTGCTACACCAGTTTCTTTATATCGGTAATGATATAAGGCGTCCTCTGATATACGTAGTAGTTCAGCCAGTTCATATAGAGATTGATGGAATGCGACCTCCATCTCAGCAGCGGCCTCTTAGCCGGATCGTCGTCTTCGAAGTAATTCACGGGCGGTTTTATGTCCAGTCCTTTATTTATGTCTCTTTCGTATTCCTGCTGAAGGGTGAGGCGGTCATACTCAGGATGTCCCTGAACGAAGATCTTTTTTCCGAGATCCGCCGACCCCAGAAAGAAGCCCGCCTCTTTGGACGCGGCATGGATTATGATCTTGTCGCATTTCCGGATTTCTTCCAGCGGGGTATCCGCGTTTCTGGAATGCGGGGCCAGAAAGACATCGTCAAAGCCGCGAAGGATCGGCAGCCTCCTGTGCTGCACCTCATGCCAGAACACCCCGAAGATCTTTTCCGGAAGATTGCGCTTCTTCAGCCCGTAGAAGTAATACATCGCAGCCTGGGCGGCCCAGCACTGGTACATGACCGATGTGACGTGCCTTTCGCTCCATTCGAAAATCCTCGTCAGCTCGTCCCAGTAATCGACCTCCTCGAACTCAAGAAGCTCGACCGGCGCGCCGGTAATGATCATTCCGTCAAAGGTGTCTTCCTTGATGTCTTCGAACTCCACGTAAAAACGGTTGAGGTGGCTTAAGGATGCATTCTTGAACTCATGCGAGGCAACCTTCATAAAAGTGACGTCGACCTGAAGGGCAGAATTGGAAAGGCACCGCAGGTTCTGCAGTTCCGCCTCCTCTTTTTTGGGCATAAGGTTGAGGAAAAGGATGCTTAAGGGACGGATATCCTGATGGAGCGCCCGTTCTTCATCCATTACAAATATGTTCTCTCTCTCCAGTATCTCTCTGGCCGGCAGGTCTTTTTGAACTTTAATAGGCATTTATCATCATCTCCTGTGAGTTATGTAAACTTCTCGTTGAATTTATCTTCCGTAATGACCGGTATGCCGAGTTCGGCCGCTGTCCGGTTCTTGGAAGAAGCAGATGCCGCATCGTTGTTGATCAGGTAATCGGTCTTTCTACTGACGCTCCCGGCTACTTTTCCGCCGGCATTCTCGATATATTCCTTCAGCGCATTCCGGTTTTCATAATGGTTCAGGGAACCGGTGATCACAAACGTCTTTCCGGCAAGCAAACTGTTTCCGGCCGGTTTTTCCGGCTTTTCAAACTCCATGACGTCCAGCAGGGCACGATAGGCTTCACGGTTCTTCTCCTTTGCCCACCATTCCTTATATACTCCGGCCGTCAGTTCTCCGATCCCCTCAACGGCAACAAGTTCATCCACGTCCGCGTCCATGACTTTTTCCGGATCATTGTCAAAAGCATTCGCGATCAGCCGGGCTGCCGCCGTACCGATGTTCGGGATCCCGAGTCCGCAGATCAGTCTTGCAAGCGTTGTTTTCCGCGCCTTTTCGATCGAAGCGGTAAGCTTCTCAAAAGATTTTTCGCCAAAGCCTTCCATCTCCGTGATCTCGCTCCGGTGGTCTTTGAGCCGGAAAATATCCGCAAAGGTGGAGATCAGGCCGGCACCGATCAGTTTTTCAAGAATGGCTTCCGAGATTCCTTCTATATTAACAGCTTCTCTCCCGACAAACAACGCAAAAGATTTGATCGCCTTGGCGGGACAGTCCGGATTTCCGCAAAACAGTGTCTTCACACCGTTTTCATCTTTGATATGGGTGGCTGACCCGCAGACCGGGCAGTATTCGGGCGGACGGCAGCTTCCGCTCCTCGTCCGGTTTTCCGCGATCTGCGGAATGATCATGTTGGCCTTATAGACCAGGATCTCATCACCTTCGCCGAGGGCCAGTTCTTCCATGATGCTTAAATTATGCACGCTTGCCCTCGAAACGGTCGTTCCTTCCAGTTCCACCGGTTCGAATACAGCGATGGGATTGATCAGTCCCGTCCTGGAAGGGCTCCATTCGATCTCTTTCAAATGCGTTGCCCTCTGTTCATCTGCCCACTTGAAAGCAAACGAATTCCTGGGGAATTTTGCCGTCGTTCCCAGCGATTCCCCGTAGGCTATGTCATCGTAAAGGGCAACCAGTCCGTCGGAAGGAAACGGATTTGCCGCGATGGCCTTTTTGAAATATTCCATGGCTTCGTCCAGCGTATCTTTCGTTACCTCGCGGAACTCCACGACATCAAAGCCCTGCGCCTTCAGCCATTCAAACTCTTCTTTATGTGAATTGTGGAAATCCACGCCTTCCGCCTTTACCAGCGAAAAGGCCTTCAGCCGGACATTCCGTGCTGCGGTCACTTCGCTGTTCAGCTGGCGGACCGAACCGCTGCAGAGATTTCTCGGATTTTTGTATTTTGCATCCGCATCCTCGATCCGGCGGTTGATCTCTTCAAAGTCTTCGTAGGTGATATAAGCCTCACCCCGGAGGATCAGTTCTCCCTTGAAGGAGATCGAAAGCGGAAGGTCCTTAAAGGCCCTGGCATTCGGCGTTACGACTTCCCCGATCCTGCCGTCGCCGCGCGTCACGGCAAGGGACAGCTCTCCGCCGGTATATGTCAGCACGATCGTCAGTCCGTCCATCTTCCAGGAAAGGAGGGTCTTGTTTTCTCCGATAAAGCTTCGGAGCGTTTCCGGATCCTTCGTTTTATCCAGTGAAAGCATCGGCCTCTCGTGCTGCATTTTAGGCAGTTCATCCACTGCTTCGTAGCCGACACGGATCGTCGGGGAATCCGCATAACGGATGTTCGTCTCCTCCTCCAGAGCCGCAAGTTCATCATAAAGCCTGTCGTACGTCAGGTTGTCCATGATCTCGGCATCTTCCGCATAATAAGCTTTGGAAGCCCTGTTCAGAAGGTCGGTCAGCTCCTTTATCCGCTCTCTTTTACTGTTCACATCCTGCACGTTTTCTAAGCTCCTTTATTTCCCCCGCGCCGAGTTTCCGGATATTACCGGGCTTCAGCTCACCCAGCCGGATATTTTCGATCCGGATGCGTTCCAGTTTTTTTACTTTCAGTCCGAACACCTTGCACATCCTGCGGATCTGACGATTGATGCCCTGGGTCAGTACTATATGGAATTCATTCTCACCGCTGATCCAGGCGCGGCACGGCAGTGTTTTTCTCCGGATCTCCGGCAGCCAGACCCCTTTCTGCATTTCTCCTGTCACAGAGTCATCCAGGCTGCCGGCAACGGTAACGACATATTCTTTTTCGTGGCCTCTGCCGCCGGTCATCAGGGAATTGATCAGATCCCCGTCATTGGTCAGGATCAGAAGGCCTTCGGAATCTTTATCCAGTCTCCCCGCATAAGTGATGAATCCCCTGATATCGATGCACTTATACAGATTGTTCTCTTCTTTTTCGGAGAGGGTGCAGACGATGCCCTTCGGCTTGTTTAACGCAAAATAGAGATGTTTCCGGGAAACGTCCAGAGGTCTTCCGTTCACCGTGACCTCGTCGCCTTCGTTCACCACATCTCCAAGTTCCGCTTTGTTTCCGTTTAAGAAGACCGCCCCCTCTTCAATAAGGCGGTCGGCCTCTCTCCGCGAGCATAACCCGCTCTGTGATATGTATCGGTTTATTCTCATCCGGCTGCTGCCTGTTCCTTTTTTTATCACGCGCCGGCACAGCTTCTCTTTACGTCTGCTCTATCCTTATACAGCCGGACACTTCTGTGCCCGACTGTATCAAAACAGGTTTTATTCTGCAGGGCTGTCTTCTCCGCCGCCTTCGGGTTCCGCGCCCGTCTCTCCTTCTGCTGTGCCCTGCTCTCCTTCCGCTGCGGCGGGCTGTCCGGACTGCTGGGCTTCCACAGCTTTGTAAGCCTCATTCACGTTCGCTATGACCTGCTGGGCTTCCGGCTTATTGATCACTTCATCGATCGCCGCCTGGTTCTCAGCCGTTGTTTTGTCTGAAGCCATACGGATAATACCGTCACTGCCGGTTACCAGATAATACGCTCCGATTCCGGGGTAAGTCTTTCCGGTCGCACGCTCGGTATAGTCAAACGTTGTCAGTGCAACATATTCGCCGCTCTTTGTGCCGGGATATTCATACACGAAGACATTGCTGAATGCAGAAAACGGATGACCGGCTTCTATGACAGCGATCGTCCCCTTGTCCAGCTCTTCGGAATATGCCGAAGCCGTATCGACATCACCATCGGCAACCGCATCCAGATAAGTGATCACGGTCCCCGGGACATCCAGCGAAGGATAACCGGAAGCGGCTGTTTCCGCCTGTGAAGAAGCGCTCGCGGTGCTCGCGGCACTCGGTGTAACGGTGATCGTAGTCGTCGGGCCTTTTTGCCACTCCGACCCTGCAGATACCGCACTTGCCGCCGCTGCTTCGGCTTCGGGAGCTGTATTTTTTTTGTTGTTGGAAGCTTTTACGGCGAAAATCACGATCAAAGCAACAATCAGGGCGGCAGCGGCAATCAGAATATACCGCAGATTATCAGATACCCACTCTCTCAATACAGATAAGAACGATTCCTGCTTTTGAGGCCTTCTTGCTCTTCTATCCATAATGCACCTCATGAAAACCGTTGGCTCTGCCCATGAAAAGCAAAGCGATCACTATACCGCTGCAGTCTCCGGAATAAGAAACACCCTTCCTGCATGAACCGCGTTTGGAGGGAATCGAACCCCCGACACGCGGCACCGGAAACCGCTGCTCTATCCACTGAGCTACAAACGCTGACGAACATCTTCTGGTCTGTCCGTTGATAATGATAGCATAGCATTTTGCCCGTTGTCAATTGCGACAGACCGTCCGGCCCGGCTGTATTTATAGATATTATAAGACAGGATCTCATCATCTGCGACCTCCGTATCATTGACCGTCCGGACCAGTTTTCTTAAGTCCTCCCCGTAGATATCCTCCTGTTCCGGAAGGATCAGGCACTCATGAATGCTGGAAGGAATGATATACAGGTCGCTGTCCAGTTTGTCCGCGATCAGATCCATCAGATCCGGATAATACATGGTTACGGCGCCCAAATACATCTTTTCATTGGTCAGGACGAACAGAGGGGTTCCGTCATCTTCCAATTCCTCCCTGAGCACTTCGGACAAGGGCATCATGACCGCTCTTTTTTTAAGGATCGTGTTTTTCCAGGCCAGGCTCCGGATCTCCTCCTCGCTTTTTCCCAGTTCCGCGGCCGGCTCATAGGTCAGCGGCTCGGTCAGGATCCGGTCACCGGAATTTTTTTCCAGATAATAAATGACCGCCAGATCCGAATAACGTTCATGAAGCAGGTTTTTCAGGTCGGGCTTGAATCTTTCGTAATTGACCGCCTCGCAGTAGATTTCCTCGCAGACCCTGTCCGAAACAGAAGAGCTGCTTTTTCCGACGGAATGACTGATGGTTTTGTTCATGGGCTGAACCTCCTTAAAGAAATGAAAAATAGAATAGATTGTCAGACAGGAACCCGACATACGCAAAGAAAACTGCGTTCTGAATGAGAAAGCAGGCTCCTGGTTCGAAAGCACAGACAAAACAGCCGGAGCAGCTGTCTGGCTTAAGACTCATAAAGAATTAAAAGAAAAAATTCAGGCCGAATGCCCTGAAAGCCCCGCCCCGGTGAGATCCGGGGCAGCGGCTAGAGAAATCAAGAGTTTATGAGGCTGGCTGAAAACCAGCCGGATGATTAAGGATCAGACGCGCTTCAAGTACTCACTGGTTCTTGTATCGATCTGAACCACGTCGTCGATATTGACGAAAAGAGGAACGGAGATCTGTGCGCCGGTTTCTACGATTGCCGGCTTGGTAGCACCCTGTGCGGTATTGCCTGCAAAGCCCGGCTCGGTATCCGTAATCTCAAGTTCTACGAAAAGAGGCGGCTCGACCGAGAAAACATCCCCGTTGTAGGAGCAGATCTTGACCATTTCATTTTCTTTTACGAATGTCAGTGCATCGCCGATCGTATCTTCGTTAAGGGCGATCTGTTCGTAGGTCTCGGTATCCATGAAATAATAAAGGGATCCGTCGTTGTAGAGATACTGCATATCCACTCTGTCGATACGGGCCTGCGGGAATTTTTCCGTAGGACGGAAAGTCTTTTCCACAACACCGCCGGATTTGATGTTTTTAAGCTTAGTCCGGACAAACGGAGAGCCTTTTCCCGGCTTAACGTGCTGGAACTCGATAACCTGTACGACATTTCCGTCTATATCAAGGGTAATACCGTTTCTGAAATCGCCTGCTGAAATCATACCTGTTTCCTCCAAATATCTAAATTACTGTTTTTTAATTCTATAACAGAAGACTCGTTTTCGCAACCGGAAATAAAAGGATCCGAAGCAGATCAGATCTCGATCTCCAGCTTTCTGTTGCCGGCCTGATATCTCCGGACTTTTACTCCGGCAGACGCCAGCATGCGCTGGGAAGCGAGGACTGCGGGAGAATCCGGATATTTGTTCATGGAATACACGATCTCCTTGATCCCGCTTTGAATGATCGCCTTCGTGCATTCATTGCAGGGGAACATCCCTACATAGATCGTGGATCCTTCCAGGGAACCTCCCCGGTAATTCAGGATCGCGTTGAGCTCACCGTGGGCAACATACGGATACTTCGTAAGAAGGGGGTCTTCCCCTTCCCGTTCCCAGGGGTACTCGTCATCCGAACATCCCATCGGAAACCCGTTGTAGCCGATGGAAAGGATCTTGTGATCACTGCTTACGATGCAGGCTCCGACCTGTGTATTGGGATCCTTGGACCGCATGCCTGCAAGCTTCGCAACAGCCATGAAATACTCATCCCAGGTTATATAATCTGTTCTTTTTCCGCCCATATCATTCCTCCGGTCTTCCGGGATCCTTCTTACTTCGTGCCGAAGATACGGTCGCCTGCGTCTCCAAGTCCGGGAACGATGTAACCGTGGTCGTTCAGCTTCTCATCCAGCGCACCGATGTAGATGTTCACATCCGGATGATCGTTTTTCAGTTTCTCCAGGCCTTCCGGTGCGGCGATAATGCACAGGAAATGGATCTTTTTCGCGCCTTTTTCCTTCAGCAATGTGATCGCTGCGGAAGCCGATCCGCCCGTTGCGAGCATGGGATCTGTTACAAAAACATCCCTGCTGGCTATATCTGAAGGCAGCTTGCAGTAATACTCTACGGGTGCCAGCGTCTCCGGATCCCTGTAAAGACCGATGTGTCCGACTTTTGCCGCGGGCATTACCGCCAGCATTCCGTCGACCATGCCGAGTCCGGCGCGGAGGATCGGAACGACTGCGAGTTTCTTCCCGCCGATCCTTTTGACCGTCGTCTTTGCGATCGGTGTCTCGATCTCAACGTCTTCAAGAGGAAGGTCCCTGGAAGCGTCGTAGCACATAAGCATCGCGATCTCACCGATCATTTCACGGAATTCCTTACTGCTGGTTTCCTTTTTCCGGATGATCCCGATCTTGTGCTGGATAAGGGGATGATCCATAACTACGATCCTGCTCATAATTTTCTCCTTTTATCTGATGATTTAATATTCCGTCGTTAACTGTCTTCTGAATCTTTTTTCAGCCGGTCTTACGGCTCCTCGATCTGAGCGATCCGTCTCGCGTGTCTTTCCTCTCCCGAAAAAGGTGTATCCAGGAAGGTGTCCAGGATCATCAGCGCCAGACCGGGGCCGGTGATCCTTGCTCCGAGTGCAAGCATGTTTGCGTCGTTATGCTGCCTGGTTGCCTGTGCTGAAAAGCAGTCCCCGCAGAGCGCTGCCCTGATTCCCTTGATTTTATTTGCCGTAATGGAGATACCGATACCGGTTCCGCAGATCAGTACTCCCTTTTCACACTCTCCGGAAGCCACCGCCTGCGCAGCCTTTTTCCCGAAAACGGGATAGTCGCAGGATTCTTCGGAATAGGTTCCGAAATCCTTGTATTCCAGTCCTCTTTTTTCCAGATGAGCCTTTACTTCCTGCATCAATGCATATCCGCCGTGATCACAGCCCAGTGCTATCATTCCTGTACCTCCTCTGTATTAATAATCCGATGTCCCGCGGCCTTTTGCAGCCGGTTCATGATCGCCGTTCCGAGATTCGGTGTGTTGAAAGCCTCGGAATAGATAACGTCCGCGCCCAGCTCGTCCGTTTTTCTTAAAACATCAAAGAGCTTCCGCGCAGTCTCCTCTTCGTTGTCCGCGCCCCCGAGCGGGAAGACAAACCCCTGACGGTACAGGTCTTTGTGTTCTTCCGAACAGAGGACCGCTGCTTTTTTACCCTGCTCTTCCTTTTCCCGGACAAGCTCGCGGATCCGTTCCGCGGCACCTTCGCCTTCGACGATCGTCATTTCGGCTTTCGGCGCGTAATGCCGGTATTTCATGCCGGGCGCCTTTGGTGCGGCATCGCTTTCGAGCCCTGCGTCGGCTTCTACCGGCCCGATGATCTCTTCGATTCTTTTTTTATTATAATACCCCGGTCTCAAAATGACCGGCGGCTCTGCCGTAAAATCAACGATCGTGGATTCCAGCCCGATGGCACTGCCTCCGCCGTCCAGGATCATTTCAACCTGGCCGTCCAGATCTTCCGCCACATGGGAGGCCCTGGTCGTACTCGGCCTGCCGGAACGGTTGGCGCTCGGTGCCGCTATAAAGGTGCCGGAAGCACGGATCAGTGCCCGTGCGATCCTGTTGGAAGGAAGCCGTACCGCAACCGTATCCAGTCCGCCGGTCGTTTCCTTCGGAACAACCGGAAGCTTTTTCAGGATGATCGTCAGCGGGCCGGGCCACAGTTCTTCGGAAAGCTTTTTTGCTTTTTCCGGTACCTCGGCCGCCACTTTGTACAGATCGCCGGATTCTGCGATGTGCACGATCAGCGGGTTGTCCGAGGGCCTGCCTTTTGCCGCGTAGATCTTCTTTGCCGACTGCGGATCAAATGCGTTCCCTCCAAGCCCGTAAACAGTTTCTGTCGGGAAAGCGACCAGGCCGCCTTCTTTTATGATCCTGCCGGCTTCCCGAATAATATTCTCGTCGATATGCTCTTCCGATACTTCAAGGATCCGGGTCTTCATGGCTGTTATTCCGCAGTGATCTCCCCTGTTTTTTCCAGATCCGCAGGCAGTTCCGGAAGTTCCTCTGTAAAATCCTCAAAGTCAAAGGAGTTCATTGTGGAAAAGTCCTCGGAATCTGCAATACTATTGATGGAGTGTACGGTCGTATTAAACTCCTTCTGCATATCATCCACTTTTCTTAACAGCTGGGAAATCTTATCGCTGATGATCGCGTAATCCTTCTTGCAGCGTTCGATCTGCGCTTCCAGAGACTGCTTTTCACGAAGCGCGTCCGCCGTAGCGTTCAGCCTTGCTTCTTCAATGATCTGTCCGGCCTTTTCCTGCGCCTGGGCAATGATCTGATCATGTTCCTGATTGGCCTCGTCCACGACCTTCTTCGCCTGCACATTGGAATCATAGATGATTCGTCCGATCGTATCGTAATTGTCGATATAGCTCTGATACTTTTCGGCGATATCCTGCTTCATCGTATCGATCTCGGTCTGCTGTTTTTTAACGATTTTGCGAAGTTCCTCAAGCTGGGAATCCTTCATTTCCAGCTGCTCGCTGAGCCTGTTCTTTTCTTCGGCCGCAGCCTCTTTGATCTCAAAAAACTGCTGATCGACATCCTCTTTGTCGTAGCCCCCTTTTCGAGCACTTTTGAACTGATCTTCATTGAAAATCTCTGCCATTTCTGCCATCCCCTTTTATTACTTTAATACTGTGTTCCAAACATCCCAAACATCGGCTTCCTCCAGTCCGAGCCTCCAGGCTGAGGCTCCGGCCAGGCCGTACCTGTCGATCAGCTTGAGTTTTTCCTGCAGCGACCGCGCTTCTTCCATCCAGATGCTGTATCGGGCCGTACTGTCTTCCGAGGCTCCGAAATACTGCCCCAGGCTTTCGTTCCATTCGAGCTTCATACCGCGCTCCGCAACGTATTCCCTGGCCCGCGGCATGGAGATCGCGACCGATTCGAAGTATCCGGCTCCGAACGGTACCTTCCAGCTTCGCGTATAGAAAGGTACTCCTAAAATGATCTGTTCGGCGGGAACTTCTTCCAGTGTCTGCTCGATCCCGGTCTGTACGAACGGAAGCGATGCAACTGACCCCGGTTCTTCCGAATATTCTGTATGTTCATCATATCCCATTATAACAACATAGTCTACAATTTTTGCCTGCTGCGTCCGGTCATAATGGGCCGTGTAGCCTGGCACATAATTGTCTGCGGAAAGGATCACGCCCGCTTCGTGCGTCTTCAGGCTCAGTTCGCGCAGGAACTGCAGATACGCCGGCGCCTGCTCGCCCGTGATCGTCTCAAAATCGATGTTCACACCGTCCAGGCCATATTCCCGGACAACGTTCATGATCCCGTTCACCAGGTTCTCCCGGCTGACCGGATCCGAAAGGATGCTGCCGGTATCGCCGTCTTCTCCGATGTAATCCGAAACCATGGTCCAGAGTTTCATGTTTCTGGCCCGGATATTTTCGGCATAAGCCCTGTCCGCCAGGGAATAGATATCGCCGTCTGTATTCTCGATATAGATCCAGGTCGGACAGATCACGTTGATATTCCCCGTATCCTCAAGCATGTAGTCCAGGATATCGTTGTTCTCCTGCACATCCACGTAATGCCAGACCATCCGGATCTTCTCATTCATTTTAATTCGGTTAAAAGCAGTCAGCATATTGCGTTCGATGGAAATCCCCGTTCCCTTTGTCATCATCAGTTTATTTGTTTCCACACAGCCGGTATACCCGTCCAGCGTTGTAACAATGCTCCACCCTTTGGTCTCCCCGGTCAGGATGACCTGTGAACCTGCCGGAAGATCGGCAATGATCGGGCTTCTTTTGTTCCCGTTGACACGAAGCTGTGTATCTTCCGCAGTTTCTTCGACCGTAAGATCCCGGACGTCCGAAAGGATGCTCACCCTGGCCGGTTCGGTATACGCGGTCATCTTCGCATCCGAATACTTATCTGCAAGGCCTGCTTCGATGTATACTTTCCCCTCGCCGGTCCGGTAAACAATATCGGGATTGTTTTCCGCCGTCCAGATGTTGTTTGCGTCCTGAAGGGTCAGGTACAGTCTCCCTGTGGCTGTCTCGTAGTAAAAGGGATTTCCGGCAAAGGAAGCGACAAGATCATACGGAAGAAATACGCTGCCGTTTATGACAAGTGCCATTTCCTCCGAGAGATTTCCGTCGACCAGGACAGCTGCTTCGTTTTCCTGCAGCCCGAAGATCTCACTGGTCTCCAGATATTCCGTGCTGTACGAATTGGAAGTTAAAAAAACGGTTCCCGCAACAACAGCAGCGATTGCTATGAGAATGATAACGAGCAGAAGCGGGACATTTTTTTTTCGCATACAGCCCTCCGGTGCTTACGATACTGTCTGAGTCCGGCTTCCCGGGATCTGAAAAGCCGGCAGGAAGCTCTGCCTGTTATTTTACCACAACTTGAATCGAAAACCAAACCGAAAAAAGACGCATTCCGGGGCAAAGCGGCAGCGGTGCTCCACCGTTTTGATTATTGCAAACAATACAGGAATGACTTATACTTTAAAAAAATAAAGATCAATAAGAGTCCATGCAGGTTTGGCGTTCTGCATCAGGTGATAAATATGAAAATCGAAAAATTAAACGAACATCAGATCAGCTGCATCATCACAACGCAGGATCTTATCAATAATCAGATAAAATTGAGCGAACTGGCTCTCGGCAGCGCGAAAGCAAAAAGTTTCTTTCGCGATATCATGCTGAAGGCCCGGGATGATTACGGCTTTGACGGGCTGAACTCACCGCTTATGATCGAAGCCATGCCGCAGCCTCCGGATATGCTCAAGCTGATCATTACCAAAATGAGGCCGGAAGCCCGCGGGCTGAACGGCACTGCCGATCTTTCCGAAGATGCTCCGAAAAAGATCGAGCTCCACTTCAAGGGGGCAGACAGCGTTCTGAGCCTGTTCAAAAAAGCCGAAAACGAAAAAGCTCCGGAACAGAACAAGCTGAAGCGCGGTGAAAACTCCGCTTCGTACGTTTATGATGCGATCCTGAAAGCTCTGGCAGAAAGCAGTGCCGACTGCGAACCGCAGACGGTGATCGAAGCTTTTCGCTTTGCGAGTATCGACAACATCATCGTTGCAGCAAAGGCCATGAAGGATTTTTACGACGGAGAGAATTCCCTGTACCGCGAAACCGGCCAGTCCACCTATCTGCTGGTCGTCCGCTGTGTTACGGAAACTCCGGAGGAATTCAATAAGATCTGCAACATGCTCACCGAATACTCGATCCCCGTACACTGTACGGCAAGCGGGGAAAGCTATCTGAGGGAGCATGACAATGAAATGATTGCCGGCAACGCACTTCAGGTGCTGGCGAAATTCTGAAGGATCGGGGACTTATCTTTTTAAGACAGGTCCCCGAAATGTTATTCTATGCCGCTGCTCTGAAGAAACTGTTCCAGTTCGGCAAGAGCCGCCTCTTCATCCGGACCATCCGTGAAAATCTCCACTTCATCACCGTTTTCCGGCGAGAGAGCCAGCATGCCCATAATGCTTTTGGCGTTCATCTTCCGTCCCCGGAATTCAAGCTGGGCCGAGGAATCATACTTCCCGGCGATGTTCACGAGCATGGCCAGGCTTCTGGCTTCTCTGCCCTCTTCAAAAGCGACTTTAACTCTTTTTGATATCATTTTCGGAACCCTCCGCGGCTCTTAAGCCCTCTGCTAAACTACTCAGTTTTCTTAATCTGTGGTTAACGCCCGACTTCCCGACAGGCGGATCCATCAGTTCGCCCAGTTCCTTCAGCGTTGCTTCGGGATATTCTAAACGCAACCGTGCGATCTCGTCAAGTCCTGCAGAAAGAGTTTCAAGCCCCTGTTTTTCACGAATAAGCCGGATATCCTCGATCTGTTTGGCAGATGCATTCGCCGCTTTGTTGATATTGGCTGTTTCACAGTTCACTTTCCGGTTGACACTGCCGCGCATCGATTTGTAGATCTTCGTATTCTCCAGCTCCAGAAGTCCGACCCGGGCTCCCATAAGGCCGATCAGGTCGGAAACCTGCTCGCTTTCCTTGTTGTACAGGGAGTAATACCGTCCTCTTTTAGTGGTTTTCGCACGGATATGCAGGGACGAAAACACTTCTGCCAGGATTTCCGCCTGCTCCGGGCTGCGGCAGTTGATCTCAAAGTTATAAGACGTTCCGGGATCGTTCACCGTTCCGGCGGAGAGGAAAGCCCCCCGCAGGAACGCTCTTTTACAGCATTCCTTTTGTATAAGGAGCCCTGCTTCCGGGACCATTTCGTTTTCCCGGCATTTTATGGTTTTAACCAGGTTCTCACAAATATCGGGATCCGTAACGGAAAACGTATATTTTTTGCTCCCGACGGAAGCCTTTTCCTGCACCGGCCCGCTTTTTTTCTTAAAAAGCCGGCTGATCAGCTCTGCAGCCGCATTCAGCGCGTACGGGTTCCCGGAGTAATAATCCAGCCGCAGCGCTCCGCTTTCTTTCCCGGCCGAAGCCAGGAACCAGGTCAGTGCTGCCAGTTCGGCGATCCTGCAGTGTCTGGGAGCGTCGATCAGCTGACCCAGTTCTTTTTTCAGATCCGAAGAAAAAGACATGTCCCGTTCCTTTTTCATGCACCGCCGTTCTTTGCAGCGATGATCAGTTTCTTTTAACAACAGGGTCCTTGATCAGATCCCTGTGTTCCACGCTCACATCAACGGCTTCCATTTCCGCAAGTCTCCGGTAAAGCTCGTTTGCCATCATGACCGAACGGTGTCTTCCTCCTGTGCAGCCCATCGCGATAACAAGGACGTTCTTGCCCTCTTCGATATAATGCGGGATCAGGAACTTCAGCAGATCGGCCGTCTTTCTTAAAAACACTTTGGGCGTATCAAAGCTGTTGATATAGTCCATAACCGGCGGATCATTTCCCGAAAGGGAGCGGAGTTCTTCGAGATAATAAGGATTCGGCAGGAAGCGCACGTCAAACACCAGATCCGCTTCGGCCGGTACGCCGAATTTGTATCCGAAGGAAAGGATCGAGATCGCAATGTGCTGCCGGTCTTCTTCGTCCGTGAAATGCTTTTCCATGGTGCGCCGGAATTCCGGAAGCAGCATTCCGCTGGTGTCGATGATCGTATCGGCCTGCTTTCTCAGAAAACTGATCTTTCTGCGTTCAGACCGGACCCCGTCTTCGATGCTACCTTTTTTCCCGACAAGCGGATGCATCCTCCGGGTCTCTTTATACCTCTTGACGATCACTTCATTTGAAGCGTCGATAAACAGGATCTCAAAAGGCACTTCTTCCGCCCGCATTTCATCCAGCACGTCCTGGATATCGGTTATTTTCTCACCGCTGCGGATATCCACCCCCAGCGCTGTCTTTCTGTACTTTTCATCATTACCGTTCAGGATCAGCCGCGCAAAAGTCCGCACCAGCGATACCGGCAGATTGTCCACACAGAAATACCCCAGATCCTCCAGGATCTTAAGGGCGGAACTTTTCCCGGCGCCCGAAAGGCCCGTAACAATGACAAAACGCTTGATCATTTATCCTAACGACCTGATTTCCCTTTCCAGAGTAACGCCAAATCTGTCCTCGACTGTTTTTACCACATGCGCGATCAGTGCATTCACATCGGCAGCCGTTGCGCCGCCCCTGTTGATCACAAAACCGCAGTGCTTTTCCGAAACCTGTGCTCCTCCGACCGTATATCCGGCCAGCTCGGCATCCATGATAAGTTTTCCTGCAAAGTATCCCTCCGGTCTCTTAAAAGTACTGCCGGCCGACGGGTACTCCAGCGGCTGCTTTGAGGTCCGGGCTTCCTTAAGCTCGGCCAGCTTAGCGCTGATCTTTTCGGGATCACCGTGCTCCAGACGGATACCGGCTCCGAGAACGATCATATCTGTGTGTTTGATCACACTGGTCCGGTATCCCAGCATCAGCTCTTCCGGCTTCAGATCCCGGATGCCCCGTCCGGGTTCAAAGACCCGCGCACCGGTGATCACGTCTTTGATCTCTCCGCCGTAGGCCCCGGCGTTCATTGTGACCGCCCCTCCGAGCGTTCCCGGGATCCCTGACGCAAATTCGAATCCGGTCAGCGCCTGTTCCGCGCAGACCGCCGAAAGTGCCGAAAGCAGGATCCCCGCACGGGCATAGATTTCGGTCCCGTTCTGTTCGAAGCCGGCCATGTTTTTGAAAATCTGGATGACCGTACCGCGATAGCCTTCATCTGCAGCCAGGATATTGGTCCCGTTTCCAAGAAGGAACCGCGGTATTTCATTCCGGTCGCAGTAATCGATCACTTTTTCCAGCTGTTCCTCGTCCCGGGGCATGACAAACGCATCCGCCGGTCCGCCGATCCGAAAACTGGTATGACCGCTCAGAGGCTCGTCAAAAAGAACGCCTCTTTCTCCGCAGATGCTGAAAAGATCTTTTCGGATACTCTCTACCATTTTTACACCAATCCTATGCCTGTTTAATAATGATCAGCTTACAGATCTTATTGCCTTTTGCCGTAAACTTTTCTTCGTACTCGGTCGGGACATTGCCGCGCAGCATCTCCGGATCCGAATAGAGGTCGAACGTCGACGCCGTCAGCGTCCAACCGGATTCCGCGATCGTCTCCAGGGAATACCTGAACAGATCTTCATTATCTGTTTTAAATTCCACTGCAGCTCCTTCCGGCAGGAGCGAATAATACAGTTTCAGAAACCCCGGTGAGGTAAGCCGTCTCTTTGCGTGGCGTTCTTTCGGCCACGGATCGGAAAAATTCAGATAGATCTTTTTTATTTCGCCCGGGGCAAATACATCAGCCAGCCTGCCCGCGTCCATGCGGATAAACTTGTAGTTTCCGGTGCCGGTCCCGGCTTCCCTGGCTTCTTCGGCTTTCTGCACCGCACGGATCAGCACGCTCGAATACATTTCTATGCCGATATAATTGATGTCCGGATTCAGCATTGCCTGTCTCATAAAGAATCGGCCTTTGCCCATGCCGATCTCGATATGGATCGGCGCTTCATTTCCGAACAGGCTGCTCCATCTGCCTTTATAGCTTTCCGGCTCGTTGACGCAGAATCCGCTTTCCGCGATCCTGTCCCTCGAGCCGGTCACATTCCGTAGCCTCGACATCTGTCCCTCTCTGTGATCATGATTCCGCCGTCCCGCGGCCCGGCGGCCGCGTTCCGGCTCTTTTGTTCATCTTACAAAAAATAAGTATCCCTGTCGATATGTAAAACCGTATAATCTGAGTGCGTTCTTCGGCATTCCTTCATGGTAAAATGCTGAAAAATCTCCTCATCCGTGTGTCCGAAAACGCTTTTTCATCTCTTTTCGGATCGACCGGCATTTTCCGGATGATAAGGAGTAGTCCGAGCCTCCGTAGAATCTTTTCTCCAGGTCTTCGGCCAGAAGATCCAGGGTCCCGTCCGGGGCAAGCCGGAAGATGAACTCACGGATCGACTCCCCTTTCTGCCGGGGGATCTTTTTCTTTGAAGCCCTTCGTTCGAGCCAGACCAGAACACCCGGAGGTGTATTTCTTTCAATTAACGATCGAATCCGGAATTTTAAACCCGTTATAAAATCCTTCCACTTCCCTGCGAATAATCCTCTCTTTCTCCGGGTGCGGACTCCGGAGTCGGCGCCGCCGATCCGTGCTGTCCAGGAGACCCGGTTCTTCGCGATCTTTCTTAAGATCAGGATCGCTGTCACTGCAGCTGCTGCCCCGATGATCAGCGCCGGGATCACCGGATTGATCGGGATTTCTTCCATTACTTCCGCTGCAGGGTCCGGACCGGCCTGCGGCATCATCTCCGTGGGCGTACCCGCTTCCGAAGGAGAAGCAAACGATGCCAGCCATTCGAGCAGCTTTCTGACCAGTCCGAAGATTTCCAGAAAGAACATCCGGATTCCCTGAAGGACAGCCCCTGTAACAGCACCGCTCCTTGAAAACAGCCTGACCAGCAGGAAGATGATCCCTGCCGCAGCTGCCAGAGAGGCCGCCGCCAGCGCAAACGCTTTGCCGATCCCCTCGTTCATACCCTCTTCGCTCATACGAAGACCGATCGCCGCAGCTGCGGTCAGGACCGTCACGATGATGACAAGGAAGGCCGAAGCGGTGTCCGGCTCGATCGCCGAATAGAAGACCACCAGCCAGACAAGGGCTGCGATCATCACATCGATGATCGTTATATGCCTGGCAAGCAGCTGCCTGCTCATGGCAAAATACATCGGAACATAAACCGAGATGCCCGACCAGAGAAGGCATGTCAGAACATACGGGAAAGATATACTCCCTTCATAAAGAATTATATAAGCCGTGACTTCTCCTGCCGCAAGAATCAGGGAGGCCACGGCAAGGCGGGCCACAGTCGTTCCGCGCCGGAGGATCGCAATGTAGAACAGCGATACCGCAAGCGTCATCAGAAGCACCCATAAAACGCCGGGAGGAGGTGTTTCGGCATCGATCATAATAAAAGAGACCGCAGCGACCCAGACGATCGCAGAGACCGCCAGACATTCTGTAAAATAGGCAAATAGTTCGGCTTTTGTCTTCATGCGGTTTTCCTCCGGATCCGGTCAAAAGAGAGACCGGCCCCTTCCTCTGAAGCGCAGATCAGTCCCGGTGAGACCGACCGCAGAGACTGGGCGAGCTTTCCGTTCAGGATCTCGTTCCGGCTTTCGCCGAGGATCCAGATCTGTCCGGCCTCTTCTGCAGCAGACAGAATGCCTCTTATATTGAATATCCCCGCCGAATGCACCGATACTTTATGATCTGCCAGTTCAAAGAGGCAGTCTTCCAGCGAAACGCCGGGATCATCCGGTCTTAACAGTACGGAATCCTTCTCCTGTGTGGCCGGAAGAGCCAGTCCCACTGAAATGCCCTTCGCGGAAAGTTCCCAGAGAAGCGACGCCGCAATGCTCAGCGCTTCTTCCGGATCGGAAAGCCCGGCAGTTTCCACGATCAGCAGAAGCATCTGCGGCCGGATCATTTCAAACTGTTTTGTATAAAGCTCGTCCGACCGGGCGGCCATGCGCCAGTCGATCCGCTTCCAGCTGTCGCCGTGCCGGTATTCCCTTTCATCCCGGAGGACGGATATATCTTCCGTATAACCCGATTTCCCGGTATGGCCGCTCCAGATGTTTTTCAGGAGAAGTTCCGCGTTTACGGGAACGATCCTGGGCCATACCACAAAAGTCTTTCCCTTAAAGCAGTCCTTTTCGGAAACGGACTGCGTGAGCCCGAACCCGTCACCGGAACGAACGATCATCTTTCCGGGCCGGTAGACCCCCCGCGCCGTTCCGGTCCACTCGCAGTCCCAGGCGATTTCCCTGTGCCCCATAAGAAAAGCAAAGCGGCGCATATAAGCCTTTGCCAGGCCGGAATATTCCGCTTCTTCCGCGGAGAACTCGCGAAGTGACATCGATCCGTCCGGCGTAAGGCAGCTGTTCACCGGGACTTCCTGGCAGATTTCCAGCCATACCAGCGGCAGCAGCTTGTTGTTTTCGATAATATATTCCGCACGAACCGATCTGCCCACACTTAAAACGCAGCTCTCGGTCTGTACCATGACATCAAGGTCTTTTAATGAATACATTCCCCAAAGAAGGCTCATGAGTCCCAGGGCGCTCAGGGTCAGTAAAAGCACAGCGAGAGCGTCTGCGCCCAGCCACCAGGCTATCAGGGAAAGCGCAAACGATATCGCTATTACGTATTTGTTCACAAGAAGCGCAGACGTAAAGCCTACTCTCCTGCTTTTATTCATCAAAGATCTCCTTTGTAAGCGGAGGAACGGGAAGCGTATTCAGGATATTCATCAAGACGTCTTCGGCAGAACGGCCTTCCAGAGCTGCCCTGGAATCCATCATGAACCTGTGGCAGAGCACATAAGGCGCCAGCTTATGCACATCGTCCGGAATCACATACTCCCTGCCGCAGATCGCGGCATGACATTTGGAGATTTTATACAGGGCCCTGGTCGCACGCGGGCTCGCTCCCAGTTTCAGGGCCGGATCTTTTCTTGTCGCGTCGGTGACGGAAGCGATATACGCCATCAGTTCGTCGGTCACCTTTACTTCTTTCGCGATCCGGCTGCCCAGTTCGGTCAGTTCTTCCCTGTTTGTCACGACCTTCAGGTCTTCAAAAGGAATATCATCGCCGACGAGCTTCAGCATCCGGACCTCTTCTTCGACCGACGGATAGCCCAGGGAAAGACAGATCATAAAACGGTCGGTCTGTGCGGCCGGAAGCCGGAAGGTCGATTCGGATTCCACCGGATTCTGTGTCGCCAGAACGCAGAATGATCTCGGCAGAGGAGAAGATTCCCCGTCGATCGTGATCTGACGTTCTTCCATTGCTTCGAGAAGCGCCGACTGAGTCCTCGGGATCGCGCGGTTCAGCTCGTCTGCCAGAAGCAGATTGGTCACGACGGGCCCTTCCAGGCGCTTGAATTCACCGGTGGAACGGTCAAAAATATTCATGCCGATGATGTCGGACGGCAGCATATCCGGCGTAAACTGAATTCGCCCCGAATCGCAGCCAAGTGTCCTCGCAAGACATTTAACCAGTGTCGTCTTGCCGACTCCCGGGAGGTCGTCGAGCAGAATATGTCCCTCGGCAAGTACAGCGGCAACGATAAGCCGGATCTGCTCCTCCTTGCCGACAATAACCTTTGAAATCTCTTCTCGTACCGAATGTTCGAGATCTTTCGCGTTTCTGTTCATGGCACCTCCCTGACACGCTTTCGTCAGACGCCCAGTTCGATCAGTTCTTTCGGCGAATGACAGAGGAAACGATATCCTTCCCTGGTGACAACGACCATATCTTCGATCCGGACGCCGCCCCACCCCGGAATATAGATGCCGGGTTCTACCGTTTCGATCATGTTTTCCTGTATAACGGAACAATCCGTTTTTGAAAGCCTCGGATTCTCGTGTATGTAAAGTCCTACGCTGTGCCCGAGCCCGTGGCCGAAGCATGCTCCGTACCCCGCGTCGGAAATGGCTTTCCGGGCGATCGCATCAATATCGCAGCCGCGCACACCGGCTTTCAGCTCTGCAAGCGCAGCTTCATTTGCCTGAAGCACGATATTATAAATTTCTTTCTGCTTTTCATCCGCCCTGCCAAGGACGACTGTCCGCGTCATATCCGAACAGTATCCGTCGATCGTACAGCCGAAGTCGATCGTGACAAAATCACCGGTTTCCAGTTTTTTATCCGAAGGGATCGCATGGGGCATGGAGGAGTTCACTCCGGAAGCGAAAATAGTATCAAAAGAAGTTTTTTCCGCGCCGAGTTTCTTCATCTGGTATTCCAGTTCGCAGGCGCCTTCTTTTTCCGTCATTCCCGGCTTCAGCATTCCGAGCAGGATCTCAAGAGCTTTATCGGCGATCCCGGCGGCTTTTTCCATCTTCGCGATCTCGTCTGCAGTCTTGATCTGACGCAGATTGTCCGCCCTGCTCCCGAGCCTTTCCCAGTTCCGGATGAACGGAAGCTTTTCCTGAAGGTCAAAAAGCTCGCTGCACCTCATCGAAAGATCTTCATAGGCGAACGTTTCGACCCCGTCTTCTTTCAGAAGCTCTTCGAGGATCTCATACCGTTTTCGTTCCGCGCTCTCTTCAGCAACGGTAAATTCCGATTCCGCTGCGGCGGCTTCCGTATATCTTGAATCGGTGATGAGCACCCGGCGGTTTCCGGAAAGATAAACGGCTCCTTCTCCGCCCCGAAAGCCGGAAATATACCGCATACTGACAGGATCCGTGATCAGCACCGCCTGTGCTTCGGTCTCATTCAACAGTCTGTTAATCATCACTTTTCTCCTTTTAAACGTTTGGGGATGAGATACCTATCTCATCCCCAAAAAGAACTCCCTTTGAAACTAAGTAATGCTCCCTCTCTGCTGTCAGGTCAGCAGACACCTTCGATAATATAGCAGAACAATTATTGCGTGTCAATACAGATTCCACAAGATATTGTGCCCTTTTCGCCGGAGCCTCATAGATATAGATATCATCCTGCCGAAGAAGCCGAAGTCTCGGAAGCCTCTTCTGCTGGAACGATGTTCGCGTATTTGATGACCTTCAGCATCGTCGAATAGACCTTCGCATAGTTCTTGATCATATCTTCCCCGTACTGGGCTTCGAGCATTTCGATCGTCATGCCGGAAGACTCTTCCAGCTCAGCTATGGCCTGTTTGTATTCCTCGCCGTCTTCCGACATACCTTCTTTTTCCCAGATCGCTTCGCGAATCAGTATATTCTTGGCCGATTCCCTTGTGGCAATAGCTTTTTCATGATCGTAATATTCCTGTGTCAGATCGGCCGCTTCCAGCAATTCGGTCAGCGTCATGCCATAGGACTGCGCCTGCGCTTCATTTGCTGCATCAAAATCAGCTTCGGCATCTTTTACATAAGAAGACGGAATCTGGGTTACCGTGGAATTATCCACGATATACTGAAGCAGTTCCATCTGCTCGGCCTCAAGAGCCATCTGACGCGCATTCTCTTCGAGCAGGTCCTTAACATACTTTCTGTAGCCTTCGACTGTCGTCTCCTCCGTCTGGGAATACTTCGCTACCCATTCATCGTTAAACTCAGGCATCGTCTTGATCGAATTCAGCGTAACGGTGAATACGGCATCCTTTCCGGCCATATCTTCGTTCCAGTAATCGTCCGGGAACTTTACTGTGATGTCCTTTACTTCGCCGGCCTTCATTCCGATAACGCCGTCTTCAAACCCGTCAATAAACGTGCCGCTTCCGATGACCAGGTCGTAACCGTTTCCTGTACCGCCTTCAAACGCTTCTCCGTCGATTTTGCCGACATAATCGATATTTGCGGTATCCCCGTCTGCGACAAGGGCATTTTTGTCCCCGGTTTCGACCGGAACGATCTGCGAGTCAATAAACTGCTGGACATCACTGTCGGTCGGTGCCGTATAGGCATCATGAATATCCACATTGCTGTAATCGCAGAGCTCAACGCAGTCGGACGCGGAGACCCCCCCGTCGACAAGCGGGATCGCCAGAAGTGCTTCTTCCTCTTCCGTATAGACCAGTTCCTGTGCCGCGGCCTCGGATGCCGCCGACGTCTCGGAAGAAGCCGAAGACGACTCTTCTGCGGAGGATGCCGAAACAGCCGATGCTTCGGAAACGGCTGAAGAAGCTTCCGATACGGCTGATGCCGCTGAAGAGGCTGAACCGGTTTCCGATGCTTCGGACGCAGCCTTACTGTCTGCCGCTGTATTTCCTTCTGCTCCGCATGCTGTGAGTGCAAAAACGCAGGCCGCCGCAGTCAGCCAAACAACAATTTTCTTTTTCATGGTTTTTTATCCTTTCCTTCAGGCTGCCGGTTCTTCTTCCGTCTCCTCTGCAGGTTCATCTTCCGATTCTGCGGAAGTTTCGTTTTCCGGCTCTCCGGATGGTTCTTCCGCTGTTTCTTCACGGAAGGCAGCCTCAAATTCACTGTTTGAATTGATCTCTGTGACAGCGATCCTCAGATACTCATTTCTGGCCAGCATTAATCCGGGCGTTTCATCCTCGGCGATCAGATAGATCCGAAATCCGAGGCCCTTCATAAGCGTATATTTTGTATTATTCTCATCGTACGGTGCCCAGCTGCCGATATCCGTCTGTCTCGGAAGCATGAGGATGTCCGAGCCGCCGATAAGGCCGGCTACCTGGTCTCTCCATGCAAAGGCATCGTTTTCTACCAGCGAATACTCGCTGCCGTAGCTGATCCTGTAACCGAAGCCGTTGGAGGCAAATCTCCATCCGCTGCTCTGCAGTGTTTCCAGAACGCTCTGCATCGCCTGGATCTGGTTTTCCGTATCAAATACCCCGTATGGATTGTTCTCTTCCGAAGCCAGATAAGAACTGGTCCGATACCCTAATATCCCGTTATAACCGGTCAGGCCGAGAATTCCCCTGGCATTGTTATAGGAAAAATCCGGATGTTCCCGGATAAAAGTCTCCAGCATCGGTACAAGATCATAATCCCCCATGTAGGATTCTTCATCCGCGTCCGTGTATTCTGTCCGGAGATATCCCTCCGAATCTACCACAAGCCGCTTGGCAAAGTTCCCGTTCTGCCTGCTTAAGGGGTAAGAAACGTCTCTCTGCATGATAATGAGCGGTTTTTTTCCTTCGGGCACATCGATCGTCTTGTTCAGGATCATATTGCCGCTTTCATCCGCCTGACCGAGCGCATAAATATCAATCAGTACGAAATCATCAGCATAGAGCTTATCAAGAATTTGTGAAAAATCTTTGACCGAAAGGTATCCTTCTTCATCTTCTATGGAAAGTGGGCCAAAAGAAAGAAAACGGACATCGCTGACCTGCTGTTCGACCACAACGATCTGCGGTCCCTCTTCCGCCGAAGAATCCTCCGCAGACTGTCTGCTGTTTGATTTCAAAACCGCGGCAACAATCCCGAAAACGATCAGCACACAGAGAGCGCCGGCCCCGGCCATGATTGCGGCTTTCTTTAACGATGGATTATTTCGAAACCGTTCAAAGAAACTCCCGACGGCGTTTTTTTTGTGTGCAGCCTCTTCATCCGTTTCATCCAGGGATATTTCGGGGATCTCATCTCCCTGTTTTTCCCCGGAGCCGCCTCCGTCTCTCTCTTCGTCCCCGAATTCTTTGTGATCCGTGAGTTCCTCTGAAAAACGGCTGAGACCGATCGTCTCCGTCTCTCTCAGATGATGATTTGCAAGGTCTTTGGTGTTAAAATCGTCAAGATCATCTTCCGAATCAAAATCGTCAAAATCTTCATCCGAATCCAGAAAGCTCATGCTTTCCATATCCGGATCCGTATCATCAAAAGATACTTCAAAAGTATCTTCATCAAACAGGCTGTCTTCTCTTTCTGATAGATCTTTCATTCGAATTCTCCGTTCAGATCAAACCGGTATATCTGATGGATTATATCACATGTGTTTTCTATTAGCAAATGTTACGCGGCAGTCTGTTATCTTTTCATTCGGCTGGGATTTCCCGCTGTCCGATGTCCGGACCGCTGCCTGCTGTTACAGAGTCTTTACCGCTAAAAATCCCATGGTATTATCGTCCGGCTGTAAACTGATCACAGGTCTTAGTATACATATGAAAAGCATCTGAGGATTTCTTGTTCAAAAAAGCCTGCTCTGCTGCTTCGTTTCCGCTCTTCTTATCACTTTTTCCCTTACCTGTCGAATCCGGCCTCATACTTGGATTTCAATGAAAGCAGCAGTTCAGGAAATGGTTTTGATTTCGGATTACATTGTGGTTCGGAGCCGGTCCGGTCTGGAAGAATGCATCAGCCAGGAATCCCCGCTTTGTCCCGTATGCGGGAAGCCGCTGAAGTACCGTGACTCAAGGGTCCGGATCTATAAGTCCTACAACGGGCGGAAGCACCTTTTAAGGATCCGGCGTTTGAAGTGCGGCGGAAAAGACGGCTGCGGCAGGCTCCATAATGAATTGCCGGAATTCATCATCCCCTATAAGCATTATGCTTCCGAGATTATCGAAAACGTGATCGACGGTGTTTCTACCCCCGGTGATCCGACAACGGAAGATTATCCCTGTGAAAAAACCATGCAGCGATGGGCGGCATGGTTTTCTTTTTACTGTTTTCTCTTTGAGATCACAGCCCGCTGCCTTAGAAAACAGAAATTATTCCATCTGCGTCCGATCGGAAAAGAAGGCAGCTCTGTCCTGTCGGTCCTCCGACTGGAAGGTACGGGCTGGCTTTCTTTCCTCATTAGATATATTTACAACTGCGGCGGAAGGCTGCCGGCCGGGAACCCGGAGGCCTTTTTTCGTCGGGAAAACTTTTCATGATACGTCCCCCGGGACAAGGATCGTAAAGCCTGTTCTCTTTCGATCTGCACCTGCTTTGTCTTTGTGTTAAACGGTGATCCGTTTATACTTACCCTGTATCTCTTCCGGTACGGCAGTTCAGGTGTCTGCTCAGGCATACCGGCTGTACCCTTCTGCCCGCTATGTCTCTCCTTCCAGCATTCTTGATATCCGACAAAGAGGTATTTCCGAAAACTGTACGTCCTGAAGCTGCAAAAGAAGCATCGTCTTTGTCTTTCTCTCCGGCATCGGAACATCTGCACCGCAGATGTTCCTTTTTCTGTTGCACACTGCTGTTCTCCAATCCTTTTCGCCGCAGCAATCGCTGAATACCGCTTTGAAAATGTCCGGGGCAACTTGCAAAGCCTTCTTTTCTTTACTGATTTTTTGAAGTATACTATAACATTATAATATGAATCTGCCGGGTTCCTTTTGATCCGGGCTCGTTTTGGCAGATCGGACAGATATTCTTTTTTGAGGTTTTCTATGAATATTACGATTGCAGGCGCGGGAACCATGGGACGCGACATTGCCGCACAGCTTTGCCGCAAGGGTCACGACGTGACGATCATCGACAAGAACAACGAGGTTCTGAACAACGCGGTACGATCCATGGACGTGATCGGATACTGCGGCAACTGTATATCCCCGCAGGTCCTTAAAGAATCCGAGATCCATGCCGCAAAAGTGTTTATCGCGGCGACCGGAAGCGACGAGACAAACCTTATCAGCTGTCTCCTGGCCGAAAAGGCCGGTGCGGAGCACACCATTGCCCTTCTGCGCGATCCGGACTACAGCCCGGATACCAATATCTGGAAAGAATCCCTCGGCCTGTCCCTGGCGATCCATCCCGATTACGTGACCGCCGAAGAGATCTACCGGGTGCTCCAGTTCCCTGCTGCAAGCCATCTGGAGATCTTTCCGGACAGTCAGCTTGAACTGCTGACCTTCCGTATCCCTCCGAACAGCAAGCTGGATAATGTTGCACTTCGCGACCTGACAAAGATCGCCGGGCAGAGGGTCCTGATCTGCACGATCGAACGGGAAGGGACATATATGATCCCCGACGGAACTTCCGTCCTTAAATCCGGAGATATGGTCGCCCTGACGGGAGAACCGGATAATCTCCACCATTTCTTCCTTTCTGCCGGACTGTATAAAAAACCGGTTCAGAACGTCCTGATCCTGGGCGGCAGCCGGAGCGCGGTCTATCTGTACCAGCTGCTGGAAAACACCGGTGTAAAAGTGACCATTATAGAAAACAATCCGGACAGATGCGAATACCTCTCCGAGCGTCTGCGAAAGGCCGATATTATCTGCGCAGACGGTACGGCGATCTCCGTCCTTCAGGAAAACGGCATCCGCACGGCCGACTCCTTCATTGCCATGACCGGATCGGATGAAAACAATATTATCCTGAGCCTCTATGCGCAGAATTCCGGTGTCAGCAAGATCGTCACAAAAGTAAAGAACGACAAGTTCTCAAAGCTTCTTAAAGATGTACTCCCGGAATCTTCACTTTCCCCGCTTCGGCTGGTAACACAGCGCGTGGAAGGTTATGTACGCGGACTGGAGCACGCTTCCGGCAAAAGCCGTATCGAAGCCCTGTATTATCTGGGAAATCAGAAGGTTACGGCTACCCAGTATCTTGTCGGCAGCAAAAACAGATGCATCGGCCGCTCCCTCGCCGAAATGAAGCTCAAGCACGGCGTACTGCTCGGCTCGGTGACCCGGGGCAAAGAGCATATCGTTCCCGACGGACATACAGTCCTTATGCCGGAGGACCGGGTCATTATAATATCCACAGATCCTAAAATCCACGAACTCGATGATATCCTGGCCTGAGGCTGAAGCGGGTACGGTTTATGAATTACAGAATGATCGTTAACATACTGGGGAAAGTCCTGCTGGCAGAAGTTCTTTTGCTTCTCCTGCCGATGTCGGCTGCGCTCTATTACCATGAAAGCCCGCTGCCTTTCCTGTATACGATCGCTCCGCTTGCCGTACTGAGCCTGGCTATGATCTTCCTTTTCAAGCCGACCCATGACGACCTTTTCGCGCGGGAAGGATTTTTATGTACAGGTCTCGCCTGGATCCTGATGTCCGCTTTCGGTGCCCTTCCCTTCGTGTTTTCAGGGGATATCCCGAATTACCTCAACGCGTTTTTTGAGACGGTTTCGGGATTCACCACAACCGGGGCGAGCATCCTTACAAACCCCGAAACCATGAGCCGCGGCTGCATGTTCTGGAGGCTTTTCACTCACTGGATCGGAGGCATGGGCGTACTTGTTCTGATCGCCGCGGTGCTTCCGGTATCCGGAAACCACTATATTCATATAATGAGAGCCGAAGTCCCGGGCCCGACGGTCAGCAAGCTGGTCCCGCGCGCCCGTAAAACCGCCAGGATCCTGTATGTTATCTATATGGTGCTTACCCTGCTGGAGATCTTCTTCCTTCTTGCCGGAGGCCTCGGATTCTTTGATTCGGTACTGCACGCATTTGCGACCGCGGGCACCGGCGGTTTTTCGACCAGGGCTGCCAGCATTGCCGCTTTCGACAGTGTCTATGTTGAAATGGTCGTCTCCGTCTTTATGCTTCTTTTCGGCTGCAATTTCAACCTTTTCTTCCTGATGCTTACCGGTGAGATCCTCCTTGCGCTGAAAAGTGAAGAATTCCGGGTCTACCTGTGCATCGTAGCTGCCTCCGTCTTTGCCATCGCAGGAAACATCGCATACCAGGTCGGAGGCTTTACAAACGGACTTCGGTATTCTTTCTTCCAGGTTGCGACCATCATAAGCACGACCGGATTTTCATCGGCCAATTTTGACAACTGGCCGGAATTTTCGCGCTGGATACTTGTGCTGCTCATGTTTATCGGCGGCTGCGCCGGATCTACGGGCGGCGGGATCAAAGTATCCCGAATCATACTTCTGGTCAAATCCTATTTTACGGAGATCAAGAAGCTGGTCCTTCCTTCCCGTGTGAAAAAAGTCTGGTTCGAATCCCGGCCCGTGGAAGCTGTCACCCTCCGTACCATTCATGTGTTTTTCAGTCTGTATATCGCTATTGCATTTATCAGCGTACTGATCCTTTCCCTGGACGGTCATGATCTCACGACCAACTTCACGGCATCGGTCGCGTGCATATCAAATGTGGGTCCCGGCCTTTCCGGCGTAGGACCCGCGTGCAATTATCTGTTCTTTTCACCTCTGTCGAAGATTGTGCTGATATTTGAAATGCTTCTGGGAAGACTGGAACTCTTCCCGATGATCCTTCTTCTGTCTCCATCCATGTGGAAAAGCAAATAGGGATCTCCCGGAACCGACTTGTCTGTTTTTTAATGACCGGTCTCCTGTCCGGTACAGAGTTCTTTGCTGTTTTTCAAGCCCCGGCTTCCATCATCGCCTGCGCGATCTTCAGATCGCCGGGTGTAGTAATCTTGATGTTGGTATCGGAACCTTCTACCAGATGAACCGGCTGGTTCCGGACCGTACAGATCGAACAGGCGTCGGTCAAAAGCCCCCGTTCTTCTTCCGAAAGAGTACCATACAGGTTTTTCAGCAGGCTGATTTGAAAGCTCTGAGGCGTCTGCACCTGATACAGCTGCCGGCGGTCCAAAACGGAAGCGATCGTTTTGCCGTCGTTTGAGCAGATGATCGTATCCACAGCCGGTATCACCGTATCTGCTGCCCCGTACTTTACCGCCGCGTCTATGTTCTCTTCGATCATGCGCAGCGTTACAAACGGTCTTACAGCATCATGCGTCACGATAATATGTTCTTCCGATACGCCGTGATCCTTCTCGACCCGGTCTATAACATTGAACAGGGTAGAATTGCGGTCTTCCCCGCCGCAGACAACAATGATCTGATCCTTTTGGTCCGGCAGGAATCTGCGGATCAGATCCAGCATATAGTCGATCCAGTCCTTATGGATGCCCAGATAAACCGCATCAAATCGTGTACAAGTCCAAAATTTTTCCAACGTGTGGATTATGATCGGTTTTCCGCACAGCTCCAGAAATTGTTTCGGCAGGGAATCATTCTTCATTCTCTGCCCAGTGCCTCCGGCAAGTATCGCTCCGAAAATCATGGTATTTCCTTTCTGCTTTCCCCTGTCAAAATAACCCGGTACTTTCCCAATATGAAGCACCGGGTTATCTCATTATTAACTGAACTGCAGTCTGTGAAGTATCATTTTAAGTATTCCTTCACGATCCTGGCAAACGTATTGACAACATAATTTGCTTCAAGATCCGTCAGCTTCGAATAAAGAGGCAGGGTGATTGCGTTCTTATACATATTGTAAGCATTCGGGAAATCCTTGATGTCAAATCCCATCTTTTTATACGCTGTGAGCATAGGCAGCGGTTTGAAATGCACATTACAGGCTATCCCTGCCTGAGCCATCTTATAAATGATCTGATTCCGTTCTTCCTCACTGATCCCCGGCACTCTGGCAATGAAAAGATGACCGGATGAAGTATGCCGGCGGTTGTAATGATCCAGTACACCAATACCGAGAGGAACAAGGACTTCATTATACTTCCCGATCAGGTTTCGGCGTTTTTTAAGGAGTTTGGGATAACGGGAGAGCTGTGCGATCCCGATGCCTGCCATGATATCGGTCATATTATACTTATACCATGGCCCGATAATGTCATATTCCCAGTCTCCGACGCGGTTTTTTGAAAGGGCGTCCTTGCTCTGTCCGTGAAGGGAAAGAAGCTGAAGTTTGTGGTAAACCGCTTCGTTGTCGATGCCTTTGATATTCCATGCCAAAGCCCCGCCTTCCGCAGTAGTGAAGTTCTTAACCGCATGAAAACTGAAGTTGGTGATGTCTGCTGCGGCTCCAAGCATGACTTTTTTTCCGTCCAGCTTAACAGATGCCCCGAGAGCATGTGCCGCATCATCAATAACAGCAACCCTGCCAAGCGCTTCCTGCATCTCTCCTGCAGGCTTAAACAGCGGCCGTTTTCTCTCAACGATCTCCATGATCCTTTTATAATCACAGGGGACACCGCCGATATCGACCGGGATGATCGCCTTGGTGTGTTCATTGATCGCCGCCTCAAGGGCATCGTAATCCATCTCGACACTGTCTTTCTGACAGTCAACAAGTACGATCTTCGCTCCGACATGATCTATTACTGAAGCGGATGCGGTATAAGTGTATGATGCACAGATCACCTCATCTTCTGCACTGCCGCCCGATCCTGCTCCGATGCCCATCAGACGAAGGCTGAGTTCCCCGCAGGCTGTCTGGCTGTTGAGGCAGATCACCTTTGGTACATCCAGATAATCCGCAAGGAGTCCTTCCAGTTTTTTCGTCTTTGGTCCGGTGGTGATCCAGCCGCTTTTAAGGACCTCTACCACCTCATTGATCTCCAGCTCAGAGATATCCGGCACACAAAAAGGAATACTCATTTGCTTATCATCAATATAGTTATTGATATCTACTTCCATTTTCATTCTCCTTAAGCGAAGCGATGTATGAAAATATACAGCATATAAGAAGAGCGGAGAAAAACGCCTTTCTTTTCTGCCATTTTTCATTTAAGAACAGATTTGACCTGTTATCAATGTATTATACCCTAAGCATGATTTTTTGACAACTGACATGAGAAAAGGATGCTGTTCTGATACAGATGTGAACGGAAACAGGACCGGCGCCAAAAAGGTTTTCAGACTTAATGCCTTTCCAGAAGCGAAAAAAAAGCTGCCGCAGCGGAACAAGAGGGGCTGTAACCGCTGCAGCAGCTTCGTATGAAGGAAAAAGTAACTATTAGGACCTGATTTTTATGAGTTTCAAAGCAATGAAAGATATCGGTCTCCGGAATCCGGAAGAAGAACAACAATATTCTTGCCGGCGTTTTCCGGTCTGGAAGCAAGCTCTTTGCCGGCTTTCAGGGCAGCGCCGGAAGAGATTCCGATCAGGATGCCTTCTGCATAAGCAAAGTTCTTTGCTTCGGCAAACGCATCTTCATTCTCGATCGCAATGATCTCGTCATAGATCGACGTATCCAGCGTGTCCGGAACAAAGCCCGCGCCGATTCCCTGGATCTTATGGGCTCCCGGAGTTCCCTTGGAGAGAACCGGTGATCCGGCCGGTTCGACCGCCACGATCCTGATCCCGGGGTTCTTTTCTTTCAGATAACGGCCTGCTCCGGTTATCGTTCCGCCGGTACCGACACCGGCAACGAAAATATCAACTTCCCCGCCGGTCTGTTCCCAGATCTCCGGACCGGTGGTCTTATAATGCTCCGCCGGGTTTGCAGGGTTGACAAACTGTCCGAGGATCACAGAGCCGGGGATCTCTTCTTTCAGTTCTTCGGCCTTGGCGATCGCGCCTTTCATTCCTTTGGAGCCGTCGGTCAGTTCCAGTTTTGCACCATAAGCTGCAAGGAGCTTTCTGCGCTCGACGCTCATGGTCTCCGGCAGGGTAAAGATTGCCTTGTATCCCTTGGCTGCGGCAATTGCAGCAAGTCCGATACCGGTATTTCCGCTGGTCGGTTCGATAATGGTCGCACCCGGCTTAAGAATTCCTTTTTCTTCCGCGTCGCGGATCATTCCGGCGGCAATACGGTCTTTTACGGAGCCTGCCGGATTCAGATACTCCAGCTTGACCAGCAGCGCGTTTCCTTCAAGGCCTGCGCTTTTGCTGTAACGGGACGCTCTGAGAAGCGGGGTATTTCCTACTAATTCCAGTGAGGATTCTTTAATATCTGCCATGATTTATATCTCCTTTGTTTATAATTCAGAATGTAATTGAACAACAGTCTGATGTCTGTTCCGAAACACAATAATTTTCTCCGATACGACGGTTTTATCACAATATTACGGTAATGGCAACTTTCATTCTTTATCCGAGGGCTGCCGCTGCCGCAAATCCCTGTTCCAGATCCCAGAGGATATCGTCGATATGCTCTGTCCCGATCGAAAGACGGATCGTATTCTGATAGATTCCGGCTTCCTCAAGCTGCTCGTCCGTCATTTCCGAATGGGTGGTGTCATAGGGATGAATGACCAGGCTCTTGACGTCGGCTACATTGGCCAGGAGCGAGAAGATCTTCAGCCCGTCGATAAAAGCATAGGCTTCCTCTTTTCCGCCTTTGATATTAAAGGTGAAGATCGATGCTCCGCCGTTCGGAAAATACTTTTCATAAAGCGCATGATCGGGATGATCCGGCAGTGACGGATGATTGACGCGCTCCACAAGGGGATGCGCTGCCAGGAACTCAACGACTTTTTTTGTGTTCTCCACATGACGGTCCAGCCGGAGAGACAGGGTCTCAAGCCCCTGAAGAAGGATCCATGCGTTGAAAGGAGAGATCGCCGCACCCGTATCACGAAGCAGGATGGCCCGAATGTACGTTACATAAGCCGCAGCACCCGCAGCCTGTACGAAAGAGACTCCGTGATAGCTCGGATTCGGCTCGGTGAGCTGCGGGAACTTGCCCGAAGCAGCCCAGTCGAACTTTCCGCTGTCTACAACGATTCCGCCGAGAGTCGTACCGTGGCCGCCGATGAATTTGGTTGCCGAATGGACCACGATATCGGCTCCGTGCTCGATAGGGCGGATCATATACGGAGTCCCGAAGGTGTTGTCAATAATAAGCGGAATGCTGTATTTATGCGCGATTTCCGCAATGGCATCGATATCGGGAATATCGGAATTCGGATTTCCCAGTGTTTCGATAAAGACCGCTTTAGTCTTCTCGTTGATCGCGCCTTCGATCTCTTCCAGGTTATGGGCATCAACAAATGTCGTATCGATCCCATAGGCCGGAAGTGTATGGTCAAACAGATTGTAGCTTCCGCCGTAAATGGTTTTCTGCGCCACGATATTGTCTCCGGCGCCTGCCAGTGCAAGAACGGAATACGTGATCGCTGCCGCTCCGGCCGATACTGCGAGCGCCGCTGCCCCGCCTTCAAGGGCCGCTATTCTTTCTTCCAGAACGCCCTGTGTGGAATTGGTAAGTCTTCCATAGATATTTCCGGCGTCACGGAGTCCGAAACGGTCCGCCGCATGCTGAGCATTACGGAAAACATAGGAAGTAGTCTGATAGATCGGGACCGCCCTGGAATCGGTGGCCGGATCCGCCTGTTCCTGACCTACGTGAAGCTGCAATGTTTCAAATCTGAATTTGTGATCGCTCATATTCGTCTCCTTTAATCCTTTTTATCCAAAACGGGAAGCCTTTTTGCCTCCCGTCCAATTTACGATACATTTGATTCTCAATCAAACCGATCCGTTCGGATCATACCATACATCGGAGGGGCATTTTTTGCCGCATACCAGAATCCGACATCATACACATGACATCCTTCCTGTACCACATCTTCCAATAACGAATCCTTCCTGACGACATTTCTGCTCCTCCTTTCATTTCTTTATTTGACCGGTGCAATCTCAGGGAATTTTATCAGTCTTGGTCTGCCGGCGGGATCATTTCGACTTCATCCCCGGGCCGTACCGTTCCTCCTTCCAGAACGATCGTGAAGACCCCTTCTCTCGGCATGATGCAGTCGCCGACTGCATGGTAGATCGCACAGTGTGCGTGGCATTCTTTTCCGATCTGTGTCAGTTCAAGAAGCACATCGCCGATCCGGAACCTTGTACCGAGAGGAAGGGTTCGAAGGTCAAAACCTTCTACTATAATATTCTCTCCGAATGCACCGTCTTCCAGGTCGATCCCTTTTGCCTTGAATTCTTCGATCTTCTCGTAGCTTAGAAGGCTGACCTGGCGATGCCAGTTCCCTGCATGAGCATCTCCTTCGATCCCGAAGTCTTTGACCAGCCGGATCGATTCCGCCGCTGTCTTCTGTATCCCTTTTCTGTTACTTGTGCAAACAGCTTTAACAACGCCCATGTTTTAACCACTTATTTTTCCTATCTGTTTAGTAGGTAATATACGCCATCGTTTCTCTGTTGTCAACACTTTTTTCAAAAAAAATCTAATGAAGCAAAAACAGGATTTCATAATCGGCTCTCTGTCAGGGGCTTCGTCCTTTTCAGCCGCTCAGCGCCTTCACTAACGCTGCGGCCAAATTCGCCGTAATGATGGCTCAAAGGCCGCAGCGAAGTATCGGCTGCTGACCGTCTTCAAACTCCTCTGGCCAACAGACATCGTTCCGACTATAAGTCCTGTTTCTGCTACATCGTTTTTTGCATATCGCCTCCACCCGTAAAACGGGTGGTTCGGGATGCGGGCTATAAGCCCGCGTTGCCTGCCAGCGCCTAAAGGCGCTGGCTTTCTCTTTTTGGCTCACGGGGCTTTCGCCCCGGAGCTCCGTTCAAGCCACGCCGCATTTA
>JAFWOE010000020.1 GCA_017509985.1 Lachnospiraceae bacterium
AATATTTACCGGACACGGCCTGCAATGGCCGCAGTAAGTACACTGTCCCGTGTAAGAATGCAGCGGAGCCGAAGCAATGACCGAAGCATAATCCTTCTCATCATCTGAAGCGGATTCGTACGCAACAGCGGCATCCACCTGCTCTTTTGTATCATATCCGACAAGTACGGAAGACACTCCCGGTCTGGTCAAAGCATAATGCAGACACTGCACCGGTGTAAAAGCCGCACCGAATGGCGAAGTTTTTTCGTCAAACAGCCTCCCGCCGAAAAAGCCCTTCATAACCGTTATCCCGATATCCTTTTCATCGCAAAGCTGATACAATTCGGCCCGCTCCTTATCGATCCCGGAAAGCCCCGGATCATATTCACCGAACATCTGGTCGATATCCTCACAGGCCGGCCGCATATCAAATGCAGGATTGATCGAGAACAATATCATCTCAACGAAACCGGTCTCGACCGCTTTTTTTGCTATCCTCGGATTATGAGTAGACAGACCGATATGACGGATGATCCCCTTATCATGAAGCTCCTGCACATATTTGATATAATCCGTATTTATGCAGGTGTTCCAGTCATCCTCGGCATCCACATAATGGATCATGCCCAGATCGATATGATCTGTCTGCATTCGTTTCAACTGATCTTCGAAAGCCGGAATGACATGCTTAAGTTCTCTTGTCCGGACATACTGCCCGTTCTGCCAGGTAGAACCGATGTGTCCCTGAACGATCCATTTATCGCGGTTCCCTTTCATTGCCTGTCCGATGATATCCCGGGATTTCGGATCCGCCATCCAGCAGTCCACGATATTTATTCCCCGTTCTCCGGCATAGCGCAGAAGATCGACCGATTCGTCATAATCATGGCGTTCCAGCCACTCTCCGCCAAATCCGATCTCACTTACCATCAGTCCGGTTTTGCCCAGTTTTCTGTATTTCATCCGAATCTCCTTTTCAGTACGTCCTATGGATATTTCCCAAGGTCTGCCTTTCTGCCAAAAAGGGCGGCAGATCCATCGTCTGCCGCCCGCCGGGATATTCCCTCTCCCGGCTTACACATTAACTGTGCAAATATTTTTAAATACGCTCGTTCGCGCTCAGGCTGTGATTCCTGCCTGCTGAAGCAGTGCCGGGATTTTTGACTCCCATCCCATAGCCATGATATGAACGCCCTGGCAGTACGGTCTGCACTCTTTGATGATGCGTGCGCAGATCTCTGTGCCTGTGATGCCGGCCTTGGTCTTTTCCTTATCAGCCGCCAGCTCTTCGATCATTTCATCCGGGATATGGATTCCGGCGATATTGTTGTTCATGAATTTGCACATTCCGGCAGATTTCGGAATGATGATTCCGAGCTGTACGGGCTTGCCGAACTCTTTTGCCTTTTCCATGAACTTGATGAATTTCTCCGGCTCGAAAACTGCCTGAGTCTGGAAATACTCTGCTCCGGCCTTGACCTTGCGCTCCATTTTAAGAAGCTGTGCATCAAGAGAATCGCTGCAGGGTGAAACAACTGCGCCCTTTGCAAATTTCGGTGCTGCGCCTACGAGATCGTTTCCGCCCAGATCCTTTCCTGCCTCCAGCTGGCTCGCTGTGTAGAGCAGGGAAACTGAATCGAGGTCGAATACCGGTTTTGCTCCCGGGTTGTCGCCCAGTTTCGTATGGTCGCCTGTCAGAAGAAGAAGGTTCTCTATTCCGAGCATGGCAGCGCTTAAAAGATCTGACTGAAGCGCGATACGGTTTCTGTCACGGCAGGTCAGCTGGAAGATCGGGTCGAAGCCCTCATCCTTTAAGACCTTGCACATTGCCAGGGAGCCAAGTCTCATGACAGATGACTGGCTGTCCGTTACATTAACGAAATTGACGTCCTTCAAATATTCCTTAGCCTCTGCGATAAGACCGGAAACATCACAGCCCTTCGGCGGTCCTACCTCGGCTGATACCACAAATTCACCCTGTTTAAAAAGTTCAGTAATCTTCATAATTATATCGCTCCTGATATTTTCATTGACACATCCGCTCCGTGACCGGA
>JAFWOE010000003.1 GCA_017509985.1 Lachnospiraceae bacterium
AGATCGGTCTCGGCGGCTTCAAGGAAGTGACTTTCCAGATCAGCGGGGAAGGCGCTTATTCCAGACTCAAGTTCGAAAGCGGCGTCCACCGGGTCCAGCGCGTGCCGGAAACCGAAAGCGGCGGCCGGATCCATACGTCTACGGTCACCGTCGCGATCATGCCGGAGGCGGAAGAACTGGATTTTCATCTGGATCTGAACGAATGCCGGTTCGACGTGTTCCGCGCGTCGGGAAACGGCGGCCAGTGCGTCAACACGACGGATTCGGCTGTACGGCTGACACATATCCCCACGGGGATCGTTGTCTCATGCCAGGATGAAAAATCGCAGCTTAAGAACAAGGAAAAAGCCCTGAAGGTACTGCGCTCCAGGCTGTACGAGATGGAGCTTCAGAAAAAACACGACGAAGAAGCAAAGTACCGCAAGGACCAGGTAGGGACGGGAGACCGCTCCGAAAAGATAAGGACCTATAATTTCCCGCAGGGAAGAGTTACCGATCACCGCATCAAATACACGTCGCACAGGATAGAGGCGATCCTGGAAGGAGATCTGGACGAGATCATCGATCCGCTGATCGCCGCAGACCAGGCAGCCAAGCTGGCAGGTGCCGAATAACAGCATGACCGGAGGAGTCATTATGAAAGATATTACATTAGTAGTCATGGCAGCCGGAATCGGGAGCCGATTCGGAAAAGGCGTCAAACAGCTCACACCGGTCGGTCCCTCCGGGGAACTGATCATGGACTATTCTGTTCATGACGCGATCGAGGCCGGATTCAACAAAATCGTTTTTATTCTCAGAAAAGCCATTCTGGAGGAGTTCCGCCAGACGATCTCCAAAAAGATGGAAGGCTATGCGTCCGTAGACTATGTTTTCCAGGAACTGGATGATCTTCCGGAAGGCTTTACCTGTCCTGCGGACAGGATCAAGCCCTGGGGGACCGGCCAGGCTGTGCTTTGCTGCCGCGGCACCGTAAAAGGACCGTTCGCGGTGATCAACGCAGATGATTATTACGGGAAAGAACCCTATAAGATCCTTTACGACTATCTGACGTCCGAACGTCCGGCCGAGCCCGGTGTTTCGGATATCTGCTGCGCCGGCTTCCGCCTCGGAAACACCTTAAGCGAGAACGGCGGAGTCACCAGAGGCATCTGTGATGTGAACGGAGAAGGCTTCCTCACCGGGGTTCATGAAACAAAGAATATCTATAAAACCGCCGACGGCGCCGCAGTCATCAACGGAGAGGAAAGGATCCCCGTAGATCCGGATAAAATAGCCTCCATGAATATGTGGGGTTTCGGCGAGGACTTTATCGACCTTCTGGAAGGAGGCTTTAAGGAATTCCTGAAGGAACAGCCGGAAGGCGACATTTCCGGTGAATTCCTTCTTCCGATCTACATCGACCAGCTGATCCGTTCCGGCCGGGCAAAAGTCCGGGTCCTCCCTACAGAAGCGTCATGGTTCGGCGTCACTTACCAGGAAGACAAGCCTGCCGTGATCGAAGCGTTTGCCGAACTGGTAAAAGAGGGAGTCTACAAAGCCGATCTTTATGATGCAATAGCTGCCGCAAAGCAATAAGTTCAGACCCGCTTCCTGCAGGGCAAAGGAAAGCAACTTGAGTAACCGCAGAAGCATACGGATCTTCGCGATCCTGATGATAATGAGCATAGCATCCCTTCTTCTTCCGGGCTGTGACAGCCTTACGCCGGATGATTCCGGTGCCTATGAAGAAGGACTTGCTGCATTGGCGAACGGGGACTATACCACCGCCCTTGAAAAGTTCCAGACAGCCGCCGAGAAAGACGGCCGGCTTGTAGAGAGCTGCCGGGGGCAGGGCATGGTCTATTTTGCCAGGGGAAATTACGAGTATGCGGTGACTATGTTTGACATGGCGCTCGAGGAAAAGGATTTTCCGAATCCGGAATTCGAAGAAGACGTGAAATACTACAAGGCGGAAAGCCTTGAGAAGTCCGGGCAGACAAAGGAAGCGATCCTTTTGTACGAAGAGCTGGCCCAAGGCAGCCGTCCGGCATACGCAAACGCATTAATCGGACGCATTTATCTGAACGAAGAGGAAGAAGAAAAAGCGTTCGGCTTTTTTGATGCTGCTGTCGAAGGATGCACCGATTACGAAGTCTTTCTGCTGATCTATGATGCCTGCCGGGATGTCCGGCTGGAAGCGGACGGAACAGAGTATCTGAAGCAGGCACTTTTGATCACCCCGTACAGCCCGAAGGAGCATGCGGATCTCGGCCGGGTCTATGACTGTCTTGAAGAGGATTCCAAAGCGATCGAACATCTTCAGAGGGCAGTGGACCAGGGCTATCTGAACGCGGTCCCGGTGCTGGGCAGCATTTATCTGGACAACGATAACATTGCAGCAGCGCGTTCGCTGTACGAAGATGCGATGAAGGCCGGGCTGGATTCGGGCAAAGCCATGAACGGTCTTGCACTCTGCGCAATAGCGGAAAACAAGCCGGATATGGCGCTCCGGTACATTGAAGAGGGCCTGAACAGCAGCGATGATGAGATCCGCAGAAGCCTGCTTTTTAACGAAGTGATCGCCTATGAGGACCTGCAGGACTTCCAGACTGCCCGGGAAAAAGCCCGGGAGTTTCTTCAGACTTATCCCAACGACGAACAGATGAAACGGGAGTATAAATTCCTTCGAAGAGGCTTGTAATGATCGTACAGGATGAATACAGCGAAAGAGTAATACTTGCTGCCGTCTCCGAAGGTTCCGAGGAAGAGACAGCCGCCTCCCTTCAGGAGCTTGCCGACCTCGCGTCCACAGCGGGCGCGGAAGTGGTCGAAACGCTCGTCCAGAAGAGAGAAAGAATTCATCCGTCTACTTATTTCGGCTCCGGCAAGCTGGAAGAACTGAAGGGGATGCTCTATCTTTACGATGCCGACGGCATTATCTGTGATGACGAACTTTCCCCCGTACAGCTGCGTACGCTGGCAGATGAACTGGAATGCAAGGTCTTTGACCGGACGCTTCTGATCCTGGATATTTTCGCGCAGCGCGCCCGGACAAAAGAAGGAAGGATCCAGGTCGAACTGGCACAGCTGAGGTACCGCGCAAGCAGGCTGGTGGGCCTGCGCAAATCCCTTTCCAGACTCGGCGGCGGAATCGGCACAAGGGGACCCGGCGAGAAAAAGCTGGAGATCGACCGCCGCGTGATCGGCGAGCGGATCAGCGTGCTCAAAAAGGAGCTGGAAGATGTTGTCCGGCACAGGGAGGTGCAGCGGGCCGGCCGCCAGAAGGGAGAGATCCATACCGCGGCGATCGTCGGTTATACCAATGCCGGGAAATCCACCCTGCTGAATGCCCTTACCGGATCGGCAGTACTGGAACAGGACGCCCTGTTCGCTACGCTGGATCCCACGACAAGGATCTTTGATCTCCCGCAGGGCGGGCAGATGCTCCTCACCGACACGGTCGGCTTTATCCGTAAACTGCCTCATCATCTGGTCGACGCGTTCCGGAGCACTCTGGAAGAGGCGGTCTACGCGGACATGATCATCCATGTTGTCGACGCATCCAATCCCTCCATGACCGAGCAGATGAATACCGTCTATGAAACACTGGATATGCTGGGGGTAAAAGGGAAGCCGGTGCTTACCCTGTTCAATAAGATCGACCGGCGGACCGATGACGACCCCCTGATCGACAGCAGGGCGGACAGAACACTGAAAATCAGTGCGAAGCATCACATCGGGCTGGAAGAGATCCCGGAAGCGGTCAGCGACCTTCTTGTTGGCCGGAAGCTTTATATTGAAAGGCTGTATCCTTATGACCAGGGCAGAAAGGTGGCTCTGATCCGTATGAAGGGCCAGCTTGTTTCGGAAGAATTCACACCGGAAGGGATCGCCGTGAAGGCATATATTCCTCTTTCGATCTATAATGCTGTGGATATCTGACCACAGCATAACTCTTTTTATCCTTCAGCCATGGGCTGTTGCGGCCAATACGTGGCGCAGGAAGAAACACCTCAACAATCCCCGTAATCCTTATCGGCCAATACGTGGCGCAGGAGGAAACACATCAACAATCTCCGTAATCCTTAGCGGCCAGTACATGGTGCTAGGGGAAACACCTCAACAATCTCCGTAATCCTTTGCTGCCCGTACGTGGTGCTAGGGGAAACACCTCAACAATCTCCGTAATCCTTTGCTGCCCGTACGTGGCGCAGGAGGAAACACCTCAACAATCTCCGTAATCCTTATCGGCCAATACGTGGCGCAGGGGAAACACATCAACAATCTCTGTAATCCCTTAAAGACATTCACGCGTCTGAAGGGGAAATGTTTCAAAGTCATTCAAAGTCATCGGATAACAGAAAGGCGAATATATGAATACGGTATACGATAGTCTTGTTACGGAAGAAGGGATCCTTCGGGAACTGGTTAAGCAGCTGAACGACCGGATGAATTCGTATCCGGAAGGGATACTCGAAATATCACACAGCCATGGACATGTGCAGTATTATCAGCGGAATCGTTCGTGCGGCAGAAACAGAGAAAAGAGAGTGTACATCAGGAAAAAAGACAGGAGTATTGCGGAAGCGCTTGCACAACGGGATTATGACCGCAGACTGCTGGACGTGCTTCAGCAGCGGCTGAATGCGGTAACCAGGACCAGGTCTGTTTATGAGAACACAGCACCCGAAGAGACCATTCATACATTTTCTGCGGAAAAGCAGGGACTGATCTGCCCGCTGCTTCTTACAGACAGTCAGTTCGTCCGCGGGTGGCAGGCACAGGAGTATACAGGGAAACCATTCACGGAAGAAGCGCCCGGTATCTTTACGGTCAAGGGCGAAAGGGTTCGCTCCAAATCAGAAAAAATTATCGCTGATACGCTGGAAAGGCAGGGCATTCCTTATAAATACGAGGTCCCGCTGGCCCTTCAGGAGGGGTTCACGATCTATCCCGATTTCCGCGTGCTGAATGTCCGACGGAGAACGGAGTATATCTGGGAACATCTGGGAATGATGGATGATGAAGCTTATGCCCGCAAAGCGGTGAACAAACTGAATTTCTATATCAATAACGGTTTCTTCCCGGGAGAGCAGCTGATCATTACAATGGAGAGTCAGAAGACACCGCTTGGTACGAAGACGATTGAAGTGATGATCGAAAAGTACATTACCGGCTGAGACTGTTCAGAATTTTGTTACTCAGTATTTAAAACAGTTTCAGCGGTTTCCGTAACAACGCTCACATCGGTAATCTCGCTGTCAAAGCGTCCGCATCTGAGACCTTGCAGTTCTGAAGATGCTTTTTGAGGCTCTTTTTTATTGCATTATGAAGTCATACACTATATAATGAAGCAGGCTGAAAACTGAAACACAATATGATGTATTTTTTGATATTCTTTTTCAATGGGAGGACATAATGGATAACGAACAGAAAGCGATCTATAATGTCAAAGAACTGGGCAAAGGAAAAACCGCTGTTTTAGGACTGCAGCATCTGTTTGCGATGTTCGGGGCAACCGTGCTCGTTCCGATCATCACAGGCTTAAGCGTTTCCACGACACTTCTTTTCGCCGGACTTGCCACACTGTTCATGCATCTCGTAACAGGAAGGAAAGTACCGGTATTTTTAGGCTCGTCTTTCGCCTTCCTCGGCGGATACGCAGCGGTCAAGGCTGCAGGCGCAGCACTCGGCTACGAGGATCAGGTATCGCTCGTATACGCATGTGTAGGTATCGCCTGTGCCGGCCTTCTCTATCTTGTACTGGCCCTGATCTGCAAAGCATACGGAAGCAAAAGGGTAATGAAATTCTTCCCGCCGGTCGTTACCGGCCCGATCATCGTTGCCATCGGCATGAACCTGGCTCCCTCGGCGATCAATAACTGCGCAACAAACTGGCCGATCGCCCTTGTCGCGATCGTCGTTGTTATCGTCTGCAACATCTTGGGCAGGGGAATGATCAAGATCATCCCGATCCTTCTGGGCGTTATCGTTTCCTATATCGTAGCCGCGATCTCCGGCAATGTGGATTTCAGCGTCGTAGCAAATGCAAAGTGGATCGGATTCCCGATCGTCGGTGAGAGGACGGTGTTCGGACTCTTTGCCGGCGGCAATATTGACGGCGGCCTCCTGGTATCGGCGATCATTACGATCATGCCCATCGCCATCGCTACGATGATGGAGCATATCGGCGATATTTCCGCGATCGGCGGAACCGTAGGAAAGAACTTTATTGAAGATCCGGGGCTTCACCGCACCCTGATCGGCGACGGCGTCGGCACAGCCATTGCGGCACTCTTCGGTGCTCCCGCAAATACGACTTACGGCGAAAATACCGGCGTGCTTGCCCTTACCAAAGTGTACGATCCCTTTGTTATCCGTATCGCTGCCCTCTATGCGATCATCCTTTCCTTCTGCCCGAAGTTTGCAGCGATCATTGAAGCCATGCCGGCAGCTACCATCGGCGGCGTTTCCATCATCCTTTACGGCATGATCTCCGCGATCGGTATCCGGAACATGGTCGAGAACCATACCGATTTCCAGAAGAGCAGAAACGTTATCATTGCCGCCCTGATCATCGGTCTTTCCATCGGCATCAATTTCAGCGGAGCGCTGGGCGCAACGATCAACCCGGTGGACGGCAATGCCGCAACGGGCGCGATCAGCTTTACCATCGGAAGCGTCAGCATTGCTCTTTCCGGACTGGCAGTTGCCTCCATCATCGGTATTGTGATCAACGCGATCCTGCCGGGCAAGAACGAGACCTTCTACGAGCATCCCATCGATGCCGGCAGCCTGGGCAAATACGGCAACCGGCTGGAGACTCCGAAGAAGCCGGAGAAATAAAAAAGCAGGAGTTCAGAAGAAACAGAATTTTCTGCTTGACAACTTCTGTTTATCAATGGTAAATTGATTCAGTGCGAAAAACAAAGCAGAGTATCCGCTCTCACCTCAGCGCAATGGCGACTCGGGTTAATATGTAACAAAGCATTATTCTTTGATTGCAAAGCGGATAGTTTGTCTATCCGCTTTTCACATATATGCAGCATCAAGACCTTAGCAGTTCATAGGGGGACAAGGCAATAAGCGAATTATTAATTAATGAGCAGATCCGCGACAGAGAAGTTCGTTTGATCGGAAAAGACGGAGAACAGCTTGGCATCATGTCTTCGAAAGAAGCGTATGCACTGGCAGTGGAAGCAGGACTGGATCTTATCCGGATCGCGCCGCAGGCAAAGCCGCCTGTATGCAAGATCATGGATTACGGAAAATTCCGTTACGAACAGTCACGTAAGGAAAAAGCCGCAAGGAAAAAGCAGAAGACGGTGGAATTAAAGGAAGTAAGGCTGTCGCCCAATATCGACGTCAACGACCTGAACACCAAGTCCAATGCCGCAAGGAAATTCCTTACAAAAGGCGACAAAGTAAAAGTCACCCTGCGTTTTCGCGGAAGAGAGATCACCCATATGAATTCCAGCAAACACATCCTGGATGAGTTTGCAGAGGCCCTTTCGGACATCGCTGTTATCGAGAAACAGCCGAAGCAGGAAGGCAGAAGCATGACTATGGTCCTGGCAGAAAAACGTAATTGATAACAAGGAGGATATATCGAAATGCCGAAAATGAAGACAAGCAGAGCAGCAGCAAAACGCTTTAAGGTAACAGGTTCCGGAAAACTTGTTCGCAATAAAGCATATAAGAGCCACATTCTTACCAAGAAGTCTCCGAAAAGGAAACGTAATTTAAGAAAACAGACTGTTCTTGATGAGACCAACGTAAAGAACATGAAGAAGATCTTACCGTACATCTGATAACGGTTTGCTGAAAGATCATGACGACAGTCCCGCCAAAATAGGCTTTTACCGGCCGGAGCGGGGATAAATATAAAGAATTCGGAGGAAAACAGACAATGGCAAGAATCAAAGGCGGACTTAACGCTAAGAAAAAACATAATAGAGTATTAAAGCTGGCGAAGGGTTACAGAGGCGCCAGAAGCAAGCAGTACAGAGTCGCGAAGCAGTCTGTAATGAGAGCGCTCGCAACCGCTTACAGAGGACGTAAGGAGAGAAAACGTCAGTTCCGTCAGCTCTGGATCGCGCGTATCAATGCAGCTGCACGCATCAACGGCCTTTCCTATAGCAAGCTGATGTACGGCCTGAAGCAGGCAGACATCCAGCTCAACCGCAAAGTGCTCGCCGATATGGCAGTCAATGACGCGGAAGGCTTTGCAGCTCTTGCAAAGATCGCAAAAGAGAAGATCGCATAATTTTCAGTTATATCTGTTAAAAAACAGCAGCGGGAGAACTCCTGCTGCTGTTTTGTTTATGATGAGTACAGAGGATGGCAGCATTAAGGCGTCCCCCCCCTGCCGCCTGTCGGAACGCTCTCTTTACCGGATCCAGTGCGGGATCAAAGCCATGTAGGCAGAGCTGGAATCCGCAGCCAGCGAAAAGACCGCAACGGAGAATACAACGGCCAGTATAAAAAGAAGGATCGAAATGATTCCTAAACAAAGGCCGATAATGCTCGTGACCCTGCTGCTGACATTGTTCTTTGCGAAAATGAGGCCCAGGATCCCGAAAATAACCGCCAGGATATTGGGGATCAGGAGAAGGAAGAACAGCGGAAAGCCCAGGATGCCGCAGACCAGGGAAAGGATTCCGTAAACATTGGTCTTCGGAGCGGTTTCCATATAGCCGGTGTTGTAATTCCCGCCGGTCCCTCCGGAATAGGACGTTCCCCGGCTTTCGTTTTCGGAATAAGAGTACCCCGTGCTTTGTCCGGTTCCTTCACGGGAGGTGTTTTTGACTTCCTCATTCAGCGCGGAAGCTGCTTCTTCATAAGAAGAGGAAACATTTTCTGTCTGGGCAGATCCGGTCTTATTCGTTTCCGGAAAGACAAAGCCGCAGGAAGGGCAGTAGTTGATCCCGTCCGTCAGCTTGTATCCGCAGTTCGGGCAAAAATTCATTGAATTATCCTCCAAAATACTATATGTGCAGAAATGTTATAAAAATCATAACTCTGTGATCTCGTTTTCGCTGCCTTTTACGGGCTGGTTGGTATAGAGCATGACCCGGTCACCTTCTTTGAGTACCAGGTCCCCTTTGGGAACGATGCTCCGTCTGCCGCGCTTGATCATTACAATAAACGTACGCCGTGAAATATCCAGATCCCGGATCATTACGCCGTTCCAGGGATTCTGTTTTGCGATCGTTATTTCTTTCAGGTCAACGACAGAATCCTCTCTCAGGCTTTCTGCACCGATGACGATGATGTCATCCGCCATCAGCACAACGTCGCCTCTGGGGACGATGCTTTTGTTTCCCCGGATCACGACAGAAATGATGGTTTCGGAAGGAAGGTCGATATCCCGGATCATTTTGCCGGTCCAGGAATCTTTTTGCCCGAGATGGACTTTGATGAAATTGAGCTCATCTTCCCTGCCGAAATCGGACATTTTCTTGATGCGGGTATACTGTTCAACAAAGCCCGCGGAAATGATACCGGTGGGGATCGCAACCATTCCGACGCCTAAAAAGCTGATGATCGCACCGAAAAACTGCCCCCAGAAAGTGATCGGATAAATATCTCCGTAGCCGATGGTCAGCAGTGTGGAAACCGACCACCATATACCGGAAAAGGCGTTGCTGAACACTTCCGGCTGTGCGCTGTTTTCCAGCGAATACATGCACAGACTGGAAGCCATCATCAGGACAAGGATGATAAATACAGAAGAGAGCAGCTGGTCTTTTTTGGAACGCAGTACTTCGGTTATAACATTTAAGGAATCATAGTAAGCGTTGATCCGGAAAAGCCGGAAGATACGGATCACGCGGAAGAACCGGAAAACAACGGCTCCGGTCGGAACAAAGGCCGGAATGTAATACGGTACAAAGGAAAGCAGGTCGATGATGCCGTCAAAAGAAAGCAGGTATTTCCGGACAGCCCTGCCGGGTGTCACTTTCGGATACTGGTATTCGGCGGTCCAGATGCGCAGGCCGCAGTCGACCGCGAAAAAAGCGACCGTCCAGGCCTCGATAATACTGTAGATATGCCCGTAAGCATTGTGAAGGGACGCCACGGTATCGAGCGTGACGATCACGATATTCAGGATCAGGACGGCCGTGCTGAAAAAATCATAGAAGCGGTTGGCAAAACCTTCGTTGTTGTTGACATCTATGACTTTAAAGACTTTTAACCGGAGATCTCCGATCCGGCTTTTGATATTTCCTTCGGGCATCCCAAACCTCCCTGCTGATGGCAAGAGTTTATCATATTGCGCCCGGCTTTTCAATCAGGTTGAGAGGGCTTTACGCATTGCAGAAAGCTGCTGCTGTGTGTCCGTACGGATGCTTTTGTCCGGACCTTATTTGAAATCAGAGGCGATCTCCTGCAGAGCCCGGTAGTATTCCTTCGTGACAGGGACATCGATCTTCAGTTCGTCTGCCATACGGACCACGTCGCCGCAGAAGATCTCCATTTCTCCGGCTTTTCCTTCGGCAAAATCACGCGAAAGGGAGCTGGTGGAGTCATCCGTTGTATTATCCAGACGCTTCATATGTTTTTCGAGCAGGTCGTCGGGAAACGAGATGCCCTGAGCACAGCCGACGCGCAGCGCTTCTTCCATGAGAAGGCGGTAGTCACTGCGCCTGCCGGCGTTGTTCTTGACTTCCCCGATCGTGCAGCCGTAGCGCGCAGTGATCACATTATAGGCGCAGTTCAGGATATATTTGGACCAGACATTGACGAGGATGTGATCCGAAAGCCGGCAGTCCAGTCCGGCTTTTTTTAAGACGTCTGTAAAATAAGCGGCAGCCTGCATCTGCAGTCCGGCTTCGGCAGGATCCGCGGTTATCCCGGCGTCCGCATTGCTTCCCTGCGGGTATTCCGGACTTATCGAAAGAGGCCCGGTATAAACCGTTGTAAAATTTCCTTTCTGCACGACCGTGTAATCCGGAAGCGAGATGCTGACGGTATAGATCACGCTCGGCAGGACGCGTCCGCAGGGCAGACGGTCCAGCAGTGTTTTGTAAGCCGTAACCCCGTTCATTACCGGAACGATGACCGTATCTTTATGAACGACCGGGCAAAGGGCATCCGCCGCCGCTTCCAGTGCATCATTCTTTACACAGATGATGATGATATCCTGCGGGGGGAGCGTTCGCGGATCTTCAGTCACATTGACCGCAGGTACGGTAAAATTGCCGAGGCAGTCGCCGCGTATGGTCAGCCCGTTCTTGAGAAGGTGTTCTTTGCGCCCGCCCCGTGCGATCAGGGCAACATTTTCACCGTATTCTTTTAAGAGCATGGAAGACAGTGTGCCGCCTACACCGCCGACGCCGAATACAGTGATGCGGGGAATGATCGAAGATGATTCATAAGGATTCATAGCGGAGACCTTCCTTTTCTTTATCGTGATTTCAGTATAATACATGAGGGACAGAATGTCTTCCGGATTCTTTCAGGAAAAGCCGTCTGTACCGGAGAACGTTTCGCCTTTAAGCCGCGGCTCCTTTTAATTTGCTTTATCCTGCAAATTATGAGATAATCCATTGATAACGCAGTTTTGGCAATACGGGGAGATCACTTGGAACAGACCGGACGGAAAAAAGTGAATATCGGGATCCTGATCCTGCTTCATATCGGACTTCTTGTCTCGTCCTTAAGCGGTGTATGTTCGAAAAAAGCAGCACTGTCCGAAGCGTTTTCATGGGAGTTCTTTTTCTGGTACGGCCTGGTGTTGGTATCCATGTTTGTGTATGCCCTGCTGTGGCAGCAGATCCTCAAACGCATGGATCTGACGACGGCGTATGCGAACAAACCGGTGGGCCTGGTATGGGGAATGATCTGGGGAGTCCTTCTTTTTAAGGAAACGATCTCTCTGAAGATGATCCTCGGCGCGGCGGTGATCTTTGTCGGGATCTTTCTGGTGGTGACTTCGGATGAGTGAGTACGGTATTTCGGTTTTAATATTGCTGGCATCGGTGCTCGTGGCTTCGGTCTCCCAGATCATCCTGAAGGTCTCGGCGAACAGGGAGCACGAATCGAGGATCAAGGAATATCTGAATCCTCTTGTGATCACAGCGTATGTCATGCTGCTGGGTTCGACAGTGCTGACCATGCTGGCTTTAAGGCATCTGCCGCTTTCGCACCAGCCTCTTTACGAGTCGGCAAGCTATATTTTTGTTTCCGTCATGGGCTTTTTCCTTCTGAAGGAACGGTTTACGAAAAAGAAGCTTTTAGGACTGGCACTGATCCTGGCGGGTATTTTTATATTTTCACTTTGACAGAAATATTTATATATAACGGGGAAGTATTATGAAGATCGATTTTAACAGACCGGCGTTTCTCGGAAAAGAAACGGATTATATCAAACAGGCAGTCATGAACCGCAAACTCTGCGGCGACGGAGAATTCACGAAAAAATGCTCCGCATGGATGAAGGAAAAGCTTGGGACGAAGTATTCCCTGCTTACCACATCCTGCACGCATGCACTGGAGATGGGCGCTTATCTTTCCGATATAAAGCCGGGGGAAGAAGTCATCATGCCTTCCTACACCTTTGTGTCTACAGCGGACGCTTTCGTGCTTCGCGGAGCAAGGGTCGCTTTTGTGGATATCCGCCCCGACACCATGAACATCGATGAAAACCTGATCGAAGCGGCGATCAACGAAAAGACCCGGGCGATCGCGCCGGTCCATTATGCAGGGGTGGCCTGCGAGATGGATACGATCATGGAGATCGCACAGAAGTATCGTTTAAAAGTTGTGGAAGACGCGGCCCAGGGCGTGAACGCCTATTATAAAGGCCGGGCCCTCGGCACGATCGGCGATTTCGGCTGCTTCAGCTTTCATGAGACCAAGAACTACATTATGGGCGAAGGCGGAGCCCTGCTTTTCCAGAAGGACGAATACCTGGAGCGCGCGGAAGTGCTGCGGGAGAAGGGGACCGACCGGAGCAAGTTTTTCCGGGGCCAGGTCGACAAATACACCTGGGTGGATTTCGGATCTTCCTATCTTCCCAGCGAACTGAACGCCGCCTATCTGTATGCCCAGCTGGAAGGCTGCGAAGAGATCGACGCCCGCAGGATGGCAGTGTGGAACTATTATAATAAAGAGCTGAGACCGCTTGCCGACAAGGGCCTTCTGGAACTGCCTTTTATTCCCGATTACGCGAAGCATAACGCGCATATGTTCTATATTAAAACGAAAGATATGGAAGAAAGGACAGAACTGATCTCCTTCCTGAAAGAAAGAGACATCTGTTCCGCTTTCCATTATGTCCCGCTTCATTCCGCCGCGGCAGGAAGAAAATTCGGATATTTTGTCGGAGAGGACAGATATACGACGAAAGAAAGCGAAAGGCTGACCAGGCTGCCGATGTATTACGATCTTACGGTCGAAGATGCGGCGGAAGTCGTGGAAGCAATATTCGATTTTTATATAATCAGATAAGATCCTGTTTTTTCAAAAGCAGCTTTCCGAAACAGAAGTTTCCGGGAAGCTGCTTATGAACATAGGGACAGTTTTGGAACAAATGAGTATTTTAAGCAAGATCCGACTCTACAACATCAAAAAAGGCTTTGCGTATTTAAAGCATTACGGGCCGAAGGAATTCATGGTCCGGCTGAAAGAACGCATGGAGCCGGAAGAGGTTCCGTATCTGCCGTGGTATCAAAAACACGCGGCCGGGCCGGAAACGCTTGCCGCGCAGAAAAAAGAGTCTGCAGACTGGGGTATACGGATCTCGGTGGCCGTGCCGGCATACCGGACAAAGGAGGTTTTTCTCAGGGCCATGATGGATTCGCTTCTTGATCAGAGCTACGACAACTGGGAGCTTGTTGTTGCGAATGCCAGCCCGGACGACGAAAGCATGGCAGCCGTGTTTTCGGAATACACAGCCAGGGACCCGCGGATCAGAGTATTTGATCTGAAGGAAAACCGCGGAATCTCCGCGAACACAAACGAGGCGGTAAAGCGGGCAGAAGGCGAATATGTCGGCCTGCTGGACCATGACGACCTGCTGGCGCCGGACGCCCTGTATGAGGCTGCACGGGCGGTCCGGGAACAGAAAGCCGATGTCCTTTATACCGACGAGGATAAGACGGATGAGACCGGGGAAGCACATTTTTCTCCGAATTTCAAGCCGGAATTCAATATCGACCTTCTGCGGTCGAACAACTATATCACACACTTCTTTGTATTTAAAAAGAGTCTTTTTGAAGCCGTCGGCGGTTTCCGGGAAGAGTTTGACGGGGCACAGGATCACGACCTGATCTTCCGCTGCTGCGAAAAAGCAGAAAAGATCGTCCGCATCCCGAGGGTGCTTTATCACTGGCGGACACACGAAGCATCCACGGCGGACAACCCCCTGAGCAAACAGTATGCGTACGAATCCGGGCGCAGGGCGGTCGAAGAAAACCTGAAGCGGAGCGGTTATCCGGACGCGAAGGTCGAAAGACTGAAAGATTTCGGCTTTTTCCGGGTGCGCTATCCGCTTCCCGGCGAGCCGAAGATCTCTGTCCTGATCCCGACCAAAGACAACGCCGGCGTCCTGAAAAGATGCGTGGATTCGATCCGACAGGTCTCATCATATAAGAACTATGAACTGATCCTCATTGAAAACAACAGCACCGAACCGGAGACTTTTGCTTACTATAAGGAGCTGGAAAAGGATCCGCGGATCCGGATCGTTACGTACGAAGGCGGCTTTAATTTTTCGGCGGTCAATAATTTCGGAGCGTCTTTTGCCGAAGGCGAATACCTGATGTTCCTCAATAATGATACCGAGATCCTTACGCCGGACTGGATGCAGGAACTGGCGTCAAACGCGGCCCGGAAAGAGGTCGGAGCGGTCGGATGCAGGCTTTGCTATCCGGACAATACGATCCAGCATGCCGGGGTCATTATCGGAATCGGCGGAAGCGCCGGACATGCTTTCCTGGGCATGGAGAAAGAGCGCAGCGGGTATCTGCACAGAGCTTCGATCCAGATGGATCTTTCCGCAGTTACTGCGGCGGCCATGATGATGCGGAAAAGCGTGTTTGAGGAAGCCGGCGGCTTTAACGAAGAGCTGGCGGTCGCGTTCAACGACATCGACCTGTGCCTCCGGCTGCGCGAGAAAGGATATCTGATCGTCTATGATCCGTTCTGTGAAATGCTCCACTATGAGTCGAAGACCCGCGGCGCGGAAGATACGGGAGAAAAAGCGGCACGGTTCTCAAAAGAAAAAGAATACCTGCGCACCCGTTTTGCCGGCCTGTTTGAGCATGGCGATCCGTATTACAACCCGAACCTGACGCTGAGCAAATTCAATTACTCGCTGAGAATATAAGTCTGAAAGATACAGACATGAACCGTACGAAAGCACGTCGTTGATCCTTCACCGGAAAGGACCGGTTTACAGACATGAAAAAGACAACGGTCATCATACCGAATTACAACGGGATTCATTTCCTGAAAGACTGCATGAAAGCACTGGAAGAGCAGACCTGCCCGGATTTCGGGATCTGTATCGTCGACAACGGTTCGGCCGACGGCAGTACGGATTATATCCGCTCCGAATATCCGGATGCCAAGCTGATCGTTTTAAAAAAGAACACGGGCTTCTGTCACGCGGTCAATGCCGGTGTCCGGGCTTCCGACACGGATTATGTACTTCTCCTGAACAACGACACGATCCCGGACAGGAATTTTGTCAGTGAGCTGGAAAAAGCTCTGGATAAACATCCGGATGTTTTTTCCTGTGCGTCCTGCATGCTGCAGGTACAGGACAATACCCTTTTGGACGGGGCCGGAGATCTCTATAGTGCGCTCGGCTGGGCGTTTGCACGGGGACGTGATGAAAAGGCGTCTCTGTACGACCGGCCGGCCCGGATCTTTTCCGCCTGTGCCGGTGCGGCGATCTACCGGAGGGAAGAGTTTATCCGGCTCGGCATGCTGGACGAAAAGCATTTTGCCTATCTGGAGGATATGGATATCGGCTGGAAGGCCCGCCTTGCCGGCTGGAAGAATCTGTATGTCCCGACAGCGCGTGTCGTGCATGTCGGCAGCGGAACGACCGGTTCCCGGCACAACGAGTTCAAGGTCCGGATGTCCGCCCGCAACAACATCTATATTATCCGCAAGAATATGACCGGCTGGCAGAAGGTGATCAACGCCCCGCTGATCCTGCTTGGTGCATTCATCAAATTTCTGTTTTTTCAGAAAAAAGGACTGGGCAGAGCCTACTGCAGGGGCTTCCGGCAGGGTATGGCGCTGCCGGCGTCTTCTCCGAAAGACGTTCCCTTAAAAAACCAGCTGAAGATCCAGACGGAACTCTGGGCGAATATGTTTAAAAGAAAGATTTAACAGAGGTTTGCCGCTTCTGGATTGGAAAAGATCTTCTGAAGCGAACATTCGCACAAAGGAGTTTGAAGATGAACCGGCATGCATAGCCGTGCTGCGGGCCATGTGGTATGCTTACACCGAATTGGCTGCAGCACGAAGCGGTGCAGCCTGTTCAGCTGAGAAGGACGGTGCGTGTGAGCGGAAGAAGTTTTTTCCAATCCATATGCGCGGCCTTTTTATTGTTTTGTTTATTTGGCTTGAAGCAGTTCCGTCAGCTGCTCCACGAATTCCACACAATCCATTTTTACCACATAATCCGCGTGCCGCATGATCGGTGCGTCTGCATCGGTATTGACCGCGACAACGGTCTGTGCGCCGCCGATGCCGGCCAGATGCTGGATCGCGCCGGAAACGCCGAGGCTGATCAGGAGCTTCGGGGCAACGGTAGCTCCGGTCTGACCGACCTGGTGCGGGTATTCCGCCCAGCCCATGTCGATGAGCGGTCTGGAAACGCCGACTTCGGCTTTCATGAGCTCCGCCAGCCGGAACACCTTTTTCAGATTTTTGGAGGATCCGATCCCCCGGCCTGCGACGAGCAGTATGTCCGCGTCGGCAATGCCGGAAGCATCGGACTTGTTTTCCTGCGAGAGGATCGTGATCAGGCCCTTCGGAAGGCCTTCCGGAAGAATCGTTTCGACCGTTCCGGTGCGTGCCGGATCGGGTTCGGGACAGGGGAAGATCCCCGGGCGGACCGTTGCCATCTGCGGCCTGGAATCCGGGCAGACGATCGTCGCCATCAGGTTGCCCCCGAGGGCCGGCCTTGTCTGCGCCAGAAGGCGGGAATCCGGTTCAATGGAAAGAGCGGTGCAGTCTGCGGTCAGTCCGGTACCCAGTTTTGCTGCGATCGCAGGCGCAGCGGACCGGCCGAGGATCGTCGCGCCGAAAAGTACGATTTCGGGGCGGCGTTCCCGGATCAGCGGGACAAGGGCATGCGCATAGGCATTGTCGTCCGTATCCCCGATCCGGTCGGAAAGCAGGAAGAGCACGGCATCCGCGCCGGCTTCGATCAGTTCCCGGGCGAAGGAACTGCTTTTTCCGGGACAGATTGCGGTCAGACGGCAACCCAGGGTATCCGCGAGTTCACGGCCTTTCCCGAGAAGCTCCAATGCGACCGGAAGAGGTTTCCCTTCCGACTGCTGGACGGCGATCCAGATCCCGCCGCCGGCTTCCTGTGCTTCTTTTTTCTCTTTCTCTATGGATATGGCTCCGACGGGGCAGCTGTCCGCACAGGCTCCGCAGAGGATGCATTTCTCTTCGTCAAGAATGATTTCGTCAGTGATCTCCAGCGCACCGTTCGGGCAGGAGGCGACACAGCCGCCGCACAGTACACAGGTGTTTTTATCAATGATCAGGCCCATCACAGCTCCTCCCATAATTTCTTAACTTCCGAGGCCGCTTCGCTTTTTTCAAAAGGAACGGCTTCGCCCTTTTCCTGCTGCGGGAAAGTCCGGATGACCTGGGTAGGGGAGCCGTCCAGGCCGATCCGTGCGGGGTCGGCTCCGAGCCCTTTCGCATCCAGGATCTTCAGGTCCGCCTTCAGGCTCCGGCGTATTCCTTCGATCGAAGGAAGCCTCGGTGTGGTCAGGTTCTTGACGATCGTCAGAACGGCAGGCAGCGATACGTTAACGGTTTCCGCTCCCGCATCGGTGTTCCGCCGGCAGATGATCTGCTTTTCTGTTACTTCCAGAAGAGCGGAAACGTCGGTGACGCAGGGCAGATTCAGCCATGAGGCCAGTTCCGGCCCGATCTGGGCCGTATCTCCGTCGGTGGCCATCTTGCCGCAGAGGATCAGATCGGCTCCGCCGAGGTCTTCAATGGCTTTGGAGAGGGTATAGGAGGTGGCCAGGGTATCCGCACCGGCAAAGGCCCGGTCGGTCAGAAGGACGGCATTGTCCGCACCCCGGGCGATCTCATCCCGGAGCAGGCGTTCCGAGGCAGGAATGCCCATACTGAGCGCTGTTACCGTGCCGCCGAGCTTTTCGCGGATCTGCACGGCAGCCTCTGCCGCGGTCACGTCAAAGGGGTTGATCACGGCTTCGGAGGAGTCGCGGATGATGGTCTTGCGGACCGGGTCCAGGCGCACCTCGTTGGAAGAGGGCACTTGCTTGACACAGACGATGATTTTCATTTCACGCCTCCTTCCTTTGAAAAAAGGTTGCCGTTCCCGAGCCGCCAGGCAGGATCAAAAGCCCGCTTTACGGCCCGCATTTCTTCGATATGCTCCGGTCCGTACATGATCTCGAGGAACGATGCCTTCAGTTTGCCGACCCCGTGTTCCGCGGAGACGGCTCCGCCCATCTGCGTGACCTTTGCTGCCCAGCTCAGAAACATCTCTTTTACCCTGGCAGCATCTTCCGCAGAAGACGGCAGCAGGTTTACGTGAAGATGGTTGTTGCCGATATGCCCCCAGATCGCGGAGCGCAGGCCGAGCTTTTCAATACCGTTCCGGTACAGGTCCATTACTTCAAAGAGCTTATCGTCCGGCACCGACATATCCGAGCCCATCTTGGTCAGGGAAGGTTCCTTTTTGCGAAGGGCGTCGATTTTCATGTTTGTACTTTCCGGCACGGCATGACGGAAGAACATCAGGCCGTCCAGATCGCCGGTATTCCGGGCAACCCAGGTATCTTTTTCGGATCCGCCGGCTTTTTCGGCCAGCCCGCCGAGCAGAAGGAGACGCTCCAGGGCGGTTTCTTCATCGGTACAGTGGAGTTCGGCATACACGATGCTCTGTATGCATTCGGGAACCTCCGGCAGCGATGCAAAGGCACTTCCGGCGGCTTTCTGTTCCCGGAGGATTTCCAGGGCGCCGGCGTCAAAATATTCCAGTGAAACAACGGATTTTTCGCTTCGGACCAGGTTCACGAAGGTCAGTGCGTTTTTTTCTTTTTCGAAGAGAAAGGAGGCGCCCCAGATCGCTTCGGGCAGGGGCTCCAGGATCAGCTGCAGTTCGGTGATCACGCCCAGGGTACCGTCCGATCCGATCAGAAGGTCGATCAGGTCCATATCCGGCGCGGAGTAATAGCCGGAGGCGTTCTTTACGTCCGGCATTTTATATGACGGGAGTTTAAACTCCACAGAAGATCCGTCTTCACAGGGAAGACAGGCCGAAAGCCCTTTGGCAAAGCATTCTCCCCGCCGGATCTTTACGGTCCGGCCGTCGGCCAGGATCATTTTCAGGCCGCCGACATGGCCGCGCATGGCGCCGTAGCGGAAACTCCGGGCTCCGGACGCGTTGCAGGCCGTCATGCCGCCCAGGGTGGCCGATGTTTCGGTGGGATCGGTCGGGAAGAACTGTTCCTTATCTGTAAAGAAACGGCTGAATACCTGCCGGGACTCTTCACTCCAGCCGGAAGTATCGATCTTCCGGGTCGAGATCTGTTTCCGGAGTTCCAGAAGCACAACACCGGGTTCGGCAAAGAGAATGTATTTTCCGTTTTCATAAGCCATACCGGTCAGCCGGTCCATCCCGGAAAGGGTCAGGATCAGGCCGCCGTCGGGAACCGCAGCCCCCGCCAGGCCGGTCCGTCCGCCCTGGATCGTGACCGGAAGGTCGTTTTCTTCCGCAAACCGCAGGGCGGTCCGGACGTCTTCACAGCTTTTCGCGAAAACAGCGAACTGTGCGGTGCCGGTGCTCCGGGATTCATCCCTCAGATATTCGGCACCGATTCTGTCCGCGGTAAGGATCAAATCGTTCATAAATGTCAGTCCTTTTTCAGTAATTTTCTGCCGGTTCAGCAATAGGCAGCAATAAGCATGCAGCTATAACAAAATTATTTTAATAGTGGAAGGCTTTTTTTTCAATCACTATAAGGGAGGGAGTAAATCGAAAAAACCAAAATCCGGGAACGTCGGGAACCTTTTCACGAACAGCCCATCAAAAGCAACGATTATTGTGCATTCTTATATAGCAATGACGGTTTTTTTTTGTTATAATAAACAAACAAAGGTCTGACCGCGTAGAAAAACAGGTCAGACGGATATGAGTTTAAAATGGAGGAAACAGTATGCTCACAGCAAGAGAAAACTTTTATCAGGCCGCAAAGGGTCTCAATCCCGAAAGGTTTGCCAACCAGTATGAAGCGATCCAGCTGCTTTTTAATCCGTTCTTCCTTCACAGCCCGGGTGCTGTAAGAGGAGGCCCGGAAGTTGTAAACGCATGGGGAATAACGAATGTCTTCCCTGAGAATTCTCCCGGAGGATTCCCGGTTCATACTCCCGACAAGATCGTTATCAAGGATATTGAACACTGGCAGGACTATGTGCATGCTCCCAGCCTGAAATTCCCGGATGAAGAATGGGAAATGTTCAAAGCGCAGTACGATGCCGTAGATACCACAAAGGCATATAAGGCCTGCTTTGTTGCACCCGGCCTTTTCGAGCAGTGCCACCATCTCGGCGAGATCCAGAATACCCTTATGAATCTCTATGAGTATGAAGACGAAATGCACGACCTCATCAAATACTTAAGAGATTTCGAACTGGAGCTTGCGGAAGGCATCTGCACGCATCTGAAACCCGACATGCTCTTCCATCATGACGATTTCGGCAGCAGGACCAGCACCTTTATGAAGCCTGACATGTGGGAGGATTTCTATGTAGAGCCTTATAAGGAGGTCTATGGATACTACAAGACCCACGGCTGCGAGCTGATCGTCCATCATTCGGACAGCTACGGAGCGACCCTCGTTCCGAGCCTGATCGAAATGGGCGTCGATGTATGGCAGGGCTGCATGTCGTCGAACAATATTCCAGAGCTGAACAAGAAGTATAAAGGACAGATCTCCTTCATGGGCGGCTTTGACGGCGCAGATTTCGATTCACCGGACTGGACCCCGGAAGGCGTACGTCAGATGACCTGGGATATTCTTGAGCAGAATGAACCCAGCGGATTTATTCCATGCATCGCACAGGGCGACCCCGGATCGATCTATGTCGGCGTTTACGAGACCATCCGCGAGACGATCGACGAATACAACGAAGTCAAATTCGGCTTCAAGAGAGAGAACATCGACAGACTGGAGGAACAGGTGGATATGTTCCGTTAATACTTCCTTATCAGGCATCCGTATTTGTCTGCGGGAGATTTTCAGGAAAACAGATTTCTGCATTGCAGGAATCTGTTTTCTTGCGTTTTGCGTCATTTTAGGGTAAAATAACTTGATAACTATGGTCCCGGGGTTTCGGAAGGGGGGTCCGAAGCTCCAAACGCCGCGATTTAACAGACCAGACCGCTGCAGAGGATCGACAGAAGGGGTTTTATTGTGAATAACAACATGCAAAAGTATCTGAACGCCGGATTTGTGGTGCTGGATACTCTGCTTATCATAATATCCTATATTCTCTCCTGGCTCCTTCGGTTCAGGACATCGCTTTTCGGTGAACCCGTGCGGGTACTCTCGTTTGAGTACTACATGCGGTTCCTGCTGATCGTCGTTCCTCTTTTCCTTATTATGAACTGGGTATTCTCCCTGTACAGCTCGGGGAGGACACATGGAAGAAGACACGAAGCCGCCAATATTTTTAAAGCGAATACGGCCGGCATCCTGATCTTCATCCTGCTGCTTTATTTCAGCAAGCAGATCCATTTCGCCAGAAATATGCTGTTCGTGTTCTACCTTCTGAACATGTTTCTGGATTTTGTTGTCCGGAATCTGGCGAGAAACTTTATCAACAGGCTGAGAAGCGGGGACTTCAACCGGAAGACGGTACTGCTGGTCGGATACAGCACTTCTGCGGAAGAATACATCGACCGTATTCTTGCCAACCGCCATTGGGGATACAATATTTTCGGGATCCTGGATGACAATCTGGAGAGCGGGACGGAATATCACGGCGTCAAAGTCCTCGGAAGGCTGGACGGCCTGGTCTCGCTGCTGGAAGGCAATCAGGTGGATGAGATCGCCATCACGATGGGCCTGAATGAATACTACAAGCTGGAAAAGATCGTTGCCCTTTGCGAAAAATCGGGTGTTCACACCATGTTCATACCCGACTATTATAATATTATTCCGACAAAGCCCTATACAGAGGATATGCAGGGGCTGCCGGTCATAAATATCCGTTACGTACCGCTGAACAATCCGCTGGCTTCCTTTATCAAAAGGACGCTGGATATTATCGGTTCCCTGCTCTGTATCGTGATCTTCTCGCCGGCAATGCTTTTTGCGCTGATCGGGATCAAGATCACGTCTCCCGGTCCGGTCATTTTCCGGCAGGTCCGGGTCGGACTTCACAACAGGGAATTTGAGATGTACAAATTCCGCTCCATGAAGGTCCAGACGGAAGAAGAGGAAAAGAAAGGCTGGACAACCAAGGGAGATGAGCGTATAACAAAATTCGGCAGCTTTATCCGGAAGACCAGTATCGATGAACTTCCGCAGCTTTTTAATGTCCTTAAAGGGGATATGAGCCTGGTGGGCCCGCGGCCGGAAAGACCTCAGTTTGTCGAAGAGTTCCGGGAAACGATCCCGAGATATATGATCAAACACCAGGTCCGTCCCGGAATGACCGGCTGGGCTCAGGTCAACGGGTTCCGCGGAGACACATCCATACGCGGGAGGATCGACTGCGATCTGTATTATATTGAAAACTGGACGGTAGGACTGGATTTTAAGATCCTTTTCCTTACGGTTTTCAAGGGATTTGTCAATAAAAATGCTTATTAAATTCGTAAATAGATTGAGGGCGGAACAACAGTAAAGGAGATCCGGCTGGAAAATGACACCACAACGCAAAAGGAAAAAAAGAAGAGGACTGCTCCTGGCAGAACTTGTAATATTAGCTGTTCTTACCGTCGCGCTTTTCGGAGCGGTCTGGGTAAACCACAAGCTTTCCCTGGTTAATTACGACAAGGATTTCGACCCCACCAAGGTCAAAACCGCAACCGACGTGAATAAGAAGACCGGAGAGGAAGAGGTCGTTCCGGCAGAAACGGAACAGAAATCCGGTGCTCAGGCGGGACAGCCGGTTCAGACTCCGGCCGCGACTCCGGCCCCGGCAGACAGCAGCCAGAATACAGAGCCGGTGGATTACGGCCTGGAAGGCGTGGAGATGATCGCACTGGTCGGGCTGGATACGCGTATTACCGAAGATTATGACGGGGAAAACTCCGATACCATGATGATCTGCTGCATCAATCACAACACGCGGACCATCAAACTGATCTCGCTTTACAGAGATACTTTCCTGAACGTCGGAGAAGACTATTACGGGTCGCCGGATTACTACACCAAAGCAAACGAAGCCTATAATCTGGGCGGTGCAGCGCAGTTCCTTTCCATGCTCAATCTGAACCTGGACCTGAACATCACGGAATATGTTTCCGTAGAATTCAAGGCCCTTGCTACTGCGATCGAAATGCTGGGCGGGATCGACGTGGACCTTTCCTATCTGGAGATCCTGCATCTGAACAACTATAATATCGAAACTTCCGAAGCATGCGGCATGGAATACATTCCCGTGGAGCTTCCGCCTACGGATGAGACGGATCCCACGACCTTCACGTACCATCTGAACGGCAGCCAGGCTGTTTCCTATGCGAGGATCCGTTATACGGACGGATTTGATTTCCGCCGGACTTCCAGACAGAGAGTCGTGCTTACCAAGCTGAAGGAAAAAGCGAAATCGGCGGATATGATTTCGCTGAACAATATGCTGAATGCCGTACTCCCGCTTGTAACGACCAATATGGACAGTGCAAAGATCCTCTCCATGGCGGTCCCGATCCTTTCCTACAGCATGACTCCGGAAGATCAGTCCGGTTTCCCGTTCGTGCATCTGGAAGATGACGCATCGATCACCGGCATCGACTGCGTGCTCCCGATCACGCTGGAATACAACGTTACCAGGCTGCATGAGTTCCTGCTTCCGGGAGTAGAATATTATCCTTCGAGTACTGTTCTGGGTTACAGCGACTACATCATCAGTATGACCGGTTATGATGAAAGCTTTATCGAACCGGCAAGCCAGCTGGATGATGACGGAGCGCTTCCGGCCGGCGTTGCGGCAGGGAGTGCGCCTGCGGCAGGGGAGTCGGGTGAGACCGGATCGGATTACGCAGAGGGCACCGGAGAATACGACCCGGCCGCTCAGAACTATGATTAGACCGCAGCGACGGATACCGCGATCTTTATGACTGAAGTCTTCAAAACAGATATCATTATCCCTGTATACAGACCAGGCGCGGAGTTTTTAAAAACTCTTTCGCGCCTGTCTTTGCAGACAAAGAAAGCAGATCATCTTATCGTGATCAATACGGAAGAGGCCTTCTGGAATCCGGAACTGGAAGAGGCATACCCCGGAATGATCGTCAGGCACATCCGTAAAAAAGACTTTAACCATGGCGGGACCAGAGACCTGGCCGCAGAAATGTCCGACGCGGACATTCTTGTTTTCATGACCATGGACGCCTGTCCCGCGGACAGAACGACCATCGAAAAGCTGATCGCTCCCGTGGCGGGAAAAAAAGCAGCCGTCTCCTATGCCAGACAGATCGCGGCTCCGGACGCAGACACGATCGAGACGATTACCCGGGAATTCAATTATCCGCCGAAGTCCGCCCTGAAGACAAAGGCGGACCTGCCTGCCCTGGGCATCAAGACATTTTTCAGTTCAAACGTCTGTGCCGCGTATGACCGGAAAGTCTTTGACGAACTCGGAGGCTTCGGCAGCGGGCTGGACTTTAATGAAGATACGGTCTTTGCCGCCCGGGCGATCGAAGCAGGGTACGCAGTATCGTATACGGCGGAATCGAAAGTCATTCATTCCCATAATTATTCGGGCCGGGAGCAGTACCGGCGGAATTTTTATATCGGAAAGAACCAGGCAGAGCACCCGGAAGTATTCGATAAATATCCTTCGGAGGGTGAAGGCATCCGTCTGGTGAAAAAGACCGCTTCCGAACTGGTGAAACAAAGAAAAGCGTATCTTATCCCGAAACTGGTATGGATCAGCGGCTGCAAATACCTCGGTTACAGAGCAGGAAGGAGATCGGTTAAGCAAAATGTTTGACGCTTATGAAATAATACGTACGGAAGAGCTGCCCGACGTTCAGTCTGTGGGCACTCTTTTAAGGCATAAAAAGACAGGGGCCAGGGTGGCGATCCTGTCCAATGACGATGATAATAAAGTGTTTGATATCGCTTTCCGCACACCTCCGGCCGATTCTACCGGAGTTGCTCATATCATTGAGCATTCGGTCCTCTGCGGATCGGAAAAGTTTCCGCTGAAGGATCCTTTTGTCGAACTGGCGAAGGGATCGCTGAATACGTTCCTGAACGCCCTGACCTACCCGGATAAGACCATGTACCCGGTGGCAAGCTGCAACGACCAGGACCTCAAAAATCTTATGGAGGTCTATCTGGACGCGGTGTTCTTCCCCGCGATCTATAAGAACGAGAATATCTTCCTCCAGGAAGGCTGGCATTATCATCTGGAAAAAGAAGAGGACGACCTGACGGTCAACGGCGTCGTCTACAACGAGATGAAAGGTGCCTTCTCCACAGCGGAAGCGGTGCTGGAACGAAGCGTCTTTTCTGCCCTGTTCCCGGATACGGCCTACGGCGTGGAATCGGGAGGGGATCCGAAGAATATACCGGATCTTACCTATGAACAGTTTCTGGAATTCCACAGAACGTATTATCATCCTTCAAACAGTTTCATTTATCTTTACGGCAATATGGATATGGAAGAACGCCTCGACTGGATCGACCGGGAATACTTAAGCCGTTTTGATGCGCTTGAAGTGGATTCCCGGATCGGCATTCAGAAGCCGTTTGAAGAGCCGAAGGAGCTTGTGTCCGAATATCCGGTGCTGGATGACGAACCGATGGAAGACAACACGTATCTGAACATGAGTATCGTTGCGGCGGACGGATGCGACGTGCTGACCAATACCGCCTTTGCCGTGCTGGAATATGTTCTTCTGGATTCTCCGGGTGCACCTGTCAAACAGGCCCTTCTGGATGCCGGTATCGGCAAAGACGTGGACGGATCTTTCCAGGACGGGCTGCTTCAGACGTTCTTTTCCATCGACGCGAAATACGCGAACCCCGAAGATACGGAAGCATTTCAAAAGGTGATCTTCGAGACGCTGAACAAATGCGCGGATGAAGGCCTGGATGAAAAAGCCCTGAGGGCTGCGATCAATTATTACGAATTCCGTTTCCGTGAGGCAGACTACTCGGTCTATCCGAAGGGGCTGATCTACGGAATGAATATGTATGACACCTGGATCTATGATGAAGACAGGCCGTTCGAGTACTTGAAGATGCTCGGCGTTTTTGAGGAGCTCAAGAAGAGGATCGGCACCGGCTATTATGAAGGACTGATCCGTGAAAAACTGATCAATAATCCGCACCGTCTGGTTACGACGCTGAAACCGAAGCGCGGTCTCGCAAAAGAGGAAGAGGAGAAGCTGGCTGCCCGTCTGGCGGAATACAAGGCTTCTCTGAGCGAGGAGGAGATCCGGGCAATAGCCGGCCGGACAAAGGCATTAAAGGAGTTCCAGGATTCGGAAGAGGATCCCTCCTGCCTGCCGTCGCTGAAACGGTCCGATCTGGACCGGAAGACGCCGATCGTACTGAAGACCGAAGAGCTGGAAAGCGAAGGGACAAAGATCCTCCATCACGATTATAAGACCAACGGGATCGCTTATCTGACGCTTCTGTTTGACGCGGATTCGGTTCCCGATCACTGGCTCCCGCATCTCAGCCTTTTAAAAGCCGTGCTCGGCTATGTCGATACAGAGCATTACTCTTACAGGGATCTCTCCAACGAGATCAACGCCCGTATCGGCGGGCTGAACTGCGGCGTGCAGAATACCCTTACAAAAGACGGAACGGAAAAACGGTTCTTCGGCATCCGGTCCAAATATCTGTATCCTGAGCAAAATTTCGTGTTTGACATGATCCGGGAGATTCTTCTGACATCGGATCTTTCGGATGACAAGAGAATGTACACGATCATTTCCCGGCAGAAGGCTTCCTATCAGGTATCGCTTTCCCAGGCCGGCCATATGACGGCCGTACAGCGTGCCGCGGCAGGCTCTTCTTCCGCGAACGCGTTCCAGGAACTGGTTTCCGGCATCGAGTATTACCGTTTCCTGGAGGAGCTTTTTGAAGATTTTGACAATAAAAAAGAAGAATTAAGGTCCGTCTTTAAGACGCTGATCGGGATGATCTTTACCGGCAGCAGCTTTATCGCGGATATCACAGCCGAAGAAGAGGGGCTGTCCGGACTTGCAAAAAACATCGAAGGCCTTAAGTCCGTGCTCGGAAAAGGCGGGGAAGCGGTCGAAAAGGATACCTGGAGCCCGAAATACAAGAAAGAGGCGTTCCGGACTTCCGGCCAGGTTCAGTTTGTAGCAACGGTCGGAAACTTCAGGGACAAAGGCTATGAGTACACCGGGGTGCTTCAGGTGCTCCGTACGATGATGAATTACGATTATCTCTGGATGAATATCCGGGTAAAAGGCGGAGCCTACGGCTGCATGAGCGGCTTCCGGCGCTCGGGCGATTCGTATCTTGTATCTTACAGGGATCCGCATCTTCAGAATACGCTGGACGTATTCGCTGGGCTTCCGGATTATCTTCGGAGCTTTACCGCGGATGACGAGGTCATGACCCGGTATATCATCGGGACGATCAGCACGCTGGATACGCCCAGAAACGCCAGCGCCTGCGGGACAATGGCTATGGATGCGTATTTCCGGGGCCTGACGATTGAAGAGATCCAGAAGGAAAGAGATGAAGTCCTTAACACGGACGACTCGAAGATCCGAGCCCTTGCGGATATGCTGGAAGCGGCTCTCGATCAGAGCCGGATCTGTGTAGTCGGAAGCGAGTCCGCCGTAGAAAAGCATAAAGAACTGTTTGAAGATATTCAGGCGCTTGTCTGAAAAGGAGGCCGGATGGCAGAGAATACAAAGTCGGGGATCGTTGCGCTGATCGGCAGGCCGAACGTCGGCAAATCCACTTTAATGAATCACCTGATCGGGCAGAAGATCGCCATCACCAGCCGCAAGCCCCAGACGACAAGGAACCGCATACAGACTGTGTATACCGATGAACGGGGACAGATCATATTCACGGATACGCCGGGCATCCATAAGGCTAAAAACAGACTGGGGGAATACATGGTCAGCGCAGCTTATTCCACGATCGAGGACGCGGATGCCGTACTGATGCTCGTAGAGCCGGATGACCATATCGGCGGGATGGACGCCGCGATCTTAAAAGCGCTGAAACGGGTGAAATCCCCGGTGATCCTTGTGATCAACAAAGTGGACAAAGTGAAAAAATCCGAGATCCCGGCGGTGATAAAGCTGTTCAGTGAGGAAATGCGCTTTGATCATGTAGTGCCGGTAAGCGCGCTTCTGGGTAGGAACCTGGACACGCTTCTGGACGTGATCTTCGAGTGCCTGCCTTATGGCCCCATGTACTATGATGAAGACACGGTAACGGACCAGCCCATGAGGCAGATCGTTGCCGAGCTGATCCGCGAAAAGGCCCTGCGCTGTCTGGGAGAAGAGATCCCGCACGGCATCGCAGTTACGGTGGAAAGGATGGAAGAGCGGCAGAGCGGCCTGACGGATATCGATGCGAATATCGTCTGCGAGAAGGATTCCCACAAAGGGATCATAATCGGAAAAGGCGGAAGCAAACTGAAAGAGATCGGCACCCTGGCCCGGGAAGAGATCGAAGAGCTTCTGGAGGGCAGGGTGAATTTAAAACTCTGGGTCAAAGTCCGGACGAACTGGCGCGACTCGGACGTCCTGCTTAAGAATTACGGGTATGATAAGAATAAGCAATGAGTGAGATCCTGAAAGTTACCGGAACGATCCTGTCGGCCGCGCCGCAGGGAGATTCCGATAAAAGAATAGTGATCGAGACCTGTGAGCTCGGCAAGATCACAGCCTTTGCAAGAGGCTGCAGAAGACCGGGGAGCCCTCTGCTTGCAGCGGCGGACCCTTTTGTTACAGGGACTTTTTCGGTCGTGCCGGGGCGCAGTGCCTACCGCCTCGCGGAGGCGGAAGTCAGGGAATACTTCCGTGAACTGGCGAATGAACAGCCGGGTGTCTACACCGGCTTTTACTTTCTGGACCTGGTAGATTACTACGGAAGAGAAGGCATGGACGGAACTGACATGCTCAACCATCTGTATCTTTCTTTGAAAGCGCTTCTTAATAAAAGCCTGGGCAACGAACTTGTCCGGAGGATCTTCGAACTGCGCCTTTTCTCCATCAACGGCGACTATGCACCGGATCCGGATACGATGGACAGTTCCATGCTTTCGATCGTTCAGTACATCTGTTATGCGCCGCTTGGAAAATTATTTACTTTCACACTTGAGGATGATAAAATAATAAAGTTATCCCGCATAGCGGATAAAGCACGCAGACAGATAATGGACAGAGAACCACGAAGCCTGAAGATCATGGAAAGCTTTCAGGCTTTTGCGGAGGAACACGAATGATCAGGACCCTTGCCGGGCATATAAAAGAATATAAAAGAGACAGCCTGCTTACGCCTGTTTTCATGATCGCGGAAGTTGTTGTCGACATGATCATTCCCTATCTCATGGCTTCGATCATCGACAACGGCATCGATAAGGGCGACATGGGGCATATCTTAAAGATCGGCGGGCTGATGCTGGTCATGGCAGCCTTCGGCCTTGCTTCCGGTATGCTTGGCGGGGCGCTTTCGGCAAGGGCATCCGCAGGACTTGCCAAGAATCTGCGGAAAGCCATGTTCCGGAATATCCAGACCTATTCTTTTTCAAATATCGACCGGTTCAGCACAGCAAGCCTTGTAACAAGGCTTACAACGGACGTAACGAATATTCAGAACGCGTATCAGATGATCTTAAGGATGATGATCCGTGCGCCGTTTTCCCTTATCATCGCCATGATCATGGCCTATACGATCAGCGCAAGGCTGGCAAATATCTATCTGATCGCGATCTGCATCCTCGCCGTGATCATTGTTATCCTTCTCAAGATCGCTGTCCCGAGATTCAAGGCTGCGTTCCCGAAATACGACGCTCTCAATGAAAGCATCCAGGAAAACGTTACGGGCATCCGTGTTGTAAAAGCCTATGTCCGTGAAGATCATGAGATCGGCAAATTCAAAAGCGCAAGCATGGGGATCTATAAGGCATTTACCAGGGCAGAGCGCATCATAAGCACGGCGCCGGCGATCATGACCGCTGCGGTCTATTCCTGCATTCTGATCATAAGCTGGCTGGGTGCCAATATGATCGTTGTCAACGATCTTACCACCGGTCAGCTGATGAGCCTTCTGACCTACTGTATGAATATCCTCATGAGTCTGATGATACTTTCTGTGAGCTTTGTTATGGTCACCATGTCGGAAGCCAGTGCCGAAAGGATCTGTGAAGTACTGAATGAGGTCAGCGATCTGCAGAATCCGGCGGATCCGGTCTATGAAGTGAAAGACGGAAGCGTCTGCTTTAATAATGTTGAATTCAGTTATCACAAGACCAGTGAAGAGCCGGTCCTGCGCGATATTAATCTGGAGATCCGTTCCGGGGAGACCATAGGCATCGTCGGAGGCACCGGCAGCGCCAAGACCTCGCTCATAAACCTGATCTCGCGTCTTTATGATGTGGATAAAGGGGAAGTACTGGTCGGCGGACTGGATGTCCGCAAGTATGATATGGACACTCTCCGCAATAAAGTTGCGGTCGTCCTGCAGAAAAACGAACTGTTTTCGGGCACCATCCTGGAAAACCTCCGGTGGGGAAACGAAAACGCCACACTGGAAGAATGCAGACACGCCTGCAGGCTTGCCTGTGCGGATGATTTTATCATGAGCATGCCGAACGGCTATAATACAAGAATCGAGCAGGGCGGTACGAATGTGTCCGGCGGACAGAAACAGCGTATCTGTATTGCCAGGGCTCTGCTGAAGCAGCCGAAGATCCTGATCCTCGACGATTCCACGAGTGCGGTCGATACCGCGACCGACGCCAGGATCCGCAGGTCCTTCCGTGAAGAACTGCCGGATATCACAAAGATCATCATCGCACAGAGAATATCCAGCGTTCAGGACGCCGACCGGATCATTGTCATGAACGAAGGCAGGGTCGATGCCTTTGATACCCATGAGAATCTTGTTGTGAACAACGAGATATACAAAGAAGTCTACGAATCCCAGACTAACGGAAACGGAGACTTTGATGAGGCGGGAGGTGAGCTGTAATGGCAGGACCGCGTCAGCAGGGATTTGGAATGAAAAGCACTGTCGAAAATCCGATAAAGGTTCTTGGAACGATCATTGCCTACATCTTCCGTTATTACAGGATAAGATATATCTTTACCCTTGTGCTTATTATTGTCAGCGTTTTCAGCACTGTCCAGGGCACCATGTTCATGAAGACGCTGATCGACGACTATATCATACCGATGATCGGAGCGGAGTCCCCGGATTTCGGGCCTCTTATCGCAGCGATCACCCGGGTGGCCGTATTTTACGCTGCCGGCGTGCTGGCTACGTTCCTCCGGGCGTTTATCATGGTGCACATTACACAGGGAACGCTCCTTCATATACGAGACGATATGTTTGAGCATATGGAACGGCTCCCGATCCGTTATTTTGACAGCAATACCCGAGGCGATATCATGTCCATGTATACGAACGACGTGGACACACTGAGAATGCTCATAGACCAGAGCATACCCCAGATCCTCAACAGCGGGTTCACGATCGTATCGGTAATCATCAGCATGTTCATTTTAAGCGTTCCGCTGACCTTGGTGTCCCTCGCAATGGTGGGAGTCATCTTCCTGGTTTCGAAAAAAACCGCCGGGGACAGCGGAAAGTACTTCATGGCGCAGCAGAATTCCATCGGAAAACTGAACGGTTTCGTTGAGGAGATGATGGCCGGTGAAAAAGTCGTTAAAGTGTTCTGCCATGAAGACAAGGCTGTCGAGGAATTTGAAAAGCTCAACGAGCAATGGTTTGAAAGTTCATACAGGGCACATAAATATGCAAACTATATGGGGCCGATCAATGCTCAGCTGGGATACTTAAGTTATGTTCTCTGTGCCATAATCGGCGGCCTGCTGACCATAACCGGTTTTACCGGGCTGACGATCGGAGGACTGGCCAGCTTTCTGACGTTCAACCGTAGTTTCACTATGCCGATCTTCCAGGTCAGCATGCAGCTGAATTCCATCGTCATGGCCCTTGCCGGTGCGGAAAGGATCATGAAACTGCTGGAAGAACCGGTAGAAGAAGATGACGGGCATATCAATCTTGTACGAGTGCACAAGGAAAACGATACCCTGACCGAGTGTGAAGAGCGTACCGGGCACTGGGCATGGAAAGATGACAGGGCCGGCGGAACGCTTTCGGAGCAGCGCGGAGAGATCGTCTTCGATAACGTGGATTTCAGTTACCGGCCGGAAAAACAGATCCTGTATGACATCTGCATGTATGCGAAACCGGGCCAGAAGATCGCTTTTGTCGGGACGACCGGTGCCGGGAAAACGACGATCATCAATCTGATCAACCGCTTCTACGACATACAGGACGGAACCATCACCTACGACGGACACAGCATTTCCGAGATCCATAAAGGCGAACTGAGAAGATCCCTCGGGATGGTGCTTCAGGAAACGGCCCTGTTCAGCGGGACCATTAGGGAGAACATCAGGTACGGAAGACTGGATGCGACGGATGAAGAAGTTGTGGAAGCCGCAAAGCTGGCGAATGCGGACTACTTTATACGAAGGCTTCCGGAAGGGTATGATACCGTGATAACAGGCAACGGGGCATCCCTGAGCCAGGGGCAGCGGCAGCTGCTGTCGATCGCAAGGGTTGCCGTGGCAAACCCGCCTGTACTGATCCTCGATGAGGCGACGAGCTCCATCGATACCAGAACGGAACGGATCGTGCAGAGCGGGATGGACAGACTGATCAAAGGCAGAACCAGTTTTGTTATAGCTCACAGGCTTTCGACGGTACGGAATGCGGACTGCATCATGGTACTGGAAGCGGGCCGGATCATTGAACGGGGCACGCACGAACAGCTTCTGGAGCTCAAAGGAAAGTATTATCAGCTGTATACAGGAAGTGAAAACAAGGAGTAAAAAATGCAGATTTCAGGGCTTGATTATAAAATCCAGGAAATGGCGGGGCGAATCAAGGAGCTTCGCGAAATCCAGAAATTCACTCCGGCCGAAATGGCCGACAAAACCGGCGTAACGATCGACGAGTACCTTGCGTGCGAGAGGGGAGAAAAAGACCTGAACTTCGCGTTCATCTACCGGTGCGCGGTCGCGCTCGGCGTGGACGTTACGGATATCATCGAGGGTGTGAGCCCGACGCTTTCATCCTATACGCTGACGCGGAAAGGCGAAGGTCAGCGGATCGACGAAGCACACGGCATGATCTATCACAACCTGGCGCCTTCTTTCCAGAACAGGGTCGCCGAGCCGCTGTATGTACAGGTACCGTATGATCCGGAAGCGGAGAATACCGATATAGAGCTTACCTCCCATGCCGGGCAGGAGCTGGATATCGTGATCTCCGGAAAACTGATGGTGCAGGTGGGATCGCATAAGGAAGTCCTGAACGAGGGCGATACGATCTATTACGACAGCGGCACGCCCCACGGCATGATCGCAGTAGGCGGGGAGGACTGTTATTTCTACGCAATCGTTCTGGACCAGTCCGGTACGCCCGACCAGGCCTATCTTCATTCTTCCAAGATCATCGAAGGGAAAAAACGTACGCCCACGGACCGCAGGGAAGATGAAAAAGACCGGCTTTACAACAAATATATCGAATGTGAAGAGGATGAGAACGGGACACCCACAAAGATCACGTTCAAGAATACCGAACATTTTAATTTTGCTTTCGATATTATCGATGAGCTTGCAAAGAAGGACCCCAACAAACTGGCCCTTCTGCATATTTCAAAAGACAAAGTAGAAAGACGGTTCACGTTTGACGACATGAAGCGTCTTTCCAACCGCTGCGCGAACTATTATAAGGCGATCGGTATCAAGAGAGGCGACCGTGTCATGCTTGTGCTTCGCCGGAACTATCAGTACTGGTTTGCGATCCTCGGACTCAACAAGATCGGGGCGATCGCGATCCTTGCACCCAACCAGCTCCAGGAGCACGATTTCGAGTACCGGTTCAACGCAGCCGGCATCAGCGCGATCCTCTGCACTGCAGACGGAGATGTTGCCGCAGAAGCGGAGAAAGCCATTGAAAAATGCCCGACGGTACAGACAAAGATCATTGTCAACGGCAGGAGGGAAGGATGGAGGACCTTTGACGAGGAGTATCCTCTGTACCGGTCCTATTACCGCCGCACGGAAACTTCTCCCGGCGGGGACGATCTGATGCTCATGTTCTTCACGTCGGGAACTTCCGGCTATCCCAAGATGGCTGCCCATAATTATAAATATGCGCTGGGCCATTTCCACACTGCCCATTACTGGCACTGCGTGGATCCGGACGGCCTGCATCTGACGATCTCCGATACCGGCTGGGCCAAGGCGATGTGGGGCAAGCTTTACGGACAGTGGCTGTGCGAAGCGGGACTTTTTGTCTACGACTTCGACCGCTTTGATGCCGCGGATATCCTTCCCATGTTTGCAAAATACAATATCACAACATTCTGCGCACCGCCGACGATGCTTAGGATGATGGTCAAGCAGGATATCGCCCAGTACGATCTTTCATCGATCCAGCATATGACGACGGCAGGCGAAGCGCTTAACCCGGAAGTATACCGGCAGTTTGAAAAGGCGACAGGACTGCAGATCATGGAGGGCTTCGGTCAGACCGAGACGACGATGGTCATCGGGAACATGATCGGCGCACCCCATAAAGTCGGATCCATGGGCAAACCGGCTCCGATCTATGATGTGGACCTGGTGGACGAGGACGGAAAACCTGTTCCTGCAGGTGAGACCGGAGAGATCGTTATCCGGGTGGATAAGGAGATCCCGAACGGACTGTTCCGGGGATATTACAACGACGAAGAAAAGACCAGGGAAGCATGGCATGACGGTATGTATCACACCGGCGATACCGCATGGAGAGATGAAGACGGTTTCTACTGGTTCATCGGCCGGATCGACGACGTTATCAAATCTTCTGGTTACCGTATCGGACCGTTTGAGATCGAGAGCGTGATCATGGAGCTTCCGTATGTTCTGGAGTGCGGCGTTTCCGCGGCTCCGGACCCGGTCCGCGGACAGATCGTCAAAGCCAGTGTCGTACTGACGCCGGGAACGGAACCCACAGAGGAACTGAAGAAAGAGATCCAGAACTACGTCAAGGCCAATACGGCTCCTTATAAATATCCGAGGCTGGTCGTATTCAAGGACGAACTGCCCAAGACCGTAAGCGGGAAGATCCAGAGAAACAAACTGTAAAAGTATTGCAGCAGGCAAAGAATTCAGCGTATTATAATATTTAATATTTCAATGAGGAGGTAGTATCTATGTTCTGTCCAAAATGCGGAAGCGATAATGCCGATAATTTCAAGTTCTGCAGGGTCTGCGGAGCTCCCCTGGCAGCCAAAGCGGAAGACGGAAAAGCGGTTTCCGGAGAACCGGAGATGAAGAAGCCGGAAGAGGCAGCTGCGTTACCGAAAGCAGAGACAAAAAAACCGGAAGCGGAAACACCCGCAGAAAAGCCCCAGTATACGGCGCAGCCCGGGTTCGGCGGATCTGCAAAGGCAGAAGGAACCGTTACGGTGCAGGAACGTGTTGCGAAAGTGGTACGCTCACCGCTTTCACTTATCGCGACCCTTCTGCTGACAGCCGTCATAGCTTTCGGGATCATTTATTCAATACTTGTGCTTGGAGATATTAGTTTTTATCTGCCGGAATCGGTTTCCGAGACATTTACGGACCTTTCGGTCGCATCATTCATAGGGGGACTGATCGCATCCATTCCCGTCATACTGATCTGCATCGGCATGTGGCTCCTTTATGCCTCCGCACTGAGGCATAAACCCGGCGAGATCAAAACCACCGGGCTGACGATCATCAAGGTCCTTGTGATCATTGCCTTTGTTTTGGAACTCATCGCCTGTGCTGTCGGCGTGATCGCCATGATCGGGATCAGCACGGGTTCCGCTGAGATCTTAAACCATATGCCGGAATTCCGTGATGTCAATGTAAGCGGGCTGGTAGGCGTCGCAGGCATCATCGGTCTCATTTTTATCGCAGCTGCGATCGTTCTCGGCATCCTCTTTTATATCAAGCTGATCGGGACGCTGAACTGGACAGGGGCAATGCTCCGTAACGAAGAATCGAGAAGGGGACCGTCTCTTTATGTTGCGGTAATCATTTTCATTGAAGCATTCTGTGCACTGCTCGGTACGGTCTCTGCCGCAGGGTTAACGTCTGTTCTGGCTGCGATCGGTCTTCCGCCTGAAGTGGAGGAAGCGGCAGAAGCAATTCTGCCGATGCTTTCCGGCGTTGCTATCCTTGCCCTGATCGAAACCGTGTTCCTGGTGCTCTGCGGTGTTCTGATCCTGAAGCTTCGCAAGGCAAAGGAGGCCTGACTGTTCAGGGAGACTTAAAAAAGGAACTGCTTCGGGCAGTTCCTTTTTTAGAGGGCAATGCTTTTATTTCTCTTTTTCTTCTTCAGCTTTGTCTTTTCCCGAAAGCTTCGGGAGCAGCTTTGCCACAAACTGCATGGCATAGATGATCACCGGTACGGCAATCGTGCAGAAGATCGCCGCCATGAGCCAGTTTTTGGAATCCGGATGCTTCATCAGCGCAAAGATGATGGTCAGCGCATACATGAGAGCGATCAGGACCAGTCCGATTACAGCAAGGATCCGTTTGACTTTTTTCATGCTTTCAGTCCTCTTGTTTCTTTGAAAAAGAAAGAGCAGGCGAGGGGAATCGAACCCCCCTCCCCAGCTTGGGAAGCTGGTGTTCTACCAATGAACTACGCCTGCGTCGAATCATATTCTATCACTTTAACAATGCATCATCAAGTATTAATTGCAGAGAATCTCCAAACATGGTATCATATACGATATTGCTTTTTACGGTATAAATTGTGGTAAGAAAGTTTTTTAAAAATAAAAAAACTTTGGCGGGGCTGGCGTTTATGGCCGTCCTTTTCCTCCTGACGGTCCTGGCGATCCTCAGAGGGGAAAGCCTGGAGAGCATAGTAGAGGCGATGGTGGGAGCGGATCCCCGGTATATCATCCTCTCTGTTTTCTGTGTCATCCTGTTTCTGTTCATCCAGGGAATAAGCATCCGCATCAGCCTCAGCGCGCTGGATCAGAAGTCGAACATGTTCCACTGCACGCTTTATTCGTTTACGGGCTTTTTCTATTGCTGCATCACGCCGTTCCAGATCGGCGGACCTCCGATGCAGATTTACTACATGCATAAAGAAGGCATACCGGTCCCGGTATCTTCGATCATCCTGCTGGTCATTGCTTCAATGTACAAGGTCGTGCTGGTCGTTGTGGGAATCCTCGTTCTGATCTTCGGAGCACGGTATACGCTCGGACCGCTCTGGGAGATCATGCCGATCTACGGCATAGGCATGCTGTTTACCGTCGCCTTCTGTGCGTTCCTGGCGCTGATGATCCTGCATCCGAACCTTGCAAGACGTTTTCTGGTCAAGGTCGTCACGGTCTTTACGGACAAGCATATCCTGAGATACAAGGAAGACCGTATCCCGAAGCTGAACAAGGCGATGGACAAATATAAGGAAACGGCTTCGTTCTTCAAGGAGCACGGCGTCCTTTCGGTGGTGATCTTTGTGCTTTCTTTTGTGCAGAGGTTCGTATTATATACATCCACCTACTTTGTTTACAAAGCCCTGGGCCTCGGCGGAACGGGATGGTTCCGGATCGTCATCTTCCAGGCAATCATCTCACTCTGTGTGGACATGCTCCCGATCCCCGGCGGAGTCGGAGTTTCCGAATACATCTTTACCGTGATCTTTTCCGGCATCTTTACCGGAGGTACACTGATCCCCGGACTTGTTTTAAGCCGCGGCATCGCATACTATGTCCAGCTGATCATCTGTGCGGTAATTGCCGTATTCACACACCTTCACTTCCGGCATTACGGGGAAAGGACTGCGGAAGAAAATGTCCAGGCACAGTGAGTATCAGGCAGCAGCCGACCGGCTTACGGAGGAGATCAAAGAGAAGGGCCTTCGGCCGAAACTCCTTCTTCATGCCTGCTGCGCTCCCTGTTCCAGTTATGTGCTGGAAGCTCTTTCCGGGAATTTTGAACTTACGGTATTTTACTTCAATCCGAATATTTCACCGGAAGAGGAATACAGGAAAAGAGCCGCCGAACTTAAGAGGCTGACCGGCTGCATGGACGAAGCAGAAGGCATTCGGCTGATCGTGGGGGAATATTCCGTAGAGCTGTTTGCAGAAGCCGTAAAAGGACTGGAAAACGAACCGGAAGGAGGAAGCCGGTGTGAAGCATGCTTCCGGCTTCGCCTGGGAGAAACGGCCCGCGTCGCCGCGGAAAACGGTTTCGACTATTTTACGACAACGCTGACGATCAGTCCGCATAAAAATGCCCCGTTGCTGAATGAGATCGGTTATGGACTGGCGCGGGAATACGGGGTGCAGTGGTTCCCTTCCGATTTCAAGAAAAAGGGAGGCTTCAAAAGAAGCATCGAACTGTCCGAAAAATACGGTCTGTACCGGCAGGATTACTGCGGCTGCATTTATTCAAAGCTGGAAAGGGAGAGACAGCAGACCGCAGGCAGCACTGCCGCGGAAAGACAGTAAAAATATAAACAATTGCCTTATAACAGCAGTTCCATATAACAGGAGGAGAAAACTTATGGAGAACAAATTCAAAGTTGCTGTACTCGGTGCAACAGGCATGGTAGGCCAGAGATTCATTTCACTTCTTGAGAACCATCCCTGGTTCGAAGTAGCTGTGGTAGCAGCCAGTGCGAGAAGCGCAGGGAAGACTTATGAGGAGTCTGTCGGTGACCGCTGGAAGATGACTACGCCGATGCCGGAAGGGGTCAAAAACCTGGTCATCGAGGATGTCAGCAATGTAGAGAGAGTTGCGGCGCAGGTGGACTTTGTCTTTTCGGCAGTGGACATGTCCAAGGAAGAGATCCGCGAAATCGAAGATGAGTATGCAAAAACAGAAACCCCCGTGGTCTCCAACAACAGTGCCCACCGGTGGACGCCGGATGTGCCGATGGTCGTTCCGGAGATCAACCCGGAGCACTTTGAGGTGATTGAATTCCAGAAAAAGCGCCTCGGGACCAAAAAAGGCTTTGTTGCGGTTAAGCCGAACTGCTCGATCCAGAGTTATGTCCCGGCATTGTTTGCCTGGAGGGAATTCGAACCGTATGAAGTGATCGTTTCCACCTATCAGGCGATTTCCGGCGCCGGCAAGACCTTTAAAGACTGGCCGGAAATGGTCGAAAACATCATCCCGCATATTTCCGGAGAAGAAGAAAAATCCGAGCAGGAACCGCTCCGTATCTTCGGACGTCTGGAAGACGGAGTGATCGTCAAGGCGGAAGAGCCGAAGATCAGCTGCCAGTGCATCCGCGTGCCGGTACTGAACGGACATACTGCGACCGCTTTTGTCAAATTCCGCAAACAGCCCACAAAAGACCAGCTGATCGAAAGACTGATCAACTTCAAGGGACTGCCCCAGGAGAAGGAGCTCCCGAGCGCGCCGAAGCAGTTCATCCAGTATTTCGATGAACCCGACCGTCCCCAGGTCAAGCTGGACGTAGAGTACGAAAACGGAATGGGCGTTTCGGTAGGACGTCTTCGTGAAGATACGATCTACGACTGGAAGTTTGTCTCTCTCAGCCATAATACGGTGCGGGGAGCCGCCGGCGGAGCGATCCTCTGCGCGGAATCCCTGGTATCCCTGGGATATATCGAGAAGAAATAAAACCGGATGAAATCGCTTTTCATAGCAGAAAAACCAAGTGTTGCCCGCGAATTCGCGGCTGCCCTGCATGAAAGAATGAGCAGCCGCAGCGGTTTCATGGAATCTGATAATTATATTGTGACCTGGTGTCTTGGACACCTGGTCACAATGAGTTATCCGGACAGATACGACGAAGCGCTGAAAAAATGGACGCTTGAGACGCTTCCGTTTCTTCCGGATACGTTTTTGTACGAGATCATCCCCTCATCGAAAGAACAGTTCGAGACCGTGAAAAGTCTTTTGAACCGGGAAGATGTAGGGACGATCTTTGTATGCACCGATGCCGGGCGCGAAGGAGAGTATATCTACCGGCTCGTCGCCCAGGAGGCAAAGGTCAGCGGAAAAGTACAGAAAAGAGTATGGATCGACTCCCAGACCGAAGAGGAGATCCGAAGAGGCATACGAGAGGCAAAACTGCTGTCAGAATATGACGCGCTGGCTTCGGCGGCCTATCTGCGCGCGCAGGAAGATTATCTGATGGGCATCAATTTTTCCCGCGTCCTTTCGCTCAAATATGCGTACGGACTGCAGCAGTATTCCGGCAGCAGCAGATACCGGCCTATTTCGGCCGGGCGCGTAATGACCTGTGTTCTGGGCATGGTCGTGCGGCGTGAGCGCGAGATACGGGATTTTGTGAAGCAGCCTTTCTTTAAAGTCCAGGCCGCGTTTTCAAAGGATGCATCCGGCTACTCGGGAGAATGGAGGACTGTGCCGGGAAGCCTTTATGAGGATTCTCCGTATCTGTACAAGGACAGCGGCTTTACAAGAAGGGAAACGGCCGAGGAACTGATCCGGCGGCTTTCAGCTCCGGAATCTTTCGGGATCGTCGAAAAATGCGAAAAGAAAAAAGAGACGAAGAATCCGCCGCTGCTCTATAACCTCGCGGAGCTTCAGAACGACTGCTCAAAGTATTTCCGGATCAGTCCGGACCAGACGTTAAATGTAGCCCAGAGCTTGTATGAAAAGAAGCTGACGACGTATCCGAGAACGGATGCGCGCGTGCTTTCGAGTGCAGTCGCAAAAGAGATCGAAAAGAATATCAGGGGGCTTGCCGCCTATGAACCGATGGCTCCGTTTGCTGCGGAGATCCTGGCAAATGGTTCATACAGAGATATTATCAATACACGCTATACGAATGATAAGCAGGTCACGGATCATTACGCCATGATCCCCACAGGGTCCGGGATCCAGGGGATCGGGAAACTGAACAGGCTGGAGGAAGATGTTTACCGACTTATCTGCACGAGATTTTTAAGCATCTTTTATCCGGCGGCCGTATATGAAAAACTGAACGTGACCACTAAGGTCAAAACGGAAGCCTTTGTTTCTTCCGCGAAAGTGCTGAAGAGCGAAGGGTATCTTAAAGTTGCTTCCGGAAGAGGAAACGAAGAACCCGACAAAGAGGAAGAAGGCCCCGCAGCCTCGATGCAGGCACTGCTGGAGCTGAAAAAAGGCGACCGGGTCACCGTAACCGGCTTTGAGATTAAGGAGGGCGAGACCCAGCCTCCGAAAAGATATACTTCCGGATCGATGATCCTTGCCATGGAGAACGCCGGAAAACTGATCGAAGATGAAGAACTGCGTGCACAGATCCGCGGCAGCTGGATCGGCACTTCGGCAACAAGGGCCGAAATATTAAAGAAACTGGTCAATATCGAATATCTGAAACTGGCGGCAAAGACGCAGGTGATCACACCGACAAAGATCGGCGAGATGGTCTACGAGATCGTTGACGCGTCCATCCGGCCGCTCCTGAACGCGGAACTTACGGCGAGCTGGGAAAAGGGCCTTTCCTATGTGGCCGACGGAAGCGTTACCAGAGAGGAGTATCTGGAAAAACTGGAAGACTTTGTCCGCCGGCATACGGAACGGGTAAAGGGCCTGAATAATCAGTCTGCCCTTCGGCAGCGGTTTGACAGCTTTATGCAGTATTACGAAACAGGGCGCAGGAAAACCGGCTCCGCCGCCGGAAAAAGCAATTAAGCAGCTATGAGATCCTTCGGCAAGAAGAAAAACGAAAAGAAAAACAGTCCGGCCTGCACCGCTGTTCTGCGGAAAAGGGGGGGCTTCTTCCGTGCGGGACGATTTGCGGCTGCTGTCCTCGTTGTCATGCTTCTTGTCACTCTTTTTGCGGGAGAAGCCAAAGCCGACGGCGGGCTGCTGGAAGGATCGGTCTGGGAAGTCCTTTTTCAGACAGACGCGTATCCGACCAAGGGTCTGATCCAGTCGGTATGCGTAACAGACGATTATATCGTTACGATTGAGAATACCGCCGACAGCGCGGATTATGTGGATATCGTTACCGCGTACTACAAAAACGATCATGACCGGAACGGGAATCCCGTAGAACAGTACTCCGTGGCGAATACGGTCGCTGCAGAGGAATGGGAGCATGGCAACGGAATGTGCTATAATCCCAATACCAATGAGATCTACGTTTCCTTGTATACCAACACGATCCCGGAAAACATCGGGACGATCTATGTAATGGATCCGGACACGCTTACCCGGAAAGGAAGCATTAAGGTCCTGGATGACTGCAATATTCTTGCGATCGACTATAATCCGCGGGAGGACGTCTATTATATTCAGACCAGCGGTGAACGGGGATACAGCGTTATGATCCTGGATTCGAACTTTCAGGTCCTTCAGGATCTGGGACCGGAATCAACGGATCCCGGATATAATTTTCAGGATTTCTGTGTCGAGGGGGACATCATTCTTCAGTTCCCGCTGACCCTGGGACTCGGGATCGGGGAGTTTATGACGGCGTTTTCCCTCAGTCAGAACACCGTCGTCGACATGATACAGCTGCATTTCGATGAACTTGGCGAACCCTATCTCGAACCGGAATCTGTCGCCCGGCTGGACGATTCCTCGTTTATCGTGGCGGTAAACGCCACGGCGGAGGACAATACCCGCAGATGTGTTTTTTACCGGGCAGCTTTTCCGAATCTTCCCATGACGGCTGCTGCCGAAGAAACTGCGGAAGAATCCGTACAGGCAGAGACCGCAGTGCAGTCCGAATCACCTGCGGCTTTGAATACGCCGGAAAACAGCCTGACCGAACAGTCTGAATCGGCGGAAGTGAGCGTTACCAAAGGGAGCACGCCCCTGACGATCACGCCTGAGAAACCGGAGAAGAGGTCTCATCGAACCGTCGCTGTACTTCTGATCATCCTTGCGGCTGCTGCGGCAGGCATGGCACTCTATCTCCGTTATGTCCGGGCGGAAAGGGCAAGACGTCAGGAGAGGATCCGTGCACGCAGGCGTATAGCCATGGCTAAACAGTCCCGGGAGAACGACGAGGATGAATTTGACGAAATGCTTTACAGGGATTTTGCCAACCTTTATGACCTGGAATCCCGCATAGAAGAGTAGAACAGGCTGAGAACAACTGTTATTGACTCCATAATATAAAGGTGATCATGAAAGAAAATCAGAACAGAGTTCCTCTTATCGAGGCACTGGACGCTTTTAATGAAAAAGAGCCTGCACTCTTCTGCATCCCGGGCCACCGGGCGGAGAGGGGAGTGCCGGAGACGCTTCTGCAGAGGTTCGGCGAAGCCGTGTTCGGGTATGACCTTACCGAAGCCGAAGGACTGGACGACCTCCACAGCGCAAACGGAGCGATCCGGGAGGCTCAGGAACTTCTTGCGGAGCTGTACGGCGCGGAGAAGGGATGGTTTGTCGTCAACGGCAGTACGGCTGCGGTCGAAGCGATGATCATGGCAGCCGCCGGTCCGGGAGAAAAGATCCTTGCCGCCCGGAACATACATAAATCGGCGCTATCCGGCCTGATCCTTTCCGGCGCAGAACCGGTCTGGCTGCCCTGTGAATACGACAGCGAGTGGAAAGTTGCCGGAGGAATCAAAGCGTCGGATGTGGAAAAAATGATTCAGGAATATCCTGAAGTAAAGGCGGTCTTCCTCGTAAGCCCGACGTATTACGGCGTGAACAGTGAATTAAAGGCGATCGCCGAAGTCTGCCATCAGCACGGGCTTCCCCTGCTTGTGGATGCGGCGCACGGAAGCCATCTGCGGTTCGGAAGCATGCTTCCGGAAGATGCGGTATCTGCCGGAGCAGACCTGACGGCCATGAGTTTTCATAAAACCGCCGGCGCCATGACGCAGGCTTCCGTACTGCTTTACCGGCCGGAAAAGGAAACCGTGACCGGAACGGACGAAGAGACCGGGGAAGAGTTTGTAAAAGAAAAAAAAAAAGAATACATTGATATCGAAAAGCTGGAAGCCGCGCTGAAGATCACCCAGAGTTCCAGCCCGTCCTATGTGCTTATGGCGTCTCTGGATGCCGCAAGACAGCAGCTCGCCCTTCATGGTGAAGAAATGATCCGGGAGGCGGCAGAAATGGCCATGGATCTGAGAAGGGCGCTGGAACAGACCCCCGGCATAAGGGTTCTGGGCGGAAGCGACGCGGCAGAGCTTCTGGAACGCGGGATCGATGCGACCCGGGTCACGTTCCGTGCCGAAGGAATCAGCGGGGTCCGGCTGAAGGAGCGGCTGTTTGACGAAGGACAGGCGCTGGAAATGGCCGATGATGAAAACGTCGTTGCGGTCATCACAGCCGGAAATACCAGTCAGGATATCCTTAAGCTTTCCATGGCGGTATGGAGCGCGTCAAACGGTGCGGAAGAAAAAGAAGAAAAACCGCTTTTTGACCTTTCCGTGATTCCCGAAGCGGCAATGACCCCGAGGGATGCATATTTTGCACCGAAGGAGAAGATCGGGATCCGGCAGGCAGAAGGCAGGATCTGCGGAACTTTCCTCTGTCCGTATCCGCCGGGGACGCCGGTCGTTGTACCCGGCGAGATCCTGACCGGTCCGGTCATTGAGTTCCTTACCTTCTGCAGGGACAGCAATATTCCCATGCACGGATGGCAGGAGGATGGTACTATAGAAGTTGTAAAGCAGGAGAAGGCAGGCTGAACTGCTTTTCCGCCGAAAGAGAACAGGATAGAAAAATGAAATTTGTTTCTTGGAATGTAAACGGATTAAGGGCCTGTGTCGAAAAGGGCTTTAAGGAATCTTTTGACGCGCTGGACGCGGATTTCTTCTGCATTCAGGAAAGCAAACTGCAGGCAGGACAGATCGACCTGGAACTGCCGGGGTATCATCAGTACTGGAATTATGCCGAAAAAAAAGGCTATTCCGGCACGGCGATCTTTGCGAAGCAGGAGCCGCTGGCGGTAAGCCTCGGCCTCGGTATCGAAGAGCATGATAAAGAGGGACGTGTCATCTGTCTGGAGTACCCGGAGTTTTATCTGGTCACGGTCTACACGCCCAATTCCCAGGACGGCCTGAAAAGACTGGATTACCGGCAGACGTGGGAGGATGCCTTTCGCGGTTATCTTCTTTCTCTTACAGAAAAGAAACCGGTGGTCGCCTGCGGCGATCTGAACGTCGCGCATGAAGAGATCGATCTGAAGAACCCGAAGACCAACCGGAAAAATGCGGGTTTTACGGACGAGGAGAGGGCTAAGTTCACGCAGCTTTTAGCTGCGGGATTCACAGACAGTTTCCGCTGTCTGCATCCCGATGCGGTGGAATATTCCTGGTGGTCCTACCGGTTCCGTGCCCGGGAAAAGAACGCCGGATGGCGCATTGACTATTTCCTGGTTTCGGACACAATTAAAGAGAAGATCCGGGAAGCGTCGATCCATCAGGAGATCTTCGGTTCGGACCACTGCCCGGTGGAACTGGTACTGGACATCGGATAAACAACACGACAAAGACTGTAAAAGTACGGACAGGAGCAGACAGATATGCTGAGTTTACAGGAACAGATCAATAAAGAACTGGCGAAAGCGTTTGAAACGGCAGGCTATGACGCAGCGTACGGGAGGGCCGTGGTCTCGAACCGGCCGGACCTGTGCGAATTCCAGTGCAACGGGGCCATGGCAGCCAAAAAAGCATACGGAAAAGCGCCCAGGGAGATCGCTTCGGAGGTCGCCGCGAAGCTGGAAGGCAGCAGCGTGCTGAAGAATGTGAAGGTCGAAGGCCCCGGGTTTATCAATTTCGACCTTACGGAGCAGATGCTCGCCGGATTTATCTCCGAAATGGCAGCGGACGATCATCTGGGATACGGGACCGCAAAGGAGCCGAAGACGATCATTGTCGATTACGGCGGGCCGAATGTTGCCAAACCTCTTCACATCGGGCATTTGCGGGCGGCGATCATCGGTGAAAGCGTAAAACGGATCGGCCGTTTTGTCGGAAATAAAATGATCGGGGATGTCCATCTCGGAGACTGGGGCCTGCAGATGGGCCTGATCATTGCGAGCCTTTCCGAATCTAATCCCGGGCTTCCGTACTTTGACGAAAGCTTTGAGGGAGAGTATCCCGAGGAGGCACCGTTTACCATATCTGAACTGGAACAGATCTATCCCGAAGCCAGTGCACGTTCCAAAGCTGACGAAGACTTCCGGCAGAAAGCGCTGAAAGCCACGTCCGAGCTGCAGGACGGCAGGCCCGGATACCGTGCCCTCTGGCGTCATATTATGAATGTTTCCGTGGCCGACCTGAAGGCAAACTATGAAAAACTCAACGTCAGTTTCGAGCTCTGGAAAGGCGAGTCCGACGTGCAGAAATACATCCCGGACATGCTTGAAAAGATGGAAAAAGACGGATTTGCCTATGAGGATCAGGGAGCACTGATCATTGATGTAAAAGAAGACAGTGATACAAAAGAGGTTCCGCCCTGCATTGTCCGGAAATCGGACGGAGCAGCCCTTTATGCCACAACGGATCTGGCGACGCTCGTCGAGCGGATGAAGCTTTATGATCCGGACAAGGTCATATATGTCGTAGACAAGAGGCAGGGAATGCATTTTGAGCAGGTGTTCCGCGCAGCAAGAAAGACCGGCATCGTCAAACCGGAGACCGGGCTCGAATTCCTTGGATTCGGCACCATGAACGGAAAAGACGGCAAGCCTTTTAAGACCCGGGAAGGCGGAGTCATGAGGCTGGAGACCCTCATTAAAGAGATCGAAGACCAGATGTACGAAAAGATCGCCGGGAACCAGTCGGTGAAGGGCGAGAATATCCGGGAGACCGCCCGGATCGTTGCCTGCTCGGCCCTGAAGTATGCGGACCTTTCCAATCAGGCTACGAAGGACTATATCTTTGATCCCGATAAATTTACCTCTTTTGAAGGAAACACCGGGCCCTATATTCTGTACACGATTGTCCGGATCAATTCGATCCTGGAAAAGCACGGGGATACTGCAGGGAACGGCAGGGCGTATGCGTTCCGGCCGGCAGGAAGTGAAAGCGAGAAGACGCTCCAGCGGATCTGCGCACAGTTTTCGCAGGCAGTCGATGCAGCGTATGAAGAATCCGCGCCGCACCGGATCTGTGCCTATATTTACGAGTTAGCCAACGCGTTCAATCATTTCTATCATGAAACCAAGATCTTAAGCGAGCCGGACGAGCAGAAAAAAGAGGGATACATCGCCCTTCTCCGGCTTGTGCGTTCGATCCTGAACGCCGGCATCGACATGCTTGGCTTTGAAGCTCCGCAGAGGATGTAAGAATATGAGTTCGCCGAAGCAGCCGAGACTTATCTGGAAGATCTGGGACGTTCTCTACCCCCTGGTCTTTACATTGCTTGCGCTTGCCGTGGTGACGGTCGCGGCGCTGCTCATCGGCGGCATCCTGCCGGGCATGACCGGAGAATCCGGGCTTTCCGCCCGTTACCCGATCGCGCCGCTGCTGATCAATCTGGCTTTTTATCTGATCCTTATCTTTTCCCAGAGAAGGGTTTATAAAAGAGATGATATGAGATTCGGGCCCCGCGTGAACCGATGGAGCGTTCCGAAGATCATCCTGAGCGCGGTGATCGCTTTCGCCGTTGCTTTTGTGCTGAACCTGGTCATCGCAGTCAGCGGGCTTATGGAGCGGTTTCCCACATACGCCGAACAGTCGCAGCTTTCCTTTGCCGGACAGCCGGCCTGGCTCCTGATCATCACGGTCGTGATCATCGGCCCCATCGCGGAAGAACTGGTCTTCCGGGGCCTTACCTATTCACGCATTAAGCATTATCTCGGAGTACCCGCCGCGGTCATCCTTTCATCCCTCATTTTCGGGATCTATCACGCAAACATCGTTCAGTTCATCTATGCTTCTCTGATCGGCATTCTTCTGTCGCTGTACTATGAAAAGAGCGGCAGTCTTCATGCCTGCGTTCTCGCCCATATGGCGATGAATGCATTCGCAGTGACCAGCTTTATCTGACGGCAGGGAACCGTCCCTGTGCCGTCAATCTGACGACAGGGAACCGTCCCCTGTGCCGCCGGGAGCAGGGCATATCGTCATTGAAAAAAACTGGCCCTCTGATGTATAATATCTATACAGACCGGCGTTACCGGTCTGCCGGAACAGGCGACCTCGATTCGGAGGAGAAAAATGAATATTGTATTTATTGGCGCGACACATGAAGTAACCGGCAGCTGTACCCTCCTGGATGTAGGGGGCAAGTATTATATCGTGGACTTCGGTATGGAGCAGGGAAAGAATTATTTTGAAAATGTCCCGCTTCCGGTAAGTCCTTCAGACATTGAAGCCGTTTTCCTTACCCACGCGCACATCGATCATTCGGGCATGCTTCCCAAACTGGTGAAGGATGGCTTTAAGGGGCCGATCTATGCAACGGAGGCAACCTGTAATCTCTGCGATATCATGCTGCGCGATTCCGCGCATATCCAGATGCAGGAGGCGGAGTGGAAGGACCGGAAATCCAAGAGGGCCGGGGGAGAGGCAGTGGAACCGGTCTACGACCTGAATGACGCGGAGTGTGCGGTCCGTCTGCTGAGACGCTGTGATTACGGGATCACCTATTCCATTTCCGAAAATGTTGCGATCCGGTTTACCGATATCGGACATCTTCTGGGATCTGCGGCGATCGAGATCTGGCTTACCGAGGGAGATGTTACGAAAAAGATCGTATTCAGCGGCGACGTGGGCAACCACGACCGGCCGATCATCAAAGATCCGCAGACGCTCGAAGAAGCGGATTACCTTGTAATTGAATCTACCTACGGAGACCGGGATCATGAAGAAGCCCGGGATACGCTGGGCTTTCTTGCCGGCGTGATCGACCGTACGCTTTCAAGGGGCGGGAACGTTGTCATTCCGGCCTTTGCTGTCGGACGGACGCAGGAGATCCTTTACGCGCTCCGGGAGATCAAGCAGAGGAAGATGGTAAAAAGCAACGAGGATTTCCCGGTATACCTGGACAGCCCGCTTGCTTCCGACGCGACTGCGATCTTCATGCAGTGTTCCAGAGATTATTTCGACGAAGAAATGCTGAAGCTGCTGGATGAAGGCGTGAATCCGATCTGGTTTTCCAATATCCAGCTTTCGGTTACGGCAGAGGACTCCAAGGCGATCAACTTTGATCCTGTGCCGAAGGTCATCATTTCCGCCAGCGGAATGTGCGATGCGGGCAGGGTCAAGCATCATCTGAAGCACAATCTCTGGAGAAAGGAATGCACGGTCCTGTTCGTCGGATATCAGGCTGCGGGCACGCTCGGCAGGTCGATCATCGACGGGGCGGAGCAGGTCACGATATTCGGAGAAAAGATCGCTGTCAACGCGGAGATCACGCAGATGGTCGGTGCTTCCGGCCATGCGGACCGCAGCGGACTGAAAGCATGGGCAGACGCCTTCGTGAAAAAGCCGGAACTGGTCTTCGTCAATCACGGAGACGATGCATCCTGTGTGGCGTTTGCGAAAAAGCTGCATGATGAATCCGGATATGAGGCAGTAACACCGTTTTCGGGAACCGAATATGATTTGAAGACGGGCGAGCCGGTGGTAATAACAGAAGGCATTCCGATCGTGAAAGAAGGCGCGGGAGGACAGACGCCGGCCGAATCTTCCAATCCCGCATTCCGGGACCTTGTTACCAGTACAAGGGAACTGGAAGCGCTTATACAGTCGAACAGCGGCCGGACCAATTCCGACATGCGGGAACTGAACGAAAAGATCCGGGAACTGATCGAAAGCTACAAACTGTAATGCCCGGATCATTCATCGGGAAAAACAGAATATCTTTAAAGGAAACAGGAGAGACCGCGGCGTCTCTCCTGTTTTGAGGGATATATGAGCAAATGTTTTGAGGTGTTAACCATATAGGAGGATTTGTTAGCAATGGCTAACCCACAGCTATATAATAGTTACCTTCCGCTAACTTGTCAATACCTTTTTTTATTATTTTTCATTCCGTTGTAAAAAAAAGCAAAGAGTGCTATAATTATTACTTCCCTGTGGGAAATATAACCAGAAAAAAGGAACGGGCGCCGGTCCGTACGGCCGGCTGTTTATGTCAGAGGTGTGAAATGAAAACTCTTAAAGATTACATGATCAGTATCCCGGATTATCCCGTAAAGGGGGTTCTTTTCAGGGATGTTACAGGAATTCTGAACGAGGCGGACGGACTTCAGCTGGCGATCGACTCGCTTGCGGAGCGGCTGGAAGGCCTTGATTTCGACGTTATCGCCGGCGCAGAGTCCCGGGGATTCATTTTCGGTATGCCGCTGGCATATAAATTCCATAAACCCTTTGCCCTTATCCGGAAAAAGGGAAAACTGCCCAGAGAGACCGTAAGCACTTCCTATGCGCTGGAATACGGTTCGGCAGAGATCGAAATGCATACCGATTCGGTCAAACCCGGACAGAAAGTCGTAGTGATCGATGATCTGCTGGCGACCGGCGGAACCATGCAGGCAGCGGTCAGCCTTGTGGAAGAACTGGGCGGAACGGTTGTTAAAATACTCTGCCTGATCGAACTGGTCGATCTGAAGGGCAGGGAACTGATCAAAGAATACGACGTGGATACGATCATTCAGTACGAAGGAAAATAAACTTCGCTTAAACAGCGAGGCGGAAGCAGATCATGGGCGAGGACACGATCGTAAAATTTGATTACAGCAATGTCCCGTATCTGAACACGGACATCTTTGCACCGGAGGAAAATGCTCCGGAGAGCCTCGCTGTGCCCGAAAAAGAAGAAAATGTTCAGGAAAAACAGCCTGAAAGGCAGGCTGTTCCGGACAGCAGGGGTGATCTTTCCGGCAGTATGCCGGATACGGCCGTGATCGAACGTAAAATGGATCTCGGCATCGAGAACTTCGATGATTTTACGGATCCCGATGAACTGTATAAGGAACTGATCGCCCGGGTACGCAAATATCATCCGTCGGATGATATATCCGTGATCGAACAGGCTTATAAGCTGGCGCTGGCCGCGCACAAAGACCAGAAGAGAAAATCCGGCGAGCCCTATATCATTCATCCGCTGAGCGTTGCGATCATCCTGGCGGACCTGGAAATGGATAAAGAAACCATTGTCGCCGGCATTCTCCATGATATCGTCGAAGATACGGAGATCTCCATACAGGAGGTGGAAGCCCGCTTCGGGCATGAGACGGCTGCATTGGTCGACGGCGTTACCAAGCTGGGTGAGCTTAAGTATCAGGTCGACAAAGTCGAAGAACAGGCCGAAAATTTAAGAAAGATGTTCCTGGCTATGGCCAAGGACATCCGTGTCATCATCGTCAAGCTGGCCGACCGCCTGCACAACATGCGTACCCTGAAGTACATGACGCGTGAACAGCAGAAGGAAAAAGCGGAAGAGACGCTGGATATCTACGCACCGATCGCCCAGAGGCTCGGTATCTCCGCGATGAAGGTTGAGCTGGATGACCTGTCCCTGAAATATCTGGATCCGGAGATCTACTATAAGCTCGTTGCGGAGATCAACGAAAAGCGCGAAGAGCGCCAGCAGTATGTCGACATGATCGTGACGCGGATCAGCAAGAACATGGAAGACGCCGGCATTGAAGCCACGGTCAAGGGCCGTGCCAAGCATTTCTTCTCGATCTACCGCAAGATGGTCAATCAGAACAAGTCGATCGACCAGATCTACGACCTGATGGCCGTGCGCATCCTTGTGGATTCCGTCAAGGACTGCTATGCGGCGCTCGGAATCCTTCATGAGCTTTATACGCCGGTTCCGGGCCGTTTCAAAGACTATATCGCCATGCCCAAGCCCAACATGTATCAGTCCCTTCACAACACGCTGATCGGGCCGACGGGCAAGCCGTTTGAAGTACAGATCCGAACCTACGACATGCACCGCATCGCCGAATACGGTATCGCGGCGCACTGGAAATATAAAGAAGTCTCCGACGGAAAGACTTCTTCCGGAAACCAGGAAGAAGAAAAGATGAACTGGCTGCGGCAGATCCTCGAATGGCAGCAGGATATGTCAGACAATAAAGAGTTCATGAACCTCCTGAAGAGCGACCTGAATCTCTTTACGGAGAATGTATATGTTTTCTCCCCTGCCGGAGATGTAAAAACGCTTCCTGCAGGGTCCTGTCCGATCGATTTCGCCTATATGATCCATTCCGCGGTCGGCAATACCATGGTCGGCGCCAGGGTCAACGGAAAGCTCGTCCCGATCGAGACGAAGCTGAAGAACGGCGACCGTGTCGAGATCATCACTTCGCAGAATTCCAGGGGTCCGAGCCGTGACTGGCTGAAAGTCGTCAAGAGTCCGACAGCCAGGAACCGGATCAACCGCTGGTTCCGGAACGAATCGAGAGAGACCAATATCCAGAAGGGCAGTGAAATGCTGGCCGGTTATGCCCGCAGCAAGGGCCGTTCCATTACGCCTCTTCTGAAGCAGGAATACATGGACGCGGTCGTTTCCAAATACGGTTTCCATGACTGGGAATCCGTACTGGCTGCGATCGGCCACGGCGGCCTGAGGGAAGGCCAGGTCCTGAACCGCCTGATAGAGATGTACGAGCGGGATCACTACAGTGAGATCACGGACGAAGATATCCTGAACAGCACCAGTTCGAGCACCGGAAAACCGGCCGCATCTCATAAGGGCAGCATAGTCGTTCATGGGGCGCATGACGTTGCGGTGCGTTTTTCCAAATGCTGCAACCCGATCCCGGGTGACGAGATCGTCGGATATGTTACCAGGGGACGCGGAGTCACCATCCACCGCACGGACTGCGTCAACGTCATCAACATGCCGGAATCGGAAAGAGGAAGGCTGATCGAGGCAGAGTGGCAGGCCGATGCCGCCGGAAGTGAAAAGTTCCTGGTCAGCATCAATATCTATACGAAAAACCGCACCGGCATCATTGTGGATATTTCCAAAGTGCTTACCGAAAGAAAGATCGATATAAAATCGCTGAATGCCCGGGTCAGCAAGCACGGGACCGGGACCTTCGAAGTAGCCTTCGAAGTGGACAATACCGAGGAATTGAAGGTCCTGGCATCAAAACTGAGGCAGGTGGAAGGCGTAATCGATATAGAAAGGACAAAGGGATAAATGGCAGAACTCAAACTTTTCAAAATGGTGCTCGGCCCGATCGGGACGAATGTCTATTTTCTGATGAACGAGGATACCAGACAGATGATCATCGTCGATCCGGCGGATGAGGCGCAGACGATCATCGAGAACGTCCGTGAATGCGGCGGGATCCCGGTCGCGATCTATCTGACGCACGGCCATCATGATCACATCGAGGCCGCGGATGCGGTACGCAGGGAGTTCGATATCCCGGTCATCGCTCATGAAGAGGAGCAGACCGTCCTGAACGATCCGAGCCTCAACATGTCCGGATTCTACGGAACAAAAGTCAGCATCCAGGCCGATAAAACGGTTAAGGACGGGGATGAACTGGATTACGCCGGACTTCATTGTGTCGTCATGCATACGCCGGGCCACACCTGGGGCAGCGTCTGCTATTACTTCCCGGAGAACAAACTGCTGATCAGCGGGGATACGCTCTTCCAGTTTTCCTACGGACGCGTGGATTTTGCCACATCGAACGCTCAGGATATGCAGAACAGCATAAAGAGGATCCTGACCGAGCTGCCCGAGGATGTCACGGCATGCCCGGGACATATGGGTTATACGACGATCCAGGCCGAAAAGAGGTACAACCCCCTTGCCTGAGATCCTTCTTTCCTTTAATGAAAAGAATTTTGAGTATGACGTTTACACGCTTGTGAAAGCGTTTTTTCCGCAGGCGAAGATCGCTGTTGTATACGAAGACGAAGAATCCGGAGAAGCCTCTCGTGACATGGAGATGCATGTGAGGCGGACGACGGATTCTTATGTTTTTGCGATCAGAGAAGCCGGGAAGGAAGCATTAAGCTGCAGCAGGCCGGTGCCGGCAGACGCCGCGCGTTCCGAACAGAAGAATGCACTGAAACAGCTGGTCTATACGATGCTGAGGCAGGTCACCGGACGCGAACTCCCCTGGGGCGATCTGACGGGGATCCGGCCTGTAAGGATACCGATGGACCTGCTGGAGGCGGGCTGGAAAAATGCGGATATTGCCCGCTTTATGAGGGAAACCTATTTTACGAACAATAAAAAGACTGCACTGGCCATTGCCGTTGCGAACCGCGAAAAGGACCTGCTTTCAAAGATCGAACCCGAAAACGGATACAGTCTTTATGTCGGCATTCCTTTCTGCCCGTCGATCTGTCTGTACTGCAGTTTCGGCTCACACCCGATCGACAGGAACAGGCAGCTCGTAGAGCCGTATCTGGAAGCGCTGCACAAAGAGCTGGAGTTTCTGGCTGATGCCATGAAAGGACAAAAGCTGACGGCTGTCTATATCGGCGGGGGCACGCCGACTTCTGTGGAGGAAGACCAGCTGAAAGCCCTTCTGGAAAAGATCGGCACCGGATTCAACTGCTACGACCTGGCCGAATACACCGTCGAGGCGGGGCGTCCCGATACGGTCACGCCGGGCAGGCTTGCGGTTCTGAAGGAAGCCGGGGTCAGCCGGATCTCGATCAATCCGCAGACCATGAATCAGAAAACACTGGACCGGATCGGACGGCGCCATACCGTGGAACAGACCATCGGGGCTTTTGACATGGCGCGAAGCGCGGGCTTTGACAATATCAATATGGATCTGATCGCCGGCCTTCCGGGAGAAGGGCCGGATGAAATGAGGGAAACCCTGGAGAAGATCGAAAAAATGGGTCCGGACAGCCTGACGATCCATTCGCTGGCTCTCAAAAGAAGCTCGCGCCTGAATTATGAGATAGAGGAATACTCGGACAGTGCGTTCCATAATTCCGAGGAGATCATGGAGATGGCCGGCGCATCCGCCGCGCGGATGAATATGCATCCTTATTATCTGTACCGGCAGAAGAATATCGCCGGAAATCTGGAGAACGTCGGCTATGCCCGAGAGGGCTGCTTCGGGATCTACAACATCTTGATAATGGAAGAGAAGCAGAATATAATGGCATGTGGAGCCGGGGCGATCACCAAATTTGTCCTCGGCGGACGAAGGATTGAGCGCGTCGCAAACGTAAAAGACGTCCGGAATTACATTGACCGGATCGATGAAATGATCGAACGAAAGCGCTCTGCGGTCGAAACATACAGTGGAATGAAATGACCCGTTTCCCGAAGCGGTAAAGGGCAGAAAACAATAAGGAAATACAAGAGGAAAGATCATGCAGTTAGTAAAAAAACCGGTAACCGGCATGAAGGATATCCTCCCGGCGGAGATGGCCGTCAGGGAGTATGTTCTCGAAGTGATGAGAAAGACATATCACAGCTTCGGCTTTGTGTCCATGGAAACGCCTGCAGTGGAACATCTCCAGAACCTGAATTCCAAACAGGGCGGTGAAAATGAAAAGCTCATCTTCAAGATCTTAAAGAGGGGCGAAAAGCTCAAACTGGAAGAAGCGAAAGAAGAGGCGGACCTGGTCGACGGCGGACTTCGCTATGATCTTACGGTGCCGCTCTGCCGCTATTATTCGAATCACGCGAATGAGCTCCCCATGCCTTTCAAGGCGCTGCAGACCGGTGACGTCTGGCGCGCGGACCGGCCCCAGAGAGGCCGCTTCCGCCAGTTCCGTCAGTGCGATATCGATATTATCGGCGACGACAGTTTCATTGCCGAGACCGAGCTGATTCTGGCAACGTCGACTTTCCTCGGAAAGATCGGATTTAAAAATTTCACAATAAGGATAAATGACCGTCGTTTCCTCCGGGCAATGGCTGCCTACTGCGGATTTGAAAAGGAGCAGTTCGATACGGTCTTCATCATTCTGGATAAGATGGATAAGATCGGCCCGGAAGGCATAAAAAAAGAAATGACCGAAGAGGGATATCCCGCGGAAGCGATCGAAAAGCTCCTCGGCATGTTCGAAAAGATCACACCGGACAAGGCGGGAATCCTTTATCTGAAAGAGCTGCTTGCCGGAGAACTGGAAGCCGGCGTCGCGGATAACCTGGTCACGATCATGGAGATGGCAGCCGGAGCCGGCACAGCGGACTTTAAGCTGGTGTTCGATCCGACGCTGGTCCGCGGCATGGGCTATTATACCGGACCGATCTTCGAGATCGGCATCGATGAATTCGGCAGTTCGGTCGGCGGCGGCGGAAGATATGATGAGATGATCGGCAAGTTTACCGGCAATCCGGTTCCGGCCGTCGGCTTCTCCGTAGGCTTCGAACGGATCATCATGCTTCTGATGGAAAGCGGCTTTGAGATTCCGGACAGCCCGGAGAAAAAGGCGTATCTTCTGGACAAGCGCCTCACGGACGGGCAGGTTAAAAAGGTGATCGATACGGCAATGTCAGAGCGTACATCCGGACTGGAAGTGGCGATCGCGGTCATGAAGAAGAATAAGAAGTTCCAGAAGGACCAGCTGAACGCCCAGGGATATGCGCAGATCGAAGAAATCTACGCGGACTGATACGTCCGCAGGAATACAGGAGGATCGTTAAAATGGCAGAATCAATGCAGGGCTTGAAAAGAACACACCGCTGCGCGGAAGTCACGGCAAAGGATATTGGAAAAAGCGTTACGCTGATGGGCTGGGTCCAGAAAGCCCGGAACAAGGGCGGTATCGTCTTTGTGGACTTAAGAGACCGCAGCGGGATCATACAGATCATCTTTGAAGACGGAGATATCAATGAAGAGTGCTTTGAGACTGCGGGAAAACTGCATGCGGAATATGTAATTGCAGTGCAGGGCGTAGTTGAGGAGCGCCGCGGCGCGGTCAACGAAAACCTGACGACCGGTGCCCTGGAAGTCCGGGCTTATATGCTCCGGGTCCTTGCCGAGGCAGAAACACCGCCGTTCCCCGTGGAGGAGAACAGCAGGACAAAGGAAGAACTTCGCCTGAAGTATCGTTATCTGGATCTCAGAAGACCGGACATTACCGCAAACCTGATGCTCCGCTCGAAGGTCACCATGCTCACCCGTGAGTTTATGGCAAAAGAAGGCTTCCTGGAGATCGAAACGCCGATGCTCGGCAAGAGCACGCCGGAAGGGGCCAGAGACTATCTGGTGCCGAGCCGTGTGCATCCGGGCAGTTTTTACGCGCTGCCGCAGTCCCCGCAGCTGTTCAAGCAGCTGCTGATGTGCTCCGGATACGACCGTTATTTCCAGATCGCCCGGTGTTTCCGTGACGAGGACTTAAGAGCGGACCGGCAGCCGGAATTCACCCAGATCGATATGGAGCTTTCTTTCGTGGACCAGGAAGATGTCATGGACGTCAACGAACGCCTTCTGGCCTATCTGTTTAAAGAATGCCTGGGTGTTGATGTGCCTCTTCCCATACAGCGCATGCCCTGGCAGGAAGCCATGGACCGTTTCGGTTCCGACAAGCCCGATCTTCGATTCGGCATGGAGCTGAAAGATGTTACCGAGCTGGTAAAAGACTGCGGATTTTCCGTGTTCTCCAATGCGGCAGCCCTGCCGGACGGAACCGTCCGCGGCATCAACGCGGAAGGCATGGGCAATATGCCCCGGAAAAAGATCGACAAGCTCGTGGAGTTCGCCAAAGGCTATGAAGCAAAGGGCCTGGCGTATATTGCGATCGGGGAAGACGGAACGATCAAATCTTCCTTTGCAAAATTCTTTACGGAAGAAGAGACCGCCGGACTGATCAGGGCGATGGACGGAAAGAACGGGGACCTACTCCTTTTTGCCGCAGACCGCAAAAAGATCGTCTGGAATGTTCTGGGCGCACTGCGCTGCGAACTGGCGGAAGAACAGGGCCTTCTCGATAAAAAAGATTTCCGCTTCCTGTGGGTAACGGATTTCCCGCTTTTGGAGTGGTCCGACGAGGAAAACCGTTTTACGGCCATGCACCATCCCTTCACCATGCCGAAAGAAGAGGACTGGGACAGGATCGATACGGATCCGGGCAGCGTCCGCGCGAAGGCCTATGACATCGTGCTGAACGGCGTGGAACTTGGCGGCGGATCGGTCCGAATCCATCAGAATGATATCCAGGAGAAAATGTTCGAAGTCCTTGGATTCACCAAAGAGCAGGCCTGGGAGCAGTTCAGCTTCCTTCTGGAAGCTTTTAAATACGGTGTTCCGCCTCATGCCGGACTGGCCTACGGTCTGGACAGGCTGGTCATGCTGATGACCGGGGCGGATACGATCAGAGACGTTATCGCTTTCCCGAAAGTAAAGGACGCATCCTGCCTGATGACGTCCGCGCCGGGCATTGTATCGGAGGCGCAGCTTAAGGAACTCGGGATCGAGGTAACAGACACTAAGGAGAGTGAACAGTAAAATGACAGAAAAACACGGCAACCTTTCAATCAACAGCGAAAATATCTTTCCTATCATCAAAAAATGGATGTATTCCGATAAGGATATTTTCGTGCGTGAGATGATCAGCAACGCCAGCGATGCGATCACAAAAAGAAAAAAGCTGGCACTGGCCGGGGAATGTGAGCTTCCGGAAGACTATAAGCCGCAGATCCGGGTCATTGTGGATGATAAGGAAAGAACGTTGAAGTTTATCGATAACGGGCTCGGGATGACAGCGGATGAGGTGGAAGAGTATATCACCCAGATCGCTTTTTCCGGCGCGACGAAGTTTCTGGAACAGTATAAGGACAAGGCGGACGCCGATCAGATCATCGGACATTTCGGCCTGGGCTTTTATTCCGCGTTCATGGTCGCGGATGAGGTAAAGATCGAGACCCGTTCTTATATAGAAGGCGAGCCGGCCGTAGTCTGGACATGCGACGGCGGTACGGAATATGAAATGCAGGAGGGTGAAAGAGAAGAAGTCGGCACGACGATCACGCTTTCACTGATGGAAGACTCCTATGAATTCTCCAACGAATACCAGGTAAGGGAGACGCTTCAGAAGTACTGCAGCTTCATGCCTTATGAGATCTTTCTGACCAGGGAAGGCGCAGCGCCGGTCATGGAGATAGACGAGAACGGCGAAGAGCACGAAAAGGCTCCGGTACCGGTAAACGATACCGACCCGCTCTGGAACAGGCATCCCAACGAGTGCACGGAAGAGCAGTATAAGGAATTCTACCGGAAGGTCTTCAACGATTATAAAGAACCGCTTTTCTGGATCCATCTGAACATGGATTATCCTTTCAACTTGAAAGGCATCCTTTACTTCCCGAGGATCAATACCGAGTACGAGTCGATCGAAGGAAAGATCAAGCTTTACAACAACCAGGTGTTTATTGCGGATAATATCAAGGAAGTGATCCCGGAATACCTCCTCCTGCTCAAGGGAGTGATCGACTGCCCGGATCTGCCGCTGAACGTTTCAAGAAGTGCGCTGCAGAACGACGGTTTTGTCACGAAGATCTCCGACTATATCTCAAAGAAAGTTGCCGACAAGCTTTCCGGCATGTGCAAGGTCTCCAGAGAGGAGTATGAAAAGTACTGGGATGACATCCAGCCTTTTGTCAAGTACGGCTGCCTGAAGGACCCGAAGTTCGCGGAGAAGATGATGGACTACATCCTGTACATCGATCTGGACGGCAAATACCTTACACTCGACGAACTGGTGCCGAAAGAGGATCAGACCAGGAAAGAAGAAACAGAAGAGGCTGCGAAGGAAGGAACGGAAAAAGAGGCCGAAACCGCTTCAGAAACGAAAGAAGCCGGTCCGAAAGAGATCTTCTATGTTACGGATAAGAACCGTCAGAGCCAGTATATCAACATGTTCCGTGAAGAAGGAAAAAATGCGGTGATCCTCCGGCATACGATCGATCTTTCGTTCATCTCCCTGGTGGAAGACCAGAAGAACAACATTCATTTCCGCAGGATCGATTCCGGCATCGACGAGGACCTGAAGAACGGAGAGGAGATCTCCGAGGAAGATGCCAGTGAACTGCAGGAGATCTTCCGCAAGGCTCTGGATGACGGACAGCTTAAGGTCTCAGTGGAAAATCTCAAAAACGATACCCTGGCTTCCGTGATCGTGCTTTCCGAAGAAGAACGCAGGATGCAGGAGATGATGAAGCTCTACGGCATGTCCGAAGAAGAGATCGGGAGCCTCGGAGCCAAACCGTCCCTGGTGCTGAATAAAAAGCATCCGCTGGTAAGCTACATCCTGGAGCATAAGAAAAGCAAAAACGCGAAGCTTGTAGCCGAACAGCTGTATGATCTCGCGACGCTGGCCAACCGTCCGCTGAATCCGGAAGAGATGACCCGGTTCGTGGAGCGCAGCAACGAGATCATGATGAAGATCCTGAAGTAAAGAAATCTGATTGCATTTTTTTCGGCTATCGGCTATATTACTTTTTAGCGCATTATCCTGCGCAAATGACAGAAGCAGTAAAAGGAGTCCGTCATGAGTCAGAAGAAAGTTGACGCATATAAACAGAATAAAAAGAACAGGGCGAATGAAAGCCGGAATGCGGTCCGCCGCCGCCGTCTTGAGATCGGTATCGTCCTTGTGGTGATCGCCGTGGGACTGGTATGGTTTATCGTTGCCGGAGTTTCCAATTCTTCCGGAAAGCAGAAAAACGTTTCGATCAATACCGAAGCGATCGACAACTATGGCAATGAGCTTCAGACCGTTCTCATTGCCGGCGATGGAGAAACCGACGCTGAGCCGGCTGTTGATGCCGCAGACGCCGGAAATTAACAGGATCAGGCATGCGTTGAAATACAGGATCCCGGACGGATCCTGTATTCTTTAATAAGTTTAATGGGGTGTATGAAGACCCCGGATTCAGCAAGGAGGACAACATGGCATTTTGTACCAAATGCGGATCAAAGATCGGCGATACAGCTTCATTCTGCACGGTCTGCGGAGCTGCCAGAAAACCGGTGAATAATAATGCTCCGAAAAAGATGGAGGGCCGTGGAAACGTTCCGAAGAACGCGTCCGGAAACCGTCAGGGGCAGCAGAATCAGCAGGCTCGGCCAAACCGTCAGGGCCAGCCGAAACGGCTGGATCCGCGCCGTGCGGCGGCAGGAAGTTCCACCCGACGTCCGTCTCCCGCGCCGAAAAAGCCGGAGTCCGGCAATAAATCCAAAATCATCATTATTATCTGCATCATTGCAATCGCTGCTGCAGCGGCCATGATCATTCTCATGCTTCTGAAAAACAGCGGCCAGCTCAGCTTTTTCGAGTCCAAAACCAAAACCGAGGCGGAAGACAACAGCAAGAAAGACAAAGCAAAGAACGAAGATGCGGAGGATGAAGACTCGGATGAAGATACAGACGAGGAAAAAGATAAAGACTCCGAAGACAGGAAGGATAAAGAAAAGGAGGCTGCTGCTTCCTCTGTAGCTTCCGAATCCGAAGAATCGGAAACCCCAAAGCCCGCTGAGACGGAAACGCCCAAACCGACAAAAACAGAAACGCCTTCGCCGACACCGACAGCTACGGCAACACCGACTGCAACTCCGACGGTTACGGCTACCCCGACGCCGACCGCTACACCGACTCCGACGAGTGAGCCGACACCGACCGCGAAGCCGAAGCCGGTACCCAGCGTGAAGAAAGCCTCGGAGGTTTCGCTGGGAAGCTATAAAAAAGCCGGTATCTCTTCGGCCAGCGCGACTTCCGAACTGGTGCAGGTGGAAAGACCGGATATCAGCAATTCTGCTTCGATGGCGGTGGACGGAGACACCGTTACCTCATGGCAGGAAGCGGTGAACGGATACGGAGAAGGCGAATATATCGACATCACCCTTTCCGGACAGAATGCGATCCGCGCGATCACTTTCAACATGGGCAACTGGAGAGATGACGAAAACTATCGAAAGAATTCCCGCCCGAAAGATATCACGATCTGGCTCGGCAGTGAAAGCTTCAATGTAACGATCCCCGACGGGAAGACACAGTACTGCGTAGAGTTTTCCACGGCCGTAAACGCGGACAAGGTTACGGTCCGGATCGACAGCGTCTATAAAGGCGACGAGTGGGACGACACCTGTATTTCCGAGATCACCATCTATTCGGAATAAAGACGGTCGTTTCTGACAGATCAATACATATAAATGAAACAGCTGCCATACGGCAGCTGTTTCATTTTCAAGTCGATTCCACGTGAGTCAGCATTACTTTTTGATCTATTAATCAGTGGGGAGCCTTACATCTTGACTACATTTGAAGCCTGAAGACCTTTCTCACCTTCGCTTAAATCATAAGTAACTGTCTGGCCCTCTTCCAGGGTTTTAAAGCCTTCACTCTGGATTGCGGAATAATGAACAAATACATCCTTGCCGTCTTCCCCGGTGATAAAGCCATAACCCTTGTCAGCGTTGAACCATTTAACAGTACCTGTGTTCATTGTGCGTTTACCTCCATGCCGTAATTACTTCGCTTTTGCACAAAGACGATTATAGGCTTGTCAAAAGTGAAAGTCAAGTAATGGGAACTGTTCATTATTTGTGGATGAAAGGCTGTGCTTCGGCCGCAGCAGCAGAAGAGAACAGCCCGCATAAGATGAAGGCTCCCGGTGTGACAAAAATGATTCCGGGGAAAGCGGAAAGCTTTCCGGAATGTTTACGGCTGCATGAACAATGTGCCTGTTTAATAAGTGTTTAAAAGCTTTTATGAATGGATGCTCCGGGAATTTTAAGATCCGGAAGAGTTGAATGAAAGATCATCAAGAGAAAACAAAAATGAAAGATGATTTGCTCAGGTCGTTGCAGCTGCCTCCTTTCCGGCACAACAGTTCATTTATACGGATACAATAGCATAATACGAAACGGATTTCAAGACGAAAAAACTCCGGCGCGCTGCCGGGCCCCTGTCTCACGGAACAACGGGACACTTGTTTTTTCCATGCTGATGAGATAAACTATACGGGTATGAAACTGTTGATTAAGAACGGAAGAATCATCGATCCCGAAACACGGACGGACCGGGTCATGGATCTGCTTGTTGACGGGAGTTTCATTAAAGCGTGGGGTGAAGAGATCCGCTGCGAAGATGAAGATCTGCAGACGATCGACGCCTCGGGCTTTATTGTCATGCCCGGGCTGATCGATATGCACGTCCATTTAAGAGACCCCGGCCAGACCTGGAAGGAAGACGTGTACTCCGGAGCTGCCGCTGCCGCGAAAGGCGGGTTTACGACGATCGTAGCCATGGCTAATACCGTACCGGTCACGGATACGCCGGCCCGGATCGCCGCGGTTATGGAAAAGGCAGCGGATACCGGGATCCATGTGATCCAGGCCGGAGCCGTTACGACCGATCTGGAAGGTGTGCACCTGGCGGATCTGGAAGGCTATGCGGAAGCCGGATATCATGTCGTTTCGGAGGACGGAAAATCCGTGATGAATTCCGGACTTTTCCGGCGTGCGCTGAATATGGCACACCGGTTCGATATGATCGTTCTTGATCACTGTGAAGATAAGTACCTGGTCAACGGCGGATGTGTCAATGAAGACGCTGTTTCCAGAAAAGAAGGCCTCCCGGGGATCACGAACAGCGTGGAAGATGCCATAACGGCCCGGGACCTGATGATCGCAAAGGATGCCGGTGCAAGGCTTCATCTCTGCCATATGTCTACGGTCCGGAGCGTCGAGATGCTGAAAAAGGCAAAAGAGGACGGCTGCCCGGTCAGCGGAGAAGTTACCCCGCATCATCTGATCCTGACCAGTACGGACCGGAAGCCTCTGGATACCAACTATAAAATGAATCCGCCCCTTCGTACGGAAAAGGACAGGGAAGCGCTGGTCAAAGGCCTTCTTGACGGTGTCATCGACGTGATCAGCACGGATCATGCGCCCCACCGGCATATGGAAAAGCAGACGACGATGGTCAAGGCACCGTTCGGAATCGTCGGCCTGGAAACGGCAGCTTCGCTTATCTGGACCGAGTTTGTAAAAAAGGGACATATGACGCCGCTGCAGATGGTCGAAAAGATGAGCTATAATCCGGCAAAGCTTCTGAAGCTTGAAAGAAGGGGACGCTTATCCCCCGGAAACGAGGCGGATCTCATACTCTGGGATCCGGACTGTTCGTACCGGATCGACGCGGAGAAATTCGTTTCCAAAAGCAAGAACACGCCTTTTAACGGCAGACGTGTCTACGGGGAAGTCCTCATGACGGTCTGCGGAGGCGGGATCGCCTACGCCGCGGAAAGAAACGCGGAGTGAATTTCAACAGAACAGGCGGAGAAATTAATTGGCCAACAAGCAGAAATTCAGATTCGTATCAAAACCGGTCGCCCGGGGAGGAAAGCAGTCCATTGCACTTGCGGCGGTTTCCGGCGCGGTCATGATCGCTTCCATGATCGTTTCCTTTATTTATGAAGGAAACGGCGGGAGTATTCTCGGTGCGCTCGGACTGTGTGCGATCCTTCTGGCGGGCTACGGTTTTGTACTTGGGATCAAAGGGCTGAACGAGAAAAAAGTGAACCACATGTATTCCTTTATCGGCACGGTCACAAGCGGCCTGGCTGTAATACTGTGGCTTGCCATTTTTCTGGTGGGGCTCAAATAAAAGACCGGTTCCGACAGCAGATCTTTATGCGGCGGACATCCATAACTGACAACATGCGGAGAATAATACATGATCATCGAAGAACAGGATAAAGAATTATTTCAGGAAAGATATTCACTGGCATTCGAAAGACTGAAAGAGATACCTTCCGAAGATGCCGTAAAAGAACCGTTCCGCAGCTTTTTTGTAAAAGAGGCGGAATTCCTTTGCATGCTCCTGAACAGGAGAGAAGAGCTTTATGATGCCGAAGGCCGCAGGCGGCAAAAGGACGTTTCCTTTGAAGAACTGCAGGCTTTCAATAAAAAAATGTACGCGGATATCCTTCCAGAAGCATATCCGGAGTCCTACGGCGACCCCGATTACGCGGAGAAAATGCTGGGCAGGGAATACGGAAGGCTGTTCGGCTGGCTTTACGCGGAGCTTCGCGGGGCGATCCCTTTTGCATACGAAAACCGCCCCTGGGATCTGACGGTACTGGCCGAACTCTTTCTGGAAATCTACGGTGCTTTTTCCGGGGAGGAGCCGGCGGCGCCCGCACAGTTAAAAAACATTATTTACGCGTACAATTATGATTACTGCGCAGATTTTACGAGAGACCGCATTGCGGAGCAGATCGATCCTTCTTATGATTTTGCAAAAAAGATCATCATGGAATCGGATCTGAACGATCTGAGATATCTCTTTGAGTACGGCCTCTATATTTCCGATAATGAGATCCGGACCGCTTCGTTTCTGAATACACTGCAGCAGGATGAGATCGAAGCGATGGCTTCCACTTATACCGAAGGCTATCGCATGGGCTTCGAAAAAGCAGGGATCGACCTTTCCAAAAAGAAGACCGTGAACATCCGTTATTTTGCGGGCTTCGAAAGAATGATCCGGGCAGCGGTCCTTCAGTTTGAAAAGATGGGGCTTGACAGCGTGATCTACCGGGTGCAGTCCCGGAGCACGGATTCATGGTCGCCCAGAAAGAACGGATACGACGGCGGCGATCCCAATCCGCAGTTCTTCTTTGACCATTGCACGGACCATGGGATCTATCTGGACGAAAAGATGCTTTCCGCAAAGCTGGCTGCGATGACGCAGGCGTTTGAATCCATGAAGGAGCTTGCGAATACTCATGCCGGTCCGGCTGTGATCGAGACCTTCGGAGCCGCACTTTTCAATCCGAAGTCCAAGGACAGCGTGAAAAAGCTGACCCCGGAGCAGCAGGAGCTGATGGTTCGGTATAATTCCGAAGCGGGCCAGATCACGAAAAGGTATATTATCGGCGAGGAACGGAGCTTTACCATCATTGCGTATCCGGTCCCGGATATCGGCGAAAACTTCGAAGAGATTTTTAAAGAAACCGTCCGGATCAACACACTGGATTACCGGACTTATGAGAATATCCAGCAGAAGCTGATCGACGCGCTGGACGAGGGTGACTTTGCCGTAGTCAAAGGGACGAACGGCAATGAAACGGACCTGAAGATCTGCCTGCAGAAAACAGAGGATCCTTCCCGGCAGACAAAGTTTGAGAACTGCGTCGCGGATGTAAACATCCCGGTCGGAGAAGTCTTCACTTCGCCGCTTCTGGAAGGCACGACTGGCCTTCTTCATGTAAAACAGGTCTATCTGGAAGGCCTGAATTACATCGATCTGAAGATCCGGCTGAAGGACGGAATGATCGAAGACTACACCTGTTCGAACTTTGACACCGAGGAAAAAAACCGGAAGTACATTGAAGAGCATATCCTTTTCAACCATCCGACCCTGCCGATCGGCGAGTTTGCCATCGGAACGAATACGACAGCGTACGAAGTCGGCCGGCGCTTCCGGATCATGGACAAGATGCCCATCCTGATCTACGAAAAGACAGGACCGCATTTTGCCTTCGGCGACACCTGCTTTTCATGGCAGGAGGAGCTGCACACCTATAATCCCGACGGGAAAGAAATGATCGCGAAGGACAACGCCTGCTCGATCCTGAGGAAGACAGATCCGTCAAAAGCTTATTTCGGATGTCATACCGATATAACGATCCCTTACGATGAACTGGGATACATCCGCGCCGTGAAAAAAGACGGAACGGAGATCTCCCTGATCGAAAACGGACTTTTTACCCTGGAGGGCTGTGAAGAGCTGAACGAAGCGCTTTATCGTGCACTCGGGAGCAACTAAGGGTTTTGCAGAAAGACGGCTCCGCGCTTCGGCGCAGACATGATATTACTCAGACAGTATCGTCTGGATCTGGAGAACGTATGAAAAGAATCATTGCAGCTGCAGCGGCAGTTATTTTATCCCTGATGCTGGCCGCCTGCGGGCAGAAGGAAGAACCGGTGGACGAATACGCCCTTGCGTATGCAGCGGCCGGCGAAATCATTGACACAGGGGTGATCAAGGCAGTCTGTCCGACCGGATGGACCAATGTCGATGCTTACGACCTGAATGCCTCTGATACGAAACCGGTCACGGATACGGTCGTTTTTGTCAAGGACGGGACGTCTGTCGGCGAAAACAAGCCATATATCAGGATCCGGGTCCATGATGCGGAAACAGAGCCGGTCTATCCCGACAGAAATGTATATTCGGATGCAGCGGATATCACGCCTTTTACGGAAGGGGCTTTTACATGGAACGGCTTTACGGCTTCGGTAAACGGTCAGACCTTCACCTGGGCGATGTCCGACAGCATGGGGTTTCCGGTCGAAGTCTATCTCTGGAATCATACCGGGGAAGAACTCCATGCGACCATAAATGATTCCAGTGTCCGGATGATACTGGAAAGCCTTGTTGTCACAAAAGATGTGAAAAAATAAGGATGGATTCAGGCCGGACCGGAAGTTTCGGATGTTTCGATCCGGATCACATTGATCCATTTTCCGGAAAGGAAACGGATCAGGCATACAAGGCCTTTGGAAGGATATTCCAGCCTCAGCAGGAAATAGATCCAGAACGGCGGGAGATGCCATACGAACGACGCCAGAGCGCCGAGCGGAAGTGAAACGACCCAGATCAGGATCGTATCCCACTTCAGAAGGAAAGCAGTATCTCCTCCTCCGCGAAGTATGCCCTTGCTGGTCATGAAGGCGATCATCTGCATCGGAAGGAAGAAGCAGTTGACGATGATGCAGTCGTGTGCAATGCTGCGGGTATAATCGGAAACAGAATACAGGCTGAGATACGGCCCTTCCAGCAGCAGAAGAGGAATAATAAGGACCAGACCGAGGAGCAGCGCGATCATAACATACGCGTTGCCCTCTTTTTTTGCACGGACAACGTCGCCTTCGCCGATCGTATTGCCGATAACGACAGCGGCGGCGCCGGAGATCGACATGTTGAGGATGCTGAGCATCTGCACGACGGTATTGACGATCGATGCTGCGGCAGTGACTTCTTTCCCGTTATGACCGAGGACAACGGCGACCAGCGCCAGGCTGACGCCGAGGGACGTATCACTGACGACCAGCGGAATGCTGTAGTGAATGAAGTTTTTACGGATCTCCGCACTTTGGGACCGGAAAAGATCGGGGAAGCGCAGGTTGATCCGCTTATCGGCGAGGATAAGGTGGCCGAAGATGAACAGGAACTCAAAGGAACGTGCGATCAGCGTTCCGACACCGGCGCCCACAATGCCCATTTCCGGCGCGCCGAGTTTACCGAAGATAAATACCCAGTTGAAGAAAATGTTCAGGAAAAACGATACCGTGGACCCGATCAGCGGCACCCGTACCGAATTGACGCTCCTCAGGATATAGGAAGAAGTCGAGGCCAGTCCGGCCATGATAAAGGTCACGCCGATATAGCGTATATAAGGGATGCCGGCTTTGATAACGTCCGGATCATTTGAAAAAACAGTCAGTATGCCTCCCGGAATGAAGAGGGCCAGCAGGGTGAAGGCCAGATATATGAAGAAGGACAGCTTAAGCGCCAGGGAGGTGGTCTGCTTCAGGGAGTCCAGGTCTTTGGAACCCCAGAACTGCGAAGTCATAACGATCGCTCCGCTGCCGATGCCCATTCCGAGATAAAAAACAAGGGAGTAAAACTGATTGCTCTGCGAGACCGCGGAGATCTGGATCTCGCCGAGGTGGCCGATCATGATGTTGTCAAAGAAATTGATGCCCATGGAAATAAGCTGCTGCATGATGATCGGCAGCATCAGGACCAGGGTCTTTTTCATCAGCGCTTTGTTGCGCAGTTCGGAGAGGGCACCGTTGCTCATACAGAACACTTTAACACTTTGTTCTGCCGTGGTAAAGAGCAGAAGGAAAACAGAACGGGACGAATAATAAAAGCCCCGGCTTTATGGGCCGGGGCTTTCAGTGAGGGAAAGAGGGTGTATGTATCAATAAAAGAGGTTGGTTCTGTATGGGTCAGCCTTCGATGGAGATGAATTTCTTCTGCTCGACTTCCGGCTCTTTGGCTTTTTTCGGAATGGATACCTTCAGGATACCGTTCTCGAATTTCGCCTTGATATCTTCTTCGGTGATGTTCTCGCCGACATAAAAGCTTCTGCTGCAGTTTCCTGCAAAACGCTCTCTGCGGATGTATTTGCCTTCTTCGTCTTTTTCTTCTTTTTCGGAAGATTTAAAAGCGCTGATGGTAAGGTATCCGTCTTTGATTTCGCCTTTTACATCATCCTTTGTGTATCCCGGAAGATCGATGTCCAGAATGAATCCGTCTTCGGTCTCCTTGACATCCGTCTTCATTACGGTGTTGGGAGGAAGGGGTTTGTAGCTTCTCTTAAAGGGCTCGTCAAAAAAGTCGTCAAAAAATCTTTCTCCGAAAAGTGATGGCATTGTAATCATGATATGTACCTCCTTAATATAAGATAAGCTGCGGATCTTTGCCGCTCGCCGGCCGTTTTCTCGATCCGGTCAGCCTTTTTTTTCTTTTGATGATTCATTTATAGCACATTTATTAGCACTCGTCAATAGTGAGTGCTAATAAAAATTGTGAACATTCTGTGAAAACTACGAGCAGAGCAAAATCGGAAGAAGAGATGGAGGATCATGCTTGCATGATCCTCCATCTCTTCTTTTGATTTTATTGGGCGACAGCCCATCATCGAACGCGCGCAAGCGCGTGAGATGAAGCTCTGCTCGTATCTTTTCACATCTGGTGTTTTACGATCTGATACTCATCTCCGCTTTGGAAGTACGGGCATGACTTCAGATGCCCCTGCATCAGGCGGGCGTAGTCATCCTCGTCCATGTCGACGGAACAGTAGTATGCTTCGTCGTCTTCGTCGTATTCGTAAAAACAGCAGTATTCGCAGTTCATATTGCTTTGCCTTTTCACAGATACGCCTTCAGCTCTTCCAGCGTTCTGGGCGTATAGTTCATATAGGTCATCATTGCACCGGCATTGGCCATACGGCACACATCCTCGCGGGCGTAGAGCTTCTTGATCATGTGTTTCGTATGTTCGGCGAGGTTCCATTCGTAGGAGCTGTGTACGTGGCCGTAGAGGTGGCACCAGCTCATCTGGTGGGAGTTGAACATCAGGATCGGGTAGTGGCAGAGTACGACCCGTTCGCTGCCGTCGGTGATCTCGCAGTAGCCGGTGACGTCCTCCAGCAGGCCGCGCATCGCATCCACCGCATCCGGCGCGTCGTGATTGCCGGTGATCAGGACCTTTTTCCCGGAAAGGCGCTCCAGTATGCTGCAGCATTCGTCGGGCGGTGCGGAAGCAAAATCGCCCAGGATATAAGTAAGATCGTCCGGAGCGACCGTGCCGTTCCAGTTTCTGATCATTGCCTCCGTCATATCCTCCGCCGTGTCGAAAGGCCGGTTGTCGAAGGCGATGATGCTCTCGTATCCGAAGTGCATATCTGCGATGTATCGTATTGCCATACCTGCTCCTTATTCCGCGGCAGCCAGCAGCTGCTTCGTGTATTCCTCCTTGGGATGGTTGTATACTTCGTCGATCGTGCCCTGTTCGACGATGCGTCCCCTCTTCATGACCATGACCCGGTCACAGAGCTGGTAAACCACGTTCAGGTCATGCGAGATGAAAAGGAAGCTTAAGTCCAGTTCATTCCGGAGATTGGCGATCAGTTCCAGGATCTGAGCCTGGATCGTTACGTCAAGCGCGGAAACCGGTTCGTCTGCAATGATGAAGCGGGGCCTGCGGATCAGGGCCGCAGCAATGCTGACGCGCTGGCGCTGCCCGCCGGAAAGCTCTGCCGGTTTGGCGGTCAGGATCTCTTCGGGCAGACCGACCTGCTTCACGACCCTTCGGACACGTTCCTTTCGCTCCGCTTCGTCATATTTTCCGAAAACGCGGAGGGGCTCTTCGATCGACCATTCCACGTTATAAGCCGGGTTCAGCGAGCTGTAGGGATCCTGAAAGATGATCTGGGGCCGTTTTGTATAATGGATGATCTCTCCTTTTTCGGGTTTGACCGTGCCGAAGATCATCCGGGTCAGGGTGGTCTTGCCGGTACCGCTTTCCCCCACTAGACCGAGGATCTCTCTTTGCTTTACCACAAAATCGACGTCGTGGATGACTTCCTTGTATTTCTGCATGCGTTTGAACGGGCCGCCGGTATGGTAGCCCCCGCTTACATGCTTTACTTCGAGGACGAGCTTTTGTTCATCGATGCTGTCTGCGCCTGTGGCATTTTCTGAAGTAACAGGACTCTGACCGGTGACCGCTTCCAGAAGACTGCCCTCATTCAAGTCCGGCATTATATTGATTTCACCGCTCATGCATTTTCCTTTCTCTTGTCACGGGTCGGTATGGATTCGATGAGATGCTTTGTATACGGATGCTCCGGGTGGAAGAAGACCTGTTCGGTACTTCCGGTTTCCACCAGTTCGCCGCGCTGCATGACGGCAACGCGCCGGCAGATCTTGCGCACTACGTTCAGATTATGGGAGATAAAGAGCATCGAGATCCCGAGATCTTTGTTCAGCCGTTTTAAAAGTTCCAGTATCTGGGCCTGGATCGTTACGTCCAAAGCCGTCGTCGGCTCGTCCAGAAGAAGGAGGCTCGGACGGATCACGATCGCAGCGGCGATCATTGCGCGCTGCAGCATACCGCCGGAAAGCTCGTGCGGATACTTGGTATAGACGGATTCCGGATCCGGAAGATCCACCTCTTCCAGGGATTTCAGTACGCGTTCCCTGCGCTCTTCTTTTGTCAGGTCCGTATGAATGCGCAGACATTCGCCTACCTGTTCTCCGACGCGCATCAGGGGATCCATGGCGCTCATGGGCTCCTGGAAGACCACGCCGATCTTTTTGCCCTGAAGGCTTCGCAGGATTTTCCGGTCGGCTGTCAGCAGGTTATATCCTTCAAACAGGACTTCTCCGGAAGTGCGGCACTGTTTTCTGGGCAGCAGCCCTGCGATGCTCATGGCAGTAACGGTCTTTCCGCTTCCGCTTTCACCGACAAGGCCGAGGATCTCACCGTCTTCGATCGTTAAGGAAACGCCGGACACGGCTTCCCGGTCGCGGTTGTGGAATTTAACGTGAAGGTCTTTTATCTCAAGCATCAGTTCACCCCGCTTCCCTGTTTCTGCATTCCGGCACCGATCAGACCGACGCCGAAAACCAGCAGAATGATCACAAGCCCGGTGCAGACGGCATACCACGGAGCAACCGAAAACATTCCCTGCGCGTCGGAAAGCATGTAGCCTAAGGACGCGTCGGGCGGAGCGACTCCGATGCCCAGAAAGCTCATGCTCGCTTCGGCCAGGACAGCGTTGTTAAAGCCGATCGTCAGGGCCGGAAGGAGAACACGCACCGTATTGGGCAGGATATGGATCATCATGATTCGTCCGCTGCCTGCACCCATGAGCCTTGCGCTGATGATATAATTCGCGTTCCGGTAGGATGCATAAGTCGTTCGCATCAGGCGGGCAAAGCTCGGTATGAAGACGATGCCCAGCGCGAGGATTACATTATACTTTTTCCCGGTTCCTGTCAGGCTGATGATCAGAAGCGCCAGCAGGATGCTCGGAAAAGCGGTAACAGCATCGTTCAGACGCATCAGGATATCATCGACGATACCGCCAAAGTAGCCGGTGTTCGCTCCGATGAGCGTGCCGAAGAACGCCCCGATGGCGACGGTCGCGACAGCGATCGTCAGGGTCGTGCCGGCGCCTTTCAGGACACGGCTGAAGATATCGCGGCCGAAGTTATCGGTCCCGAACAGATGCGCAAGGGACGGTGCCTGAAGCTTGGCGGCACCGCTCATGGCAGTCGGGGAATACGGCGTCCAGAACATGCCGATAATGGTCATTATTATGATAATCCCGGAAATGATCAGTCCGGCGATCAGGTATCCGTTGTAATGCTTCTTCATCGCTTGCCCTCCAGCCGCAGACGCGGATCAATGCGCTGGTTGACCAGATCGGCAGCGGTGCCGGTCAGTACGACCCAGAAAGCCAGAATCACTACAATGGCCTGAACGACGGGATAATCACGGTTCGAGATCGAGGCGACAAGGAAGCGGCCGAGGCCGGGAATGCCGAAGACCTGCTCCACGACGATGCTTCCGCCGATCAGTTCCGCCATGGTCTGTCCGAGAAATGTTACGACGGGTACCAGGGAATTCTTCAGGACGTGGCGGGTCAGAACGGCGCGGCGGTCGTTGCCGCGGGAGATCGCCGTGCGGACATAAGCCTGTTCCATTTCGCCGATGACGGTCGAACGCATCATCCGGACGGTCATGGCCGACCGCGGGATCGCCAGACAGACCGCGGCAAAGAACAGGTACCGTATCGCATCAAAAAAGTGTGCGTGCAGATCCGGAAGGTTGCCGGGGGTGAAAACACGCAGAACGATCCCGAACCCCCAGGATAAAAGAATTCCGATAAAGAACGGGGGTATGGCCATGCACAGCTGGTTGAAAGCCGTATGCATGAAGTCCCAGATCTTTCCCGAGCGGCGGTAGGACCAGATGCCCAGCGGAAGGGAGATCACGGTAATAAGAATAAAGCTGATGAGGCAAAGCCAGAGGGTAACCTCGATCTTCGGTGCGATCAGCTGCCAGACCGGCAGCTTGTAGCTGAAGGAAACACCGAGATTACCCGTAAAAAGGCCGCCCAGCCAGCTGAAGTAGCGGATCAGGAAGGGCCGGTTCAGGCCGAGCTCTTCACGCAGGGCAGCCAGACGCGCGGGCGTGGCCTCCGTCCCCAGCATCGCCTGTGCCGGGTCGCCGGAGACCAGCTCGAACGCCGTATAGGTCAGGAATGATACAAGGATCATCGTGACCAGCATGAGTACGATTTTCTTCGCAGTGTATTTCATGGAGATCCGACTCCCCGCAGGACTTTATTCTGCCCAGTAAAGTGTTGAAACATCCAGTACATACAGCGGATAGAAGGTCAGGCCGGAAAGTCCTTTGCGTACGGCGACCAGGTCCGCCATATCCTGAATATAGACGTTTGCTGCGTTCTCGGTGAGGTTTTTCTCCATCTGACGGTAGAGAGCGGTCTGCTCTTCATCGTTCGTGGATACGATCGCGGCCTTGGCCAGTTCGTCATAGTCCGCGTTATTGTAGTTGGTAAAGTTGTTGGGCATGTCGGAACGGAAGCGCTCGAGCAGCTTTCGGGCCGTCATGTTGTCGCTGGTCAGGCCGGTGATGGTGCTCTGGAACTGGCGGTTGCCGTAGACGTCGTTGAGCCAGGATTCCCACTCGATCGGATTGATCTTTGCAGTCACGCCGATCTCCTTAAGCTGTTCTACGATGACCTGTGCGGCATCCACGTGCGGCTGGTAGTTGCTGGGAACGGTGATCTCCATGGAGAATCCGTCCGGGAAACCGGCTTCCTTCAGCAGTTCCTTTGCCTTTGCCGGATCGTAAGGATAGTAATCGGTAAGGCTGTCATCGTAGTATTTCGCGAAGGACGGGAACATGGAGGTTCCGAGCGGGATGCCGAAGCCGTCGAAAGCCAGGTCGATGATCCCCTGCTTGTCGATGCCGTAGGAGAGCGCCTGACGGACAAGCACGTTGTCGAACGGAGCGACCGCGTTGTTCAGATACAGGGCCTGGACCAGGTTCATGCTGCCTTCTTCGATATTAAAACCGTCGGAAAGCTGGGCTGTCTGAGTGCTGGTGAGATGCATGCACAGATCGATGGATCCTCCCTGGAGGCCCAGCAGCATGCTTTCGATCTTTTCTACTACATGGAAGGTGACTTTTCCGATCTTTGCCGGCTCTCCCCAGTAATCGTCAAAACGCTCCATGACGATGTTGTCCTGAGCCACACGGGAGACAAATTTGTACGGACCGGTGCCGACGGGAGCCGTGTCCTGCTTGTCATAGTCTGCGGGAAGGATCGCGAGCGTAAGATAATTGAGAAGCTCCGGAACCGGCTCGTCCAGGGTGATCGTGAGTTTGGAGCCGTCGGCTTTCATATCTTTTATGGCTTCGAGCGCAGGAATGAGAGCCTCGTTTCCGTCCGAGCCCATATTGCGCTCGATCGAGTAGAGGACGTCTTCCATTTCTACTTCATCGCCATTGTGGAATTTTATGCCGTCACGGAGAATAAAATCATAGGTAAGACCGTCTTCGGAGACCGTATAATCCGAAGCTACGGCAGGCATGAGATTGCCTTCCGGAGTGGGCTTAACGAGTCCTTCAAACACGTTGAACATGATTTCCTTGGTTCCTGCCGCCACTGCATAATGGGGGTCAAGACTGTCGTCAAGGTCCTGTGCGATGCCGATATTGATCTCATCGGCATGAGCGGCAGCCGGTGCGGGTTCGTTTCCTGCAGAGGAGGTTCCTGCAGAGGAGGTTCCTGCGGGTTCGGCCGGCGCGGATTTTCCGCAGCCTGCGAACAGGGTCAGTGCCATTGCCAGGACAAGTGCTGTTGCCAAAAATTTCTTTTTCATGTTTTCTCCTTTCATCACTGCCCCTTGCGGGGTCAATGTGCGGCGCCGAAAAAGACGCCAAAGTCTTTAAAATTTTTGGTGCTTTATTCAGTTGTTAAGCAAGCGCATTATATAATAGAAGGGCTCAAAAAACAAGGAGGAATATGGCTATGCGGAAAAGGAGGGTTTTGTTATGGCAAAAGCCGGACCGGACTGCTTTGAAAATCCTGCATACAGTGATAAGAATCAGAGCTGCCGCAGCGGCCGGGCCCTGAGACAGCTCCTTTTCGAAGGTGTATTACTAAGCAGTATTAATATCTTCCGTATTTATCCAGCGTTTCGATCATCGCGTCTACATTCTCGGGCTTGGCGTTTTCGAGAGAACCGTCGAAATCAAACAGATAGCCGCCGCCGGGAGCGCAGATGTCGAGGAGCCGCTTCGTTTCGTCTATGACGGTCTCCTTTCTGCCGAATTCCATCTGGGAAATGGAAAGATTTCCCATGATGCAGGCCGTATCCCCGAGGATCCTTTTGGCTTCCTTCATATCCACTTTTTCAAAGTGGTAAATAACTTTTCCTTTCGGTACGTCCGTAAGGAATTTCAGACGGGAATTGTACGGGCCTTCCGTATAGATCAGAGGAGTTACGCCCATGTCGATCAGGGCAAGCATGATCTTCTTTAACGGCGGCCAGTAAAGCCTTGCATACTGTTCATCGCTCATGAAACCGTCCATCGCCTTATGCAGCGGGAAGAAGATCCTCTTGCCGGGCATATCCATATATTTCAGATACTGCAGGGCTGCGATCTGCTGGTCTGCGAACATCCAGCAGGCTTCTTCTATTTCATCCTCGTATTCCAGCAGGTCTTCGAATATTCCCATGGTCCCGCGGAAATAATCCCCGAGGATATCGTACGGTGCTTCCGAAATGCCGCACATCAGGCCAGGAAAGCCCATGCCGGCCAGGATCCCCATATATTTCCCGGTGGCGGCTCCGGCTTTTGCATCCTCTTCGCCGATCTTTGCCATCGTCTGAACGGCTTCCAGGAACTCGGGCGAGTAGAGAGGCGCCATCATGCGGGTATTCAGAACCACGGTGGGCGTAACCTTTATTCCTTCGGTCCCTTTAATATTGCCGTATGCACGGGGAATGTACTTGCGGATCATGAAGCCCGTAAAGTCATCCAGCATTTCACGGTATTCTTCCTGTTCCATGAATTCGTGCTCGATGACCTGATGCGAACTGTAATCGTTTACCATGGTCCCGGGCCGGCCGGGCCAGTCGATCATGGCCGAACCGGCGATCTCATTTGCCTTACCGGAAGTGAAACCTCCGAACATATGGACATCGCATTCCGGATGTTTGGAATAAAACCTTACGGCTGCCTGCCCTGCTGCCTCATAATCGTAATAGATGTCTTTATAGCTGGATCCCTCGGAACGCTGAACATAGCAGGAATAAAACGTGCAGACAGGGACCCGGTCGGCTTCTTTCAGGGCGACTGCCGTCTCCACGCGGTTCAGGCGTTTGGCATACATTTCCTGTTCCGGAGTCGGCGCAACATTTTCACTCATTATTGAATCCTCCATAAATACTTCATTTGATACAAGAATATAGGTAAATATCATTTTTGAGAAGGCGCCATATGATGCGACTTTTTTAAATAATGCAACATTTTGTTGCGTAATATGTTATACTGGCTGCAGTATAAAAATGCCATTTGGAGAAAAAAATGACAGAGAAATTAAAAAAAGAGAAAAAAAGTGCCGGGCCGTATGAGAAGATCCTTCGGTGGGACCGGATCCTTTCCGATGCGGTCAGGGAAAACAGGCCTTTTGCCGAGGTCATGGATACCGGCAGGATTTTTCTTCCTTATCCATATGCCTTTGCGGACATCGATATGGAATACCGCTACGCGACAAAAGAGTATATCAAAGAGCTGGAAGACATTATGAGAAACGAGGGGGAAGAAGGACCGTTCGAGCTGAAAGATTCTGTTGTACAGGAAATGATTCTGGACAAAAAATTCCATGAGTCGGCCAAAAAGACATCGCTCTTTTATTATCATTCCACTTATTCCGAACGGGTGGTGCTGTGCTGCAATCTGATGCTGAACGGGGAATACTATGCCAGGATGATGATGAGCGTTCCCCCCGGACAGGAAACCGTCGATCCGGACGTAGAGGCCCTGTTTCTGTTTTTCTGCCGCCGTATCGAGAATATGCTGTCTTCGGTGCAGGGGTTTCTGCAGAAAAAACAGAACGACAGTGTCCACAGCTATCTGCTTGCTCTGGCTTCCGGACAGGAAGTACCGGGTGTTATGTTTGAAAAAGCGGCGGAGGATGCGGGACTGAAAAGCACCGGTACATACTGTGTGATCTATCTTTCCTTTTTCAATGATGAAGGCTGGGATGCCCAGTACGAAACGACGCTGCCGTATCTTTCCTACAGCCTGGAGCGGAAGTGGAAGTATTCCTGTGCAGTTCCGGTGGAAAAAAACCTGGTCTGGCTGGTGGATCTCGACCGGTCGGAAGCGGACGTCAAGAGCCGGAGCTTTTATCAGGAACTGGCGTTTTTCCTGCGGGACCATATCTGCAAAGCCGGCGTCAGTTCACGGTTCAGCGGATTCGACAGCGCTTTTTACGCAGTCCGGCAGGCAAAGACGGCGCTGGATCTCGGAAGCCGGCTCCAGCCTGCACTGTGGTACTACCTTTTCGATAATTACCGGCTGCATTACATGCTGAGAAAAGCGGAAGAAGAAATACCTTCACGGTATCTTCTGCCGGCTTCACTTCAGACCCTGCAGGAATATGACCTGGAAAAAAACGGAGAGCTGTACAGGACGCTGCGGACTTATTTAAGATGCGCCCAGAACGATTCCCGTACGGCCGAAGAACTGCACGTACACCGGACGACGCTTTACCGCCGGCTGGAAAAGATCTATCAGATGACCGGTCTGCGGCTGGATCATCCGGATACGGTCCTGGAACTGCTGATGCTTTTAAGGATGGAAGAAGGAAACAGCACTGCACAGCAATTCCGTTAGTATCGAGTAAAATACGATAAAGCGATCACAGATCGATATTTTACATTTTTTTACGGATCAGGTATTATGGATGCAGCAAAATGCACTTTACGCAAAGGACTTTAAAGGAGGACACGTTTATGGAAAAATTCGTATTTGTTCACGGTTCATGGCTGGGTGCCTGGTGCTGGGATAAAGTATCCGGAATCCTGCATGAAAAAGGATTTCAGACGCTGGCGATCGATCTGCCCGGACACGGAAACAGCACGGAGCCGATCGAAGGCCAGGATATCCACACGTATGCGGCAGCGATCGTTAAGATCCTGGAAGCCCAGGAAGAACCGGTGATTTTGGTCGGACATTCCATGGGTGGGATGTCCATCAGCGAGGCTGCGGCAATGGTACCCGAAAAAGTGAAGAAACTGGTCTATGTAGCAGCATTCCTGCCGAAAGACGGCGAAGCCAACAACTATTACGGCGATATAAAAGGGATTCAGCCCATGGACTGGATCAGTATGGGTCATGCGAATATCGGAGTCGTGCTCAATGAGGATGAAACCGTCATGACACTGACACCGGATTTTGCCGTTCCGGCACTTTATAACGACATTCCCGAAGAAATCGGCCGGGCCCTCTGCAATCTTCACGGACCGGATACCATTGCATCGCCCTATACCGCGGTTCATCTTAATGAAGAATTCGATAAGATCCCGAAATACTACGTCAAGTGTTCGCAGGACGGCATCCTGACTGTAGATATCCAGGAAAAGATGCTCGCAGCGACCCCGGTTAAAAAGCTTTATGTTCTGGATGCGGGACACTGCCCGTATATTTCACGCGCCGGAGAACTGGCGGATGTACTGGAAGAGGTACAGAAGGATTGAGGAAAGAGCTGACGAAGGTGAATGAATCATGATCAAAAATACGGTCTTCGATATCGGCGGCGTTCTGGCTGATTTCAGGGTCCTGGAATTCCTCGGCAGCAAAGGCTTTGAGGAGGATATGATCAAACGGATCCTGAAAGCTTCGGTCATGACGCCGTACTGGGAGATGTTTGAACGGGATGAACTGACAGAAGAAGAGGCGCTGAAGGGCTTTGCTTCGGCGGATCCTGAAATAGAAGAGGAGCTTTCCGCAGCTTTTTCCAGCGTGGAAGGGCTGCTGACGAGCCGTGATTTTGCAATACCGCTCGTACAGGCGCTGAAGTCAAACGGTTACGGAGTCTATTATCTCTCCAACTACTCCCGAAAAGCCTACGAAGAATGCGGGGAATCCCTGGGATTCATGCCTTATATGGACGGAGGCCTGGTTTCCTTTAAAGCCGGAAAGACCAAACCGGATCCGGAAGCGTTCAGGCTGTTTCTGGAGGAATACGGGCTGGATGCCGAAACCTGCGTCATGATCGATGATTCCGTGGAGAACATCAAAGCCGCGAAAGAACTGGGCTTTGAAGGGATCGTCTTTACTTCTTTTGAAGACATGAAAGAGCAGCTCGGCAGACTGGGGGTCAGGTTTTAATACAGCACAGCGCCGAAAAATGTAACGGACGAGCTGCCGTTGTTATACTTTATACCGGCCTGCAAAGCCAGTTCACTGACATAGAATCCATAACTTTCGATCGAATGATGCATCTTATCCGGAAAGCGGCATGGGCTGTCCGGATAGGTGCATTTTTTGCACAGATCGCAGGATTCGTTGGAAAGGACCAGCAGTTTTTCCGGGCGGAAGCGCAGTTTATGATCGAGTTCCCCGACGGCCTCTTTAAAGTCCGCCAGCGCATCCTTTACGCCTTCCAGATCCAGGGGATCCGTCAGCCTGTAGGCTTTGGCAAAAAGCTGGAAATAACGGTAGTCCGAAACCCTTTCGCGGCATTCATCAAGAGTCCCGACGGCCGGAGGACAGGCCCAGGGCGTTCCGTATCTCCTGCACTGGTTTCCTTCACAGATCTTCCGGACTTCATCGAAGAATCGAAGCTTTTCCACGGGTATTACCCCGCTGTCGGAAAAACCGGATTCAAAAATGAGTCTCTGTATCTCAGCTGATGCTGTCCCGAAAGACTCAAACGTATTTCTGCATTTTTCTTCCAGAGCCGGACGGAAGCGGTCAGCCGGTTCAGCCGGACAGAAATCGCAGACGCTTTCTGCTTCCTTTGCAGGGCAATAATAATGAAAAGAGCCGTTTTCGACACTTGTGAAGTATCGGACGGCTTTCCATGAGTGCATGGGCTTTTCAAAGATAAAGGCCTGGGCGAGCGATGCCAGGACAACGTATTTGTGGGCAGAAGGTTCTTCTGCCCAGGTACGGTTCAGAAATGCTTCGAGAGCAGTGCGTGCCGTTTCGACCCGGCAAGGGTCTGTTTCTTCGTCAAAGTCCGCGTCGGATTCACGGAGACGGAGGAGTATCTGCCGGTTATGGGCACTGACAGGAATCCCGGAAGTCGGATCTTCCAGGACCGTCCAGTCTTCGCTGCCCAGGGAAGAAAGAATGCTGTTTGCAAGATCATCCTTTGTCATATGACGTAATTATCGATATCCCTTTCGTGCTTCCTGTCCAGAATGTCCTGAAGGGTAATGCTGTCGAGATATTCATTGATGACTCTGGAAAGACCCTTCCAAATCGGAAGAGTAGGGCAGTCGGCGCTGCGTTCGCATTCGATGGGGTCCTGATCCGCGCAGTCTACCGGGGAAAGGGATCCTTCGGTCATGCGCAGGATCTCGCCGACCGTGTACTTGTCAGGGGTTTTGGCCAGCATATATCCGCCCTGCGATCCGCGGACTGCGCGCAGGAAATCGGTTTTGTTAAAAACAGGAATGATCTGCTCCAGGTATTTTTTGGAAACCTGCTGACGGTCTGCGACCTCCTTTAACGAGATATACCCGCTGTTCCTGTGTTCGGCCAGATCGATCAGCATACGAAGCGCGTAGCGGCCTTTTGTGGAAATCTGCATGGCGGATCCTCCGTTTCAAATTGATATCCCTATATTACTATATATTTAAAGGGTTTTCAACAGAATGGTCCTGCTGGCGTTCGTTAAAAAGGTCCAGCACATTATAAATGCCGTCTTCGGAAAGGACGCCCCGCGGAAGGTCCTTCGGCAGAAGGCCGGCTTCTTCGTCCGCGAAATCCTGCTTCCAGAGATCGCTGACGTAATACTCTTCAAGTTCCCGGATCTTTTCTTCCAGTGCTTCCTGAAGATGAACCGGCAGTTCCTCTGCCTGCAGCATCTGCTGCACATTCTGCAGGAGTTCTTCATAATGCCGGATCCTTTGAAGCTGGTCCGGCTTTTCTTTGATCGTTGCGTTCATGCTGCCCATGCGGTACCCTTTCAGATCCAGTGTCACAAAGAGAAAGCCGATCTTTTTGAATTCTTCCCAGACCGCTTCCCGGATCCCGTCGGCAGCCAGACGAGGGATGTCCGCAGGCGGAACTTCGATCCGGGCGAGGTTTCCGTGCATGCGGACCCGTTCTTCCGTGAAACCGTGTTCGATCAGGAACTGTTCGGCGCGGTCGATCATTTTCAGCTTCTCTTCAGTGATCTCTTCCCCGTAGACAAAGCGCGACGCAAGGCAGGCGTAGGCCGGTTTGCTCCAGGTGGGGAGGCCCAGGGCTTTCGAGATCTGCCGGATCTCGGCTTTTTTCAGCCCGGCTTCCCGCAGGGGGCTGGTCACGGCGAGCTCTGCGACAGCCCGCAGGCCGGGGCGATAATCTCCGAGGTCGTCCATGTTCGAGCCTTCTGCGGCATAGTCGATCCCGTTCTCTGCAGCAATTCTCCGGATTTCCGTAAAGATCGTGCGTTTGCAGAAATAGCACCGGTCCGGGCTGTTGTTCCGGTAGCTTTCTTCTTTCAGGGGATCCACCGTGCAGATGACCTGCCGGATTCCCCGTTCTTCACAAAAGTCTTTGGCTTCTTTGAGTTCCCGGACGGGAAAGGAAGCGTCCACAGCGGTAACGGCCAGCGCCCGGTCTCCAAGGACCTCATGAGCGATGACCAGCAGAAGGGACGAGTCCACACCGCCGGAAAAGCCGACTGCCAGGGAGCCGAGACTGCGCAGGTATTCTTTCAGGGCGTTCAGCTTATTCCGAACTTCTTCCGGAAGCGATTCGTTTTCTTTACACATCGTATTCCTCCAGATAAGAATGTTTTATCCCGCCTTTTTTATAACCGGGGAAGGTTTCGATATTGACGGAATGGATACTGTTGAAAATGCTGGCTTCGATCTCCGGATTGTCTTTTTTCAGATCCAGGATCAGTTTTTTGATCTCCTGCCTCTTGGATTCACCGATCCCGTCTTCCGCATTCGCGCAGTTTTCCGTAAACCGGCAGGCGCACTGGAGAAATTCCAGTTCATTATAGGTTTTCCAGGCGAGGATGTCTTTTTCCCGGATTCCGTACAGCGGGCGGATCAGCTCCATCCCTTCAAAGTTCGTGCTGTGAAGCTTCGGGAGCATCGCCTGCAGCTGGGATCCGTAGAACATCGCCATGACCGTGGTCTCGATCACGTCGTTCAGGTGATGGCCCAGGGCGATCTTATTGCAGCCCAGTTCTTTTGCCTTTGCGTAGAGATGGCCTCTGCGCATTCTTGCGCACAGATAGCAGGGCGACTGGTCTGTGCTGTTGGCAACGTCGAAAATGTCGGTCTCGAAAACTGTGACAGGAATATTCAGAAGTGCGGCGTTGCTTTCGATCTTCTGCCGGTTCTGTTCGTTGTACCCCGGATCCATGACCAGAAAGACCAGTTCGAAAGGAAAGTCGCTGTGACGCTGAAGAAGCTGCATCAGCTTGGCCAGCAGCATGGAATCCTTTCCTCCGGAAATACAGACCGCGATACGGTCGCCTTCCCGGATCAGCTGATATCTTTTCACAGTCCGGACAAACGGCGTCCACAGTTGTTTATGATAAGTCTTCTGGATGCTTCTTTCGACAAGCTGATATTTTTTCAGCGGTTCTCTCATGATGAAAGCTCCTTCATACAAAGGCTTCCGGTTACGGGACCTCCGGGGCTTCCGGGATTCGGGACCTCAGAGGGATTCATGGGCTCTGACGCCGGCTTTAACTTCTGCTGCAAGGTCATTGATGATCTCGCCTGCGATGATCAGCCCGACAACGGAAGGAACGAAAGCGGTCGACCCGGGGATGTCCCTGCGCTCGGTGCATTTCCGGGCGGTTCCGGGAGGGCAGATGCAGTGCTGCCGGCAGCTTATGGACGGATCTTCGAGCGGACGGATCGGCATTTCTCTGGAATAAACTACTTTCAGTGATTCGATGCCGCGCTTCCGGCATTCCCGCCGCATCACCTTGGCCAGCGGACAGATGGACGTTTTGTAGATATCTGCCACTTCAAAGGCCGAAGGGTCGGTTTTGTTCCCGGCTCCCATGGAAGAGATCACGGGCACACCGGCTTTTTTTGCATTTTCAATGATCGTCAGCTTGCCGGTAACGGTGTCGATCGCATCGACAATGTAATCATAGTTTTTAAAATCTAACAGATCCTGAGTCTCGGGAAGATAGAAGGTCTTATAAGTTCTTACGTCACAGTCGGGATTGATCTCCAGGATGCGCTCTTTCGCAGCATCCACTTTGTATCGGCCGACGGTCTTCCTGGTCGCAATGATCTGGCGGTTGAGATTGGTCAGGCAGACCCTGTCATCATCGATCAGGTCCAGGGCGCCGATGCCGGAACGGACCAGGGCCTCCACCGCATAACCGCCGACGCCGCCGATCCCGAACACGGCGACACGGCAGGAAGCAAGCCGGTGCATGACTTCCGGCCCGTATAAGAGCTGGGTTCTCGAAAACTGGTTCTGTGTGAAGACAGGAACCGCCTCGGACTTATAATCGATCCATTTCCCATCCTCAAGCGTTTCAAATTTTCCCCATTCCGGCTTTCCTTCATCCCGGCCTTTCACCCGGAGAGGGATAAAAGCGTCATGCTGGCAGCCCGGCAGCGGGTCTTCGATTTCGATCCAGCCTTTTTCATCGATCCGGTCGTTCCATTCTTCATACAGGTCATCCAGCGAATCATACAGAAGATCGGATGAGCATTGAACAGCATCTTCACTGCCGTACCCGAAAAGGCAGATCCCTTCTTCCGTTTCATAAAGCATTATTTTGCAGATCTGTTCATTTTCATTACATTTATAAGGCTCCCTGAGCCGGGCGTATTTTCTCATAGTATCACCCTGCATTTAATGATTATCGAAAAAGAATCACCATTATATTACAACACCTACGGACGCGGTACAATGGATAGCTGAGATTCTTCAGACATCGTATCATCATTCATTATACCGCAGGAATTGTCTCAGCATTTAGGACAGAAAAAAGCGGGATCCGTTTTTTCGGCCCCGCTTCTTTCGTTTATATCTGCAGCATTTTATTGTTTTGAAAATTTTTCCCGGGATGCGATATATAATTCCTGACGGAACGCAGGCGTCATCATCCCCTTGGCATTGTAAGCGAAAGAGTAAAAGCAGTTCTTTCCGGGCTCCAGCAGCCGGTCTACGAGATCCCTGGCTGCAGCGCGCTGTTCCTCTTCACTGGCGGTTGCCGGATCAAAAGGCCTGTCATATACAAGACCGATGCTGATTTTGTCCCCGTATTTCTGGTACAGGTCGATCGTATTATTCATAGGCATCGGGGCCCAGATGTCAAATCCGGCTTCAGCAAAGATATTGCAGCGGTCTTCAATGTGTCCGCAGCTGTGCAGCTCACTGTATTTGCCTTTTGAATGGATATGGTCATTGTAACGCTTCATTTCCGGGAGAAAGAATTCTCTGGCCACCGCTTCAGAGAAGAAGGGGGCTTTCTGGGAGCCCCAGTCGTCATGAACCATAAAACCGTCAATGTCATAGTATTCCAGAGCTTTATCCACAAGCCGGATATACAGATCGGTTGTCTTATGAAGCAGAGCCTTTAAGGCATCTTCCTGTTCGTCATCAAGCAGGGCCATGGCAGCTGTTTCAAATCCCATGAAAGAAAGCAGCCGTTCAAACCAGGGACCGTTCAGAAAAACAAGTTCAAAGCTTTTTCCATTTGCCAGAAGATCCCGGTTTCTTTCCGCGCTTCCTTCCCAGTCCCAGGAATCAATATCCGGCCAGACGACTTTTTCCGGCCATTCGTTCGCATCGGTAAGCAGTCTCGGTTCGTTCGGGTCTTCCATCGATCCTCCCGCAATGTCGACAAACACCCATTTGACACCGAACATATCCTTGCCGCCAAACTGTTCCCTTGGCAGAGGATCTCCGGCTTCGAAGCAGGAACCGCGGGCAATATTGTCCGGAATGACGGAAGGCATAAACATTACGGTCTCTACATCGCTCATCAGCCAGTCGGGGTTTTTGTCCATATAAGTTCTCATGCATTCTTCGCGTGGAGTAATCGGGAAATTATAGACCTGCTTGACCCCACCGAAAAAGCTGGGCTCTTCACTGACGACTTTCAGCTCTTCCCTGCTGAACGGAATGTTTTTCATACAGACTCCTTTCCGCAGCTGTTGATACATTTACATGATTCAACGTCTTTTATCGGCATATTAATTCTTATAAAAACTGTATATTATTTCACTTAGCACAGTCAATATTCATTGTGATGCATTTTCTTTGATGCTTTTTCATCACATTGATGTATAGTTCAGCAGTTTTTCTGCCGCAGTCTCAGCTGTGCGTTCGTCTGAGTTTATTTGTCGGAATAATAAATAATAAAAAGAAAACACCGGTTCAGTTACCAACCGGTGTTTTAAAAGTCTGTATCTGCTTACTTCATTGCCTGAATCTTCTCGTTCATTTTTTTTGCTTCAGCACGGTAATACCTCATGAACAGGAACCAGATAATAAAGGCAACCGCAAGCTGTATCGCAGCGATCAGGATCCCCTGTCCGATCGTTGCAGAGCCGCCGATCCAGCCGACGGCACAGGCGACAACCGTATAAACCGCGCATCCGATCCCCATATGAATGATTACCCGGATCGGCATCGGAAGACTGTCTTTTCTGTATATGCCCGAAGGAACTCCGAACCCGAGCCCAATCAGGACACAGCCGACAACCATTTTCGTAAAGCGGTAATGATCCAGACTGAAGTTTCCCTTGTACCCGATATCGAAGACAATTCCGACCAGGCAGAATATCGCCATGGCCATCCCAATGCTGATAACCGTACTTTTCAACAGATCTCTGACTGTTTCTTTCATTGTTTTCGCCTCCTATAAACCGAGATATTTTTTGAACTCTGGCAGATACTTCCTCGACACATAATCCTTGCAGCCGTTTTTCAGCTTCAGTAAAAGTGTCCCGCTGAACCCCGGTTCAATGCTGTCCATATAAGACAGATTGATCAGTGTGGTTTTGGATATCTGCATAAACTGTTTTCCCAGCTGCAGGCCGATCTCGTAAAGTCTTTTTCGTGAACGGTATTTTTTCTTTTCTCCGTAGATGATCGTGTCGCCGTCCTCTACCCGGACCATGAATATTTCTTTAGGCTGCAGAACGATCAGGTCTTCTTCGTTCTGCAGGGCAGTAACGGGTGTCTCACCTGTACTGAATATGTCGATCATACGCCGGACCTCATCCGTAACCTTATCGGTATAGATCACCGCATAAGGCTCTTTATAATCAGTAGAAATGTCTACACTAACCTTCATGCCGGTCTCCTTTCTGTTTGATGGTGTCATCATACATTATACTGCGGGGATTGTCCCGACATTTAAGGCAAGTGGCAAAATATAGGCGGTGAAATGCAGCCAGGGGGTGTTCGGAGGCTGTTCCCGACAGACAGCTTTTAAACTTATGATGTTCGATTGCATATTATTGCGATAAGGCGCTTGCAACAGTTTAAGAAAAATGTTTAGACTATAGCTGAACGAGGCAGAAAAAAATGTCATTAAAAAACGCAATCCTGGCAGATACAACCACGGGGAATGGAGGTTAAAATGGGCTTGTTTAAAAAGACCGAAAAAGGAGAACTGGGTGTCGAACTGTTTCGGAAGAAGATCGACTTCTGGTCTTTCGTTCCGCCGGAAGGCTGCTTGGATCAGTATGAAGCTGTCATGCGGCGGTCTTTTCCGAATGCTTCACGTATCCATCTGCTGTACCGCGAGATCGCTCCGGATAAAACGAAAAGCCTGCTGGAATGGACGGTGCTGCCGGTCAATACATTTAAAAACCTGGACCATATCAAAGACAGCCGGCACAACTATCTTGTAGAAGAAAATGAAAAACAATATCTGGTTCAGCTTTCGCAGGAAGAAATCACTGCCACGGAAGTGATAAAAACGGTGCATGAAAAAGCGTTCATTCTTGGCGAAAACCGTTATGAACGGCTGTCAACGGTAGTTTTATAACACACGGGAAGCAGAATTAACAGTACTTAATTGGGTCAACGATATCCCTGCGCTGCAGAAAAAGAGAAAAGAAACAGCGGAGCCTCAAAAAACTTGATTTTCCGCTGTTTTCGCGTTCCTGGCGGGATTCGAACCCACGACCTTCCGCTTAGGAGGCGGACGCTCTATCCTGCTGAGCTACAGAAACATCTTTTTAAGTACGATGTACAGCATACCACAGACAGGGAGAGGATTTCAAGGCTGTACCCGGGAAAAAATAATACAATACACGTATGCTTGTGTGATATA
>JAFWOE010000021.1 GCA_017509985.1 Lachnospiraceae bacterium
ATTTACTTTCTTTTTATGGTATATCATCTCCGATGCTGCCGAACAAGGTGCCCGTAACATCCGTGATATCATCAAGTGGGATAACGGTTTCTCCGATGGTAATCGTGCCGGCAACATCATCAATCTTCCTGCAGATCCCGGATACGGTTTCGTAGAGACCGCCGGTTCCGTAAGCAAAGCTGTTCCTGTCTGTGCAGGGAGAGAAGTACTGAACGGTAACGACCGGCTTATTCCTGCGGACCTCTCTGCTGTTCCGGGTAAGGGTGCGGAGAACGGACAGCTTTCTGTCCAGATTGTCATGCTCTTCTTCGCTCAAGTACCGCCGGTCGCAGTATCTCACTTCCTTACTGGCGATCCATCCGTCAAATCCGGCAAGGGCGTCAAATGCGGAAAAGATCTTGGCGCGGTGGGTCCTGTCCATCGGCGGATGTTTGCGCCAGAAGTCGTCAAACTTCTCATGCTTCGGCCTTCCGTGGAGGAAGAGCGAACGATATTCAAAATTTACCGGCATCGGCATATAGCCGATCACTGCTGTGCTCATTTCTTGATATCTCCTCTTAGTGACTGTTTATAATTCTGACGGTTCAAGTGCTCCCGTTTTCCCTGATTTATGTCCGCCGATCTGCATATTCCGTTCCATCGTGGTTGCCCCTTCCAGCATATTCAGACCTTTCACCACGGCGTTCTTTCCATAACGCTGCCGGATTTCCAGCATCGCGCCCTGTATGGCTTTTTCGCGTTTCAGGGCCTCATAGTCCGTGAACAGATCCAGCTGATATATTCCGTCATCAGATGTCGTTTTGTCGGCATTCACACCCAGCCGCCGGATCAGAAGCCGGTGATCTACCTTTTTATCAAAGGCCTCCGCCATAGACTGTGATACAGCTGCATAGGACTTGGTGGCGCTGGTGAACCGGACGGTTCCGTTTGTGTGTTTTGGATGAAGCCGGCCGTAGAAGTCGATTGACAGCGGACCATCGTAATTCGGACATTCCTCCAGACTTTTCCAGTCGAAGCTGACCCACCAGGTAAAGACCCGGGAGACCAGGTTCTTCCGGTACATATCACCGCAGAGCACATCGATCATTTCCAGGAACACAACCCGTGCTTCCGCAAACTTGTACGGCCTTGGCAGCACCTGCCCGTTTGAAAGGCTGTTCCGGGAAGGCCGGAAGCTCTTGATATCCCGCATGCGCACCGGCTCGATGCCCCAGGCGTGGTCGATCAGGATCTCCCCGTCGATACCGAATTCCTTGTAGAACCATTCTTCGTTCTGTACGGAACGGAGCGCCACTTCGCCCATCGTATACATGTAATTCTTCTGCAGGCGGTTGGCTTTGCCGGGACCGATCTGCCAGAAATCGGTAAGGGGCTTGTGGTTCCAGAGCCGGAAGCAGTAGGAGCTTTCGTTCAGCTCTGCGATGCGGACGCCATCCTTGTCCGGCGGAGCCTTTTTTGCGACGATGTCCATGGCAACCTTGGAAAGGTACAAATTGGTGCCGATCCCGACAGTGGCGGTGATCCCGGTCGTTTTCAGGACGTCC
>JAFWOE010000004.1 GCA_017509985.1 Lachnospiraceae bacterium
TATATCCTTGATATGAATGGAGCGTCTTACCGGTTGGAACAGGCGAAAAAGCAAAAACAGTAAGTGGCTCACTTTCAAGCCAGCGTTAATGGCTCAAAATCAGATCAGCGGGTGGCTCACTTTCTAGTTGACGTTTATATCCAAGACGTATAAAAGATGTAAAAAGATAAATAAAAAGAATGAGAAAACCTTGATTTCTCTTGGTTTTCTCACTAATCTTGAACGATTCGGTTTCGAAGCCCATATATTGCTGTCCGGGGAACAGCTGGATGATCCTTCTTATATTCGTCACTTAGGGAATCCATTATCCTTTGATTCAATCAGTTGTGTGAGATACTTGTTTCTATTGATCATATATAATCACCTTTTTTGTAGAATTCTACGATCAATGATCATCATTTCTCTCATACAAAAAGGACTGCTTTCGCAGTCCCTTTTTTACGGAGAAGGAGGGATTTGAATTAGCTTCCCGCCTCAAAGTGCCTTATTTAAAGGCATTTCCGCTGTGAAAACATTCAAAATGGTATCAAAAATGGTATCAGAGCACTAATTAGAGAAGGAGGGAGTCCCTGACTAACAGCTTGTGGGATAATCCTCGAAGTAGTCTCTCTCCTTAGAATCCAAAAAGCCTTACAGAATCGCTTTTTCTCTCTTCGTTTTTTGTATGGTTCTCAAGATTTCTATGACACGCATTTCGCGTCCGGTTATTATCATGAGGCGGCAACGTATACGTTTCCCGGATTTATTACTCTACTAAATACTCATAATGAAGAAGGAGGGGTTTTTGACATAGCATCACCAATTTGACAATATGGTAATAGATCCCCTACTGGTAATTCTTTAGGGGGAAACCTCTCTCTCTTTTGCGGCTTTCATTATAGAAAGCATTGAAGAAACACTTCCCCACCGATTATTTATTTTTCTCTTTATCGCATTGGACTCTGTAAAGCCCAATTCTTGTAATAAATAATATTCCAATATAATAAGAAGCGTATTGTTGTATATGTTTAACTCGTCATCAGTTAATACTCTCTTATTTTGTTTTATTTTTTCATCATAGTGTATTAAGTAGTTTCTTGTATTGGCGATAACTTCTGGAAAATCATTTCTTTGTATGTCTCCAGTATCAAATAATATTTCGAAGTTAGCTATTAATAAATCAGCTAACCTCTCCGATATGCGTCTTCGTGCTGCCATCCACAGCATTTGTATGGATTTCCGGGATATGGACCGTCTGGTCTTTGTCTGTGATGTCCGCATGCACAGTCACCTTAACATCGCTGTGATAAAGCTCCTCGAATACGACTGTGGTCTTTCCATTGACAGCTTCGGAGTTCAGTGTGAATTCCAGAACGATAGTGCCATCCGTTTTCTCTGCAGTGAAGGTTTTCTCAGCTGTAACTGCTTTGCCGTTTACCAGAAGCGCCTTACCGGTCTCCTGATTCATCAGCTTACCCTTCACTGTGTATTCTTTTCCAACGATCAGGTTAGTGTAGGACACGGTATCGACGATCGTTACCTTTTTGGCTGCAATACCCTGGTTATCTTTCGTATGGCTGTCGGCCGCAGATGTTTTTATTTCCGGATAATGGATCGTCTGACCCTCATCCTTAATATCTGCATGTGCAGTTACCTTGACATCGTTATGATACAGATCCTCAAATACCACTACCGATGTCCCCTGAAGTGCCGAAGCGTCCAGCGAAAACTCTATTTCTACGGTTCCTTCGGCTTTTTCCGGTTTAAAGGTTTTCTCGGCCGTGACTGCCTTGCCGTTTATCAGTAGCGCCTTGCCGGTTTTCTGATCCATCAGCGTACCTTTCACCGTATATTCCTTGCCGGTGATCAGATTGCTGTAGGATACTGTATCAATGATCACTGCCTTTTCCGAGACGGTACCGACATTGTCTTTTGTGTCTTTGTCAACAGCACTCGTATGGATCTCGGGATAATGAACCGTCTGGTCTTCATCGGTTATATCTGTATGCATGGCAACATTGCGTCCCTTGTAAGTAACCGTTTCAAATATAACAACTGTTTTTCCTGCCAGAAGGCTTGCATCAAAGCTCACCTTAAGCTCGACGGTTCCGTTCGATTTTCCGGGAGCGAAATCCATTTCTGCCGCTATTTCTTTTCCGTTCTGAACCAGCGGCTCTCCGGTTTCTTTATCCATTACAACACCCTTTAAATGATATGTCTTTCCGGGGGTAAGTCCTGTATATACCACTTTATCAATAATCGTTGTTTTTCCTTCTGCAGCGCCTGTGTGATCCTTGGTTTCGGAATCCGTGGCTGTCGTTTTCACCGAAGGAACGAACACTGCCTGGTCATCATCTTCAATATCTTCATGGTCCGCGATCTTAGTACCGTTCCAGTAAAGTTCTTCAAATACAACCAGCGTCTTGCCTTCCAGTCCGGAGGCATCCAGTGTAAAAGTCATCTTTACCGTTCCCTTGGCGCTCTTCGGCGTAAACGATTCTTCCGCGGTGATTGACTTCCCGCCAACCTTCAGTTCCTTGCCGGTAGACTGGTCCATGAGCCTTCCTTTCAGCACATAGGTCCTTCCGACAGTCAGGTTTTCATATGCAACCGTATCGATGATCGCAGCATTCTTCTCGGCTGCAACGGTTTTTGTGCCGGTTGCTCCGTCCCTGGCTGTCGTATGGATCAGGATGTTCAGGTTGTTGACTGAGCCATATTCCACAGTCTGATTATTCTTCTCAATCGTCACTTCGAAAGAAACCAGGTCTTTTCCATAGTTGGCTGCACATGGCTGCTCCTCCACCGTATAGGTGTCATAGTAGAGCGCTCCCTTCGAATTGTCCGGATCTCCGCTTCCAAACCAGATTCCATCTTCACTGCTTCTTCCTTTGTTGGTATTCTGCGTGTGCGGAACATCTGAAGCGGCTGTAGATACCAGTCCGTTTTTGTCACTGACTATCACATGGCTTTCCCCGGTCGACTGTGCCGTGATCTTAAACGGAATCCCGCTCATGCTCTTTCTCGTTGCGGCATCTATCTTATAAAATTTAAGGTCACCCCTGATGATATCTTCCTTGCTGTTTTTGGTTTCGCTGTTCGGAAGATTGCTGGTAACCACAGAAGTGTTCGTCTTTCTGACGGTATTGGCAACATATACCTTTGAATCTTTAACGTATCCTTTCGGAGCCTTCGTTTCCTTGATTGTGATCGTTCCAAGTGGGAATACCGGCTTATCATCAGAGTAATAAAATGCATCGCCACTCACCAGGTGGGCATCGTCCAGAAGCACCCGGCCTTTTTCATCCGTCTTAAATACCCAGGTTTTGACAGGCTTTTTACCATCTGCGGCCGGATCTGTATCGGAATTTACGTCATAGTATTTCACCGTATATTCCGCACCTGAAAGCTTTAACCCTCTCTGCGCAGTCCCGGTCTCGGAATCCCTTTTCAAAAGGATCAGGGTAACAGGGTCGTTTCCCGGGACCTCAGTCACTTTCGCTTCTGCCGTAGTATCTGACGTAACCTTGCAGGTATATACTGTCGAATCCAGAAAATACCCTTTTGACGGCGTAATCTCCTTCACATAGTATGAGCCTTCTTTCAGTTCAAGCGCTGCAGTCGCTTTACCGTTTGCATTTGTCGTCAACTGACCCACTTTCGATGTGCATCCGGAATCAGAATAAACGCCATAGACCGCTCCTTCCAGCGAATAGCAGGCATTGTCGTTAGTGATCTTCGGGATGGCACTGGTCTTGGAAAGGGTAAGCTTTCCGTTCCGGACTTCCGGTGTGAAATTACCGTATGCAAGGTCCTGGTAGACCTCCCCGGAAGCTTCATAAAGCCCTGCGACATGCAATGTTCCGGTAACCGCCGGCATTCCCTGTACCTGGCTTAAAAAGTTCAGGACGATAGCCTGGCCGGTCCCATCCAGGTTGCTCCCGCCGCTGCTTGTCCAGTCACCGTATCCATGAGTATTGCCCATGTAGATCATCCAGACATAGGAAAGTGCAAAATGAGTGATTGCTTCCTGATCCGCTGCAGAATACCCGCCAAGGATATTTCCGCCTCCACCATAGCCGTAATACATCAGCTTTGCCATAAGCTGCTGGTTCCCGTCGCTTGCGGATGTAATGTTGTAATCATTGAAACTGACATTTACTCCATTGGGTGATGCCGACCAGGGAAGGATGCAGTAAACAAGATTCCCGTTAGAGTCATACAAATGCGGGGTTGCCGCACCGTAAAAACGGTTCATGGCACCTTCGTAAATGGTTGTTGCGCTTGCCCGGAGCAGCATCCTTTTCCTTGCGGATGTCATGCCGACCATCGCATCTACCTCGTCTGAAGAAAGCGAACTCCACTGCATTTCAGCCGGTTTGTCTTCTTTCTCTTCTTTGACTTCCGCGTTCTCATCTTCGGCAACTTCTTTGTCTCCCACTTCTGTTTTATCGTCTTTTTCCGGATCTTTTGATTCATTCCGGACGGCTGTTTCTTCAGCTTCAGGCATTTCTGCTTTTTCATCAGACTCTTTCACTGTTTCTGGTTCACTTCCTTCAGGCTGAGTCACGGTTTCAGCATCCTGAACTGTGTTTTCAGCTTCCCGGGAAGGTTCATCACCGGCTCCTGTTTCCACCGCATCTACATTCCCTTCGCCAGCCCCTTCTGCCAGTCCTTCGTTCTCATCTTCCGCTTCGGTTTCCATCAGAACCGGTTCTGTTTCCGTCTTCACATCCGGTATGGTCTCCATAACCTGGCTGAACACTGGTGTAACCCTTACGTCGCTTTCCGGCATGACCAGATGATATCCGGCCTCATCTGCCGTTAAAATAAGCTCCCGACCATCGTTATCGGAAGCTTTTACATTCTCTGTATTAAAACCTTCATCAGGTAATGCCAGAATCGTTATCTCTTCTCCGGCAGCAATAGCAAGTTCGGTTTCTTCCAAATCTTTAAATTTCAGGCTGCCGCCACTTGTCTGCTCAAGGCTTATGGTGTATTTCTCCGGTTCCTCTTCTGAAGCAGCCGACGCAATCTGTGTAAATCCGCAGCTCGTCACTGCAATAAGTCCTGCCATCAAGGCAGCCGCTAATCTTCCGACAATCTTTTTTGTCATCTTATTCTTTTCCTCCTTCAAATATTTCACTGCATTCCCTGTACTTCCGGTCTTTGTCCTTTATCCTGTGGCTTTTGCCCTGGAAATAAACCGGCGTGCACATGGCCAGCAGTCTGTCATAAACCCTCTGATGGGCCAGATCCTTCGGTTCTTCCAGATCGTCCAGGCTTATATTCGTTGTCACGATAAGTGGGAGGTTTGTTTTATACCTCTCATCGATGACATTGAAAACCTGTTCCATAGCATAATCGGTGTTCCGTTCCGCGCCGAAATCATCCAGGATCAGCAGTGAATATCTCATCAGATCCGCAATAAATTCATTCTTATCTTCCGAGTACAGCCCGGACAGCCGGTTCAGGATCTTAGCGAAATTCGTCATCATAACAGAAACGCCTTCCTCAATCAGGGCGTTTGCGATGCAGGCAGCATAAAAAGATTTGCCGGTCCCTACGTCTCCCCAAAGAAGAAGGCCGTTATTGTTCTCTTTCCGCTTCGGCCAGGTCTCAACATATTTCCTGGCTGACTCAAGGAGCGGAAGAGATCCGTCATCGTTTTCAAAAGTACAGTTGATCAGCGCCTTATCATGGATACACGCGTTCTTTGCCTTTTTGATTGCGTCGATCTTCTCCCTTCGTTCAATTTCCTCAAGCTCTTTTTCTCTTTCTTCCGCCCGGCAGGCACACAGAACCGGTACGATGTGTTCTTTTCCGAAAATCGTGACCTTGTGCTGCTTCTTTGTCCGGCACTTTCCGCAGTACAGCAGACCGTCAGCCCCGATGTAATCATCAGGGCTTCGGTCTTCTTCCTGTGCACTGGTAATCAGTTCTTCCAGGTACTCCTTAAATTCATTCAATAGCTTCTGCCCTCCTTTTTAACCTTCGAATAATCCGGGAAAACACTCCCTTTATCCTTGTCTGCTTCCTTTCTGTTCCGTTCGTCCCAGCGGCAGATGGTCAGGTAATGATTCTTGTATCGCTTACCTGTAGATTTCAGATAAGCCGACAGATTATCGATCTTTCCCTTGAACGAATCCGGAAACCTTTCCTTCAGACTTTGCAGTTCAGGATCGGTAAGGAAAACGTTCTGATACATTCCACACGCTTGGGGGGAGGCTGTATCCTCTGACTCTTTATCTGACTCTTTATCTTTATCTTTCTCTATCTCTTTCTCTGTGTTACACGTCGTTTCAATCGCGTTACCTTCCGTTACAACATCGTTACAGGAGCGTTTCATTGTAACGCTTTCGTTCTTTTTTCTGGCTCTCAAAGCCCTTACCCTTCTGGCTGAATCCACTTCGGAACCAACCATCTCCGGATATTCCTGCATGAAATAATCAGCTTCATCGCTGCCCCTGCTGATCAGTTTTGCGGCCTCCAACGCGGATAAGGCAAGCTTTACAGTCATCAGTTCTTCACCAAGCATCAATGCGATATCTTCCTCGATGCTCTGATACAGTCCATCTGTGTAAACAAAGCCCTCAGAGCTGAGGCTGATGCACAGAAGCTCCAGATAAATCAGGACGATCGTGTCTCCGTCCGGAAGCTTTCGAAGATATTTAATAACTGCCCGGTCAAAAAAATGCTCATGCAGCTTCAACCAGTAATAACGCTTATTCTGCATCCTCCTTTCCCTCCCTTCGGAATGTAGTTAACCCGCAGACATACGGACATTCGACAAACCTGCAGTATCGGTATTCCCAGTCCGGCCTGAAATGTCTGCAGGATCTGCAGAACATATCTTCGTCTTTGTGAGGTCTGTCGCGTTGATGTCCTGTCCGCATCATCGCCTCGAAATGCCTTAAATATCCGTTCAGCATGCTGTTCATCTGCTTCCCACCCCTCTTCGTAGCTCCTTGATGCAATATCCGATACAGGGAAGCGGTATTGCAAAGGGACAGCCCTCGCAGGGATGGGCCGGCTTGGGCGGCTTCTCGGGCAACAGGTAATAACAGTTCCCGGGTCCCAGATCACAGCTTTTTGCTTTAGGATTCCAAAAGAAACATTCTTCTTCCCTGACCGGTTTCTCCGGTGCATATCTTCTCAATTTCATTTCTTTATCCATTGGTTTTCTCCTTTTCTTTTTATTCTTTTGCTTAACCACAAAAGGATAAAGCGGAGCCCTGTAAGCAGACTCCGCCTCATAGTTTTTGCTGTTAAGCTTTTCGGAATGATTTGTCCCCGACACCCTGTCCGAACACAGGAACCCTCCGGCCGCATCCCGGTTGGATGCTCATAGGCCGTTTTACCTCCCCGCGGGTCTCGCCGGGCCGTCCCCATTGCGTGATCCCTTTTTAAGGGGCTGTGGCTGGACGGAAGTATCATTATCCCGCATGTGCTTCCTGGCAAGCAGGCCATACCACCAGGCCTGTTCGGATCCTGCCGTAAAATCGCTCGTTCTTAAGAAGTCTTCGCGCCGGGGATCCATTCGCTCCACACATACGGATATGAACCGGAGGGCTGCATATCCACTTTTCAAAGATCGTCCGGGATTTCTCCCTTCATATCTCTGGTGTGGACGCTTTTTTTAATTTGGTTACCCTTTTTTCAAAAAAAATTTCAAAATATTTTTTTAGTTTTTTGGGTAACCAATTCGGATAATCCGTCCACACCAGAGATGTGAAGAGGTTTTTTTTCACATTTTTGGAGTTGAACGGATATGGATAAAAAAGAAATGATTAAATTGCTGTTTGAAACAGCGCATGAAGATGATCCTTCTTCTACACTTGCCTTTTTAACCGAAACTGGTATATTAGATGAAGGTAGCATGTCGAAGATAATCGATATGAAAATAAAAAAAGCAGTAGATGCAGTTCACAATCATCGCATCTCATGTGCAGGCGAGGGAAAAAGATGGTTTACCCGGGTTAATGACCCGTTAACCGGAAAATCAAAGACGTTTGCCGGAAGTTCAGAAACTAATATCTACGAGAGGTTATATGATTTCTATTACGGCGCAGAGCAGCAGAATAGAAAAAAAACTCTTTTAGACTATTATCCGGACTGGCTAAAGTACAAAATGTCGACTGATATAAAATCAAATTCGGCCAAACGTTATGACCAGGATTTCAGGCGCTATTACAAAGAGGAGCCATTATCTCAGGAGATCCTAAAAACACCTGTCTGCGAACTAAAAACCAGCACCTTGAAAACATGGGCGTATCAGATGATTAAGAAATATGATATGGACCGGAAGCAATATGGAAACTGTGTTCTGATTCTTAACCAGATGCTCGAATATCTTGTGGAAAACGAAATTCTTAAGACAAATGTATTTTCTGCGGTAAAAATCAAAAAAAATGTGTTTCGCAGGACGACAAAAGAACCTGCTGAAACACAGGTTTTTCAGAAAAGAGAAAGAGCTGCCATTATTGATTTGGCCATTCAACGTGCCTTACAAAAAAAGGACGAAAGCTTTCTTGCAATTCCCTTAATGTTCATGACAGGATTGAGAATTGACGAATGCCTTGCTCTTTCTTTTGCTGATTTTGATTTGGAAAAACATGCTGTCTTTGTCCATGCTTCTTTATCTGCTGTAGAAGCAATAAACCAAGACGGAACCTGGGAAACCAGAAGATATGTATATAACGATTACCTTAAAGGAAACGCAGAACCGAGTTACATAGATGTCCCGGATATATGCTTTGAGTATGTGGACATGATTAAAGGGATTCTGAAGAGCAAAGGAATTAAGCGGAGCCTCCTGTTTGATGTGAAAACACCAAACAACATTGAGATGAAACTATATAGAATTTGTGATTCACTGAATATTACAAGACGTTCACCGCATAAAACGCGTAAGACCTATATTTCTACTCTCATCAATGAGGGTATGGATATGGATTACGTCCGGACACAGGCCCGTCATAAAGACCTGAACACAACTCTCCGGTCATATGTCTATTCCACTGCCACAAACGAAGAAAAAATAGCTGCCCTGAATCAGGTTCTGTGATTTTTCGTTATGCTTTCAAGCTGTGGCACGCTGTGGCACTCTAAAACACCCCAAAACGATAATAAAAAAGCACCGGAACCCTTATAAAACAAGGATTTCCGGCACTTTCACCGAACGGAGAAGGAGGGATTTGAACCCTCGCGCCGCTCACACGACCTACACCCTTAGCAGGGGCGCCTCTTCAGCCACTTGAGTACTTCTCCACAAACTGAATTACTATAATCAGTATTCTGTTTTTACGCTTCTGCAAGCGCAAAAATGAGTATACTAAATTACTGATCCTTTGTCAAATAATTCAGAATACACTCATCCGTTCTCTTTCGGACTGTCAAATCCGTACAGCCCGATCAGCACGAAGCAGAAGGAGATCCGCTTCCGGACGGCCAGGTCGCTGAGATCCATATCAAGGATGTCCTGAAGCTTGGCGATCCGGTACGGAAGGCTGTTCCGGTGGACATTCATGATCGCTGCTGTCTCGGTGATCCGTCTTTCATTTTCGATGTAAACGCGGAGAAGCTTGAAAAAACCTTTTCCGTGCTGCCTGTCCTGCTGCTTGAGATTGTAAAGCTTGTTGTGGTAATCGCTGTGATACCAGATATCCCTTGCCGCGTTGCCCTCGGCGGTAAAGATAAACGGGAAAAGATCTTCAAACCGGTGGATCCTCTCTTCCGCCGGCTTCAGATCATACAGCGCTTCTTCGTTCGGTGTGTTCCTGTACCGGAGCGCCAGTTTTACCTGCTGATACCCGTAGCTGATGTCACAGAGATTAAAGATCGGCAGGCTGATCCCGCAGTCCGCGTCGTATTTATTCAGGAAATCAGAGAAAAGCTTCCTGTCGTTTTCCTGAAGGCCGTCCTCTTTCATCGAAACGGAATGACTGACCGCAACGATATTCTGCCGGTAATTCAGCAGCTTGAACCGCGGGAAGATATCCGTAAATTCCGACATCATCAGATTGGAGATCACGGATTCGTTGTTCCTTGGCGCAATACAGAAGATGCGGAATCTCCCTGACGCCGGAAAGCCTACATATACGGCCCTTTCCAGGATCTCGTTGTGGTTGGAGATCTTTCCTTCCAGCAGGTTGGCAAAAAACGCGTCATAGATATGCGTACCGGAAGGCTGTTCGTTCCAGACCTGCTCGATGGCGGCTCCGACCGCATCCATAAGTATCCTGTATTTATCCCTGAGCCCCGGCGTGATCTCGACGTTATTGCAGGACATGACCGAATGGGCGAAATACACCCCTCTTTTTTTGAAGATCCGGTGCAGGGTGGGATATTTGGAGATGTTCGTGCTGGAATCATAATAGATGTCCGTCGCCTTCTCCCAGACACTGTACAGATCATTCTTCCGGAACGCCTCGACAGTCTCTTCGGGGTGATATCCGTATTTTGCCAGTCTCACGCAGATCGGATCGTCGCAGGGAATGCTGTCGGTGGAAGCGACCTTCATGAAAGTGGAATCGGTGATCTGGATATGGTTGGGAATGATCGAAACAGAGAGGTCCAGAAGCTCCTGGATGCTCTTTTTCCTGGAAACCGCCGTATACAGCTGCAGCTCCCATTTATCAATAAAGAAGAAAAGAGACTGAATGCGTGTCAGCAGCTGCTCGGCCGAAAGAGGAGCGTCAACGATGATCACGTTTTCCGTCGCATCTTCCGGACTTTCCGTTCCCGGTTCGCGCAGACAGACGCTTACCGCGCCGTCCCGGAGGCCGGGATCCGTTTCAAAGTACTGAGAAAGCGTGCCGACATAGAGATACTCTTTCTCCCATCTTTCATTTTCCTTCGGCATCTGCAGACAGCCTGTAAATACGTATCCGGAAGTGTTTTCGACAAAAACTTCCTTTTCCAGCGATGCCAGTTCGTCAAGAACTATATTCAGCGTTACCATATACTTCCTCCGCTATTCTTCCGGTGACTGTCTGGGCCGCTACCGGTTTTTTCGCATTGTCGATATTTATCATATCATATTTTCGTTATTTTCGTGAATCGGTTTTACAAAAAATGCACTTTTTCCATGATGCACTCTTGTAAAACATGTCACTGCTTCAGAGTCCTGTCCGATATTTGTCGCAAACGTCTAATTCGATCCTTTCTTTTTGTAAAATTGTGCAAGATTATGAAAATCGTTTCCCATGTAGGTGCACTTTAATCTTTTTTCTGAAAAAACTTTATTGTATAATTCAATTTGGAAACTGCACAAAGAGCCTTCGGCTTTTTGTGTCATCGGCCAACGGACCGGTATTTCAAAATCCCACCAGTTTTTGTTTTGCCTTTCTTCGGCCGATAAATTTTTCAAAAGGGAGGGTTTAGCATATGAACCAATTTGTAACCATTGGTGGTATCGCGTATAACTTTATAATTATCGCGGTATGTACAATCTTCATTTTCATGCGTCGTAGAAGAAGACAGGCGCAGGAAGACTTCATGTTCGGCGGCAAGCAGATGGGCTGGTTTGCTATCGCAGCAAGTATCGCTCTGACAGCTCTGGGCGGCGGACATATCAACGGTCTTTCCTTCCAGTCCTGGGTAGACGGCGTAGGCGTTATCTGGTATTGCTTCGGCGCAGGCCTCTGCCTTGTAATCGTTATGAGATTCACGGGCGTATGGTACCGCAGAAGCGGATGCTTCACCGTTAACGAAATGTTCGGAAAACTTTTCGCTCCGGTCCTTACCCCGATCCTTGCAGGCTTCACCATCGGCTACTGCTGGCTGATCCTCTGCGTTGAGACCCAGGGTCTTGCATCCGTTATCTCCGCTCTTACCGGTCTTCCGAACCTTACCTCCGGTGTTGTCGGCATTCTCATCGGTGTTCTGTACGTTCTGCTTGCAGGTATCGAGGAAGTCGGCCTTGTTAACTCTGTTAACGCGATCCTGATGTATGTATTCGGATTCATCGCTCTCGGCGTTATCGGCATCTGCGTTCCCAATGGCTGGGTTGGAATCAACAACACACTCGTTGTCAACACTCCGGAACTCGTTGCTGCATTCGGTAATGCGGAAATCATCAGATCCTACATCATCGGTACATTCCTTTCACTTGCACTCGGCATGAACTTCATCCAGTCGAACTGCCAGGCTGTTGCCTCTGCAGACGACCTGAGAGTTATGCGTAAAGCCGGTATCGGCGCTGTAGTTATGAACGTTATGTTCGGTGTTATCATCATCGGCTTCGGTCTTGCAGCTCTCGGCCTTAAGCAGCAGGGATTCATCGGAGCAGAAATGGGTATCGCAGGAATGATGGAAATGATCCTTACATTCTTCCCGCCGTGGCTCCAGATCTGCGTAGTAGGTATGTTCGCAGCCGCTATGCTTTCAACCATTTCCATGGTTGCCCTTACCATTGCTCTTTCTCTTAACAAAGAAGTTCTCGGACATTTCGGAGCTTTCAAAGGCATGTCCCAGAAAAAGGAAGGCACACTTGCACGTATCTGGATCGTGCTTGCCGGCCTGACCGCAGCTATCGCTGCTGTTAACATCAAAGACGCTGTTAACACTACGATCACCTGGGGCTTCTCCTGGTTCATTCCGCTCTTCTTCATGTTCCTGATCGGTCTGTACTGGAAGCGCTCTACCGTAGCAGCAATGGTTACGATCTTCGCCTGCTGGGCATGCAACCTTGCACTGTCCTTCACCAACATGGCAGCGAAGTTCAATCTCGAAGGAAACAACCATTCGATCTTCCTTGTTGTTATCTCACTTGTTCTCGGCCTTCTCATCACCGGTCTTGACAAGAACGCGAAGCCGAGCTTCAAGAAGCTTTACAAGGAACAGCGTGCAGCGTATGACGCAGCCCGGGCTAAATAAGGAGGTGTAAATTAATGAATACAATAGGACCAATTATCACTCTTCCGTGGGGATTTTTCCTGTATACCCTTATCGGTGTTATTATATTGGTAATCATTGGCGAGATCTGGTGGGCTAAGATGGAGCACTTCCCGGAAGACGAACAGCCGTATTCCGAAGGCAACCATTTCGTTATCAAGTCCGACCTGACAGATGAGGAGGAATAAGATATGAGCAGTCTTCAGATGTTCCAATTATATGTAGTTCTTGCTCAACTTGCATTTGTAATAATCGGCCTTATCGGTTATAATAGTGAAAAGCGCAGCAAGAAATAATGATTATCTTCCCAGATAATTAACACAAACATATTTCCGGCGCCACCCACGGCGCCGGATTTTTAGAAGGAGGCAAGAGAATCTATATGCTTACAGCAAGGCAAAACATGTGGGAAGCAGTTAAAGGCGGCAATCCGGACCGTTTCGTTAACCAGTACGAAGCTATCCGCCTCTGCATGAACCCGATTTACCTGCACAATCCCAGCCCGATGCCCGGACAGGAAAACGTCGTCAATGCATGGGGCATCACCAACAGCTGGCCGGAAGGTTCACCCGGTGCGTTCCCGGTACATAAGCCTGATACCATCGTTATCAAGGATATCGAGAACTGGCAGGATTATGTAAAAGCTCCCGACATTTCTGAAGCGGCTATCAAAGTCGAAGAATGGGCAGAGTTCCGGAAGACATACGACGCAGTAGACACGAACCTGGCTTTTAAAGCGCCCTTCGTCGCTCCCGGTATCTTTGAACAGTGCCACCATCTCGGAGAGATCCAGAACACCCTTATGAATCTCTATGAGTATGAAGATGAGATGCACGACCTCATCAAATACATCACGGATTACGAACTGCAGATGGCAGAGCTGATCTGCAAGCATCTCGAGCCCGATGCGCTCTTCCATCACGATGACCTCGGAAGCCGCAACAGCACTTTCATGAAGCCCGAAATGTTCGAAGAGTTCTATGTAGATGCTTACAAGCAGGTTTACGGCTACTACAAGAGCCACGGCTGCCAGCTGATCATCCACCATTCCGACAGCTACGGCGCTACTCTTGTTCCGCTGATGATCGAAATGGGCATCGACGTATGGCAGGGTCCCTGCGCTTCCAACAACATTCCGGAGCTTGTTAAGAAATATGAAGGTCAGATCACCTTCATGGGCGGCTTTGACGGAGCGGACTACGATACGCCGGATTGGGACAAGGACGACATCGCAGAAAGAGTCACCGCATACCTCGATCAGTTCGATTCCCCGAAGGGTTACATCCCCTGCGTTATCCAGGGCGGTCCCGGATCCATTTACGACGGCGTATACGAAGCGATCTTCGACACCATCCAGAAATACAACACCAAACGTTTTGGAGTTACCCAGGAAGAGCAGGATCTGCACCTTCCGCTCCAGTTCGAAAAGAAGGGATATTTCTAAAGCAAAGCTTTTCAAAAGCCAAAAGAGACTGCTGCGGCAGTCTCTTTTGATTATCCAGGCAATTTGCTCCGTGCTCATATTTGTTAGCCAGCCAAAGTCAAACATTGCTTCATGCAAGCATAAGCATGTTTGTACTTTGGCCGTCTTTATCATTTAAAATACTCCACAGCCGCCTCAAACATCTTCATGTCGTAATTGCCGGGAACGTTCTTGTACAGTCCGCTTCCGCGGCGTTCGCTGTGGCCCATCTTTCCGAAGATCCTTCCGTCCGGAGAGGTGATGCCTTCGACGGCAAACACCGACCCGTTTGGATTATACTGGATGTCCATGGAGGCGTCACCGTCCATATCCACGTACTGGGTCGCGATCTGGCCATTCGCCGCCAGTTCCCTTATCTGTTCTTCCGTGGCGATGAATCTTCCTTCGCCGTGGGAGATCGGAACATTATAGATCTCTCCCGGTTCCGTATACTTCAGCCACGGGGATTTCGCCGAAGCGATCCGAGTCCGAACGATCTTGGACTGGTGCCTTGCGATCGAGTTGAATGTCAGCGTCGGGCAGGTCACATCTGTGTCGATGATCCTCCCGTAGGGAACCAGGCCGAGTTTGATCAGCGCCTGGAAGCCATTGCAGATACCGGCCATCAGGCCGTCGCGCTTTTCGAGCAGCTCTGTGACCGCTTCCTTGACCGCCGCGTTCCGGAAGAAGGCCGTGATGAATTTTCCGCTGCCGTCGGGTTCGTCGCCGCCGGAGAAGCCGCCCGGGATAAAGATCATCTGCGCTTCTTTGATCGCCGCGGCAAAATCATCGACGCTCGCCCGGATATCTGCCGCGGAAAGGTTCCGGATGACCATGACTTCCGCCTGCGCGCCTGCGTCCTCAAAGACTTTCGCCGTGTCATATTCGCAGTTCGTGCCGGGGAACGCCGGAATGATGACCTTCGGCTTTGCGGTCTTAAGGGCCGGCGCCTGTGCAGGTTTTTCCGTATAAGTAAACGTCTCGGTCTTTATGCCTCTTTCCCCGATATTGCAGGCATAGACGCTCTCCAGCTTGTTTTCGTAGAGATCGGAAAGATCTTTCAGGGCGATCCGTTCGCTTCCGTACGCAACAGCCGGCTCTTCTGCCGTCTTTCCGATCAAGACGGCGTCTTCGATCTCCCCGGCTGCTTCGATGACAAAGGAGCCGTAGCTGTACCCGAAAATGTCCTGAACCGAAAGATCTTTTTCGTACTCAAAGCCTATACCGTTGCCCAGCGCCATCTTGAGGACTGCTTCGGCGATTCCGCCAGGGCCCGGCGTATAGATCGAAAGCGCTTTTCCTTCTCTTGCCAGTCCGCAGACACGGTCCATTACGCTTAAAAGCGAAGCGGGCTTTGGAAGACCTTCTTCTCCGATTTCCGGCTTGATTATGTAAACCGGGCTGCCGGCTTTTTTGAATTCATTGGTAACGATATCCCCGGTCTTCTGATGCGTGACTGCAAAAGAGACCAGTGTCGGCGGAACATCGATGTTTTCAAACGTACCGCTCATGGAGTCCTTGCCGCCGATCGCCGCAACTCCGAGATCCATCTGGGCCCGGTACGCACCGAGCAGCGCACAGAACGGCTGGCTCCAGCGCTTTCCGTCCTTTCCCGGATGCTTGAAGTATTCCTGGAAGGAGAGATAGACTTCTTTCCGGTCGCAGCCCGTTGCTGCCAGCTTGCAGATCGATTCAACGACTGCCAGATAAGCGCCGTGATAGGGGCTCTTTTCGGCTACAAACGGGTTATAACCCCATGACATAACGGAGCAGTTATCCGTGTGCGCCTTTTCAACGGAGATCTTCTGGACCATCGCCTGCGCCGGCGTCAGCTGGTGCTTCCCGCCGAACGGCATGATGACCGTGCCCGCTCCGATGGTAGAGTCAAACCGTTCCGAAAGCCCTCTCTTGGAACAGATATTCAGGTCGTCCGCCAGTTTTTTATACTCTTCCGAAAAGCTGCCGGATACTTCTTTTTCTATGGAACTGCAGCCTTCGGAGAGGATCCCGATATGCTTCTCCGCCCCGTTGGAATTCAGGAATTCACGGCTTACGTCCACAATCGTCTTCCCGTTCCAGTGCATGACCAGCCGCGGTTCTTCCGTGACTTCCGCCACCGGCGTAGCCATCAGGTTCTCTTTGGAAGCCAGCTCGATAAAGGCCTTCGTGTCCTTTGCTTCTACCACAACGGCCATTCTTTCCTGGGATTCACTGATCGCCAGTTCGGTCCCGTCCAGGCCCTCGTACTTCTTCGGCACCTTGTTCAGGTCGATCTTCAGTCCGTCCGCCAGTTCACCGATCGCAACGGATACACCGCCCGCACCGAAGTCGTTGCAGCGCTTGATCATGCGGCTGGCTTCGGGATTTCGGAAAAGACGCTGAAGTTTTCTTTCCTCGGGCGCGTTGCCCTTCTGAACTTCGGCTCCGCAGGTCTCTACGGAATGGGAGTCATGAGATTTGGAAGATCCGGTGGCTCCGCCGATACCGTCACGGCCGGTAGCGCCTCCCAAAAGGATGACCACATCGCCCGGATCCGGCACTTCACGCCGTACGTTTTCGGCCGGCGCCGCTGCGATGACCGCGCCGATCTCCATCCTTTTTGCCGCATATCCCGGATGATACAGCTCATCCACGATGCCTGTGGCGAGACCGATCTGGTTGCCGTAGGAGGAATAGCCTGCTGCTGCCGTCGTTACGATCGTCCGCTGCGGAAGCTTTCCGGGGATCGTTTCGGAGATCGGAACAAGCGGGTCCGCCGCGCCGGTCACACGCATTGCGCCGTAAACATAGGAGCGGCCCGAAAGCGGATCTCTTATCGCCCCGCCGATGCAGGTCGCGGCTCCGCCGAACGGTTCGATCTCTGTCGGATGGTTGTGCGTTTCATTCTTGAAAAGCAGAAGCCAGGGCTCTGTCTTTCCGTCAACTTCGATGTCCATTTTTACCGTGCAGGCGTTGATCTCTTCGGATTCGTCCAGCTTTTCCAGCTTTCCGGCTTTTTTTAAGGCCTTGGCCGCAATGGTTCCGATATCCATCAGGCAGACCGGCTTGGTCCTGCTGAGGTCTTTTCTGGTTTCTAGATATTCTTCATAGGTCTTCTGGATCAGTTCGTCTTCAAAGGTCACGCTGTCGATCGTCGTGAGGAATGTGGTATGCCGGCAGTGATCCGACCAGTACGTATCGATCATCCGGATCTCGGTGATCGTGGGGTCCCTCTGCTCTGTGATAAAGTACTGCTGGCAGAACCGGATATCATCCTCGTCCATTGCCAGCCCGCGGTCTTTGATAAACGCAGCCAGATCTTCCGCGGAATATGTGCGGAAGCCTTCCAGCGTTTCGACCTCGGTCGGGATCTCATATTCGGTGCGGATCGTCTCCGGAAGCGCAAGTTCGGCTTCACGGGCTTCGACCGGGTTGATCACGTAATTCTTGATCGCGGCGATCTCCTCTTCGGAAAGGTCGCCGAAGACCGCATAGACTTTCGCGGATTTTATAAGCGGACGGTCTCCCTGGGAGAGGATCTGGATACACTGCGCCGCAGAATCCGCACGCTGGTCGTACTGACCCGGCAGGTATTCGACCGCGAAGACCGCGGCGTCCAGCTTCGGCATTTCTTCAAAAACATCGTCGACCTGCGGTTCCGAAAAGACCGTCTGTACCGCATAATCAAACAGCTCTTTGCTGATGTCTTCCGCGTCGTAGCGATTGAACACGCGGATCTTTTCCAGTTTTTTGAACCCGAGCAGGTCTTTTGCCGCGGCAGTCAGCGCCCTGGCGTCGTTTCCGAATTCTTTCTTCTTTTCAACAAAGATTCTGTAGACCAATTACTGCTCCCTTCCGGCTTTTAAAGCCCTCTGTCCGATATCATGTCTGAAGTATTTGTTCTCAAATTCTACTTTCTCTACCATTTCATATGCCTTTGAAATGGCTTCTTCCAGCGTGTCGGCTGTCGCTGTCACGCCTAAAACCCTGCCGCCGTTCGTTACCAGCACTCCCTCATCATTGAGTTTTGCCCCGGCAACATAGGTATTGTTCCGGATCTCCTCCGGAATCGTGAGCGGGAAGCCTTTCTGATAGGACTTCGGATAACCGTCCGACGCGGCGATCACGCAGCAGGCACATTTATCGTCAAACTGCACATCCGTTTCCGAAAGAGTGCCTTCTGTCGTCGCTTTCATTACGGTAAGCAGGTCGCTCTTCATAAGAGGAAGCACAACCTGGGTCTCCGGATCGCCGAAACGGCAGTTGTATTCAATGACCTTGGGACCGTCCTTTGTGATCATCAGTCCGAAATAGAGGCAGCCTTTGAATGTCCGGCCTTCTTTGTTCATCGCCTCGATCGTCGGAAGGAAGATCTTTTCCATACACTCGTCCGCGATCTCTTTGGTATAGTACGGATTTGGAGCAATCACGCCCATGCCTCCGGTGTTCGGACCGGTATCGTTGTCGCCGGCTCTCTTGTGGTCCATGGATGAAACCATCGGTTTCACCACTTTGCCGTCCGTGAAGGAGAGCACCGAGACCTCCGGGCCTTCCAGAAACTCTTCAATGACGATCTTGTCCCCGCTGGCTCCGAAAACCTTGTCTTCCATTGCGGAAACAACGGCTTCCTTTGCTTCTTCGCGGGTCATCGCTACTGTTACGCCCTTGCCGAGCGCGAGTCCGTCGGCTTTTACTACCGTCGGGATCGGAGCGGTCTCAAGATATTCCAGGGCCGCTTCACAGCTGTCGAATACTTCATACGCCGCCGTCGGGATCCCGTATTTTTTCATAAGATCCTTTGAAAATACCTTGCTGCCTTCGATGATGGCCGCCGCTTTGTTCGGCCCGAAACTGGGTATCCCTTTTGCTGCCAGCGCATCGGCAACGCCGGCCACAAGCGGATCGTCCGGTGTGACCACGGCATAATCCACCGCATTTTCAGCAGCAAATCCGGCCACCGCCTCTCCGTCGGTCGGAGTGATCCCCGAAACGAGAGAGACCTTTTCCTCTTCCATGCCGGCATTGCCGGGAAGCGCGAGTATTTTCGTTACTTCTCTGTTTTCCAAAAGCTTTTTGATTACGGCATGTTCTCTTCCGCCGCCGCCTACTACAAGGATCTTCATATCTTTTCTCCTGCGTTCAAACTGTTTGCTGTGCCTTTAAAGCAGTTGCCTTTTTCCTGAAATTATTGAAAGACCGGCGTTTCCCGAAGGCCGGGACCGGTCTTTTTCTTGTTTAATGGTGAAACAGCCTCATTCCTGTAAATGTCATAACCATGTTGTATTTATTACAGCATTCGATCACGGCATCGTCGCGGACCGATCCTCCCGGTTCCGCTACATAGGACGCACCGCTGCGGTACGCTCTTTCGATGTTGTCGCTGAAGGGGAAGAACGCGTCGCTGCCGACCGATACTCCGGTCTTCGCTGCGAGATACGCTTTCTGCTCTTCCTCCGTGAACGGTTCCGGCCGGCTGGTAAAATAGTTCTGCCAGATGCCTTCCGCGCACACGTCTTCTTCGTTTTTATTGATGTATCCGTCGATCACATTGTCTCTGCCGGGACGTCCGAGATCCTCCCTGAACGGCAGGGACAGAACCTTTTCGCTCTGCCGCAAAAACCAGGTGTCGGCTTTGGATCCTGCCAGCCGGGTGCAGTGGATCCTGGACTGCTGGCCGGCGCCGACGCCGATCGCCTGTCCGTCATAGGCAAAGCACACCGAATTGGACTGGGTGTATTTCAGCGTGATCAGGGAAATGATCAGATCCCTTACGGCATCCTCCGGGAGATCCCTGTTCTCCGTAACGATATTGGCAAGCAGGTCTCTGTCGATCCGGAAATTGTTGCGGCCCTGCTCGAAGGTGACGCCGAATACCTGTTTATGCTCCGACGGGTCCGGAACGAACCCCCGGTCGATTTTTACGATATTGTATCCGCCTTTTCTCTTCTGTTTCAGGATCTCCAGCGCTTCTTCGGTATAGTCCGGAGCAATGATGCCGTCGGATACTTCTCTTTTGATCATGGCTGCGGTGACCGCATCGCAGGTATCCGAAAGGGCGATCCAGTCGCCGAAAGAACACATCCGGTCGGTTCCTCTCGCCCTGGCATACGCGCAGGCGATCGGGGAATCATCGAGTCCCTCAATGTCATCCACGAAGGCGGCCTTTTTCAGTTCGTCTCCGAGGCTCCTGCCGACAGCGGCACTCGTGGGGCTTACATGCTTGAAGGAAGCTGCGGAAGGCATGCCGGTCGCTTCGTGAAGCTCTTTGACCAGCTGCCAGGAATTAAACGCGTCCAAAAAGTTGATATAGCCGGGACGCCCGGAGAGGATCTCGATCGGAAGCTCGCTTCCGTCGTGCATGTAGATCCTTGCGGGTTTCTGGTTCGGGTTGCATCCGTATTTTAATTCAAATTCTGTCATGCCTTTTCCCTCACTTGTTCTTGTTGATCAGGCGGTCTTCCTCTTCGCCGGTCGCCAGATCAATGTATCGCACATACAGCGAAATCTTATTGTCCGGATCCAAGGCTTCCCAAAGTTCATCTGTGAAACCGTCGATGTCATCCGGGATCCGGATCCTCTCCGGCTCACCCATAAAGGTGGGAAGCGGGTTTCCGTCCTGAATATAGGTATGGATAAAATGTCCCAGTCCGTTTACGGACGGATAGGAAAATGTGTACCTTGCACAGTCGCTGCCTTTTTCGTCAATGCTCTTTAAAATGCTCATCTTGTAGAAGAAACTGCTCTCTTCGAAGGTGAGCATCGCGCTGATCCTCGGGGTGAAATTCGGCTCGTCCGGCTCGAAGCTCCTGGTCTTCAGCGCGCGGTTGAAGCATTCTCCTTCTTTGATAAAATCATAGATCGTGTCGGTCTGATCCCCGTTGGTCACGATAAGATTTTTTCCGATCTTTGCGACAGCCCGGTAGATGATCAGGCTCGGATCTTCCACCTTGGACGGATCAAACGGCTCCGTATAGATGTCTCCGTCTTTTTTCGTAAAGATACGGTTCCTGCTGTTGGCGCTTCTTCCCATGATGAAATAGGCTGCCGCTGCTTTTGTCCCGTCAGCAGTCTTTCCGACGATGATGCCGCGCCCGACATAGGAGTTTCCCCTGATCAGCTCTTCCGGTGTAAAAATCTTATAATTATCCATTTTCGTTCCTTTCGCTCTTCCCGGCCGGATCATTCTTTCTTCCGGCAGGGTTGCTCTTCTTTCGCTGTCATTTCGGCACAGACCTTTTCGACTGCTTCGGGATAGATGATCCACTCTGCCTCATGCATGACGCGCAGCTGAAGTTCCTCCGGCGTATCGCCGTCTTTTACATCCACCGCCTTCTGCATGATGATCTCGCCGCCGTCCACAAGTTCGTTTACATAATGCACTGTGGCTCCGGTTACTTTTACTCCCCGCTCCAGCGCCTTTTCATGCACGAGCAGCCCGTAAAAGCCCTGTCCGCCAAAGGACGGAAGCAGTGACGGGTGGATGTTGAGCATCCGCTTTTCGTAGTGTCTGATAAAGGCTTCGCTTAAAACATTCATAAAGCCGGCCAGAACGATGAGTTCGATCTTTTCCTTTTCCAGCTCTTTCAGGATGGCGGCTTCAAACGCCTCCTGTGACCCGGTCTTTTTCTTAGTGATGATAACCGTTTTAATCCCGGCTTTTTTTGCCCTCTCGGCCGCATATGCGCTTTCCCGGTTGACGATCACAAGGCAGACTTCTCCGGAATGGATCTTTCCGGCTTCCTGCGCGTCAAGTATGGCCTGCAGATTGGTCCCGCCGCCGGAGGCAAAGACGGCTATACGTATCTTTCTGTTCAGCATATCCTGATCTTCTCTTCTCCTTCGGAGACCTCTCCGATGATATACGCGTCCTCTCCGTTGTTCTTCAGGATCTCCACGGAGCGGTCCGCATCTTCTTTCGCAACGACGATGCTCATGCCGACGCCCATGTTGAACGTGTTGAACATGTCTCTTTTGGTGATCTCGCCTGTTTTTGCAATCAGGTCGAAGATCGGCAGAACTTTTACGGCCGCTTCTTCAATATTCGCACAGAGGCCGTCCGGAATGCTTCTCGGGATGTTCTCATAGAAGCCGCCGCCGGTAATGTGTGAAATGCCTTTTTCGCGGACTTCCTTCAGCAGGGCCAGTACCGGTTTTACATAGATCTTTGTCGGGGTGAGGAGGGCTTCTCCGATCGATTTCCCTCCCAGCTCCGCCACCGGTGCCTTGATCTCGCTGTTCTCTACATCAAATACTTTCCTTACCAGGGAGAACCCGTTGGAGTGCACGCCGGATGAGGGAAGGGCAATGATGACGTCGCCGGGCTGCATAGCCGGGCGGTTCGCGATCCTTTCCTTGTCTGCAATGCCTACCGAAAAACCGGCAAGGTCATATTCGTCTTCCGGATAAAAGCCCGGCATTTCCGCCGTTTCTCCCCCGATCAGAGCCGCCTCGGACTGCACGCAGCCGTCGCAGACACCTTTGACGATGCTTTCGATCCTCTCCGGGACGTTTTTGCCGCAGGCAATGTAATCCAGGAAGAACAGCGGTTTTGCTCCGCAGCAGATGATATCGTTGACGCACATGGCGACACAGTCGATTCCGACCGTATCGTGTTTATCCATTAAAAACGCGATCTTCAGTTTGGTCCCGACACCGTCCGTGCCGCTGACCAGCACCGGCTTCTGGATGTCCTGAAGGTCCGGTTCGAACAGTCCGCCGAATCCGCCGATATCCGAGCAGACCCCGGGGATCATCGTTTTCGCGATGTGCTGCTTCATCAGCTCTACGGCTTTGTATCCGGCAGTTATGTCAACTCCGGCGGCAGCATAAGCTTCGGATCTGGAAACGTTATTCATTGAGTTTACTCCTTTCCGCTCCAGCAATATGTACAGAGTTTACATTTGTCGATTCCTATTGCTTCCTCGATTCCTTCCAGCGTCTGGAATTCCAGGGATGCCAGGTGCAGCTTGTCGCAGATTGCCTGCCGCATCTTTTTCCCGCGCTCGGAATTCTGATCAACGTATTCCTCCAGGTGATTGAGTCCTTCCTCTCCTTCAAGTTCGACGATCGTGCGCCGGGTGATCAGTTCCATATCGCTTGTTGATCTGGAAAAACTTAAATATTTGCACGGGAACACCAGCGGCGGGCAGGCGGAACGCATATGCACGGCCTTCGCCCCGTTCTCGTAAAGAAATTCAACGGTTTCCCGAAGCTGTGTCCCGCGGACGATCGAATCATCGACGAAAAGCAGTTTTTTATCCTGGATCAGTTCTTTTACGGGGATCTGCTTCATCTTGGCGATGACATCCCTGTCGCTCTGGTTTGTCGGCATAAAGCTCCGGGCCCAGGTCGGTGTGTATTTGATAAATGCCCTTGCAAAGGGGACTTCGCTTTCATTGGAATAGCCGATGGCATGCGGCGTGCCGGAATCCGGAACTCCGCCCACATAGTCGATATCTTCCGCGTTCCCGAGCTCTTTGTCGCGTTTTGCCATGATCCTGCCGTTTTCGTAGCGCATTACTTCCACGTTCCGGCCTTCGTACGTTGAAGTCGGATACCCGTAATAGCTCCAGAGGAAAGCACAGATCCGCATTTTGTCCAGCGGCGGGGAGAGCGTAATGCATTCGTCGGCCGTGATCTCCACGATCTCGCCGGGTCCCAGTTCCCTGTCATCATCATAGCCGAGCTTCTGGTAGGCAAACGATTCAAACGTTACGCAGCGTGCGCCCTCTTTTTTCCCGACCACGATCGGCAGCCTTCCCAGTCTGTCACGGGCTGCGATCAGGGTCCCGTCATCCCTCAGGATCAGGATCGAGGTCGTGCCGTCGATTTTTTCCTGGGCGTATTTGATCCCCTCGACAATGTCATGTTTTTCCGTAATAAGGGATGCGATCAGTTCTACCGCATTGACTTTTCCGCCGGTCATTGCCTCAAAGTGGCTTCCGGCGTGCTCCAGATAGTTTTCGATCAGTTCCTGTTCGTTGTTGATGATCCCGATATAGCAGATCGCAAATGCGCCTGTTGCAGACCGCACCAGAAGCGGCTGGGGATAATAGTCGCTGATGCAGCCGATCGCCGCATGACCTTTCATGGTCCGCAGGCTGTCTTCAAATTTGGTCCGGAACAAAGAGTTCTCTATACTGTGGATCTCCCGCTGCAGACCTGTTTCATTGTCAAAAGCGGCAAGTCCGGCTCTCCTTGTTCCGAGATGGGAATGATAATCTGTTCCGAAAAAAGTATCAAATACCGCGTCTCCTTTGCTTACGGTGCCGAAGAATCCTCCCATTGATCCTGTCCCTTTCTGTTTTATCTAATCAACGACTGTTTTAAGTCTGTTCAGTCACTGTATTAAAACTATCATTAAATCTGTTTTTATCCGGTTTTTTTGAACGGAAACTCAGCTTTCTCTGATCCGGCTTTCAATGCCCTCGTCCTTTTTCAGGACCTTTTCTGCATCAGCTTTCCTTTTTTCGGCCAGGCGCTTATCCAGTTCTTCATCCGAAAGCGCCAGGATCTGTGCGGCTAAAAGCGCCGCATTGGCTCCTCCGTTGATCGCGACGGTAGCCACCGGAATGCCGGAGGGCATCATAACGGTCGCCAGAAGGGCGTCCATTCCGTCCAGCACGGAAGATTTGCAGGGGATCCCGATGACCGGAAGCGTTGTCCAGGAAGCGACAACGCCGCCAAGATGGGCCGCCATCCCAGCTGCAGCGATCAGGACACCGAATCCGTTCTTTTTTGCATTCGCGGCAAACTCCTGAACGGCTTCCGGAGTCCGGTGTGCGGAATATACATGTACTTCATAGGGGATCTGCAGTTCATCGAGCATATCCGCCGTCTTTTTCAGGATCGGCAGATCGCTGTCGCTTCCCATGATGATTCCAACTTTTTTCATCTTTCGTCCCTCTTTGTTCTCTTATTCTTTCGTCTCTTCTTCCGGAACTGCCGCATCAGTCTCGCTTCCGGCTTCTTCCGGGAATTCATCGGTTCCTTCAGAAATTTCATCCGTTTCTTCCGGGATCTCGCCTTCTTCCTCTTCCGAAACCCGTACCTTGGCCAGACCGGCAACGGTCACGCCTTCGTCCAGGTTCATGATCTTGACACCGGAAGCATTTCTTCCCTGGAGCGAGATGCTGTCGGCTGACATCCGGATAATGATGCCCGCAGTCGTTACCAGCATGACTTCCTGCCCGTCGTTCACAGCCTTGAAGGCTACCAGTTTTCCGGTCTTATCGTTCAGCTTGTAGCAGATCATTCCCTTGCCGCCGCGGTGATGCGGAGTGAAATCTGCGATCCGGGTCCGTTTGCCCTGTCCGCATTCGCTGACGAACAGGCCGTATTCTCCCTGCAGATCGACCTGCATGCCGATGACGCTGTCGCCCTCCCGCAGGGAAATGCCGCGCACGCCTGCAGAAACACGGCCCATGCTCCGGACGTCGTGTTCATTAAAGCGCATGCACTGTCCGTCCGAGGTTGCGATCAGGATATCTCTTTCCCCGTCGGTCAGTTTTACTTCGATCAGTTCGTCGTCTTCACGCAGAACGATCGCCGCAATGCCGGATTTTCTCACGTTTGCGAAATCCATCAGCTTCGTCTTCTTCACGGTTCCCTTTTTCGTCGCCATGAAGAGATATCTGCCTTCCTCAAATTCGGAAACAGGGATGATCGCGCTGATCTTTTCACCCGGCGCAAGCAGAAGCAGGTTGATGATCGCAGTTCCCCTGGAAGTTCTTCCGGCTTCGGGGATCTGATACGCCTTGGTCCGGTACATCCTTCCGGTGTTTGTGAAGAACAGGAGATAATCGTGCGTGTCCGTCATGAACAGATCTTCGATGTAATCGTCTTCGACGGTCTGCATTCCCTTGATGCCCCGGCCTCCGCGATTCTGGCTGCGGAAGTTGTCGGGCGTCATGCGCTTGATATATCCCAGATTCGTCTTAACGATCACCACATTCTGGCGCGGGATCATGTCTTCGTCGGAGATATCTGAATCGTCAAAGCCGATCTTGGTGCGGCGGTCATCGCCGTACTTGTTTCCGATGGCTGTGATCTCTTCTTTGATCACGCCCAGAAGCAGCCTGCGGTCTCCGAGGATCGCCTTGTATTCCGCGATCTTGACCTGCAGCTCGTCAAACTCATTCTGAAGACGCTCCCGCTCCAGTCCGGTAAGGGCACGAAGCCTCATATCCACGATCGCCTGCGCCTGCACCTCGGTGAAGCCGAACTCCCTGATCAGATTGTCCTTGGCTTCCTGCGTATTGGCTGATGCGCGGATCAGGGCGATGATTTGGTCAATATAATCCAGTGCCTTTAAAAGGCCGGCCAGGATATGGGCTCGCTCCTCCGCCTTGTTAAGGTCGTAAGCGATCCTTCTTCTGACGACGTCTTCCTGATGCTCCAGATAATATTTCAGCATCTGAAGCAGGTTCAGCACTTTCGGCTGCTGATCTACCAGCGCCAGCATATTGACGCCGAAGGTATCCTGCAGCTGGGTGTGCTTATAAAGCTTATTGAGGATAACGTTCGCGTTTGCATCCCTTCGGATTTCAACACAGATCCGCAGGCCTTCCCGGTTGGAATGGTCCTGTATGGAAGTGATCCCGTCGATCTTTTTATCCTTGACAAGTTCGGCCATCTTTTCGATCAGCCGGGCTTTGTTGACAAGATAAGGGATCTCCGTGATGATGATCTCGGATTTTCCGTTCGGAAGCGTCTCGATATTGCAGACCGAGCGCACTTTGATCTTGCCGTGGCCGGTTCGATACGCTTCCTCGATCCCTGCAGTACCCATAATGGTCGCGCCTGTCGGGAAATCCGGCCCTTTTACGATTTCCATTACATCTTCGATCGTGGTTTCTTTATCCTCGATCGAATCTTCGATGATCTTTACGACTGCTGCTATAACTTCCTTTAAGTTGTGCGGCGGAATATTGGTCGCCATACCGACTGCGATACCGGTCGTCCCGTTGACAAGAAGATTGGGGATCCGGGACGGAAGGACTGTCGGCTCCTTTTCCTCGTTGTCGAAGTTCGGGACAAAATCCACGGTATCCTTGCCGATATCCGCAAGCATCTCCATGGCGATCTTTGAAAGTCTCGCCTCCGTGTATCGCATGGCTGCTGCGCCGTCACCGTCGACCGAGCCGAAGTTTCCGTGTCCGTCGACCAGCGGATATCGGGTGGACCAGTCCTGCGCGAGGTTGACCAACGCTCCGTAGATGGAGCTGTCTCCGTGCGGATGATATTTACCCATGGTATCGCCGACGATACGCGCGCATTTTCTGTGCGGCTTATCCGGCCCGTTATTCAGTTCGATCATCGAATAGAGGATCCTTCGCTGTACGGGCTTTAAGCCGTCGCGTACGTCCGGCAGCGCCCTGGAAGCGATAACGCTCATGGCGTAATCGATATAGGAATCCTCCATTTTTTTCTTAAGATCGACTTCCTCGATCTGGTCAAAAATTCTGTCGTCCATTTCGCACCTTTATATTTTAAATATCGAGATTCTTTACATCTTTGGCTCGTTCTTCAATGAATTCCCTTCGCGGTTCGACCTTATCGCCCATGAGGGTCGTGAACGTCAGGTCGATCTCGGACTTCGTCTCCTCATCCATCGTGACCCGAAGCAGGATCCTGCGTTCCGGATCCATCGTGGTCTCCCACAGCTGTTCCGCGTCCATCTCTCCCAGTCCTTTGTACCGCTGGATCCGGTTGGAGGAATCACGGCCGACTTCGTCCAGGATGCTGTCCAGTTCCGCATCGGAATATGCGTACCAGACTTTCTTGTTTCTTTCCAGCTTATAGAGCGGAGGTTTCGCCAGATATACATGACCCTGACGGATAAGCTCCGGCATAAACCGATAAAGGAAGGTCAGCATGAGGGTGGCGATGTGCGCACCGTCGACATCGGCATCCGTCATGATGATGATCTTGTCGTAGCGAAGTTTCGAAATATCAAAATCCTCGTGGATACCGGTCCCGAACGCGGTGATCATGGCCTTGATCTCTGCATTGCCGTAGATCCGGTCCAGTCTGGCTTTTTCCACGTTCAGGATCTTTCCGCGAAGCGGAAGGATCGCCTGGGTCGCACGGCTCCTTGCCGATTTTGCGCTGCCGCCGGCAGAATCTCCCTCTACGATATAGATCTCGCAGTTTTTCGGATCCTTATCCGTGCAGTCCGCCAGTTTTCCGGGAAGTGAAAGCCCTTCCAGGGCGGATTTTCTCCGGGTAAGTTCCCTGGCTTTTCTCGCGGCTTCCCTGGCCCGCTGGGAAAGGACCGACTTTTCGATAATGATCTTGGCCACTGCCGGGTTCTGCTCCAGATAAAGCTCCAGCTTGCTGCTCAGAAGGCTGTCGACCGCAGTCCTTGCTTCGGAATTTCCGAGTTTCTGCTTTGTCTGACCTTCAAACTGAGGCTCTTCGATCTTTACGCTGATGATCGCGGTAAGGCCTTCACGGATATCTTCTCCGGAAAGATTCGGCTCGGAATCTTTCAGAAGCTTGTTCTTCCGTCCATACTCATTGAACGTTTTGGTGATTGCATTCCGGAAGCCGACAATATGCATTCCGCCTTCCGGCGTGTTGATATTGTTGACGAAACCGTATGTGTTTTCCGTATAGGAATCGTTATGCTGGATCGCGATCTCCACAAGGACGCCGTTCGATTCTCCTTCACAGTAGATGATATCGTCGTAAAGCGGTGTCGTGCTCCGGTTCAGATACTGAACAAATTCTTTAATTCCGCCTTCATAATGATAGGTTTTTTCGACCGGCTCTTCTTTTCTTTCGTCCCGAAGGATGATCCTCAGTCCTTTGGTAAGAAAAGCCGTCTCCCGAAGCCTTGTTTTCAGAGTGTCGAAGTCATAATTTACTTCTTCCATGATGGTGTCGTCCGCAAGGAAGGTGACTTTTGTACCGGTCTTTCCTTCCTCACAGGTCCCGATCTCCTTCAGCGGATACATCGTCTTGCCGCGTTCGTATCTCTGCTTATAGACCTTTCCGTCACGGCAGATCTCTACTTCCAGCCACTCGGAAAGGGCGTTGACGACAGAGGCGCCGACACCGTGCAGTCCGCCCGAAACCTTGTATCCGCCTCCGCCGAATTTTCCGCCGGCATGAAGAACGGTAAATACTACCTCAACGGCAGGTAGACCGGCCTTTTGGTTGATCCCGACAGGAATTCCCCTGCCGTCGTCTTCAACGGTTACGGAATTGTCTTTATTCAGCGTTACTTTTATATTTTTGCAGGCGCCGGCCAGCGCTTCGTCGACCGAATTGTCCACGATTTCGTAGACCAGATGATGAAGGCCTCTTGCCGAAGTGCTGCCGATATACATGCCCGGTCTTTTTCTTACGGCTTCCAGCCCTTCCAGAATCTGGATCTGGTCGGCTCCGTACTCTTTATTATCAATTTCAAAATTCAATTCTTCCTGACTCATTCTTCCTCCAGTGCTGTTCCCTGCTTTATGTAAAACTTTTTCCCTATAATTGCGTTATTTCTCGTCATTTCATCGATCCCGGTACCGGTGATGATCGTCTGGATACCGGAGATCTCTTTTAATAATCCTTCCTGCCGGCGCTGATCCATTTCGGAAAACACATCATCGAGCAGCAGAACGGGCATTTCGCCGGTTTTTTCTTTTATTATTCCGATCTCCGATAGTTTCAGTGAGACTGCTGCGCTGCGCTGCTGCCCTTGGGATCCGTAGGTCCGAAGATCGATCCCGTTTGCCGTGATGGAAAAATCATCCCGATGAGGACCCCTGTTCGTTGTCATCGTGTAAAGATCCCTTTCACGGCTTTTTTCTAAATTTTCCTTAAATTCTGCTTCATTCGTATTTTTCTCGTAAGAAAGCTTTATTTCTTCCTCTCCCGAAGTCATAAACGAATGAATTTCGGAACAGGTCTTTTCTGTTTCCTTTAAATACTTTTCCCTGACTTTAAGAATCCTGCATCCGTATCTGACCAGCTGTTCATCCCAGACATCCAGCGTATCTTTTAAACTGCTGTCCCGGACGATATCCTTCAGCAGCTTGTTTCTCTGCTCCAGGACCCGGTTGTAATTCATCAGGTCATCCATATAAAACGGATCCGTCTGACAGATCTCCCGATCCAGAAATCTCCTTCTTTCCGCCGGACCGCTTTTTACCAGTGCCAGATCTTCCGGGGCAAACATGACTACATTCAGGAAACCGAACATTTCAGAGGCTTTCCGGACCGGTATCCCATCGATCGCTATTCCTTTTTTATTGTCTTTTCTGTAATGAATATCGATCTTATGTAAATCATTTTTCTTTTCAAGGATCAGTCTTATATGAGCTTCTTTTTCACCGAAAAGGATCAGTTCCCTGTCGCTGCTTCTCCGGTGCGATCTTGAAGTCGAACAGATATAGATTCCTTCAAGAATATTGGTTTTCCCCTGGGCATTGTCTCCGTAGAGAAGGTTTATTCCTTCACCGAATTCTGCCTTAAGAGACTTATAATTTCTGAAATTACTGAATTCTACCGACCGGATCCTCATTTTAAATGATCTTTACTTCTTCCCCGTTACAGGAGAAAACATCACCTCTGTACAGCTTTCTTCCCCGTCTTTCCTCTTTTTCCCCGTTCACCGAAACATTTCCGTTCAGAATTTCTTCCTTTGCCTCTGCCCCGCTCATCGAAAGCCCGGAAAGTTTCATCGCCTGGCCGAGTTTAATAAATTCATCTCTTATAGATATCTCTCTCATTATTATAAAACCAATATTATGTAAACTGTTTTTCTGTCTTGAAATCTTTATGCTTAAGAAATATTGACAGGAAGTATCAGATAAAGATAGGTTTCCTCATCGTTCTTGATAAAACAGGGCGCTTTCTGGTTGATAAAGAAAAGTGTAATGTTTTCATCATCAATGACGCGTACCGCATCCATCAGGAACTTCGGATTGAATCCGATTCTTATATCATTCCCGCTTTTTTCCGCCGGAAGATCTTCCATCATCGCTCCCATATTGGTCGTGATCCGGATATTCATGTTGTTGTCCGTGATATCCAGGATGATCGGTCGGTTATCTCCGTCTTTAATCAGAAGATCCGCCCTTTCAAGACACCCGTAAAAACTCTTTTTATTTACGGTAAGTTTTGTACTGGTATCTCCGTTGAGCATATTGTCAACATGGAAATACTCTCCTTCGATCAGTCTGGAATAAACGCTTGTACGGTCAAATTCAAACAGAATATGGTTTTCTGAAAAATAAACGCTGACAGGATCATCGATATTATCGGAAAGGATTTTGGAGATCTCATTCAGCGTCTTTCCGGGAACGATCTCTTTTCTTCCGTTATAGGAACCGTTTAACGGCAGTTTTCTTATTGCGATCCGGTGCCCGTCCAGGGAAATCATCCGTAAAGCATTATTTTTTAATTCAAACAGTTCTCCGGTCATGAGCTTGTTGTTCTCGTTCATGTCCAGGGAAAAGATGGTCTGCCTGATCATTTCCTTTAAAGTAAACTGAGAAAGGCTGACGGATTCTTCGGTTTCGATCGCAGGAACCGGAGGGAAGGATGAGGCATCCTGTCCCGGAATATTGAAAAGGGAGTTTTCGCATGAGATCGTCGCGTTTAAGTTTTCATCCGTCTCGATAATAATGTCTCCGTCCGGAAGTCTTCTTGTAATTTCGGAAAAAATCCTGGAATCCAGTGCAATGCTTCCCGGAACAACAATATCTCCTTCTACCTCTGTAACGATCGCCAGCTCCATATCATTGGCGAAAAGTTTGATCGTTCCTTCTGTCGCGTCAATAAGAATGCATCGTAAGATCGGAAGTGTCGTTTTTGAAGAAACAGCTTTTAATACATAATTGATCCCTTTGGAAAGATCGTTTTTGCTGAATATCAGTTTCATAAATAATTCCTTTCTTAAAACAAACAGATGAACTGTGCTTCTGCTTATATATATAACAACAACTCTTCTTAATCATCTTAAGGGATGAGGAAATGTTGAAAACATCGAAGAATCCCTTTTTTATGCTTGATCCTGATTGAAAACAATAAGGAAAAGCTTGTGGAAAACGTGCTGATTCATTGTGTAAACTGATGAAAAAGCTGCAAAAACAGACGGTATTTCAGTTTTCAACAATAGTTCCACACATTTTCCTCGTGGATAATGTGGAAAAAGCTCATCCTCCGATATGGGCCTTTAAAGAGTCCACGGTTTCCCTGAAATCCGGGTTTTCCCGGAGCATTTCCTCTATTGTTTCGATCCCGTAAGAGATCGTTGTATGATGCTTTCCTCCCATGATCGACCCGATTCCCTGAAGGGTCGAGCTGGTCAGTTCGCGGATCAGATACATACAGACCTGTCTGGGAAGGACGATTTTTCCGCTGCGCTTTTCCCCGACGATGTCTTCCACGGAAATATGATAGTGGTCCGCAACGTAGCTGATGATGTATTCCGGCGTGATTTCTTTTTTATCGCGGGATGTTATGATATCGAAAAGAGCCCTCTTCGCAAGATCCAGTGTCGGTTCGCTTTTTTCTATATGGGAAAGAGCAATGACCTTGTTTAAGGATCCTTCCAGTTCGCGGATATTGGAGCGTACGTTTTCGGCAATGTATTCGATCACGTCGCTGCTGACGTAATACCCCTCCATTTCCATTTTCTTTCGGAGGATCGCCATGCGGGTCTCGTAATCCGGACTCTGGATATCCGCCATCAGTCCCCATTCAAAACGGGATCGGATCCTTTCTTCCAGGATGTCCATGTCTTTGGGAGGACGGTCGGAAGAAAGAATGATCTGTTTACGGGCAGAGTGAAGCGAGTTGAACGTATGGAAGAATTCTTCCTGAGTGGATTCCTTTCCGATGATGAACTGAATATCGTCGATCAGAAGAACGTCGATATTTCTGTATTTTTCCCTGAACCGGGTCAGCGCGGTATTGGAACCGTTTCGGATGGCTTCGATAACCTGGTTTGTAAATTCTTCGCTGGTGACGTAAAGGATCTTCAGCTCCGGCCTCTTTTCATTAATGAAATGAGCGATCGAATGCATCAGATGGGTCTTTCCGAGACCGACGCCTCCGTAAAGAAACAGGGGATTGTAAAGCTCTCCCGGAGATTCTGCTACTGCAAGGGAAGCAGCATGTGCAAACTCGTTGTTTTTTCCGACGACGAAAGTATTGAAAGTATATTTCGGGTTCAGGCCGGAAAGGGTTGTTTTTTCTATATAGGACGGGTCTTCTTCTTCCTTTGAAATATTTTCTGCACCGACAAAGTCGATATCCACGTCGAAGCCGGTGATCTCACTGATCGCAACCTTTAAAGGAAGAGAATACTTTCTTTTTACATAGTCCAGGAAGTCTTCGGAAGGTACAAGAACGGATACGGTGGAGTTATCAATACTGTAGACGGTAAGGGGTTTGAGCCAGGTCTTGAAAGATACTTCCCCGAGTTCATGTTCTACCCGTACATGGTCCAGGATCTCAGACCATTTTTCTTTGATGATTTCCATAATAACCTCGGAAAAAATTGAAAAATAAACTGAAAAAAATACTCAGACCAGACCAAATTCGAAGCTTTTGGAAGGAACAAAGATCTGCCCTGAATTTCTGTCTTAATTATACTCTAAAAGCCTCTTATTATCAATGAAAATGTGGAAAACTCAACGCTTTTGTTGATGTTTTCCACATTATTTTAACCATTATGAACCAAATGTGGAAAAAGTGTATAAAGTGGATAACTCAAAAACCGGATTATTTTGATTTTTTTAATATAATTAAGTAGAAAAAAATTTGTAAAACCATATCTTGTGGTCTACATAACAGTTATCCACAAGTTTTCCACATTTTGTGGATAAAGGTTACGTAAACCGGGACAAGAAAGGCCGGTAAGCAGTGAAATAAAGGGAAATAATGCTTGACGGAAGGTATGCCTGTGAATATAATAAAACAGGTTTTTTCTTCACATAGGATCATTATGAAGAAAAATAAGAAGGAGGTGACAGGCATTATGAAAATGACTTTTCAGCCCAAGAAAAAATCCAGGGCAAAAGTTCATGGATTCCGTGCAAGAATGAGTACAAAAGGCGGACGCAAAGTTCTTGCAGCAAGAAGACTTAAGGGAAGAAAAACTTTATCAGCTTAAGATTTAACGATAGTAAGACCGCAAACATGTGGTCTTTTCGTTACATAAGAGGAAAATGAGATATTCCGTCAGCCTGAGAAAAAACGAAGAGTTCAAGGACGTTTATAAGACCGGCACTTATGCCGCGGAAAAAGAACTGATCCTGCATGTGAAGAAAAATGAACTCGGGATCAACAGACTTGGAATATCCGTATCCAAAAAGGTCGGGAACAGTGTTGTAAGACACCGTATACGCCGGCTTGTAAAAGAAGCCTACCGGATAAATGAAGAAAAGTTCGGGTGCGGCTACGACTTAGTCTTTTCTGCCCGGAAAGATACAAAGGACTGCACTTACCTTATGATCGAAAGTGTGATCTTCCGGCTCATGAAAAGGACAGGAGTATTAAGTAAAACAGTATGAAGTATTTACTTATAAAAATAATCAGATTTTACCAAAAGTATTTATCGCCGCTGAAACAGTCGCGCTGTCCTTTCATTCCGACTTGTTCAGAATATGGCATCGAGGCCATAGAAAAATACGGCGCCCTGAAAGGGGGATTACTGGCAGGCTGGAGAATATTGAGATGTAACCCGTTCCATCATGCGGGCGGTTACGACCCAGTGCCGTAATTATAAAAACACGGAGGATAGTTAAGTGTTGATTTTATTAAGCAAAGTAACGACACCGGTCATAAGCTGGATCTCTCAGCTTCTTGGCTGGCTGATGAACGGAATATATATCCTGCTGAATAATCTCGGTACGGAAAGAATCGGATATTCCATCATCGTTTATACACTGATCGTGTATATGATCATGCTTCCGATCCAGATAAGGACTCAGAAGCAATCCAAAATGCAGGCGTACATGCAGCCTGAAATATCCAAGATCCAGATGAAGTACAGAGGACGCAGAGATCAGGAATCCATGACACGGATGAATGATGAGATGCAGACAGTCTATGCGAAGTACGGATTTTCTCCCTACGGAACCTGTCTTCCGCTGGCATTCCAGATGATCCTTCTGATCGGCGTATATCAGGTCATCTACCATATTCCCGGATATATCGCCCGTATCGGAAACCTGTTTTCCCCTCTTGCGGAAAAGATCATGGCCCTTCCCGGCGGCGCCGAAGCCATGCAGACTTTTATTTCGGACAATAAGATCCGTGTAGCAATCAGAGAAACGATCACACAGACGAATGTAATCGATGCCCTTTATCTTCTGAAGCCGTCGCAGTGGGCAGCTCTTCCGCAGGTAAGTGCTTTTTCATCCCTGTCCGGAGAGATCTCCCAGCTTAGTGACAGGGTCAAAGACGTAAATTATTTTATGGGAATGAATATCTCCATGTCGCCATGGGATATTATTAAGGATTCCTTCAGTTCCCATGCCTGGGGCTTCCTTCTGATCGGTATCGCGATTCCGGTCGTTGCCTGGCTCACCCAGTGGATCGGCATCAAGCTTCAGCCCCAGCAGCCTTCAAACAACGCACAGGACCAGATGGCGAATACCATGAGAAGCATGAACCTGATCATGCCGATCTTCTCCGCATTCATCTGCGCTACGCTTTCTCTCGGTGTTGCGATCTACTGGATCGTCGGTGCGGTATTCCGGGCAATACAGATGATCATCATCAACCGGAGCATGATGAAAGTCGACATGGAAGAGATGATCAAAAAGAACCTGGAAAAGGCAGCGAAAAAGAAAAAGAAAAAACCGAACGCCGTGAACCAGAAAGAAGCGGTCGAGCAGTCCCGTGTCAGCCAGCAGGCTTATACCAACAGCAAAAAGATCCGGAACTACAACAACAGCGCTTCCGCAAAGAAAAGCACTAAAAAAGGCGAAACCGGAAATGAAATCTGGAATTATCAGAGTGACGATCCCAACAGCATGTTCTCCAAGGCGAACATGGTAAGCAAGTACAACAATACCCATGGGAATACGTCCGGTAAGAAAAGAAAAGGGAAGTAAAGAGGTCAGAAATGGTTGAATATATTGAAGTTTCAGCAAAAACAGTCAATGAGGCCATAACAAAAGCCTGCATCGATCTGGGGCTGACAAGCGAAGAAATCGACTATCAGGTCATCAGCGAAGGCAACTCCGGCTTTTTAGGTTTCGGCATTAAGCCGGCACAGATCCGGGTCTGCAGGAAAGCGGATCTTGAGGCAGAAGCCAGAGCGATCCGGGAAGCGGAAGAGGCGGAAGCACGCAGGGCAGCAAAGGAAGCGGAAAAAGCCGCGCGCGCCGAAAAAGAAAAAGAAAGAAAAGAAGCAAACCGGGAAAAGAAAAACATCGATAAGAAAAGAAACGAGAAAAAGAAAAACAACAGCAATCAGCCGAAAGAAGAAGTAAAACCGGCTCCGCAGCCGGCAAAGAAGGAAAGAGTCGTTCCTCAGAAAACCGACGAAGAGATCGAACAGATGAAAGCGGCGGCGGAAACCTTCCTTCAGGGCATCTTCAAATCCATGGATATTCATACGGACATCGTGATGAATTATGACAAGGAAGAAGGCTGTCTCAATGTTGAATTCACCGGCGACGATATGGGCGTCCTGATCGGAAAAAGAGGACAGACCCTGGATTCCCTTCAGTACCTCACCAGCCTTGTTATCAACAAGGACAATAAGGACGAATATGTCCGCGTGAAGCTGGATACAGAGGATTACAGAAGAAGACGCAAGGAAACTCTTGAGAATCTTGCCAAGAACATTGCCGGAAAGGTCAAGAGAACGAACAAGACTGTCGTACTTGAGCCGATGAACCCTTATGAAAGAAGGATCATCCACTCCGCGCTTCAGCAGAATAAGAACGTGGAAACGTTCAGCGAAGGCAATGAGCCTTACAGACATGTTGTTGTCAAACCGGTAAGAAACCGCTGATATTCTCTTTGGGAGAATACGTCAGCGCATGAGATAAGGATGACCTTTTCGGGTCGTCCTTATCAAGTATTAAGAGAAAAATATGAGCAGTTTAACCGATACAATTGCTGCCGTCAGCACCGCGCAGGCGCCGGCGGGAATAGGAATCGTCCGGATCAGCGGACCGGAGGCGATCGCGGTCGCCGACCGGCTGTATGCCGGAAAAAATGAGAAAAAGCTGGCCGATCAGAAGGGAAATACCATCCATTACGGCTGGATCAAGGACGGAGACAAAGAGATCGACGAAGCGCTGGCAGTCGTCCTTCGGGCGCCGCATTCGTATACCGGGGAAGACACCGTGGAGATCGACTGCCACGGAGGGATCCTGGCGGTCAACAGCATTCTTTCCGCCGCGCTGAAATGCGGTGCAAGGATCGCCGAACCCGGAGAGTTTACCAAAAGAGCCTTTTTAAACGGGCGGATCGATCTTTCCCGGGCGGAGGCCGTCATGGATCTGATCTCCGCGAAAAGCCGTTATGCCCTGGAATCGTCCGTGTCACAGCTGAAAGGAAGCGTTTTTGAAAAGGTTTCCGGGATCCGGGATGAACTGATGAATCAGCTGGCCTTTATCGAATCCGCGCTGGATGATCCGGAACATTATTCCATGGAAGGACAGGAAGAAACGATCCGAAAGACGCTGGAAGAACAATCCCGGAATGCAGAAAAACTGATCGCTTCTTTTGATCAGGGCCGTTACATCGGGGGAGGCATCAAAACCGTCATCCTCGGAAAACCGAATGCCGGAAAGTCTTCTCTTCTGAACGCCATGATGGGAACCGACCGTGCGATCGTTACCGATGAGCCCGGAACGACAAGGGACGTCCTGCGTGAAACGATCCAGCTGGACGGCTTCGGACTGGAGCTGATCGATACGGCCGGTATCCGCAAATCGGAAAACAAAGTGGAAAAGATCGGGATCGAGCGCTCCAGAGAGGAAACGGACAATGCGGACCTGGTGCTTTATGTTGTGGATTCCTCAAGGGAGCTGGACGAAAGTGACCGCGAGATCCTCTCCATGATCTCGGGAAAACAGGTCATTGTGATCTTTAATAAATCCGATCTGGAAGAAATGACATCGGAAAACGATATTAAGGAGATCTGCAGCTATCCGATCCTGAAAACCTCTGCAAAAGAAGGCAGCGGGATCGGAGAACTGAAAGAATATATTAAAGAAACGTTCTTCAGAGGAGAGCTTTCCTTTAACGATGAGGTTTACATAACAAATATCCGGCACAAGACCGCGCTGGAAGAAGCCCGCGTGTCTCTCCTTAACGCAAAAGAGGCGCTGGAAGCCGGTATTCCGGAGGATGTTTATGCGATCGATCTTTTCGGCGCGATCAGTTCACTGGATTCGATCATCGGCGGAAACGTGTCCGAAGATCTTGTCAATACGATATTTGAAAAATTCTGCATGGGGAAATAATATATGCTCCGAATCGAAGAAACAACAGACGTCTGTGTCATAGGAGCCGGACATGCCGGCTGTGAAGCGGCCCTGGCCTGCGCCAGGCTCGGCCTTCGCACCGTGGCCTTTACGGTCAGTATGGACAGCGTGGCTTTTATGCCCTGCAATCCGAACATCGGCGGCACATCCAAAGGACACCTGGTCCGGGAACTGGACGCGCTGGGCGGCGAAATGGCCCGGAATATTGATAAGACCTTTATTCAGTCCAAAATGCTGAACGCATCCAAGGGACCGGCGGTCCATTCACTGCGCGCACAGGCAGATAAAAGCGAATACAGCCGGAGCATGCGCGTCGTACTGGAAAATACAAAGAATCTTTCGCTGATCCAGGCCGAAGTTGCCGAACTGATCCTGGAAGAAGGAAAATGCTGCGGCGTCCGTACCGTTTCCGGGATCACCTACCGGGCACAGGCCGTGATCCTCTGTACCGGTGTTTATTTGAAGGCAAAGTGTTTCCGCGGCGAAGTGGTTCAGCATTCGGGTCCGAACGGACTCCTCGCGGCGGATCACCTTACGGAGTCGATGCTTGCGAACGGCATCCGCATCCTTCGTTTCAAGACCGGTACTCCGGCCAGAGTAGACAAGAGGACGGTCGATTTTTCAAAAATGACCGAGCAGAAAGGCGACGTGCCGATCATCCCCTTCTCTTTCGGAACCAATCCGGAAACGATCCAGAAGGAGCAGGTCTCCTGCTGGCTTACGTATACAAACGAGGAAACACACCGGATCATCCGTGAAAATATCGACCGGTCCCCGCTTTACAGCGGAATGATCCGGGGAACCGGCCCCCGCTACTGCCCTTCCATTGAAGATAAAGTGATGAAATTTCCGGACAAGACCAGACATCAGGTCTTTATCGAGCCGGAAGGACTGTATACGAACGAGCTGTATCTTTCCGGAATGTCCAGCTCGCTGCCCGAAGACGTCCAGTACGCAATGTACCATACTGTGGCCGGACTTGAGAACGCACGGATCACGCGTATGGCCTATGCGATCGAATACGACTGCATCGATCCGGTGCAGCTGAAGGCTTCGCTGGAGTTCAAAAACATCCAGGGGCTGTTCAGTGCCGGCCAGTCGAACGGAATCTCCGGCTACGAAGAAGCTGCCGCACAGGGCCTGATTGCCGGCATCAACGCTGCGATGATGATCAGGGGCGAAGAACCGCTGATCCTGGACCGCTCCGAAGCTTATATCGGTGTACTGATCGACGACCTGCTTACCAAAGAAACGCTGGAACCGTACCGGATGATGACGAGCCGGGCGGAGTACCGGCTTCTCCTGCGGCAGGATAATGCGGATCTGCGTCTGAGAAAATACGGTTACCGTGTCGGACTGGTTTCGGAGCAGGATTACGAACGAACCCTTCAGAAAGAAAGAGACACCGCAGCCGAGATCGAAAGGCTGAACAACACCTATGTCGGCACCGTTCCGAAGGTGCAGGAGTTGCTGGAGCAGCACTCTTCCACCCCTCTTACCGCCGGGATCTCTCTGGCTGAGCTGGTACGAAGGCCGGAGCTTTCCTACGAGGCGATCGCCCCGCTGGATCCCGAAAGGCCGCAGCTTCCGGACGATACCGCCAGACAGGTCAATATCCAGATCAAATACGAAGGATACATACTGAGGCAGATGCAGCAGGTGGAGAAGTTCAGAAAACTGGAAAGCCGGAAGATCCCGAAAGAACTGGATTACGATCAGGTGAAAAGCCTGAGACTGGAAGCAACACAGAAATTAAAGGCTTTCCGGCCGGAAAACATCGGTCAGGCCAGCCGGATCCAGGGCGTATCCCCGGCAGATATTTCCGTGCTGATGGTTTACATAAACGCCTATAATAAAGAAGCCGGAAAATAAGGATCACCCGACTTTGCAGCCGGGGATCAAAAAACCGATATAGCTGATCAGGAAAAGAGCAAAATAGCAAAGAACCAGCGCGGCACAGATATAGTTGTCGCGCTTTTTCTGTTCCTCGGCCCATTTGGCGGCGCCGGCTTCCGGATCGGCAAGCCTTGCGGAAAGCTTTGCGGAGTAAGAGCGGAAGCCTTCGGTAATAAAAAGCATGAGCGGAAGAAGCGAAGGCATCATATAGCGTCCCTGTGCCTGATAATCGTTGTAGTAGGCGGTATACAGGAAAAGCCCGAGATTTACAAGAATGACCAGGACAAAGGCCAGCTGGAGCAGTGCGGGAAGAACCGTACGGATGCGTTTCCTTCCGGCGGTTTTGGTGAAGAATCCGACAATACCGGCCAGGAAACCGACCGAATAAAAGCCGTAAAGAAGCATCGGAAGTTTGACCGTCATATAGGAGAAACAGCCGATAAAACTGCCCAGCACTGTGGGAAGCCAGGACGACCGGATAAAGGTATCCGTAAAGGACAGGCCCTGTTTAGCCGGGGTCATCAGCTGCGACGGTTTGTATCCGTCGATCGCGAACTGCTCCGCGGAAAGAGTTGCGGTTTTAAAGCCCAGGATATCACCGTTATGAAGCGTAGCGTTTCGGATAAAGAACCAGCCGGCGATCGCGAAGGCGATCAGGAAGATGATCAGTGCCCCGCCTGTGATATCTACCGAAGAGTGCTTTTTAATAAGACGGTCCGCAAAGTACAGTGCCAGGGAAGCCAGAAGGAATACGTAGGCATTGTAGTAGGAAAGCGCGCACAGGCCGCAGCCGATGCCGATCCCGATGCAGGAGCGGACAGACCAGTCGGTCTTTAGAGCACAGATCCAGTAATAGATAATAAGGGCAGTTGTAAAGACCGCGAAAGAGTCGTTGTTCTGATAGCTGCACAAAAAAACAAATTGAGGAAGAAAACAGGTAAAGACCGCGAACAACAGGGAAAAAGCCGCCGAACGGAACAGCTTTTCCCCGATCTTAAAGCAGAGGATCATGGTGCCGGTCCCGGCAAGGACGCTTGTCATGCGTGCCGCGATCAGAAGAGAGGCTTCCGATGCTGCGAAAAGAGAGACCAGCTTCATGAAAAAGGCGCTGATGATCGACGTGAGGTACGGATACAGCGCGTATGAAAAGCCCCAGATCTGGTGGATCAGGGAAGATTCCATGCCGTTTGGAAGAGAGCCGGTACTGTAAATGAAATAAGCGATCGGATAGCGCATCGCCTCGTCAGGAGCGCAGGTTATGTCGATGTTCGATGCTGCAATAAAGCAGACACAGAAAAAGACACAGATGGAAATGATTTTTACACGTTTATAGACCGTGTCTGTCATTTTACCCCCCTGAATATAGAATACGGCGGCCGGATTTCCTGCTTTTGACCGTGTTTCTGCTATCAACGACCATCATAGTAACTTGAGGCCGTTCTGTCAAGAAATCTCCTTGACACAGGACCTGCCGGCATTAAAATGAAAGGGAAACAGATGTTACAGACAGGAGGACAGCTATGATTTGCAATAAGTGCGGAAAAGAGATCCGTGACGGTGTAAAATTCTGCAATTTCTGCGGAACGCCTCAGAATGAGTCTGAGCCGAAAGAAACCGGCAGGGAGGACGCACAGATAAAAGAAAAACAGCAGCCGCAGAAGGCGCCGGAACAGGTAAAAAGAACCGGAGGCTCCAAAGGAGGCGCAGGCCTCAGTCTTGCCGCGAAAGTCCTGATCCCGATCGCCATTGCCGCTGTGGCAGCGGCCTGTATTTTTACGGCGCACTCCCTTACGACAGCAAGGATGGAGTCCGCCGAAGCGACCGAAATGAATGAAGATAATGAAAAAGACAGCAAAAAAGGCGAGTCTAAAAAAGCAGAAGAAGCTGAAACCGGGATAAGTGCCGAAGAAGCCGCCGCAAGCACCTCGTCAGAAGCGGCGGCTGAAGAAGCTTCCGAAGAAATTTCGGGCGGCGGGATCACGGAACAGGAAGCAGCCAGGCAGGTGATCGCAGCACTGAAACGGCCTTCGTTCTTTGACCGGACGACCGGGGAGTACGCCCTCGCGATACAGCCTTCCGTACCGGAGTATACGATCGAAAGCGGGCTGGCCAACGTTCCCAATGCGAAGTATTTTTATCTTACCGACGAGATGAAGTCCAAACTGCAGGAGAACGGCTTTGTCGTGGAGGCTTCGGGCGGGCACAAGGAATTCTTTTCTTTATATGAAGAGAACCGCTACAGCCTCCTGCCGAACTTCATTACCGTAGACTCCATGATGCATTCCTATCATCTGTACTTCAGCTACCTTCTCCGTACGACCGAGAAAAACTATCTGAAGGATCTGATGGGTGAGCTGAGCATGGGCATGTTCAACAATTCTGTCGAACAGCTTAACGCTCTTTCCGGAACGGAATGGGAAGAGGCGGCAATGCGCAACGCAGCCTTCTTTGCAGTCGGATGCAGGCTGGCAGGGCTGGAGGCTTCGGTGCCTGCCGAAGCGGCAGATGCTGTCGAAGCGGAATATTCAATGGTCCTGGACGCCGAAGGAATCGCCAACTCCCCGCTCTTTGGAGATATGGAGGACTACAGCCAGTACGCTCCGCGCGGATATTATGAAGGCGATGACAATCTCGAAGCCTATTTCCGGATGATGATGTGGTACGGACGCCGCAACTTCACGCAGAAAGACGAATCTCTGGACCGCAGTGCCCTGCTGATCACACTGGCACTGGACGACGAAACCCTTCCCCTGTGGGAAGAAGCCTATATGATCACCAGCTTTTTTGCCGGAACCAGCGATGACAACGGGTATTATGAATACCGGCCGGTGATCGACGAATTTTTCGGAGCCGGGGCCGGCGCAGCCGATCTGGTCGGAGCAGAGGATGCCTGGAAGGCATATCACGAGTATACTGCCGGCCTGAAAGCGCCGATGATCAATTCGGTTCCCGAAATGGATACCGGCGGCGCAGTGGATGTACTGGAGGAGAACGCCGGCTTCCGCTTTATGGGGCAGCGCTTCTCTCTTGATGCGGCGATCTTCCAGAATCTGATGTACAGCAGCATTTCCCAGGCGGCGGATGATTCGAAGAGACTGCTTCCAAACGCACTGGATATCCCGGCGGTCATGGGATCCGATGAAGCGCTGACGATCCTGAAAGATCTCGGCGAGGATAAATATCCGAATTATCTGGACAAGGTGGAAGAACTGCGTTCCGGTGTAGCCATCGCGCCGGAGAGCTTCTGGTCGGCCAGCCTTTACAGCCGCTGGCTGTACACGCTTCAGCCGCTGCTGGAAACAAAAGGAACCGGCTGGCCCATGTTCATGCAGTCGGACCTGTGGCAGAAAAAGAATCTTCAGAGCTTCCTGGGCAGCTATACGGAACTGAAACACGATACGGTGCTTTATGCGAAACAGGCCATTGCCGAAATGGGCGGAGATCAGATCGAAGAAAAAGATGACCGCGGCTATGTCGAACCGGAACCGGTAGTTTACGCACGGCTTTCCGCGCTGACGGAAGCAACGATCAACGGCCTTTCGGAGTATCAGCTGCTGAATGACACCGACCGGGAGAATCTGGAAAGACTGAAATACCTTGCCGATCAGTTTACCGTTATTTCCGAAAAGGAACTTCAGAACGAGACCCTTTCCGATTCGGAATACGAGCTGATCCGCAGCTATGGCGGGCAGATCGAGCATTTATGGATGGAAGCCTATAAAGACGAGACCGAGAAACCGAACACGTTTGAGTATCCGGCCGCGATCGTTACCGACGTTGCGACGGATCCCAACGGATCCTGCCTCGAACTTGGCACAGGAAGAGCGCTGACGATCTATGTTGTCGTACCGGTCGCAGGAGAATTAAAGCTCTGCAGCGGTACGGTGTTCAGTTTCTATCAGTTCGCACAGCCACTCTCCGACCGGCTGACGGATACCGCCTGGCGGACGATGATGGGTATTTACTGGGACAGCAGCAACCCGAATGCGGCGAACCCCAAGCCGCTTGAAGACTGGACCAAAGAGTTTGCAGTCGTCCGGCAATGAGGCACAAACGCCTTTGGATCGCTGTCATTACGGCACTGGCCGCGGCTGCGGCGGGTGTCGGCCTCTGGCTTTACGGCGCTTTTCTTCCCGGCTGGATCACATGGAACAGCGCAGAGCTTTCCTGTGATCTCGGGGACGACGGCACCGAAGAGACCATCCTGTTAAAGAATCGAAGAGTTCATGTAAACAGAGGGGAAGAGTCTTTGTACTCAACTCCTCTGCTTTGGCGTGTTTCCGATGTGTTTGCCGAAGATCTGGATCGGGACGGAAACACGGAATTCATTATGATCGTCTGGAAACACGGCAGTTACGGAAATCACAAGCCGTTCTGGGTCGAAAGGGATACTCCTGCTTTTTCACAGCACATTTTCGTTTTCACCATGCGCGAGGCCGAGGTTCGTTCCGTATGGATGTCTTCGGACATCGGCAGCAACGCAGAGAGAGCTGAATTTGACGAAGACGGCCATCTCCGTCTCTGGTACACAGACGGCTACGAGAGGATCTGGGCCTGGGAGGATTGGGGATTTAAACTGTATGGGGAAAAATCCGACGAAAAGCTTACGCTGATCGCTGTGGGCGACAATATTGCGCATACCAGCGTTTATCAGCAGGCGTATGTTCCGGAGAAGGAGTCGTTTGTTTTTGACAGCATTTATGATAAAGTCCGGGGAAAGATTTCGGAATATGATCTGGCAGCCGTGAACCAGGAAACCATTCTGGTTCATGACCCGGCGATGCGAAGCGGCTTTCCGGAGTTCGCTACGCCGGAATCCATGGGAAGCGCACTGGTGAACGCCGGGTTTGATATCGTTCTTGCAGCGACAAACCACGCTAACGATATGGGGGAAACGGGGCTTGCGGATACCCTCTCCTTCTGGAAAAACTACCCGGATGTTCTTCTCCTGGGCCTGAATGAGAGCCGGGAAGCTTATGAAAAAATAGACTATATCGAAAAAAACGGCTTTAAACTGGCTCTTTTTAACAGCACAGAGTCTCTGAACGGCCGGGACCTGCCGGAAAAGGAGGCCTGGAAGATCAACACGCTCTCAGCCAGAAAAAAGCTTCTGAAGAATGTAAGCAAGGCGGAAAACCACAGTGATCTGACGGTCTGTTTCCTTCATTTCGGAGAGGAATACAGCACAGAACCGACAGAGGAGCAGCGCAGGCTGGCTGCAGAGCTGGCCGATGCAGGGGCAGATGTCATTATCGGCACCCACCCGCATGTTCTGCAGAACTATGAAAAAATCGTAACGGAAGACGGTGCCTCGGCGCTGGTCTTCTGGTCCCTGGGCAATTTTATGTCACACCAGACAGAGCCGGAAACCCTGCTTGGCGGAGCTGCGTCTTTTACGATCGAAAAGGATTACAGCGGAAAGGCTTATGTATCGGGGATTGAGCTCTTTCCGACCGTCTGTCATTTCGACGGAAAAAGGACACAGGTGTATTTCCTTGATGATTATACAGAGGAACTGGCAGCAGAGCATTCACTGAACAGGGAGAAACTGTGTTTCACAAAAAAATCTTTAGAGGAACAGTTTGACACCGTAGTCAATAACAGTTACCATGAATAATTGATGCGTTGAGTTGCGCAAAGAAGTGTTGAACACAGAAAAAGGCGCATCACACAGCAACAACATTATGTAAACCAAACGCAAATATCTATTTGGAGGGACTATACATGACCGAATACAAACCGTTTAAAGAAGGAAAAGTCCGTGAGATCTATGATGTAGGTGAAAATCTGATCATGGTCGCAACCGACCGTATCTCCGCTTTTGATCATATCCTTAAGAACAAAATCACGAATAAGGGCGCGATCCTTACACAGATGTCCCGATTCTGGTTTGATTTTACTTCTGATATCATTTCGAATCATATGATTTCTGTCAATACGGATGATATGCCGGAGTATTTCCGTCAGCCGCGTTTTAAAGGAAACAGCATGCTTGTTAAAAAACTGGAGATGCTTCCTGTGGAATGCATCGTACGCGGGTATATAACGGGAAGCGGGTGGAAAAGTTATGTAAACAATGGAACGGTTTGCGGTATCGTTCTCCCGGAAGGCCTGAAAGAATCCGATAAGCTTCCGGAAGTAATTTATACACCTTCAACGAAAGCAGAAATCGGGGATCATGACGAAAACATTTCTTTTGAGAAAACGGTTGAGCTTCTCGAGAAAACGTATCCGGGAAAAGGACAGGAATATGCTGAGACGATTCGAGATTGTACGATTGCTTTGTATAAGAAATGCGCCGATTATGCTCTGACTAAGGGAATAATCATTGCAGATACGAAATTCGAATTCGGACTGAATGAAAATGGACAGGTAGTGCTAGGTGATGAAATGCTTACACCGGACAGCTCCCGCTTCTGGCCATTGAACGGTTATGAACCTGGGCATTCCCAGCCCTCTTACGATAAGCAGTTTGTTCGTGACTGGCTGACTGCAAATCCGGACAGAGATTATCTTCTTCCGGATGAAGTCATTGAAAAAACAATTGCTAAGTATATTGAAGCATATGAACTTCTTACCGGAGAAAAGTTTACTGCTTAGTTTAATCTTGTTTTTTAAAGGCCGATCAAAAGATCGGCCTTTTTATTTTGCTTTCAAATTTTTTTGTTGTTTCACGTGAAACAACACATGCACCTAATATAAATGTTTCACGTGAAACATTTTTGAAGAAGCACAAACCGGAATTGTTTCACGTGAAACAGTCAACTGCTTTCCCAAAAGACATAAAAGAGCGCATTATTAAAAGAAAAAAGATTCTGCGGAGACAAACATGAGTAAAAAAGAAAGGATCTTTGAAATTGTGAGGAAAACTAAAAATAATAATGATGTAAATAAAAGAAGCTGTAATTAATTGAAAATATAAAGCAGATTTGAAAACAATAAGAGTAATAACAAGAACAAAAACGAAAATCCTATACAGAAACAGCATAGTATTAGTAGAAATTACGTAAAAACTATGCTAAAATATTAAATCTAAGAATAAACTAGACCGAATTACAAATAACAGATCACAAAGGAGTGATTCGTTGAGTAAAATTATTGCTATAGCAAATCAAAAAGGCGGAGTCGGAAAATCTACTACAGCCATAAATCTGTCTTCATGTCTGGCGGAGAAAGGGAAAAGGATCCTGCTGATCGATATGGACCCACAGGGGAATACTACGAGCGGATTTGGCATCGAGAAGTCTGAACTTCAGAAATCCGTTTACAATGTCTTGATGGGTGAATGTCCGATCATAGACAGTATTCTCTCACTGGAGTATCCGGATATGGATCTGATCCCTGCGAATGCGGACCTGGCAGGGGCAGAGATCGAGCTGATCGATTTTGAAGACAAAGAGTATCGGCTAAAAACACCTCTGGAGATTATTGCAAATGATTATGAGTATGTAATCATTGACTGTCCCCCGTCTCTGAGTATCTTAACCGTGAACTGCCTTACTGCAGCGGACTCTATTCTTATTCCGATGCAGGCAGAATACTATGCTATGGAGGGGCTGGCATTACTTATAAATACGGTTGACATAATGAGAAGCAAGCTGAATGAGAACCTTACGATAGAAGGCATTCTCTTTACGATGTATGACGGGAGGACCAAACTTGCGCAGGAGATCGTAGAAAACGTTAAGAGTAATCTGAATGTTCGTATCTATGATACTTTTATCCCTCGAAACGTCCGTCTGGCAGAAGCTCCCAGTTACGGAATGCCGATCAATTTGTATGATCACCGTTCCAGGGGTGCAAAAAGTTATGCGAGCCTGGCGGATGAAATAATTGCGTTGGAGGAAAATGATGGCAAAGAATAACGGAGGCCTGAATAAGGCAAAAGGGCTGGATGCACTCCTTTCTGCGAACCGTACGCCTTCTTCGGCTCTTTCAGACAGCGTTTTCATAAAAAAACAGCCGGGAGCAGCGGACGATAAAAGCGTTGTCAATGTGAAAATCTCTTCTGTTGTACCGAACAGGGAGCAGCCGAGAAAGAGTTTTGATCCCGAAGCTCTGCAGGAACTGGCGGAATCCATAGCCCAGCATGGGATCATCGTCCCTTTGCTGGTTCGGAAAAAAGGCGATTATTATGAGATCATTGCAGGCGAACGCCGCTGGAGAGCCGCAAAACTGGCAAAAATAAAGGAAGTTCCGGTTATTATCCGCGAATATTCCGAACGTGAGCTTGCGGAAATTGCCCTGATCGAAAACATCCAGAGAGAGGATCTGAATCCGATCGAGGAAGCAGCGGCGTATCAGCGTCTTGTTGAGGAATACGGACTGACGCAGGAGGAAGTGGCTGAAAAAGTATCGAAAAGCAGGACAGCTGTCACGAACTCTTTAAGGCTTTTGAAACTGGATGAACGTGTCAGCAGGATGCTGACGGATGAGATCATCAGTATGGGACATGCCCGTGCATTGCTGGCGATCGAAAATCCGGAGGCACAATACGACGCGGCAAAAGTTGTTGTTGAGCGGAAATTCAGCGTGCGTGAAACAGAGAAATATGTAAAAAAGCTTCTGAATCCGAAAAAAGCAGCACCGGCTGCCGACACGCTGCAGCTGGATGTTCAGTACGAAATGCTGCAGGAACGGCTGACTCAGGGACTCGGGACCCGTGTCGTCATTAAGAGGAAGAAATCCGGCGGAGGGAGCATCGAGATCGATTATTATTCCCCGGATGAGTTTGAAAGACTGATTAAGCTGATCGATGTAAAAGAAACGAAAGGTTGACATAATATTATGTTTGAAAAAGTTGGAACCGGCATAGGCGTTGTCATTCTGCTGATGGTCATTCTGATCATTATTCTGGCAGTGATCACCATAAGCATGTCCATGCGTCTGAGCCGGCTTACAAGAAGATACCGCCTGTTCATGAAAGGCAAGGACGGCATCACGATTGAAGAGGCGTTTGAAGAGAAATTCAAAGCACTGGATAAACTGGAAGAACAGTGCGGAAAGAATTCCGCAGATCTGAAAGTGATCAAGGCAAGCCTCGGAAAGACGCTGACACACTACGGCGTTGTCAAGTATGACGCGTTTGACGACGTAGGCGGAAAAATGAGTTTTGTCCTTGCAATGCTTGACAGCGACAATTCAGGCTTTATACTGGATACAATTCACAGCCGCGATAACTGTTTCGTATATATTAAGGAAATTGTTAAGGGCGAGTCGTATATCATGCTCAGCAAGGAGGAGATCGAAGCGCTCAAGCAGGCGTCGAACGCCATGGAAGAAGAGGATCTGGAGATCAAGGCTCAGCAGGAACCCATTATGTAAACTGACAGACGATCTTATGTAAACATCTGAGCTGAAAGAAACCAACCCGGACGAATCGTTGCAGGGCTGAAATAATTAAAGGAAAGAGAAGAAAAATGCTGGACATCAAATTTGTAAGAGAAAACCCGGAAGCCGTTAAACAGAATATTCGCAATAAATTCCAGGAAAACAAGCTGCCGCTTGTAGACGAAGTTATTGCCCTGGACAAAGAGAACCGGGAGATAAAGCAGGAGGTAGAAGCGCTTCGTTCCAACAGGAACAAAGCATCCAAAGAGATCGGAAAGCTTATGTCAACCGGACAGAAAGAAGAAGCGGACCGTGTAAAGAAGGAGATCGCAGCGGAAGGCGCCCGTATCGACGAACTGACGGAAAGGGAAAAGCAGGTCGAGGAAGAGCTGAGAAATAAGATGCTCATTATCCCGCAGATGATCGACCCTTCGGTTCCGATCGGAAAGGACGACTCGGAAAATGTTGAGATCGAAAAGTTCGGCGAACCGTTTGTCCCGGACTATGAGATCCCTTATCATACGGAGATCATGGAAAGCTTTGACGGGATCGACCTTGACGCAGCACACCGTGTAGCCGGCAACGGCTTCTATTACCTGATGGGCGATATTGCCCGGCTTCATTCTGCGGTGATCGCCTATGCAAGAGATTTCATGATCGACCGCGGGTTCACTTACTGTGTTCCGCCCTTTATGATCCGGAGCGCGGTAGTAGACGGGGTCATGAGCTTTGCCGAAATGGAAGCCATGATGTATAAGATCGAGGGAGAAGATCTATTCCTGATCGGAACCAGCGAGCATTCCATGATCGGAAAGTTCATCGATCAGATCCTGGAAGAGGATCAGCTGCCCTACACACTGACCAGCTATTCGCCCTGTTTCCGGAAGGAAAAAGGCGCGCACGGACTGGAAGAAAGAGGCGTTTACCGGATCCATCAGTTTGAAAAACAGGAAATGATCGTGGTCTGCAAACCGGAGGACAGCCCCTACTGGTACGACCAGCTCTGGAAAAACACCGTAGACCTCTTCCGCTCCATGGAGATCCCCGTCCGTACGCTGGAGTGCTGCTCGGGCGACCTGGCGGACCTGAAGGTCAAATCCTGTGATGTGGAAGCCTGGTCTCCGAGACAGAAGAAGTATTTCGAAGTCGGAAGCTGCTCCAATCTGGGCGATGCCCAGGCCAGGAGGCTGAAGATCCGCGTTAAGGGCAAAGAAAGCCGTTATCTTGCGCATACCCTCAACAATACGGTTGTTGCTCCTCCCAGAATGCTCATTGCATTTCTGGAGAATCATCTGCAGGCCGACGGCAGCGTGACGATCCCGGAAGTGCTCTGGCCGTATATGGGCGGAACGAAGGTCCTTATTCCGAAGAAATAATGCGGTTGTGAATCGCAGTTGAAACGAATAAAAAGGGAGGCATCTCTAATGCAGAGATGCCTCTCTCTATGTTTACGGTTTTTCAGGAGGCGTTCCGCCGTCCCCGGGCGCTCCGTCGGGTTTTTCAGGAGGTGTTCCGCCGTCTCCGGGCGCTCCGTCGGGCTTTTCGGGAGGCGTTCCGCCGTCTCCGGGGAATCCTCCCGGTGCGGATCCCTCACCGGAACCGGTGTTGGAAAGAACGACTTCGATTGCATCTCCGGCGGATTCCGTTCCGCTTTCATATGCTTTTCCGTTTACATAAAGCATATAACCGTTCAGGTCGATCGCATCGGCACTGCAGGTAAGAGACGTAATATAGGAGTCTCCTGTCAGAGTCCATGTGGAGCCTTCTTCGAGTTCAACATAGACATCGCCTTCCTCTCCGTCCGGGTTAATAGCCCCTGTAAGAACCGAGCCGTTCGTCAGATAAAGATTTAAAGAGGAGACAGAATCCACCAGGAGGTCTCCGTCTATGGCCTGCGCATCGGCACGCATCGTGACATGTCCGCCGTTGCTGCCTTCCGAACCCCAGCCGGCTGCTGCCGCTCTTAAGAATACGCCGCCGCCTTCATTGGTTATTTCAGCGTCCGAAAGGTTTATATTTGCGACCGTATTGTTTACAAAAAAGATATCCCCGTTCCGGTTTGTGAGGGAGCCTCCGTTCATTGTGAATTCCGCGATGCCGGACGCGGCGTCGCCGGACATTGACTGATAGATCATAACCGCCTGGTACCAGTCGGAGTTGTCGCTGTTTTTGGAGACATTTTCCGCAGAAAGCGTTACATTGTTGAGCGTAACGGAATTCTTTCCTTCCACGACAACTCCCTGGGCGGACGTGGAAGTCAGTTCCGCATCGGATACGGTAATATCGGCTGTGGAGTAAATGACCGGGGAGCCCTTTCCTTCAGAAGTATAGGAACCGCCGTAAACATTGACCGTTCCGCCGCCCCTGTCGGATCGGATCGGCGCGGAGGAGTTTCCCGTGGTATGAACGGTAAGACCCGTGGCATTCATTGTTCCGCCGCCGGTCGTCATGATACCGCCGGAGCAGTTGCCGGACGTTTCAATTACCGAATCGGAAATATTCACGGTCGTCCCCTCGCCATATGAGAAAACCGCGTTGGCATGCGTGCCGTTTGTTGAGATCTGGAGATCGGACAGTTCAAGCGTCGCGCCGTTGGTCGCGAAAACGGCGGAATTCTCCCCGTAAAAATCCGCTTCATCGCCTTCGGAATCGCCGGTTTTCGTAATTATACAGTTTACATAAGACGCACTTTCTCCGTCTGCCAGTATGACATGTTCTCCGTCGGCGGAATTGTCCAGGTACCGGGCTTCCGGTAAAGATGTACTCTCTTCCCCGGAAACGGAAGAGGCTGCCTTCTCTGAAGACACTGAAGCCGAAGATACCTCTGCAGAGCTTTCCTGTTCAGAAGAAACAGCCGTATCGGAAGAAAGGGTGCTTTCCGCATCTTCTTTAATATCTGAAGAAACAATGCTTTCGGTTTTTTGTGCAGATACGTCATCGTTGGTGCTGCCGCAGCCGGAAAAAGTAACAGAGAGCACCATGATCCCAGCCAGCAGCAGTGTCAGAAACATTTTCATAATGTTTACCTCCTTGATTCGTAAATTCCGCCGTTGACGGAATATCAGACTGTATGCTTCGCAAATACTATGGCTGCAGGATAAAGGACAATTGTGAAAACAAAATGATCAAAAGATGCATATAATATGAAAAGGCAGGCTTTTAAGGCCTGCCCTTCGTACTTTTATCTTGTTTTCCGTCTGTTCCGTCAGTCGATATAGAAAACCCGGCCTTCCACTCTGGGCGGGGCCTCCGGTTCGCTGGCCGGATATCCGAGGATCATATTTCCGACTCCTTCGTATCCTTCCGGATCGAGGCCGAACTTTTCAAGATAGGTTTTCCATTCTCCGAGGGTAAAGACCTCCTTTGCGCGGTTGATCCAGCGGGATCCGAGGCCGAGAGATTTTGCGGCAAGCATCATGTTTCCGATCGCCAGTGCGCCGTCGCAGTCCGGGGATACCGAATCTTTTTTACAGAGAACGGTGATGACCGCCGGCGCTCCGTAGAAGGGATCGCCTTCCGCGCGCTGAAACGAATGATTCGCTTCGCGAAGCCTGTCGATTTCTTCCTTATTGGTAAACACTAAAAAGGTCTGAGGCTGTTTGTTCCTCCCGCTGGCAGCCCAGAGACCGGCTTCGACGATCTGGTCGATCAGCTCTTTCGGAACCGGCTTGTCCAGATATTCCTTGACACCGCGGCGTGTTCTGATGACTTCCAATACTTCGTTCATAAATAAAAAACCTCCTGATTTCAAAATCCTGATGTTCGAGGCAGTCTCTCCGGCCGAGGCAGATAAGAATGCCGCAGCTGGGCAGACACAGTATGCTGTTTCTGATTATGCCGGTATTATAATATTCATCGGAAGCAAAGGCAATAACTGTTCGTATGTCTGGCGATTTCTGACTCAGACGGTGATTCCATTTGTATATATTGCGGCTTTTGGGGCAGCTAATACAGTTTACAGGAAAGAGATCTAATAGAACGACGTCTGTTCAGAGTACGGATCGGAGTGCTGAAAGGCCTTCATCGGCTGTATCCTTCGTTGACAAACAACGGGGGGTGATTTATTCTATTTAGGAGTATGCACATCTTTAAAAAAGCATATAAAAAAGGTTATAACCGCAGCACGGTTATCATTGAAAGAGGCACAGAATGGGAAAAGAACTTGCAAAAACATACGACCCTTCGGGACTGGAAGACAGATTATATAAAAAATGGCTGGAGAAAGGCTATTTCAAAGCCAAAGTGAATCCGGACAAAAAGCCGTTTACGATAATCATGCCGCCGCCCAACGTCACCGGGCAGCTGCACATGGGCCATGCGCTCGACAACACCATGCAGGATATCCTGATCCGCTTTAAGAGGATGCAGGGATACGAAGCGCTGTGGCAGCCGGGAACGGATCACGCAGCGATCGCGACGGAGATCAAAGTAACGGAAGCCTTAAAGGAACAGGGCATCGACAAACACGAGATCGGCCGCGAAAAATTCCTTGAATATGCATGGAAATGGAAAGAGGAATACGGCAGCCGTATTATAAATCAGCTGTATAAGCTGGGTGCTTCGGCGGACTGGGACAGGGAGCGCTTTACAATGGACGAAGTCAGCTCCAGGGCTGTCGAGGAAGTTTTTGTAAAGCTGTATGAAAAGGGATATATCTATAAAGGCAGCAGGATCATCAACTGGTGCCCCGTATGCCAGACCTCTCTCTCCGATGCGGAGGTAGAACATGAAGACCAGAACGGCTTTTTCTGGCATATCAATTATCCGATCGTCGGAGAAGAAGGCCGCTTCGTTGAGATCGCAACGACCCGTCCGGAAACGATGCTGGGCGATACCGCTGTCGCAGTCAACCCGGAGGATGAAAGGTATAAAGACCTCGTAGGAAAGATGCTGGAACTCCCGCTTACCGGCAGGCAGATCCCGGTCATTGCCGATGATTATGTCGACCGGGAATTCGGGACAGGCTGTGTAAAGATCACACCGGCACACGACCCCAACGACTTTGAGGTCGGCAAGAGGCATGATCTGGAAGAGATCAATATCCTGAACGACGATGCCACGATCAATGAAAACGGCGGGAAATATGCCGGCATGGACCGTTACGAGGCCAGAAAAGCCGTCGTCAGCGACCTGGAGGAGCTGGGACTTCTCGTTAAAGTTGTTCCGCATACTCATGCGGTAGGAACGCACGACCGGTGCCACACGACGGTAGAACCGATGATCAAGCCTCAGTGGTTCGTCCGCATGAAGGAGATGGCACAGGCATCGATCGATGTCCTTAACACGCCCGACCTGAACTTTGTGCCGGAGAGATTCGACAAGATCTATCTCCACTGGCTCGAGACGATCCGCGACTGGTGCATTTCCAGACAGTTGTGGTGGGGACACCGGATCCCGGCGTGGTACTGTCAGGAATGCGGGGAGATCAATGTACAGCGCGGCGGCGCACCGGAAAAATGCTGCAAGTGCGGGTGCACAGACCTTAAGCAGGACGAAGATACGCTGGACACCTGGTTCTCTTCGGCGCTTTGGCCGTTCTCTACGCTCGGATGGCCGGAGAAAACACCCGAGATGGAATATTTCTACCCGACAGACGTGCTGGTCACGGGATATGATATCATCTTCTTCTGGGTCATCCGCATGGTATTTTCCGGCCTGGAACATACCGGGAAGTCGCCGTTCCATCATGTACTGATCCACGGTCTTGTAAGAGATTCCCAGGGCCGCAAGATGAGCAAATCCCTGGGTAACGGGATCGATCCGTTAGAAGTTATCGACAAATACGGCGCAGACGCCCTTCGTCTGACGCTGATGACCGGCAATGCGCCCGGAAACGACATGCGTTTCTACTGGGAAAGAGTTGAGGCCAGCCGGAACTTTGCCAATAAAGTCTGGAATGCGTCCCGCTTCATCATGATGAACCTGGATGCGGCGCAGATCGATCAGAAACCGGCTGAAGAAGCCTTCACGCTTGCGGACAAATGGATCCTCTGCAAGGCGAATGAGCTGATCACCCAGGTTACCGACAACATGGAAAAATACGAACTGGGGATCGCGGTCCAGAAGATCTACGATTTCATCTGGGAGGAATTCTGCGACTGGTATATCGAAATGGTAAAACCCAGGCTGTATTCCGATACAGATACGACAAAAGCCGCAGCCCTGTGGACGCTGAAAAAGGTCCTGAACTGCGCGCTGAAGCTGCTGCATCCGTTCATGCCCTTCATTACGGAGGAGATCTACTGCACGCTCAATCCGGAAGAAGATACGATCATGACAAAGGCTTGGCCGGAATATAACGAGGCTCTGAATTTTGCCGCAGAGGCTGCCGAGATCGAAAAGATCAAGGAAGCCGTAAGAGGCGTAAGGGAAATCAGACTTTCCATGAATGTTCCGCCTTCCAGGAAGGCTGAGGTATTTGTGGTTTCAAAGGATGAAAATGTCAGAAGGTCCTTTGAGGACGGAAAAGTCTTCTTTGCGACACTGGCAAAGGCAGAGAGCGTGACCGTACAGGAAGACAAGAACGGCATTGATGAAAAAGCGGTTTCCGTGATCACCGCCGGGGCGGAGATCTACATTCCGCTGGACCAGCTGCTCGATATCGAAAAAGAGATCGAACGGCTTCGCGCCGAGAAAAAGCGGCTTGAGTCCGAAGTCGCAAGATGTGAAGGCATGCTCGGAAATGAACGGTTCGTATCCAAGGCACCGAAAGAGAAGGTCGATGCGGAACGCGCCAAGCTGGAGGATTACCGGCAGATGATGGCGAAAGTCGAAGAAAGATTGGAGCAGTTATGCTGAATTACGATGAAGAATTAAAAAAATTCAAACCGATCCAGGACGTGGATGACGTTGAAGGAGCGATCTACGGAAAAGAAATGATCGACGTCATTGATCTGCTTCGGGAAATGAAGAATGTGAACACGACCGAAGATGTGGGGAATCGTGAATGAACTGTATGTACTGCGGTGCGGCGGCAGGGCATGAACACACCTGTCCTTCGTGCGGAAACGATCTGAGTGCCCAGGTCAAGGCGATCCAGATTTCAGACAGCCTGTATAACCGCGGCCTGGATAAGGCGCAGATAAGGGATCTGTCGGGTGCTATCGACCTGCTGGAACGCAGCCTCAAATACAATAAAAGAAATATCACCGCAAGGAACCTGCTCGGCCTGATCTATTTTGAGACCGGCGAAGTCGTCTCGGCCTTAAGCGAGTGGATCATCAGCAAAAACATCAAACCGGCGGACAACATTGCGGCGGAATATATCGAAAAACTTCAGTCGAGCCCGGAACGCCTGGATATGATCAATCAGACGGTGCGCCGGTACAACCGTGCCCTGGAGGCCTGCCGGGACGGCAATGAGGATATTGCCGAAATCATGCTGAAAAAGGTGCTGAGTGAAAATCCGCACCTGATCAAGGCGTATCATCTCCTTGCGCTGATCTATATTAAAGACTTTAAATGGGAAGCAGCACGTTCGGTCCTGAAAAAGGCAGTGCCGATCGACCGGACAAATTCCACTACGCTGCGGTTCCTGAATGAGATCAACGACCAGATCGGCCGGGAGACCCTGAGCGAAGGGGAAGAAAGCGTGATCTTCCTTCCGGAAAAGAAAGAGAATGTATTTTCCCGTGCTTTCAGGAAAATCAGAAGGCTAAAACCCGCGCCGCGGACAGAGCGACTGATCATAGATGACGAGATCGTCGATGAAGTGGAAGAGCGGATCAACCGCGCGGAAACAGTGCAGCCGATGTCCTACGGCGGGTCGAGCGCAGTCTCAGGACTTTTGTACATTATTCTCGGAATCGTTATGGGCGCGCTGGTGGTCTGGTTCCTGGTGGTTCCCTCCGTTCGTCAGGATGCGAGCAGGACAGCCAACGAGCAGGTCACGGAGCTGAATGCGACACTCGCAAGGCAGACCGCGGAGCTGGATGAAAAGAATGCGGCGCTTGCCGGATATGATATTTCAGTCACGGCGGCAACAGAACGGCTGGATGAAGCATCCAGTCAGTACAATAACATGGAGAAACTGATTACGGCCTACAACGCATTCCGCAGCGAGAAATACGATATGGCCCAGAGCATCCTGCAGGGAATGGATGAAGAATCACTGCCGATCGCGGCGCGGACGATGCGTTCGAACCTTCTTTCCGACGCCGGCGTACAGCTTTATAATTCCTATCTTGCTGCCGGTGTAGCGGCCTATGACAGCGGGAATTATCCCGAAGCGATCAAACAGCTTCAGATCGCTGACAGGCTCCGCAACGGAGAGTATGATGTGCTTCTTTATCTGGCAAATTCTTACCGTCACAGCAATGACGCGCAGAACGCGATCACGATCTATGATGAGATCATTATTAAATTTGCCGGGACGCAGCGGGCGGAATCTGCAGAATACTATAAAGCGCGCGTTCAGAACGGTGTAATGGAGGATTCTTTTGCTTCGACTGCGGCGGAAGAAGCCGCGATCCTGGCCGAACAGCAGCGGCAGGCGGAAGAAGCGGCCAGGGCCGCAGCGGCGGCAGCGGAAGCCGCGCGCCAGCAGCAGGAACAGCAGCAACAACAGCAGCAGAATGCCGACGGACAGAATCCAAACGGAGAAGGAGCCCAGCCGAACCCGGAAGGACAGACGGAGGGCGGCCAGGGAGAGGCCCCGGCTGAAGGAGAAGGACAGACTCCATGAGCAGGTGTGTAATTGTCGGCGGAGCGGATATTGCCGATTATCCGCATATAAAGCAATATCTGAAGGCAGGGGATTACAATATCTTCTGCGACAGCGGGCTGAAACACATGGAGAAGCTGGCGGTACAGCCGGACTTGATCGTCGGAGATTTTGATTCCTGGTCGGTTCCGCAAATGGATGTTGAGACGGTGGTGCTTCCTTCGGTCAAGGACGATACGGATACGGTTTACGCAGTCAGGGAAGCAAAAAAGAGAGGATTTTCCGAAGTCCTGATGATCGGTGTGACCGGCGGGCGCGTGGACCATACGCTGGGAAACCTATATATCCTTTATGATCTGGACGAGGCGGGAATCCGAGCCATGATCGCCGACGATTACTCGGAAATGACCGTCGTTTCGGATCAGACAGAATACATCACCGGGCAGTATCCGTTCTTTTCCCTGTTGAACATGACCGGGAAAGCGGAAGGGATCGACATCAAAAACGCGAAGTATGAATTAAAAAATGCCGCGATCCAAAGCGGATATCAATACGGTATCAGCAATGAAGTCACTAAGGGTCGGACGGCTGAAGTTTCCGTAAGGAACGGAAAACTTCTGCTGATCAAGGTAGTCCGGGAATAACCGGGAAAGGATAATAATGACGAAAAAAGAGCAGCGGGTTCTCGCTTTGCAGAAAAGGCGGGCACTTACCGATGAAGAAAGAAAAGAAAAAAGTCTCGCCCTGAGCGAAGCACTCTGGGCACTGCCGGAAGTGAAGCAGGCCGGAACGATCTTTTCTTATTTCGCCACATATGATGAGGCGGATCTTAAGGCGTTTGACGAAATGGCTTCGCAGGCCGGGAAAAGACTTGCCTATCCGATCTCTCTGCCGCACGGCATCATGAAAGCAGCGGTTCCGGAAGGACCGGAATCCCTGGCAGCCGGAGCGTACGGGATCCTTGCGCCGGCAGAAGACGCTTCCGAGATCTTAAAACCGGAAGAGATCGACGTGATCCTTGTTCCCTGTGTCGCCTTTGACAAAGAGGGCCGCCGGCTCGGACACGGAGCCGGGTATTACGACCGCTACATGCCGATGCTCCGGCCGGAAGTCCTGAAGATCCTGATCGCTTTTGATGCACAGGAGCTGGACTATGTGGAGACAGAACCGACGGATATTCCGGTGGATATCATCGTAACGGAATCCGGCGCCGTTCGGTTGGCATAACAAAGCAGATGACAACAGTGCAGTCAGGCCCCGGCCGGACGCTGAAGCACTGATACTAACAGAGATAATACAGAAAAACAGGAGGATATAAAGATGACAAAAGCGGATTCCTATCTGGTTTCGGATACTCATAATATACTGGATAACGGTTACTGGGACGAAGACCCGCGGCCGGTCTATCCGGACGGCACCCCGGCTCATACGATCAGCGTGAATCATGTCACCCGCTCATACGATCTGGATAAGGGGGAGTTTCCGATCTCGACCCTGCGTCCTCAGGCATGGAAGACCGGCATCCGGGAGATCTTTACCATCTATCAGCGTTCCACCAACGTCCTTTCCGAAATGGAGGAAATGGGTGTAACCTGGTGGGGCCCCTGGGATATCGGCGACGGCACCATCGGACAGCGCTACGGCGCAACAGTAAAAAGATATGATCTGATACACAACCTTATCGATGATATCAAAAAGAATCCGTACGGCCGCAGAAAGATCGTTTCCCTCTGGCAGGAAGCCGACCTTCGTGAAACACCGGGCCTTCCGCCCTGTGCGTTCCTCACGATCTGGAATGTCCGGGGCGAGTTCCTGGATATGTGCCTGATCCAGCGGAGCGGAGATATGCTTACGGCTTCGGGCGCCGGCGGCATCAACGAGATCCAGTATGCATCGCTGCTTTTGATGATCGCGAAAGTCACCGGAAAGAAGCCCGGGAAATTCACGCATTTTGTAGCGAATGAACAGATCTACGACCGGCATATCGACAATGCCCATGAGATTCTCCGCCGTGGGGAAGAACAGGCGGCCAAAGGAGAGGAAGAGCAGCCGTTCCTGCAGCTGAACAAAGAAGACGGCTGTGCTTTTGAAGACTTTACCATTGATGATTTTGAGATGGTGAACTATCATCCGATCAAACCGCAGCTCAAATTTGATCTGGGGATCTGAGCCGCCCGACGGCCCGCATAACAAAAGAGACTGCTTTTTGGCAGTCTCTTTTGTATTATATGAAACAGAGCAGCAGGATACGGGCAGAGAGCCTCTTATCCTTTCGCTACGGTATTTCGCAGTATTACGTGGGCCTTGATCTTTATGATCGCCGAGATCGCGACAAACTGTACCGCGGTGACGATGCAGACCTGCGGGATCCGGGTCACAAGCAGCGGCCAGTAGGGGTTTCCGGTGATCGGGGCCAGCCAGAACGTGGTCAGAAAGAGGGTGATGCCGAAGTTGTTGATGACGGCAGCCAGCAAAACCCGCAGCCAGGTCTGCTTTTTATAAAGGAACAGACCGAAAACGATACCCATAAGGATATTGCTGAGAGTGATTCCGGGGATCCATGCACCTACAGGGAACAGGATCGCGGATAAAAGGTCGCCGAGACCTCCGACTGCTCCGCCGATCCACGGTCCGAAAAGGATCGCCGCAATAACAACAGGGATAAAGGTGAACCCGATCTTGATCGTTGCTGTGTGGATCGAAAGGACCGGGCTGCCGAGTACGATAAAAACAGCGGTAAGAAGGCCGATATAGGCGATCATCCGCACTTTTGATATTTTAACTTCTTTGTTTTCCACGTTCTTACTTCCTTATACAGAACTTCCGCCGGGACAAGCAGCTTCTTCCGGTCTGCCTATGAGGTTTTTCATAAACAATGTCGGATCAGCCGCGGCCCGGCGGTCAAGGTAGTCTCGAATAATACACAGGACGAAACACGCCGGTATTATTCACAGAGCTGATTCTTTACATCATTAAAGATTTTTTCAGCTTTTTCGTTGCCGTATTTGAGCAGGTTTTCGGTCTCCTGAAGGAGTTTCTCTGCTGTTTCACGGTCTTTGAGGGACTTCGCGTTGATAAACACATTCAGAGAAGCCGCATTGATCGCACCCTGGAGAATCGCTGCGCCGGCCCCGGCATCGCTGACAGCCATGACAGAACCTTTTTCTGCCATTTCTTCCAGCAGATCCAGTCCGCTGATGCCGCAGTTCATGATCTCAAGAGGAACGTCGCAGGCATTCTGAAGCTCCTTCTGCATGACAGCTTCCTTGTAAGCAGCTTCTTCGGGCGTATTCTTCGGAAGACGATAGGCTGCGGCAAGGGGCTCAAATCCTTCCGCATCCTTTGCGATCAGTCCGTAGAGGCGGTTGTAAAGTGTCTCCGCTTCTCCGAGCATCCGCTCGATATCTTCCTGTACGGCTGCGTATTTTTTCTTGCCGGTGGTAAGATTTCCTACCATCGAGCCGAGTGCTACGCCGATCGCCCCCGCCATAGCGGCAGCGCCGCCACCGCCCGGGGTGGGCGATGACGACGCGAGTTCTTCAATAAATCCTATACAGGTTCTTTCTTCCATATCGATCGACCTATTATTTGTTCTGAAGATTGCACGCCTTGATCAGGTTCTTTGCAAGCATAGCCGACGTTACGGAACCCATGCCCGGAACCGGAGTGATGTAAGCTGCCTTTTCAGCAACTTCATCGGTGCAGCAGCCGAATACGCCGGTCTTCTGCTTGCCGGTCTTTTCGTTGATCACCGGATTTCCGTCTGCGTCGAAGAGCTTCTCGCGGATAACGGAAGCATCGATAACAACAGCGCCCGGTTTTACCATATCGGCGGTAAGGGTGTTCCGGAACGGGATCGCAGCTACGATAACGTCAGCGCCGGATGCCAGAGCGTTTTTCTCTTCCACCTTGGAAAGGTGATGAACGATGGAAACTGTTGCAAAACGGTTTGTGAGCATGCAGGCCAGGGGCTTGCCGATAACGTTGGAGTTGTTAACGATGCAGACATTCAGTCCGGTCATGTAGTCGCCGCCCTCTTTAAGTTCGTAGGACGGATCATGAGCCTTGCGGACTTCGATGATCTGATCTTTGTAATAATCCATTACTTCAACGATCGCAGCAGCGGTGCAGGGATAAAGACCAGCGGGATCTCCTAAGAGAACCTTACCGGTATTGTCTGCCGTGCTGGCGTCAACGTCTTTTTCTGCATCCAGGTTCTTGCCGATGGCAACGTTTTCATCGATGTTGTCCAGCGGACGGAAAGCAAGGATTCCGTGAATCTCGGGGTTTGCGTTAACCTTTCTGAACTCGGTGATGTAATCATCCTGAGTGATGTCAGCGGGATACGCAAATACCTCTGTTTCGATGCCTGCATCAGCCATGGTACGGGTCGCGCCCTTCTCATAGGAAAGGTCCGGGCCTTTTTCGCCGACACGGAAGATTCCGAGTTTCGGGGTGATACCGCGTTTTTTAAGCTCTTCCGCTTCTGCGCGGCAGGAATCGCTTACAGCCTGGGCAACAACTTTGCAATCAAGTAAAACTGCACTCATTTGTGAATTTCCTCCGTTATTCTTTAGAAAAGTCCTGAGATCTTGCCGGTCTCGTCAACATCGATACGCTCTGCGGACGGGGATTTCGGAAGACCCGGCATGGTCATGATCTCGCCGGTAAGGGCTACGATGAAGCCTGCGCCTGCGGAAACCTTGATGTTTCTGACGGTAACCGTGAAATCCTGCGGTGCGCCGAGGAGTGTCGGATCATCAGAGAAGGAGTACTGGGTCTTCGCCATGCAGACCGGAAGGTTGCCGAATCCGAGCTCTTCGAGTTTGGCTGCCTGTTTCTTTGCAGCGGGAAGAAGCTGAAGGTGCTTAGCATGATAGATCTTATGAGCGATGTCATGGATCTTGCCTTCGATGTTCTGGTCAAGGTCATAGGCGAACTTGAAATCATTCGGCTCTTCACAGAGTCTTACGACTTCTTCTGCAAGAGCTTTGCCGCCTTCGCCGCCTTTTGCCCATACTTCGGAAAGAGCAACGTTAACGCCGAGTTCCTTACATTTTGCTTCTACGAGATCGAGTTCTGCCTTGGTGTCGGTCGGGAACGCATTGATCGCTACGCAGCAGGGAAGGCCGAAGACGTTCTTGATGTTTCCAACGTGCTGAAGGAGGTTCGGAAGACCTGCTTCAAGAGCTTCGAGGTTTTCGTTGTTGAGTTCTGCCTTCGGAACTCCGCCGTGATACTTGAGGGCACGAACGGTAGCAACGATAACAACAGCTGAAGGCTTAAGTCCTGCCAGACGGCACTTGATGTCGAGGAACTTCTCTGCGCCGAGGTCGGAAGCAAAGCCGGCTTCTGTTACGGTGTAATCCGCGATCTTAAGAGCCATCTTTGTAGCTGTAACGGAGTTGCAGCCGTGAGCGATGTTTGCGAACGGTCCGCCATGGATGAATGCCGGAGTTCCTTCAAGAGTCTGTACAAGGTTGGGCTTTAAGGCATCCTTTAAGAGGGCTGCCATAGCGCCTTCTGCCTTGAGGTCATGAGCGGTGATGGGCTCGCCTTTATAAGAGTAGCCGACGATGATACGGCCGAGTCTTGCTTTAAGATCTGCGATATCGGAAGCAAGACAGAAAACAGCCATAACTTCAGAAGCAACCGTGATATCGAAGCCGTCTTCTCTCGGAACGCCCTGGGCTTTTCCGCCGAGACCGTTAACGATATTACGAAGCTGTCTGTCGTTCATATCAACCGCTCTCTTCCAGGTGATCTGCTTCGGATCGATTCCGAGAGCATTGCCCTGCTGAATGTGGTTGTCAAGCATGGCAGCAAGAAGGTTGTTCGCTGCGCCGATGGCATGGAAGTCGCCGGTGAAGTGAAGGTTGATATCTTCCATCGGAACGACCTGAGCGTATCCGCCGCCGGCAGCACCGCCCTTAACGCCGAATACCGGGCCGAGAGACGGCTCACGAAGGGCAACCATGGCGTTCTTGCCGATTTTGCGAAGACCGTCGGTAAGGCCTACGGATGTCGTGGTCTTGCCTTCGCCTGCAGGAGTCGGGGTGATCGCGGTAACAAGGATGAGCTTTCCGTCTGCCTTGTCGGCATTGTCCGTTAAGAAGGAATAGTCAACCTTTGCTTTGTAGCGGCCGTACTGCTCGAGATATTTCTCGTCGATACCTGCTTTTGCTGCGATTTCCATAATGGGGGCTATTGGTGTAGCCTGAGCGATTTCAATATCAGTCATCTTGTTCTAAATTCCTTTCTCTAAATTTGTCGTCGGACACATAGTTTTCTAATTTATATAATACATATAAGAAGGCTAAAAATCAATCATAAAGAGTGAATAAACAGGGCACCGCAAATTGTGCAAAAAGCGCGAAAACAGGAAAAAATACTGTCCGGCAGAGCCCTGTTCAACAGGCTTGCGGCCCAGCCTTATCGGGATTAAAAAGAAGCCCCCGGCGGCGGAACATAGTCTGCCGCTGAGGAACTTCTTTTTACAGACGCGCTTCACTGACGCGCTTTTCCGCCGGTTTTTAAGCCGGAGATGTTGTTATACGATTCCTGCGAGTTTCAGGATATCCGGAACTTTGGATTCCCAGCCCATCGCCATGATGTGTACGCCCTGGCAGTAAGGTTTGCACTCTCTGATGATACGTGCGGAGATCTCTACACCGGTGATGCCGGCCTTGGTCTTCTCCTTGTCTGCCTTCAGCTCGTCAAACATGGACTCGGGGATCGAGATACCTGCAACGTTGGCGTTCATGTAACGGCACATGCCTACGGATTTGGGAATAACGATACCCAGCTGTACCGGAACGCCGAACTGCTTTGCCTTCTCCATGAACTCGATGAATTTTTCCGGCTCGTAAACAGCCTGGGTCTGGAAGTACTCGGCGCCTGCGGCAACCTTGCGTTCCATCTTTGCAAGCTGAACGTCTACGGAATCGCTGCAGGGAGAAACAACTGCGCCCTTTGCGAATTTCGGCGGCTCGCCGACCAGCTCGTTGCCTGCGATGTCATGGCCTTCTTCAAGGCATTTGATCGCATGCAGAAGCGATACGGAGTCGAGGTCGAAGACCGGTTTTGCACCCGGATGGTCACCGAGTTTGGTGTGGTCGCCGGTAAGGCAGAGAACGTTGTCGATACCGAACATCGCTGCGCTTAAAAGATCCGACTCCAGGGCCATACGGTTTCTGTCGCGGCAGGTCATCTGGAAGATCGGGTTCATGCCGTTGTCCTTAAGGACTTTGCAGGTGGCCAGGGAACCCAGACGCATAACGGATGACTGGTTGTCTGTTACGTTGACGGCGGTAACATCGGTAAGATAAGTCTTGGCTTCTTCTACCAGATGATCGATATTTGTTCCTTTGGGCGGCCCTACTTCCGCAGAAATAACAAACTCACCCTTATCGAATAATTCAGTAATTCTCATATTTCAATGCTCCTCTTTATCATTAATTTCCTTCGGTTTCCGGTTTCTTAGCTGTTTCTTTATCCGTTGAGTAATCGCGGATCTGTACCGGGCAGTTCAGCACGTCCAGACGGCCGACCATAGCCAGTCTTCTGTAGATGCGTTCCCATCCGCATTCCATATCCGGATCCACTTCGCAGTTGCCGTTTTTGGTGCCGCCGCACTGTCCGTTCAGCAGGCTCTTCGAGCACGCAGTGATCGGGCAGATGCCGCCGGTCAGGTTCAGATAGCATTCCCCGCATTGCCCGCAGTCGACCTGAAGCGGCGTGACGCCCTGGAAACCGGGCATGGGAATGGTATCGCATGCGGCAAATACAGCTTTGTCTTCCAGATAATCCGATATGGTCTGAACGCCGACTCCGCAGGAGAAAACAAGGATCACTTCCGCATCGGCAATGGCCTTTTCATATTTCTTCAGGCGAAGCTTCATGTTGTCGGGATTGCAGATGTAATCGGTCGTAATGACTCCTGTTACGTTTCCGCCTTCGGCGAGTTCCTTCTGGAAGGCTTTCGCTTCTTCTTCCGGAAAATGCACTTCCATGCATCCCTGACAGTTAATGATAAATACTTTTTTATTATCGACCAGAGAAAGGATGGTCTCTTTGTCTTTCATTTGTGTGATCAGCATATTACTTCATCCCCCTTACCGCCGCTTTTCCGGCTTTGATCTTTGTAACCAGAGGGATCTTGGAAGAGCAGATGTATTCACAGCATCTGCATTCGATACAATCCATAACGTTGTATTCTTTCATACCCATCCAGTTCTCTCCGTCTGCAAACTTGGAGAAATACAGCGGTGACAGTTCCATGGGGCAGACGTCCGCGCAGCGGCCGCACTTGATGCAGGGCTGCTCGATCGTCTCGTCGGTACCGATGGCAATGATACCGTTGGAACCTTTGATGATCGGTATATCGAGATCGCTCTGAACGAAGCCCATCATCGGGCCGCCTGCCTTGATCATTACGTCGTCATCCGTAAAGCCGCCGCAGTAGTCGATCAGTTCTTTTACGCTGGTACCGATCTTAACGATAAAGTTGCCGGGATTCTTGATTTTTTCGCCGGTGATCGTTACGACACGCTCCACCAGAGGCATGCCGGTCCGGATCGCGTCCGAGATCGCTTTTACCGTGCTGACGTTGCTGACGACAACCCCTACATCTGCGGGAAGCCCGCCGCTCGGAACCTTACGGTTCATAACGCGCTTGATGAGCATTTTCTCTGCGCCCTGCGGATATTTTGTCCGTACGGTAACTACTTCGATGTTTTCGTCGCCGGCAGTCTTTTCGGTAAGCAGTTCGATGGCATCCGGTTTGTTGTCTTCAATGGCGATGATGCCTTTTTCTGCGCCGACGGCTTTGAGTACGGCCTTGAGACCATAGATCACGTCATCCGGATACTCCAGAAGGACTCTGTGGTCTGCAGTAAGGTACGGTTCGCATTCGCAGCCGTTCAGAAGGATGGTATCCACCGGCTTTGCGGGTTTTAACTTGACGGATGTCGGGAAGCCGGCGCCGCCCATTCCGACGATACCGTTTTCCTGTACGATCTCCACGATCTCTTCCGGTGTAAGCTCTTCGAGAGCCTTTGCCGGCTTAACGGTTTCGGCGGGAGTGTCTTTGCCGTCGGACTTGATGACAACGGAAAGGACTTCGCCGTTTGTGGGATGTTTGCGGGGTTCGATCGCGATAACGGTTCCGCTTACGCTGGAGTGAACGTTTCCGCTGATGAAGCCGCCTGCCTCACCGATCTTCTGGCCGACTTTGACTTCATCGCCGACGGCAACGATCGGGTTCGCAGGAGCGCCTGCATGCTGGGAGAGCGGGATCACAAGGGTCTCGGGCTCCGGGAACTTCTGCAGCGCAAGGCCTTCGCTGTACTCTTTGTGCTCAAGAGGATGAATGCCGCCGTAATAGCCGTCCAGCCTCTTGTCGCGGATGGATTTAACATAATCGCTGATGACCTTGAAGTTGATCTTGGAATAATCGCGTACCTGCACAGGCTGGTTCATGAATTCCGCCAGTCTGCCTTGTTTCTCGAGTCTCTTGTGGATCTTCTCCCATGCGCAGTCATGGTTGCTGTCGACTTCGCATTTTCCGTTCTTGGCACCGCCGCACTGGCCGTTGACAAGACTCTTGGAGCAGTCAACGATCGGGCAGATACCGCCGGTGAGGTTCAGATAGCACTGACCGCAGGCGTCGCAGGCCTTTTCTGTCAGAGCCATGCCGTGATGACCTCTGTAGTTGAGGGAGTTCGCGGCGGCCACTACCGGTTTGCCAAGAATGTCGGCCATGGTCTGAATGCCGAGTCCGCAGGAAATGACGACGACTTCACCGGCGTCTTCCAGGTCCAGATCCATGAGCTTTCTTTCTGTCTGGATCCTGTTGCAGAGGAAATCTACTTTGGCTTCACCGCAGATGGTCTTGCCCTGTTCGGCTGCAAGCGCCTTGAACTCCTCGAGATCCGGCTCATCGACTGTTTCAAACTCTTTGAAACACTTGTTGCAGGCAACAATGAAGAGATTATCCTTATCAGACAATAACGATATCAGTTCATCGTTACTCTTCAGTTTGTACTTGGTATAATTCTCCAACTGTACACCTTCCTTTTTGCTCATAATACTAATCCGCAGGTTAAAAAAAATATTATCATTATATTATATTATTTTCCTATGGAAATCAATATGGCGAAAGTATAATAAACCGCACTTTCGGTTTGTGCAAAACGGTATTGACAAGCGGAAAAGGCGGTGTTATAGTCTCTTTGCAAAAACCCAAGTAAAACACTCGGATTTATGGAGGCAAACAATGAAACTATCCACAAAGGGACGCTACGGACTCCGCGCGCTGATCGATCTGGCAGCGCATGAAGGCAGGGACACGGTTTCCATCGCCAGTATTTCATCCCGGCAGAACATCTCCGAAGCCTACCTGGAGCAGCTGATGCGGTCTCTTCGAAAAGCGGGGCTGATCGAGAGCGTCCGGGGCGCCGGAGGCGGATACCGGCTGGCAAAAAACGCGGAAGAGATCTCGGTCGGCGATGCTTTAAGGGCACTGGAAGGAGATCTGAAAGCGGTGAACTGCCCGGCTTTCTACAGTGACGAAGGCTGCGCCGGAGCGGACCGCTGTGTGACAAAAACCGTATGGAAGCGCGTCAACGACGCGATCGAACAGACCGTCGATTCCATCATGATCAGTGAACTGGCGGCAGACTGCGCCGGGCTTGAAGAAAACCGGGAACTGGACCGGGCCTGCGCATCGGCGGGAAGCCGGTAAAGAATTGCCGGAACGGCGGGAAATAATAAAAGAAATAACTGCAGTACAGGAAAAAAGGAGCAGAAAATGATTTATTTGGATAACGCGGCAACCACGAAGACAGCACCGGAAGTCGTAGAAGCGATGCTTCCGTATTTTACGGAAAATTACGGCAACGCGTCCAGCATCTACGGAATCGGCGCAGAAAGCAAAAAGGCGATCACCGAAGCCCGGGAAAAGGCGGCAAAAGTCATAGGGGCGCGGCCGGATGATATCTATTTTACAGCCGGCGGATCGGAATCGGACAACTGGGCGCTGAAAGCGACGTTTGAAGCTTTTTCCGGAAAGGGAAACCATATCATTACAACAAAGATCGAGCATCACGCGATCCTTCACACCTGCGAATATCTCGAAAAATACCGCGGGGCCAGGATCACATACCTGGACGTTGATGAAAACGGCCTTGTAGATTTGGAACAGCTCAAGGCGGCGATCACTCCGGAGACGATCCTGATCTCCGTCATGTTCGCAAACAATGAAATAGGTACGATCCAGCCGATTAAAGAAATCGGAACGATCGCGGAAGAACACGGAGTATTGTTCCATACCGACGCGGTCCAGGCTTTCGGCCAGGTCCCGATCGACGTTGACGAAATGAATATCGACATGCTTTCCATGAGCGCGCATAAGATCAACGGCCCCAAGGGCATCGGCTTCCTTTACATCCGTAAAGGCGTAAAGATCCGCTCCTTTATCCACGGAGGGGCGCAGGAAAGAAAACGCCGTGCCGGCACGGAAAACGTTCCCGGCATCGTCGGCCTCGGAGCAGCGGCGGAACGCGCGGCGGCGACAATGAATGAGCGTGCCGAAAAAGAGATCCGTATCCGCGATCATATGATCAAACGCCTCACGGAGGAGATTCCGCAGTGCCGGCTCAACGGCGATCCGGTAAAAAGACTGCCGAACAACGTAAATGTCAGCCTTGAATTCATCGAAGGCGAATCGCTTCTGATCATGCTGGACATGAAAGGCATCTGTGCATCGTCGGGGTCTGCCTGCACGTCGGGTTCGCTGGATCCTTCGCATGTTCTGCTGGCGATCGGACTTCCTCACGAGATCGCCCACGGATCGCTGCGGCTTACGATTTCCGGGGAGACCTCGCAGGAAGATGCGGATACGGCGGTTGACGCGGTAAAGGAAATTGTAACGCAGCTTCGCGGCATGAGCCCTCTTTATGAGGATTTTGCAGCAGGGAAGAGAAGATCCCTGATCGACGGCTGAGACTTTAATTGAATCGTTTTAATATACAGGAGAAAACAAATGTACAGTGAAAAAGTAATGGACCATTTTCAGAATCCGCGCAACGTGGGAGAGATCGAAGACGCCAGCGGCGTCGGCACGGTCGGCAACGCAAAATGCGGCGATATTATGAGAATGTATCTCGACATCGATGAAAACGGCGTGATCCGGGACTGCAAATTCAAGACCTTCGGCTGCGGCGCGGCTGTTGCAACTTCCAGCATGGCCACGGAACTCGTGAAGGGAAAGACCATACAGGAGGCGCTTACCGTAACGAATAAGGCGGTCATGGAGGCACTTGACGGACTGCCGCCGGTAAAGGTACACTGTTCTTTACTGGCAGAAGAAGCTATTCACGCTGCGCTCTGGGATTACGCGCAGAAGAACGGGATCGAGATCGAAGGACTTTCCAGACCGAAGAGCGATATCAGCGAAGGCGAGGAAGAAGAGGACTATTAAATACTAATATGGCAAAAACAGTAGTGGTGGGGATGTCCGGAGGAGTGGATTCCTCCGTGGCAGCCCTGCTTCTTTGTGAACAGGGATATAACGTCATCGGTGTCACGATGCAGATCTGGCAGGATGAAGCGGAAGAGGTGCTGGAGTCCGAAGGAGGCTGCTGCGGCTGGTCGGCCGTGGAAGACGCAAGGAAAGTCGCCGCGAAACTCGGCATCCCTTATTATGTCATGAATTTTAAGGATGTCTTCCGGGAGAAGGTCATCGATTATTTTGTCGAAGAATACAGGGCGGCGCGCACGCCCAACCCGTGTATTGCCTGCAACCGATATGTGAAGTGGGAGGCGCTGTTAAGGCGCAGCCTGGATATCGGGGCCGACATGATCGCGACCGGACATTATGCGGATATCCTGCGTACGGAAGACGGGCGATATGCCGTATGCCGGTCCGGGGCAGGAGAAAAAGACCAGACATATGCGTTGTATAACCTGACCCAGGAGCAGCTTTCCCGCACGGTCTTCCCTCTGGCAAAGCTTTCCAAGCCCGAAGTCCGTTCGCTGGCGAAAGAGGCCGGGCTTCCGGTCGCGGAAAAGCACGACAGCCAGGAGATCTGTTTCGTTCCGGATAAGGATTATGCGGGATTTATCGAAAGATATACAGGGGAAAGTGCCGTTCCTGGAAATTATGTAAACCAAAATGGCGAAATCCTCGGACGTCACAGGGGACTGATCCACTATACGGTCGGACAGAGGAGGGGCCTGGGCCTTCCGATGGGCAGAAGAGTTTTTGTGTCGGAACTGCGGCCGGAAACGAACGAAGTCGTGATCGCGGAAGGGAACGAAGTCTTTTCAAAAGAGCTGAAGGCCGGAAAACTGACCTTTATGGGCACCGCGGATATCTCCGGGCAGGGCGAACGTTTTATCGGGAAGATCCGCTACGGCCACAAGGGAGCGCCCTGCACCGCATACCGGACCGGCAGCGATGAACTGACGGTCGTTTTTGACGAAGAAGTGAGGGCGGTCACAAAAGGCCAGGCTCTTGTACTATATAAGGATAATTACATCGCGGCAGGAGGTACGATCCGATGATCGGTGACAGACACGTGCATACAGAGCTTTCCCTGGACTGCCCGGCAAAGATCGCGGACGTGCTGGACTGTGCGGTCTCCGGAGGCATGAAGGAGATCTTCATTACGGATCACTGCGATATGGATCTGGGGCCGGACTGGCTGCAGCCGGTCGAACGGTATACGGAAACGCTGGAAGAGTATAAACGCAGATATGCCGGGAAGATCGACGTCCATATCGGGATCGAGATCGGCCTGAACCCGGAGTACAACGGGCAGATCAACAGCTATCTGGCGTCCTGGCCTTTTGAGCTGGTCGTCGGTTCAGTCCACACCATGCTGGGAAAGGACCCTTACTACCGGGAAGAATATGATCTGGAAGATCATGAATTCTACGCTTCATATTTCAAAACCGTGCTCGAGCGGCTTCGTTCGGACAACAGTATAGATGTTCTCGGGCATCTGGATTATGTGGTCCGGTATGGCCGTGAAAAGGGAGCTTCGTATTTTCCGGAAAAGTTTTCCGGAGAGATCGAAGAGATCCTGAAGATCCTTATCCGCCGGGATATCGCACTGGAACTGAATACCGGCGGCCTGCGAAAAGGGATCGATTTCGTGCATCCGCACGAGTTTATCCTGGGCATGTATAAAGATATGGGCGGAAAGCGGTTAAGCCTCGGGTCCGATGCGCATTTTGCGGAGCATGTCGGCGCCGGCTTTGACGAGGCCCTGAAGCTGATGGGCCGGTTCGGATATACGGAAAAGAATATCCTCTGATTCCGGATGAGGTTTTGTATAAGTAAAAAAGAATCGGAAAGCTGCACGGCCTGCACATTATATGCAGGGGATGCAGCTTTCAGTCTGTCCGGTTTCAGCCGATTTCATCCCAGGGCTATTGAAAAGCCGCGGTTTTTTAACTATAATCATGTGGAAATTATTTTTGACCAAACTTTCAGGAGGAAGTGAGTACTATGTTAAACAAGAAAACCATCGACGACATCAGCGTAGCAGGAAAAAAAGTCCTGGTACGGTGTGACTTTAATGTTCCGCTTAAAAACGGTGAGATCACCGAAGACCTTCGGATCACGGCAGCCCTTCCGACGATTCAGAAACTGATCGCGGACGGGGGAAGAGTCATTCTCTGCTCCCACCTCGGGAAACCCAAAGGATAAGATCCGGAAAAGACCCTCGCTCCGGTAGCAAAAAGGCTTTCCGAACTGCTCGGCAAGGAAGTAATTTTTGCAGCAGACGAGGAAGTGGTCGGACCGAAGGCAAAAGAAGCCGTCGCAAACATGAAGGACGGAGATGTGGTCCTTCTTGAAAATACACGTTTCCGCAAGGAAGAGACCAAAAATGAAGACGCTTTTTCCGAAGAACTCGGAAGCCTCTGCGAAGTATATGTAAACGACGCGTTCGGCAGCGCCCACAGAGCGCACTGCTCAACAGAAGGCGTTACAAAATATGTTGATACAACAGCAGTCGGCTACCTTATGCAGAAAGAGATCGAGTATCTCGGGAATGCGGTCAATGCTCCGAAACGTCCGCTCGTTGCGATCCTCGGCGGAGCCAAGATCGCAGATAAGCTGAGCGTTATCGAGAACCTGCTTGAGAAATGCGACACGCTGATCATCGGCGGCGGCATGGCCTATACTTTCCTTAAGGCGCAGGGCAAAGAGATCGGCACCTCCCTTCTGGATGAGGAGAAGATCGATTACTGCGCACAGATGCTGAAAAAGGCAGAGGAAAAGGGTGTGGAATTCCTTCTTCCTGTTGATGTTGTTATTACGGAAAGCTTCCCGGATCCGATCGACGCTCCGGTGGAGACCGCAGTCGTTGACGCGGATGCGATGCCTGCCGGCAAGATGGGCGTGGATATCGGACCGAAGACGGTTGAACTGTTTAAAGAAGCCATGAAGAAAGCTGCGACCGTGATCTGGAACGGACCGATGGGCGTCTTTGAGAACCCGGCTCTTGCAAAAGGAACGCTGGCGATCGCCGAGACCATGGCAGAGATCGACGCAGTCACCGTTGTCGGCGGCGGCGATTCCACAGCAGCAGTCAAGCAGATGGGCTTCGGCGATAAGATGACGCATGTATCTACCGGCGGCGGCGCTTCTCTGGAATTCCTGGAGGGCAAAGAGCTTCCGGGTATTGCGGCGATACAGGATGCGCAGTAAATTGCGCAGAAAACAGTTTTACGGATAATTTATCGGCTGCCGCATCCGAACCAGAATGCGGCAGCAGTGCAGATGGAGGTTTTTTATGTCCAGAAAAAAGATAATCGCAGGAAACTGGAAAATGAACAAAACGCCGGCAGAAGCCGTTGCTCTGGCTGAAATGCTGAAGCCCCTGGTCAACAATCCGGAGGTGGATGTGGTTTTCGGCGTACCTGCAATCGATATCATCCCGGTTCTGAACGCGGTGGAGGGAACGGACATTGCCGTTGCGGCACAGAACATGTATTATGAAGAAAAAGGCGCGTATACAGGAGAGATCTCGCCGCTGATGCTGGCCGATGCCGGTGTGAAGTATGTCATCCTCGGTCACTCCGAGCGCCGTGAGTATTTTAAAGAGACGAACGAAGATATCAACAAAAAAGTCCTTTGCGCTATTGCTCACGGGATCACGCCGATCATGTGCTGCGGCGAATCGCTAGAGCAGCGCGAGCAGGGAATCACAATGGATTTCATCCGCCAGCAGGTCAAGGTCGGGCTTCAGGGCGTGACAGCCGATCAGGCAAAGGAAATAGTCATCGCGTATGAGCCGATCTGGGCGATCGGCACGGGCAAGACCGCGACTTCCGAACAGGCGGAAGAAGTCTGCGCCGGGATCCGTGCATGCATCGCGGAGATCTATGATGAGGCGGCCGCGGAAGCGATCCGTATCCAGTACGGCGGTTCCGTTAACGGTGCAAACGCAGCCGAGCTTTTCGCCATGCCGGACATTGACGGCGGCCTGGTAGGCGGAGCCTCACTTAAGGAAGATTTCGGAAAGATCGTCTTTTCCGCGTAAACGTTTCCGACGGACCAAAAACAGAAAGCATCACGGCCTTCGGAAGACACATACCGTTAAGAAGACGTGTTCCGATCATGATCTTTCGGCGTACCGGTTCGGATAAACACTACAATTATTTTAAGGAGAAAAAACATGGCATCATATTTAGTTTACGGCGATTCGGCAGCGGACATGCCCGCCCATATTTTTCAGGAACATGACATCCGAATGATCCCCATGGAGTACATGCTCAACGGAGAGCCGCATCTGTTTAATACAGGCGATCCGGAACATGACAGGATCTGTCAGGACCTTTATGAGGAAGAAAAAAAGGGTGCCGACGTAAGCACAACGCAGATCACGCCTTATAACTATGTAGAGATCTGGACCCCCGAGCTGGAACAGGGAAACGATATCCTTTATCTCTGTTTCTCATCCGGAATGTCTGCCACGTATGACAATGCCCTGATTGCGGCGGAGCAGCTGAAGGAAGACTTTCCCGAAAGAAAGATCGAGGTCGTGGATTCTCTTTCCGGGACCGCCGGACAGGGCCTTATGACCTATGTTGCTGCTCTGAACCGTGACGAGAAGAATATGACGCTTGAGGAAAATGCCGAATTCATGCGGAATGCGGCAAAATACATCTGCCACAGGTTTATCGTCGGAGATCTTAATCATCTGCATAAAGGCGGCCGTGTTTCAAAAACAGCGGCAGTCGTAGGCACGATGCTCAACGTCAGGCCCGGCCTGATCATTGATGACGAAGGCAAACTTCAGGTCGTAAGCAAGACCCGCGGAACAAAAGCTGCGATCAACAAGATCGTGGAAGCCAGCGTAAGGCAGTGGGGAGTAGAAGAAGATCTGCCAAAAGTTATTTTCTGCAACTACTGCGCAAACGTGGATGAACTGCCGTATTTCAAAGAGCAGATGGAAAAGGCTTTCGGACCGGATGTGCGCATTGAATATGTCCCGCTCGGACCGATCCTGGCCGTACATGTAGGGCCGTCGATCCTTTCGGTCTGTACCTGGGGAAAGGAAAAGAAAGACTCATAACGCGCGCTGTGTTAAACAGGAAGAACTGAAGATCGATCCGGCGGCAGCCGCATACCGTAGAGCTGTACCGTCGGAAAAAGATGCTTAAATCAAGGTGCCGCCGGTATTCAGCCGGCGGCATTTTCCTGTGAAGAATGACCGATATAAGGGTTTGTTTTCACAGGCTGCCTAATCTGTGCGATAAACAGCGGTTTCAATTTTTGTTTAAATCACAGCAAATAATTGTTGCATTGACAAAAATCGGAATGATATTATATGAAAAGCAGAAATTTTTCAAACACACTTCAAAGGGGGTGTTCTGGTGGCACTGGAAGTAATTTCGGCAGTGGAAGAAGCCGAGGATTCTGCCGTTAAAATCCGAAACGATGCGAAAACCGAAGCGGCTAATCTCATCGCTCAGGCAGATTTAAAAGGCAAAGACACGGTCGATGCGGCAAAAAAAAGAGCAGCGGATCAGGTTGCGCAGATCTTTGCGGATCTCGACAAAAAAGCAGACGACAATATCGCCGGCATCGAATCCGAGGCCGGAAAGACGCAGGAAGATCTTGCCTCAATGGCTGCAGGCCATATGGACACCGCTGTTGAACTCATAAAAGAAAGGATCATAAAAGGATAAATGAGCATTGTAGCAATGAAAAAGCTGAAGCTCATTGCGGTTCAGTCACAGAAAGAGGACATTCTGAAGGACCTCATGCTTTTGGGATGCGTCCAGATCGATGAACCAGTGTCGGAAGAAGAGGAAGATGACAGGCCTTCCGGAGCTCTTCGTTCTACGGCTCTGATGGAATATCGTTCCTGGAAGTCCACGCTCAGCAATGCGCTGGATCGCCTGAACAAGTATTCTCCTTATAAGAAAGGCCTTCTGACACCGCTTCCTGAGATCGGGCTGGATGAAATACTGGACGACTCGACCATCTCGGAAGATCTGGAAGCCGCGCAGCGGATCCTCGACAACGACGTCGCAATCCGAAGTATTACCGCGCAGGAGAACAGGGAACATGCGACCATCTCGGCGATGGAGCCCTGGCTCGATATGGATCAGGACCTCGGACAGACGCATACCGAAACCTGCGAGATCGCTTACGGCACCATACCGACGCATGAATCGCTGGACGACGCGAGAACTGCCCTGAAGGAATACGACGCGGACCTTTCCCTTGTATCTGAAGGAAAACAGTTCTACTTTATCTGTCTTGTCTATTATAAGGGGCTGGGCGAAGACGTCGTCAATGCGCTTAAGCCGCTGTCCTTTGTACCGATCGTCATGACCGGACTTACCGGTACGCCTAAGGAAGTGACCGCAAAGGCACAGCAGGCGCTGGAACAGCTGGCCGAAGACAAAAAGAAGCGGACCGATGCGATCATTGCCGAAAGCGACAACAGAAAAAAACTTCAGCGCGGGCTTGATACTCTCCAGACGATCATTGACAGAGAGGAAGCGGGCCAGAAAACGTTAACGACAAAAAGCACCTTCGCCATCGAAGGGTGGCTTACAGCACCGGATGAAGAAAAACTTTCCGAAACGCTGAATAAATACACCTGTGCCTGGGAAACGGAAGATCCGGATCCCGAAAAGCCCGAAGAGGTGCCGATCAAGCTGAAAAGCAATAAAGTGACAAGGCCTTATAATCTTGTCACGGAAATGTATTCGCTTCCGGCTTACAACGGGCTTGATCCGAATCCGTTTATCATGCCTTTCTTCGCACTGTTCTTCGGAATCATGTTTGCAGATATGGCATACGGGATCATCATGTTCATTGCCGGCATGGTGCTCTTAAAGAAGGCGAAGCCCAGAGGCGGAATGAGATATATGTCGGGGCTGCTGATCGAATGCGGCATCACGACATTTGTTATGGGATTTCTGATCAACGGCTTCTTCGGCGATCTGGTCACGGTAGTCGGAGGCTGGTTTGGAAAAGAGATCAGCCTGGTACCGACATTCGCCTCGATCCATCTGGCCGAAGGAATCGATATCAGCCTTCCCATCAACCTGCTGGAGGGCAACAACCCGCTGTACGTCCTGATCGGCGCGATCTGCCTGGGGGCGATCCATCTGTTTGTGGGATCCTGCATCAGTACTTTCCTGAAATGCCGGGAAGGAAACTGGATCGATGCGGTCTTCAACGATATGTCCTGGTGGGTGATCATAATCGGACTGATCGTCTACTTCCTGCTGGGCAAGGGGCCGATCGTTCTCTTTGTCGGACTGGCCATGATGGTGCTGGGATCGATACTCACGAACAAGGGCTTCGGAAAGATCACCGGGATCGTCAGCGGATTGTACAACGGAGCCACGGGATATCTGGGAGATTTCCTTTCCTACTCCCGTCTGATGGCTCTGATGCTGGCAGGCAGTGTTATCGCCAGCGTATTCAACCAGCTGGGCTCCCTGATCAACGGCAGCGGAAAAGGACCGACTGTGGCCGGTACGATACTTTTTGTGATCGTATTCTGCATCGGTCATGTACTCAACTTCCTCTTAAACATCATCGGATGTTTTGTACATACACTGCGTCTTCAGTACCTGGAGTTCTTTGGAAAATGGTACAGGGACGGAGGAAAAGCTTTTAAACCGTTAACCATAAATACTAAATTCTTTGATTTAACCAAGGAGGAAAAACAATGAGCTTTTTTGCGGATTTTGGCGGTCTTGCCATAGGCTTTTTAGGCGCAGGCCTTGCGGTGGGTCTTTGCTGCGCAGGTTCTGCCAAAGGTACGGGACTTGCCGGTGAATCCGGTATCGGTCTTCTGGGAGAGGATCCCTCTTACTTCGGTAAAGTAATGATTCTTCAGGTTATCCCCGGAACACAGGGACTTTACGGCCTGGTAGTATGGTTCTTCGCACTTCTTCAGATGGGAGTGTTCGGAGGAGATCCCACGGCTCTTACAGTAGCAGACGGCCTTCGTGTATTCGGAGCCTGCGTTCCGATGATGATCGGCGGATGCATTTCCGCTCCCGCACAGGGACGTGCCGCAGCAAGGGCGATCAACCTTATGGCAAGACGTCCCGATGACTGGGCAAAAGGCATCGTTATGTGTATTACGGTAGAATTCTACGCGATCCTTTCGCTGCTTGCGTCCTTCCTGATGCTTTTGAACTTAAACATCGGCGCATAACTTAAAAGACCGTTATTTACAGAGAGGTATCGGTTTATGAAAGGAATAGAAAAGATCACCGGCCGGATCCTTGATGAGGCAAAGGCAGACGCAGACGCGGTCATAGCCGAAGCCGAAGCAAAAGCGGCGGAGATCCTTGCTGAATACGAAGAACAGGCAAAACGCATCTACGACGAGAAGATCGAAGCCGGAAAAGTCGATGCTGCTGCAGCAGCCGACCGGAAAAGCAGAGCGGCGATCCTTCAGTCCAGAAAAGATATCCTTGCCACCAAGCAGAGGCTGATCGATCAGGCCTATTCGAATGCCAGAAGGGCGATCCTTGGAATGCCGGAGGAAGAGTATATTGCTTTTCTTGCCGACAAGGCGGCTGCGGCATCCGTGTCCGGGAAAGAAGCGGTTTCGCTTAATGCGGCAGACAGGGAAAGAGTGGGCAGCAGAGTCGTTTCCGAGGTCAACAGAAAGCTTGCCGAACGCGGAAAGACTGCGGAGATCAGCCTTTCCGAGGAAACAGCGGATATTCCGGGCGGTCTGTTCCTGAAAGAAAAAGATATTTCAGTCAACTGCTCTGTTGACACGCTGATCAGTATCTGCCGCGAGGAAATGGATTCCAAAGTGGCAAAGATACTGTTCGGATAAGCTGGAGGCAGGATATGGTTGTAAACAAGATAGCATATGATCCGGTCAAATATGTTTCGTTCAGGGATTATATGTTTCTGGCGTCAAAGATCAACAACAAGCTTCACAACATGATCAAATACGAACGGTTCGAGCAGGCGGCGATGACCGGGGATCCCGACATGGCTGCCAGGCTGATCGCCGAAGCCGGATGGCCCAACATGACCGGCCTGAGCACGGATGAGATCGACAAGGTGCTGATCGAAAGACGGAACAGTATCTTTAAGGAGATCGAACAGGTCTGTCCCGAAGACCAGGTCGTTCAGATGATGCGGCTGAAATACGATTACCACAATATCAAGGCGATCGTAAAAAGCGACGGCGCCCATGAGAACGCGGATACCATGCTTTCTTCAACAGGAAGGTATACACGCTCCGATCTGCGCGAAGATTATCTGAACAACGATTACAGGGACCTTACGCCCATCATGGCCGAGACCATGAGGGAAGCCCGGGACATGATGGCAAAACTTCAGAACCCCAGGGCCGTGGATCTCTATATCGACCGGATGTATTTTAAGGAAATGTTCGAGCTTGCTGAGCAGCTGGAACCGAAGGTTGAGCCGATCACGCCTATGATGGCCGAAGAGCCAGGCGAACCGTATGCGATAACCTTCTTACGGCATTTTATAGACAGTGTAAACTTAAGAACCTGCGTCAGGGTCGTACGCATGGGAAAGAGCCAGGAGTTCCTTAAGGCCATGCTGATGGAAAACGGCCATTACTCGCCGGCCCAGCTGGCGGCGGCCGCATTTTCGGGCGACGGGCTTGCTTCCATGTACAAGGATATGCCGTTTTACCAGGCAGCGGTCCTCGGCCAGGACGCATTAAAAGGCGGCCCGATCACCGCGTTTGAAAAAGAATGCGCAGAGGCCTGGATGAGATATCTGGCCAATATCCGGATGATGTATTTCGATGCCAGGGCAGTGTTCTGGTACTTAAGCATCATCGAAGTGAACATTCTGAATGTGAGAATGGTGCTGACCGGGCTCAAGGGCGGCGTCGCTCCCGAAAAAATCAAAGAAAGGCTGCGTCAGACGTATGTATAAAATAGCGGTTATTGGCGGCAGGGACACAATAATGTGTTTTAAAGCTCTCGGGCTGGACGTTTTTGCGGCCGACAAGCCGGAGGAAGCCAAAAAGATCCTCCGCGAGATCACGGGAGCGGAAAACAGCTATGCCATCATTTATATTTCGGAGAATCTGGCAGTCGGTCTCAAAAAAGAGATCGAAAAATATAAAGACAGTCCGATGCCTGCGATCATCCTCATACCCGGCCGGGAAGGCTCGCTGGGTATCGGGAAGGAAGCACTGCAGTCCGCAGTAGAACGTGCGGTCGGCATCGATATTCTGTAGAAAGAAGGTAGATACTTTGGGAAAAGTCACTAAGGTCTCAGGACCGCTTGTCATTGCGAACGGACTGTCGGAAGCAAACGTTTCGGACGTTGTCCGTGTCGGCGAACAGCATCTTATCGGAGAGATCCTGAACATGACCGGAGATTCCGCGTCGATTCAGGTCTATGAAGAAACATCCGGACTCGGCCCGGGAGCCGAAGTAGTCACGACCGGAATGCCTCTGTCCGTTGAACTCGGCCCCGGCATGCTGGAGAATATCTACGACGGTATCCAGAGACCTCTTCCGGAGATCAAGGCGGCAACAGGAGATACGATCGCGAGAGGTGTCAGCATCCCCGCACTGAACAGGGATAAGGTCTGGGAATTCAAAGCCGTTGCGAAAGAGGGCGACCAGATCAAGGCAGGGGATATCCTGGGAACCGTACAGGAAACGACGGCACTTCTTCACAAGATCATGCTTCCGCCGCAGGTCGATCACGGAACCGTAAAGTGGGTAAAGGAAGGCAGCTTCAAAGTAGAAGACAAGATCGCCTGCATTATTAAAGATGACGGCAGCGAAGTGGAGCTGGACATGATCCAGCGTTGGCCGGTCCGTATCGGAAGGCCTTATGCCAATAAATTTACGCCGGACCGTCCCCTGAACTCCGGCCAGCGTATCATCGATACCATGTTCCCGGTAGCCAAGGGCGGAACCGCCGCCGTTCCCGGACCGTTCGGAAGCGGCAAGACCGTCGTTCAGCATCAGCTGGCAAAATGGTCGGATGTAGACGTTGTTGTCTATATCGGATGCGGAGAACGCGGAAACGAGATGACAGACGTTCTGAACGAGTTCCCGGAGCTGAACGACCCGCGTACCGGCGAATCCCTGATGAAGAGGACCGTGCTGATCGCGAATACTTCGGACATGCCGGTTGCAGCCCGTGAGGCATCGATCTATACCGGTATCACCATCGCGGAATACTTCCGTGACATGGGTTATGACGTAGCCGTTCTGGCAGACTCTACTTCAAGATGGGCCGAAGCCCTTCGTGAAATGTCCGGCCGTCTGGAAGAAATGCCCGGTGAAGAAGGATATCCTGCTTACCTTGCCAGCCGTATCGCCCAGTTCTATGAAAGAGCCGGCAGCGTTAAGTGCTACGGCAGCGACAACAGAAGAGGATCGATCACGGCGATCGGAGCCGTTTCACCTCCTGGCGGAGATATTTCCGAACCGGTCTCCCAGGCAACGATGCGTATCGTTAAGGTGTTCTGGGCGCTGGACAGCTCGCTGGCTTATGCGAGACATTTCCCGGCGATCAACTGGCTGACGTCCTATACACTTTATACAGACAACCTCGGACCCTATTACGAGTCCGAATTCGGACCGGAATATATGGCCAACCGAAACAGGGCGCTGCGTATCCTTCAGGAAGAAGCAGAACTTCAGGAGATCGTACGCCTGGTCGGCCAGGACGCTCTTTCTCCGAAAGACCGGCTTACCCTGGAGATCGCCCGTATGATCCGTGAGGACTTCCTGCAGCAGAACGCTTTCGTAGATGAAGACGCCTATTCTCCGTACGGGAAGCAGTTCCGCCTTCTGGACCTGATCCTCCGGTACGAAGACGAATGCCGTGCAGCCCTTCTTAAGGGAGCGGACCTTCAGGGCCTGTTCAATATCAGCGCGAGAGAAGATATCGGCCGTGCGAAAATGGCGGATCCGGAAAAATACAATGAGGTCTATGACGTCATCATAGAGAAGATCAAAGCCGAGATCAGCGAAGTTCAGGCAGGAGGTGAAGAAGAATGATCAGAGAATACAAGACGATTAAAGAGATCGCCAGCCCCCTGATGATCGTCGATAATGTAGAAGGCGTAACCTATGACGAACTCGGCGAGATCGAGCTGCCGGACGGAAGCGTAAGACGCTGCAAGGTTCTTGAGATCGAAGGAAGCCGCGCCGTTGTACAGCTTTTCGAGGCCGCTCAGGGAATCAACCTTGCGGAAAGCAAGGTGCGTTTCCTCGGACATCCGCTGGAGCTCGGCGTCAGCGAGGATATGCTCGGCCGTGTATTCAACGGAATGGGCGAACCGATCGACGGAGGCCCGGATATCATTGCCGAGGATCACAGGGATATCAACGGCCTGCCGATGAACCCGTCCGCGCGTGCTTACCCTGCGGAATTTATCCAGACCGGCGTTTCGGCAATTGACGGCCTGAACACCCTTGTACGAGGACAGAAGCTTCCGATCTTTTCGGGATCCGGTCTTCCCCATGCGAACCTGGCGGCGCAGATCGCGCGGCAGGCAAGGGTATTGGGCGACGGAGAGAACTTCGCCGTAGTATTCGCCGCGATCGGTATTACATTTGAGGAGTCCGAATTCTTTATCAGGGATTTCCGGCGTACCGGCGCGATCGACCGTACCGTCGTTTTCACAAACCTGGCAAACGATCCTGCCGTAGAGCGTATCGCGACACCGCGTATGGCGCTGACGGCTGCAGAATATCTCGCATTTGATAAGGGAATGCACGTTCTGGTCATCCTGACGGATATCACGAACTATGCAGAGGCGCTGCGTGAGGTTTCCGCCGCCAAGAAAGAAGTTCCCGGACGACGCGGATATCCCGGATATCTTTATACCGACCTTGCAACGATGTATGAACGTGCCGGAAGAAGGCTCGGGAACCCCGGTTCCATTACCATGATCCCGATCCTGACCATGCCGGAAGATGATAAGACTCATCCGATCCCCGACCTTACCGGATATATCACGGAAGGACAGATCATCCTTTCCCGTGATCTTCATCGTAAAGGCGTCGTTCCGCCGATCGATGTTCTTCCGTCGCTTTCGCGTCTGAAAGATAAGGGTATCGGCGAAGGCAAGACCCGTGAAGATCACTCGGGCACGATGAACCAGCTGTTCGCGGCTTATGCCAGAGGCAAAGAGGCCAAAGAACTGATGACGATCCTGGGTGAGGCGGCTCTTTCCGATGATGACAAGCTTTATGCAAAATTCGCGGAAGAGTTTGAAGAACGGTACGTATCCCAGGGCAACGAGACGAACCGCGGGATCGAAGAGACGCTGGATATCGGCTGGAAGCTTCTGAAGATCCTTCCGGAGAGGGAACTCAAACGAATCAAGCCGGAGTATATCGAGAAATATCTGCCCAGAGACGAGGAAGAACAGAAGGGATAATCTATGGCAACAATAACCCCGACCAGAATGGTCCTGAATCAAATGAAGGGGCGATTGAAGACTGCCGTCCGAGGCCATAAGCTTCTGAAAGACAAACGTGACGAGCTCATGCGTCAGTTCATGGAGGTCGTCCAGGAGAACAAGCGGCTGAGATACAAAGTCGAAGACGGCCTTTCCGAGGCGTTCGCGGCCCAGGCCGTCGCGTCGGCTGTTATGTCTCCGGATATGCTGGAGCAGGCTCTGGTCTATTCAAAGCAGCGGATCGAGCTGGATGTTAAATACAAAAATGTAATGTCTGTTAACGTGCCGCAGTATTCCTTTACGACCAACGAAGAGGAAGGCGCGAACATTCATCCCTACAGTTTTGCGCAGACTTCCGGTGAACTCGATGACGCCATGACGGCGCTGCAGGATGTATTCAGCGACATGCTCGAGCTGGCGCAGATCGAAAAAACGATGCAGCTGCTCGCCCAGGAGATCGAAAAGACCCGCCGCCGCGTAAACGCCCTTGAATATGTTATGATCCCTGAACTGCAGGGAAACATCAAGTATATTTCCATGAAGCTGGAGGAAAATGAAAACTCAACAAAAGTACGTCTGATGAAGGTCAAAGAGATGGTTCTTGAAGACGCTCATCATTATAAGGAAAAAGCGGCAGCGAACGGATAAAAGCTGCCTGCGGACAAAAAGATTTCGGGCCGGTGCAGATACACCGGCCCGAAGTCTTTTTGGTGATGAAATCGGATCTCTGTCCGGCAGCAGGGCTGCTCCCGGTTAATTCAGATAATCCTTATTTACATATCCGTAGCTTCCCAGATCGGGAACATAGACATACCAGTACTGGGCATCACTCTTGTCGACGATCTGCACTTTGGTGCCGTTCTCGAGTTTTGCGATCTCGTTCGCCGAATCAAAAGCCTTTGCGTTTCGGAGGGCCAGATAACCGGAAGAAACGCTTACGGTCATGGTCTGTCCTTCCGGAGCCGGCGTGGCCGTGGGTTCCGGAGTCGGCGTCGGTGTCGGCTGAGCACCGCCCGCAGACAGATAATTGCTGTTCACATAGCCGTATGAACCGAGGGCGGGAACATAAACATACCAGTATTCTCCATCGGAGGAGACTACATAGACCTGCTCCCCGGACTGCACCTGGCCGATCTCGTTCGAAACGTCACGTGCTTTTGCGTTCCGGAGGGCTAGATAGCCGGAATCTACCGCTGCAGTGTATACAGAGTAACTGGAAGGAGCGGCGCCGGGACCGATCGGCTCCGTCGGCGACTGAGTCGGCGACGGTGTCGGTGTTTCTGTCGGTGCAGGTGTCGGCGTCGCGGTCGGCGTCGCAGTCGGCACGGGTGTGGCGGTCGGCGTCGGTATCGGTGTGGCAGTCGGCATTACGCCGGAAAGATATTTTACCGGTACATATCCGAAGGACTTAAGCGTATCTGTGTAAACCAGACGGAGAGGTCCGTCGTTTTCGGCAATAACCTTGACCGGGTCGCCGACTTTCAGTTTGCCGATCTCAGCAGCACCGGCATCCGCGGATTCTACGACCGGAACGTCGGAGTCGGCACCGGAAATATACATAAGACGCGGTGCAACAACAGCATCTTTTTCGTCTGTAATATAGTGCCGGTCAATAAATCCGGAGAGATCGTTTTTCTCGTCAACGACTTTCCAGTATACGGGATCCGTATCGTTCAGGATCTTCACTTCATCTCCGTTGACAAGTCTTCCGACTGCCGCGCTGGTGGGTTCTTCGGATTCGCGCAGCCGTATATCTCCTTCGACGCCCGTAACATAATAAGAGACATCGGAGATGGGCTTTTCTTTTTCTTCTTCTTTCTCTTTTTCCTTTTCCGCAGAAGACGTCTCGGATTCGGATTTCACGCTGCTCTTCTGCGTCGGTTCGGACTTGCCCTCCGAAGCTTCCTTTTCTTCCTTGTGGGTGCTCCGGGAATTGTCATCCATTTCGGACGAGCTTTCGATCGCGGACTTGTTGTCCTTCTTATCGGAGCCGGAGCTGAAGAATGAGGAATTCAGGATCATTATGATGACGGCCACAAGGGCAGCCGCAGCGATGATGATCAGCGCCAGAAGGAGCTTTTCACCGATCGTGTACTTGCGTTTCCTTCTTTTCCTTTTCTGAGGAGCAGAGGAGCGTGTGCCGCGGTCCTCCTTCTCGGAGGAATCGGCAGGACGTATTTTAAGCGGAGTACCGCAGTTCGGACAGATTTCACTGCCGGGTTCTACCGCCTTCCCGCATTTGGAGCAAAAAACCATGATAAACCTCCTTGATCGTTAATCGTTCAGATAATTATAAACTGTTTTCGAGAGTTCGCCAATCTCGGCAATCGCTTCATCGGCCCCTTCGAAATACGGCGCCAGGTCATTTGACATGATGACCAGGATATAGGTACAGGCCGGAGAGAAGATAATCGCCGCATCGTGCTGCGCGTCGTCCAGTTCTCCGCTTTTGCTGGCTGTCCGGACTCCTTTGGGAATGCCGGCAGGGATCTTGTACAGGGTGTACTGGTTTTTAAGATGATACAGCAAAAGCTCGGAAGTCTCTTCTGAAACGTAGTTTCCTTCCAGGACCAGTTCCAGAAGATGACCGCACTCTTTGGTGCTGGTAAAGTTTTCAATATCGTTCTGTTCCTGCATATACCGGTACAGTTCGGTATTCTTAAAGCCATGCCTTTCGATAAAATCATTGACGGCTTCAAAACCGCCCACGGCATTGATCAGTATGTTGCAGGATTCGTTGTCGCTGTATTCGATCATCAGTTCGAGAGGCTCGCTCCAGTCCTCGAACAGGAGATCTCCTTTTTCAATCGCTTCCATAGCGGCGCCGAACACATAGAGCTTGATCAGGCTGGCAGAGATGCGTGGTTCGTCGTTTATGCAGAAGTGTTCACCGGTATCCAGACGCTTGCAGTAAACCGACCAGGTTCCGTCATAGCCTTTGATCTTTTTATTGATGATCGTCCGCAGGTCGTGAAGAGATTTTTCCGGCGCCGGGGAAGGCGTTGTTTTTTTGGTCGGCTTCGGCTTTGCGGCTTCTGTCGGTTTCGGAGCCGGTGTTGGTGTGACAGAAGCTTCTTTTTCAGGCGGAGCCGCCGCAGAGGGCGTCGAAACAGCTGTTGTTCCGGATGCAGAAGCGCTTTCCTCCGCTTCTTCAGACACGGCCCGGGCCGAAGACCCGCCTTCAGCTGCCTGACATCCGCTCAGAATCAGGGCGGCGGTCAGAACCACACACAATATAGCGATTTGCAGGTTCCTGTACTTCATTTTTCCTGATGATCGGCACACTCTTCAATAAGTGTGAGGATCGTTCCGATGGAATCTCCGGAGGAGCTGTTTTTCATTTTGGTGATGAATTCCTCACGATTCTCATACAGCCTGTCGATATCTGACAGAAATCGTTCCGGAGTGATGTCTTCTTCCTGCAGCACCATCGAAAAGCCCTGCTTTTCGTAGGAAGCTGCGTTCAGGAGCTGGTCCCCTCTGCTTGCCGCGGCGGAAAGAGGGATCAGCAGGTTCGGTTTTGCCAGGGCGCAGAGTTCACAGATCGCGTTCGCACCGGCACGGGAAACCACGAGGTCCGCCAGCGCAAACAGATCGGCCAGTTCTTTTTTTATGAAAGTATACTGGACATAGCCGGGAGTTCCGTCCAGGGAGGGATCCAGATTGCCTTTCCCGCAAAGATGGATCACCTGGTATTTTTCAAGGAGCGCCGGGAGATTGCTTCGGATCGCGTTGTTGATCGCAACGGAGCCCAGGCTTCCGCCGACCGCCAGGATCACCGGCTTTTCCGCGGTGAAGCCGCAGAATTCCCTTGCCTTTTCGGCAGAGCCGTTCATCAGCTCTTCCCGTATCGGCGTTCCGCTTACAACCGCTTTGTCTGCCGGAAGGTAAGCGGCAGTTTCGGGGAAATTGCAGCAGACTTTTACGGCTTTGGAAATACAGAGCCGGTTGGCCAGGCCGGGAGTCATATCGGATTCATGAATGATCGCGGGGATGCCGAGCCTTGAAGCGGCGGTTACAACAGGGACGGCGACAAAGCCGCCCTTGGAGAACACGACATCCGGCCGGATCTTCTTTAATACGGACCGGGCCTCTGCGGTTCCAAGGAGGACCTTGAACGGATCCGAGACATTTTTAAGGCTTAAGTACCGGCACAGTTTTCCGGTGGAGACTCCGTAATAGGGAATCCCCATCTCCGATATCAGCTTTTTTTCGATACCGTCTTTGGATCCGATGTAAGAGATTTCGTAACCGAGCTCTCTCAAACGGGGGACCAGTGCCATATTCGGTGTGACATGACCGGCTGTTCCGCCGCCGGTCAGGACAATATGTTTCATAGGCTAATCCTGTTTCTGGCTTTCTTTATGCCTGCTTCCATGCAGTTTCCAGAGAGATCTCCATCATTTCGTTAAAGGATTCCTGACGTTCAAGGGCAGAGAGGGCCTCCGGTTTGAACATATGGTCGGAGATGGAAACGATCGAAAGCGCTTTTTTCTTTGAATTCATCGCTTCAAGGTAGAAACCGGCGGTTTCCATTTCCACACAGAGCATGCCGTAGTCGCGGGCCATTGCCGGAACGTCCGGATTCGGATTGTAGAACAGGTCTGTCGTAAAGATATTTCCGACTTTAACGGAAGAGCCCTTTTCCTTACAGATATTTACGGCATCGTAAAGCATTTCGAAATCCGCCGTGGGAGCAAGTGTCCCGGGGAAGCCGAACGTCGCGCCGAAACCGGAGTTGGTGGAGGCGCTCATGGCGATCACGATATCGCGGACATTGATATCATCCCTCAGCGCGCCGGCACTGCCCACACGGATGGCGGCTTCCACCCCGTAAAAATTGAACAGCTCGTGCAGATAAAGCACGGCGGAAGGAACACCCATTCCGCTTCCCATAACAGAGATGCGTTTCCCCTTATATTCACCGGTATATCCGAGCATGTTCCGGACGGTGTTGAAGCAGACCGGGTCTGTCAGATAGGTTTCGGCAATGTATTTTGCGCGAAGCGGGTCGCCGGGCATAAGCACAACTTTTGCAATATTCTCTTTATCGGCTTCAATGCATGCTGAAGGTGATGAAAAGATCATTATTTGGTTCCGCCTTTCTTCAGAGACGCTTGCAAAGCAAGCGGGATCGTTTATATAATGGTTATAGATACATAATGATAGCATATTATGTCAATAAAATAAATACTGCATCCGATCCACAGAGTTCAGATCAACAGACGGAGGTATTCTAATGTCAAACAGGATTCAATTTGATACAACCTATGCTGACAGCTTTTTAACACCCGAAGAGCTTGCACGGATGGAAGAAACCATACTGGATGCCAACAGCACCCTGATCGGACGGGCCGCTCCGGGCAGTGAATTCACCGGGTGGCTGGATCTCCCGATAAACTATGACCGGGAAGAGTTTTCCAGAATAAAGGAATCCGCGGCGAAGATCCGGAGTGACAGCGACGTACTCGTCGTGATCGGGATCGGCGGATCGTATCTGGGCGCCAAGGCGGCGATAGAAGCACTCTCTCCGGCGTTTTATAATGAAACCAATATGCAGGGCGGTAAGAATCCGGCGATTTATTTTGCCGGAAACAACATCAGCACCCGGTATCTGGACGGACTTATCAAAGCCATCGGAGACAAAGACTTCTCCGTAAACGTGATCTCCAAGTCCGGCACGACGACCGAACCGGCCGTTGCCTTCCGTGTTTTCAAGGAACTGCTTGAGAAAAAATACGGAGCTGAAGGAGCAGCCGAAAGGATCTATGCGACGACCGACAGAGAAAGAGGCGCGCTGAAAAAACTGGCGGACGCAAACGGGTATGAGACCTTTGTCGTGCCGGATGACATCGGCGGACGGTATTCCGTGCTCACGGCGGTCGGCCTTCTTCCCATTGCGGCAGCAGGCCTGGATATCGACGCATTGATGGAAGGCGCCGCGGCAGAACGTTCTGAGCTTATGAGCCTGCCTTTTGCGGAAAACGACGCTCTTCTTTATGCCGCTTACCGGAACGTGTTCTATCAGAAAGGAAAAGGAGTTGAGATCCTGGCCAATTACGAACCCGGTCTCCACTATGTTTCCGAATGGTGGAAGCAGCTGTACGGCGAGAGCGAAGGCAAAGGCGGGAAAGGCATTTTCCCGGCATCGGTCGATCTGACGACCGACCTGCATTCCATGGGGCAGTTTATCCAGGACGGCAGCCGTATCCTAATGGAAACCGTGATCTGTGTGGACGATCCCGGTGTGGAAATGAAGGTCCGGGAAGAGGAGAACGATCTGGACGGCCTGAATTATCTGGCCGGGAAGACCATAGATTATGTAAACAAACAGGCGATGGCCGGAACGGCGATGGCGCATGTGGACGGAGGTGTTCCGAACATGATGATCCATCTTCCGAAAATGGATGAGTATTCACTCGGCCAGCTGTTTTATTTCTTTGAATATGCCTGCGGCGTCAGCGGGTACGCGCTGGGCGTAAATCCCTTTGACCAGCCGGGTGTAGAAAGTTATAAGAAAAACATGTTCGCCCTGCTGGGAAAACCGGGGTTTGAGGAACGCAGGGAAGAACTGTTGAAGAGAATACAATAAAGGAAAACAGCCGGATTGGCGGCACAGGGACGGTTCCCTGTTGCCAATCCGGCTCCAGCATACAGAATGGTACATATACTCACAATTTCAATAGCGCTTTTGGCGGGTCTTTTAATGACCCGTCTTTTCAAGATTCTTAAACTTAACCTCCCGGATGTCACAGCGTTTCTGATCGCCGGCCTGATCATCGGGCCCTACTGCATGGGCCGGATCGGGATCGACGGGCTGGGGTTCACTTCCATGGAAGCTGTGGATTCGGTAGTCGCGGTGTCCAACGCCGCGCTGGGCTTTATCGCCTTTACCATAGGCAATGAGTTCCGGCTTTCCAAACTGAAGAACACCGGGAGACAGGCCGTGATCACGGGTATTGCGGAAGCGTGTCTGGCCGTGGTGTTTACGGATGCCGCGATGCTGGGCCTGCATTTTATTCTGGGTGAAGAACGGCTGCCGCTTTCAGCTGCGATCACACTCGGTGCGATCGCTTCGGCCACGGCTCCGGCTGCAACGCTGATGGTCGTACGCCAGTATAAGGCAAAAGGCCCGCTTACCAGCCTGCTGCTCCAGATCGTTGCGCTGGATGATGCCATCGGCCTGATCCTGTTTGCGGTCTCCTTCGGGATCGCCACAGCTCTGGAGGGTGGCGCGCTCACCGCGTTTTCGATGATCATCAACCCGATCCTCCAGATCGTTTTCTCGCTGGTACTCGGAGCGGTACTCGGAGCGCTGCTGACGCAGCTTGAGAAACTGTTCTACTCCAATTCGAACCGTCTTTCCCTGACGATCGGGTTTGTGCTTCTTACTGTGGCGCTTTCTTCTGTTAAATTCAGCATCGGCCCGGTGACGGTTTCGTTTTCGTCGCTTCTGGTCTGCATGATGCTCGGCATGACGTTCTGCAACATGAGCGAGTATTCCGAAGATATTATGAGCAGGGCGGACCGCTGGACCGCACCGCTGTTTGCGATCTTCTTCGTGATCAGCGGAGCCGGACTGGAATTAAAAGTCCTGACTCTGCCGCATGTGCTGCTGATCGGCGCTGTCTATATCGTGATACGATGTGTCGGCAAATACACCGGGGCCCGGCTCGGAAGCAAGGCGACCGGCTGCAGTCCGACCGTACAGAAGCACCTGGGGATCACGCTGTTCCCGCAGGCCGGAGTAGCGCTGGGCATGGTCGTCACCGCCCGTTCCCTGGGAGGGTCCAAGGCGGAGCTGATAAGGAATATCATTTTGTTCGGCGTGCTGATCTACGAACTGTTCGGCCCGATGCTCACCCGCAATTCGCTGAAGAAAGCAGGTGAGATCGCGGATAAGTCCGGGGATAAGGATCACCGGCAGAGGTTTAAGACGGCATAAGGGGCTAAAAATGCATTTATACGGCGCATGGTTTCGGCTTTTTGGAACACATGCGCCTTTTCTCTCCCTTGAAGCCGTTCTGAACACGTGGTATTATGTTTCAATAGTTTAATTTGTTAAAAAGCAGCAGCGTTTGAGGAGGGAGCTCCGATGAATCTGATCATACCCGAAAAATACGACGCCGGTCTCACAATGAGGGAGACACATGAAGCCATTAAGTATATCCGCGATACGTTCCAGAAAGAATTTGCGAAGCAGATGAATCTTTCCAGGATCTCCGCGCCTCTTTTCGTCGAAAAGAGCACGGGGCTGAATGACGATCTGAACGGCGTGGAAAGAAAAGTCGCTTTTGACACCAAAGAAGCGCCCGGCCTGGAACTGGAGGTCGTACAGTCTCTGGCAAAATGGAAAAGGGCGGCGCTCGGACGGTATGAATTTCAGCCGGGAGAGGGCCTTTACACAAACATGAATGCGATCCGCCGCGATGAAGAAGTGGACAATATTCACAGTATTTATGTGGATCAGTGGGACTGGGAAAAGGTCATCACCAAAGAACAGCGCACGATCGACACGCTGAAAAGCGAAGTCAAAAAGATCTTCAAGGTCATCAAACATATGACCCATGAAGTCTGGTATAAATATCCGAAAGCCCTTTACAATCTTGCCGATAAGGTCCATTTTGTGGATTCCGAGGAGTTAAGGCAGCAGTACCCGGATCTTACGGCGAAGGAAAGAGAGAACGTGATCTGCCGCGAGCTGGGCTGCGTTTTTATCATGCGCATCGGTGAAAAACTGGGTGACGGAAAGCCGCATGACGGAAGAGCTCCGGACTATGACGACTGGCAGCTTAACGGCGATCTCCTTTTCTGGTATGAACCGCTCGGGATCGCGCTGGAGATCACATCCATGGGCATCCGTGTTTCGGAAGAGAGCCTTCATGAGCAGCTGGTCAAGGCCAACGCGCTGGAAAGAGAACAGCTGCCCTACCATAAAGCCATTCTTGAGAAGAAGCTGCCCTATACCATCGGCGGCGGCATCGGCCAGTCACGGCTCTGCATGCTTCTTCTGAAGCGCGCGCACGTCGGAGAAGTTCTTGCATCCTGGTGGCCGCAGGAAATGCGTGACACGTGCGAAGCGAATAATATACATCTGCTGTAGGAGGCATGAGCGGTTGAGCAAGGCAAAGACCGGCGCACTGATCCTTTCCGGCGGAAAGTCCAGGCGCATGGGGCAGGATAAGACAACGCTGAAGTACAACGGGGAATCCTTTCTGGCGCATGCGGCGGGTTTCTGGGCAAAGGTGCCGGACATTTCGGCGATCTATCTCGGGATCGGCAGCGAAGAACATCTGCAAAAGATCCTGGAAGATGATGCCGCAGCAGCGGTGATCGCCGAAAACCACATCATACCGGTATTCGACCGGTATGAAAAGTGCGGGCCCATGGCCGGCATCCATGCTGCTTTTCTGGAAGGGGATGAAGACCGGCTGTATGTCTGTGCCATTGACATTCCGAACATGGATGTTTCCATGCTCCCGGTTCCGGACGATTCCGGTGCAGATGCATATGTCTACCGTTATCAGGACAAAGCGGAGCCGCTTTTTGCGCTGTATTCGCGCAGTGCGCTGGGAACGATCTCCGAAATGCTGGAAGAAGGCAATTTCAAGCTTCACGATCTGATTGCCCGGATCCGCACGCAGTATCTGCCGCTGGAAAAAGAACAGCTCCGGTATTTCTACAACTGCAACACGCCGGAGGATCTGAAAAGTATTATCTGAGTAAAATATTTACCGCTGAATATGGCGGCAGGGATCCGTCCCCTGCCGTCATTATTATTGACGCTGAAACACGAATCGTTATATAATATATGAGGACTTTCCGGCGGAGGACTCCGCAGGACATAGAAGCATTTAAACGCATTCCCAAAAGGAGAATAACAAGGAGATAACATTATGGGACTTATTTCAGCAGCTCTCGGAGCATTAGGCGGATCGCTGGCGGATCAGTGGAAAGAATTCTTTTATTGTGAAGCTCTCAGCAGCGATGTATTGGTTAAAAAAGGCCAGCACGTTATCGGTTCGCGGTCCTCAAACAAGAGGGGAAGCGATAACATAATCACCAACGGAAGCGGCATCGTCGTAGCGGACGGCCAGTGCATGATCATCGTTGACAATGGCAAAGTCGTTGAAGTCTGCGCGGAGCCGGGTGAATTTACTTATGATACCTCAACAGAGCCGAGCATCTTCTACGGCGGACTCGGAAAAGGCATCCTGGATACCTTCAAACTTATCGGAAAACGTATCACTTACGGCGGCGACACCGGTCATGATCAGAGAATTTACTACTTCAATACAAAGGAACTGATCGACAATAAATTCGGAACAGCCAATCCGATCATGTTCCGTATCGTCGACAGCAAGATCGGCCTTGACATCGATTCTTCGATCCGCTGCAGCGGCGTATATTCCTATAAGATCACAGACCCGCTTCTTTTCTATACAAATGTATGCGGCAATGTTACATCCGAATATACAAGATCCATGATCGACGGACAGTTAAAGACCGAGTTCGTAAGTGCTCTCCAGCCGGCAATGGCGAAGCTTTCCGAGCTTCAGCTTCGTCCGAACGAGATTCCCGCACATGCAGAGGATCTCGCGGCAGCAATGAACGAAGCCCTTACGGAGAAGTGGTCAGAGCTCCGCGGACTTACGGTAGTATCCGTAGCGCTTAACCCGATCACCATTCCGGAAGAGGATCAGGAACTGATCAAGCAGGCTCAGAGAGCGGCAATGCTCAAGGATCCGACAATGGCAGCCGCAACGCTTGCAGGCGCTCAGGCAGACGCCATGAAAGCAGCCGCTTCCAATCCGAACGGTGCAGTAGCCGGATTTATGGGTGTAGGCATGGCCCAGGGCATCGGCGGCACGAATGCGCAGAGCCTCTATAATATCGGACAGCAGCAGGCCGCAGCAGCGGCTCCCGCAGCGGCAGCAGTCGGAGCGGCAGCAGTCGGCGGCTGGACCTGTGAGTGCGGCACAGCCAACAGCGGCAATTTCTGCACGAACTGCGGCAAGCCGAAACCGCAGCCGGCAGGCTGGACCTGCGAGTGCGGCACAGCCAACAGCGGCAATTTCTGCACGAACTGCGGCAAGCCGAGACCGTAAAAGGAACTTCCAAGAGGTTGACACATAAAACTGGCCGCGGACCGGAAACGCCGGGCTCCGAACCGTTTTGTGTGCCGGCCTCTTTTGCTTTTATAAGTGAATCCGCAAAGAGGAGCGGTTTGATAGGCTTTGCGGAGAATTATAGCGCAGTCAGAGTACAGTAAGCAGGAGACTGAATAATGGCAGAAATGATTCAATACAAATGTCCGAACTGCGGCGGCGCCATCGGATATGACGCGACAGTTCAGAAAATGAAGTGCCCGTATTGCGATACCGAGTTCGATATGGAGACCCTGAAAGAGCTGGATGAGGAGCTGAACAATATCCAGCCCGATGAGATGCAGTGGGAAAACAAGCCGGATGCGGAATGGACAGAGGCTGAAACAGAAAACATGAACGTTTACGTCTGCCAGTCCTGCGGCGGAGAAGTCATCGGCGACAATACGCTGGCGGCAACATCCTGTCCGTACTGCGGCAATCCTGTTGTAATGAAGGGCAAGTTTGCCGGGGATCTGAAGCCGGACGTAGTCATTCCGTTCAAAAAGACAAAAGAAGACGCGAAACAGGCGTATCTTCACCATCTGGAAGGCAAAAAACTTCTGCCGAAGGTCTTCAAAGAGCAGAACCATATCGACGAGATCAAGGGAATGTATGTTCCGGTATGGCTCTTTAATTCCGATGTGGATGCGGATATCAATTACAATGCGACAAAAGTCCGTACATGGGAAGACGCCAACTACCGCTATCAGGAAACCACGTACTACAAACTCCTGCGTTCCGGCGGACTGGGATTTGACAATATCCCCGTGGACGGCTCCGCAAAAATGCCCAACGAACTGATAGAGTCCGTTGAACCGTTCAATGCATCGGAAGCGGTCGATTTCCAGACAGCCTATCTGGCGGGATATCTTGCGGACCGGTATGACGTAAAATCCGAAGACAGTGAAGGCCGTGCGAACGAACGGATCAGGAAAAGCACCGAAATGGCCTTTGAAAAGACGGTAGGCGGGTATACTTCCTACGACATCGCCGAGCAGTCGATCCGGCTGCTGAACGGCAGCTATCGTTACGCCCTGTATCCGGTCTGGATCTTAAGCACGACCTGGAACAACGAGAGCTTTACCTTTATCATGAACGGTCAGACCGGCAAAATGGCCGGAGACCTGCCGATGGATAAGAGCAAACTGGCGATCTGGTTCGGCGGAACGGCTGTGATCACCGCCGTTATCGTATTCCTTATCATCTGTCTCATTAACGGTGTCTTTTAAGGAGGAGAAAAATGATACAGCCTTCATGGATAATAATTGCGATCATTGTCGGGCTTCTCGTTGCCCTTATTGTCACCGGAATCATGAGAGCCAGCCTGAAATCCGTAGGAAAGCAGTATTCTGCCGATTTTTACGAAAAAGAACAGGGCCTGACACTGACTAAAAACAAAGACATTTATCTTTACCGAAAGGTAGACAGGATCCCGAAGCCGAAAGAGCAGCCAAGGCAGAACAACGCCGCGAGAAGGTAGGGACCCGGAAACATCCTGAGCGATGAATTATATAGTATTTGACCTTGAATGGAACCAGTGTCCGTACGGCAAGGAGCGCGAATGCGCTTCTTTGCCGTTTGAAATAATTGAAATCGGTGCAGTGAAGCTGAACCAGAACATGGAGGTGGAAGACCGCTTTTACCGGGTCATCAAGCCTTCTGTTTATCATACACTCCATTTCCGTACAAAAAGGATCGTCGGACTGAGTACGGAGGATCTGAAAAAAGGAGATCCTTTCCCGGAAGCAGTCCGGGCGTTTTTTGCCTGGGCAGGACCGGATGCGATCTTCTGCACCTGGGGAGGAATGGACCTGGTTGAACTTCAGCGCAATATGGAGTATTATAAAATACTCTATCAGCTGAAAGGGCCGCTGCATTTCCTGGATGTGCAGAAACTCTACGCGATCCAGCATGAAACCATGGAGAAACGCCGCGCTCTGGAATATGCCGTGGAAAAACTGGGGCTGGAAAAAGAAGCTGTTTTTCACAATGCCCTGGCCGATGCGGACTATACGGCACAGATCCTGCAGACGATCGAGCAGCCGGTCATCATGACCTATGACTCGATCGACATGTATCAGTGTCCCCAGAGAAAAGAAGACGAGATTTACGCCGTTTACAACGGACATACAAAATATATATCGAGAGAATTTGAAAGCAAGGAAGCCGCAATGCAGGACCCGGAAGTCCGAAGTGTCCGCTGCTGCATCTGCGGAAGGAAATGCCGGCAGAAGCTGAGATGGTTCTCAGTCAGTGCACGGAACTATTATTGTGCGGCCGTATGCCCGGAACACGGATATCTGAAAGGTACTATCCGTATGCTGCATACTTCCGGGAACGGCTTTTTTGTAATGAAAAAAATCAAAGTTACTTCGGAACAGGAAGCAGACCTGCTTTCGGAAAAAAAGAGATCCGTCCGGAGAAGAAGAAACCGACGTATTCAAGGAGAAGCCAATGAAGCTATCTGAAAGACTATTCGGCACGCACAGTGACCGGGAACTGAAAAGGATCTATCCCATCGTAGATAAGATCGAAGCGCTGCGGCCGCAGATGATGGCCGCATCCGACGGGGAACTCAAAAACAAGACAAAAGAGTTCCGGGAAAGACTGGCGAACGGAGAGACGCTGGACGATATTCTCGTTGAAGCCTTTGCTGCCGTACGGGAGTCGGCAAGGCGTACCCTCGGAATGGAACACTACCGGGTACAGCTTATCGGCGGCGTAGTTCTTCATCAGGGCCGTATTGCCGAGATGAAGACCGGTGAAGGAAAGACGCTGGTTTCCACACTTCCGGCCTATCTGAACGCACTGACGGGCCGAGGGGTCCATATCGTAACGGTCAATGATTATCTGGCAAACCGTGACTCGGAATGGATGAAGCCGGTGCACGAGTTCCTGGGCCTGACCGTGGGATGCGTCCTGAACAGCATGACGCCGGAGGAACGCCGTGCAGCGTACAACTGTGATATTACATACATCACAAACAACGAAGACGGTTTCGATTATCTTCGTGACAATATGGTCATCTATAAGGAACAGCTGGTTCAGAGAGAGCTGGCCTACGCGATCATCGACGAGGTCGACTCGGTCCTGATCGACGAAGCAAGGACGCCTCTGATCATATCCGGACAGAGCGGAAAGTCCACCAAGCTTTACGAGACCTGCGATATTCTGGCGCGTCAGTTAAAACGCGGCACAGCTTCCGGAGAACTGACGAAGATGTCCGCCATCATGGGCGAGGAGATCATCGAGACCGGAGATTTTATCGTCAACGAAAAAGACAAGGTCGTTACCCTTACCGAAGAAGGCGTTAAGCGTGTCGAACAGTTTTTCCACATCGACAACCTTTCCGATGCCGACAATCTGGACATCCAGCATCATGTCAATCTGGCGCTGCGTGCCCACAACCTGATGTTCCGTGACCAGGATTACGTGGTGAAAGACGAACAGGTACTGATCGTCGATGAATTTACCGGCCGTATCATGCCGGGCCGCCGTTATTCCGACGGCCTGCATCAGGCGATCGAAGCGAAAGAGAAGGTCAACGTCCGCAGGGAGAGCAAGACACTTGCGACGATCACCTTCCAGAACTTCTTCAACAAGTATGAAAAAAAGGCCGGCATGACCGGTACAGCCCTTACGGAAGAACAGGAATTCCGTGACATCTACGGAATGGACGTAGTCGAGATCCCGACCAACATCCCGGTGCAGAGGAAGGATCTGACGGATGTGGTCTATATGACCAAAAAGGAAAAATACCGCGCGGTCGTACGGGCGATCGTAGAAGCGTATAAGACCCGGCAGCCTGTCCTCGTAGGCACGATCACCATCGAGACTTCGGAACTGATCAGCCGGATGCTTAATAAGGAAGGCGTCCCGCATCAGGTCCTGAACGCGAAGTTCCATGAAATGGAAGCGGAGATCGTCTCCCATGCAGGCGAAGCCGGAAGCGTAACCATTGCGACCAATATGGCCGGCCGTGGTACCGATATCAAGTTGGATGAGGAAGCCCGAAGCCTCGGCGGCCTGAAGATCATCGGTACGGAACGCCACGAGGCACGGCGTATCGACAACCAGCTGCGAGGCCGTTCCGGACGACAGGGCGACCCCGGCGAATCCAGGTTCTATATTTCCCTGGAAGACGACCTGATGCGCCTGTTCGGTTCGGAGCGCCTTATGAACATGTTCCGCGCGATGAGGATCCCGGAAGACGAACCGATCGAACATAAGATGCTCAGCACCGCGATCCAGAGAGCACAGGAAAAGATCGAGAGCAACAACTACGGTATCCGTAAAAACCTGCTGGATTACGATACCGTCAATAATGAGCAGAGAGAGATCATCTATAAAGAGCGCCGCAGAGTGCTTGACGGCGAGAACATGCGTGATTCCGTTATGAAGATGATTTGCGACAGTGTCGACGATATCGTAGACCTGAGCATCTCAGATGACGTTGGTCCGGAGGAATGGGACCTTGTCGAGCTGAACCGGATCCTGCTTCCGGTCATTCCGCTGAATCCGGTTACGCTGGAATACGCCCAGGGCCTGCAGAAAGATGAGCTGAAGCAGAAGCTCAAAGCGGATGCAGTCCGGCTGTATGAGGCAAAAGAACACGAATTCCCGAGCGAGGAACAGATCCGCGAACTGGAGCGTATCGTGCTTCTGAAAGTCATCGACCAGAAGTGGATGGACCACATCGACGATATGGAGCAGCTGCGTGAGGGCATCGGCCTGATGGCTTACGGCCAGCGTGATCCGAAAGTCGAATACAAGATGACAGCCTACGACATGTTCAATGAGATGACGAGCGCGATCCAGCAGGATACGATCCGGCTGATGTACCACGTAAAGATCGAGCAGAAGGTCGAAAGAGAACAGGTCGCCAAGGCGACCGGAACAAATAAGGACGATTCCGGTCCGAGAAAACCGAAGACAAGGACCGAAAAAAAGGTCTATCCCAACGATCCGTGCCCCTGCGGCAGCGGAAAGAAATACAAGCAGTGCTGCGGAAGAAAACCCGCCTGATTATTTAGAAAAAGAGAGAGAAGACACTTGGTAGAATTAGATGCTTTTAAAACGGAACTGAATACATATGACGGCCCTCTTCAGGAGGTTCATGATTCCCTGGACCTGGCAGCTAAAGAAGCCCGGATCGAGGAACTGGAACGGAAGATGGAGGAGCCGAATTTCTGGGATGTGCCCGAAAAGGCGCAGGAACAGGTCAAGGAGCTCGGTAGTCTGAAAGACGACAGGGATACCTACAACAAGCTTGTATCGGATAAGGAAGATATCGAAACCCTGATCGAGATGGGATACGAAGAAGCCGATCCTTCCCTGATCCCGGAGATCCGGGAGATGCTGGACGAGTTCGAATCCTCCTTTGAAAGGATCCGGATCAAGACCCTTCTTTCGGGAGAGTACGACCGGTGCAACGCGATCATCAAGCTGAACGCGGGAGCCGGCGGAACCGAGGCGATGGACTGGTGCGGCATGCTTTACCGCATGTACCTGCGCTGGGCGGACAAGAAAGGCTACGCTGTCGAAGAACTGGATTTTCTGGAGGGCGACGAAGCGGGCGTGAAGTCCGTGACCTTCCAGGTGAACGGGGAAAATGCCTACGGATATCTGAAATCCGAGAAGGGCGTGCACCGTCTTGTACGGATCTCCCCTTTCAACGCCAACGGAAAGAGGCAGACTTCTTTTGTATCCTGCGATGTCATGCCGGATATAGAAGATGATATCGATATCGAGGTAAAGGATGAAGATATCCGCATTGATACATATCGTTCCAGCGGCGCCGGCGGACAGCATATCAACAAGACATCCTCCGCGATAAGGATCACGCATCTGGCTACAGGTATAGTCGTCACCTGCCAGAACGAACGTTCCCAGTTCCAGAATAAGGACAAGGCGATGCAGATGCTGAAAGCCAAACTGTTCATCCTTGCGCAGGAAGAACAGGCGGCCAAGCTTTCGGGCATCCGGGGGGAAGTTACGGATATAGCCTGGGGACATCAGATCCGTTCGTATGTAATGCAGCCCTATCAGCTGGTAAAGGATCTGCGGACAAATGAGGAAAAAGCGCAGGTGGACGCAGTCATGGATGGCGATATCGACTGCTTCATCAACGCATATCTCAAGTGGATCGCCCTGGGGAATAAAGCGTAATTTAGTCAAATAATCAAATAAGACCAGGGGACGGATCTGTGCCGGTGGCACAGATCCGTCCCCTGTTTAAGATCTCTTGTCGTTATCCGATATACTCAATATCCGCAATATCTGCTGGCTTCATCATCAGCTTGGATTCGCAGTAGAGACAGCGGTAGATCTGATGTTCCTCGTTCACGAGCTTATATACGTGTTCAAGTTCCTGCTCGGTCTGGGAGATGCATCTCTGATTCTTGCAGGGAATATCGCAGCGGATCATTTTGGGCCGGGCCTTTGCTTCCGGCTCTTTTTCGTTCAGCAGCTTCAGGATCAGGGCCTGGCGCATGTAACGGCCGTAGAGGGCCTGTTTGAAGTAGCAGGCTCTCGGGTCTTCATCCACCTTAATGCTGATTTCATTGACCCGGGGCAGCGGATGCAGGATGATCATGTCGTCTTTTGCATTCCCGAGTTTTTCCATATCCAGTATATAGCTGTCCTTGAGCCGGTCGTAATTCTCGGGAAATTCAAACCGCTCACGCTGGATGCGTGTCATATACAGGAGATCCAGCTTCGGCATGGAGCCGACCAGATCTTCGGTTTCCTCGTAGGGAATGTCGTATACTTCCAGGATCTCGCGTCTTACATAATCCGGGATCCCGAGCTCCTGCGGGGAAATGAGGATGAACTTCACTCCCGAATACCGTGAAAGGGCATTGATCAGTGAATGCACGGTGCGGCCGTAGCGCAGATCGCCGCAGATGCCTACCGTCAGGTCGTTGAAACGGCCTTTTTCCATCTTGATGGTCATCAGGTCGGCAAGCGTCTGGGTTGGATGGTTATGGCCGCCGTCGCCGGCATTGATAAAGGGGATCAGGGATGCTTTTCCGGCAACATAGGAAGATCCTTCTTTCGGATTCCTCATGACGAAAATATCGGCGTAGCCGCTGATCACTCTTGCGGTATCGGATACGGATTCTCCTTTTGCCGAAGAGGATGAAGATTCATTCGGAACGGAGAGGACCGAGCCGCCCAGATGATACATTGCGGATTCAAAGCTCAGCCTTGTTCTTGTGGAAGGCTCGAAAAATACGGTTGCCAGCACTTTGCCTTCGCAGCACTTCGCGTATTTCTGCGGGTCCTTCATCATGTCTGATGCAACATCGATCAGGTCGTCCAGTTCTTTTACCGAAAGATCTACGATATCATTAATACTGCGCGCCATTGTTTTTTCCTTTCAAAATAATCTACTGCACTGTCCGGGCAGAAGCCGGCAGTTTCAGGTCTGTTTCTGACAGTTATTTCCCGATCCAGCTTTCATCCGAAGGGTTGTCCCGGAAAGCGAGAAGCTTCTGAACATCCGAAGGGCTGATATAACCGTCGTCCGCAGCGATTTTGGCAATGCAGTCGAAGTTGGTCAGGGAGATGTTTTTGACATTTGCTTCCGCGAGGCGGTCCAGGCCTTTTTTCATGCCGTAGGTGAAGATGCTCACGATCCCCAGCACTTCTGCGCCGGCATCCCTTAAGACATTGACGACCTCGATCACGCTGCCGCCGGTAGAGATAAGGTCTTCTACGACAACGATTTTCTGGCCCGGCTCCAGCCGGCCCTCGATCTGGTTCTGACGGCCGTGATCCTTGGCGCCGGAGCGGACATAACCCATCGGCAGATCCAGTATATGCGCTGCGATCGCGGCATGGGCGATGCCGGCTGTGGATGTTCCCATAACCACCTGTGTTTCGGGGTATTCATGCCGGATCGTCTGAGCGATGGCATTTTCCACGTCGATACGGACGTCCGGCGCGGTGAGGATGAGCCGGTTGTCGCAGTAGACCGGGCTTTTAATGCCGCTGGCCCAGGTGAAAGGCTCGTTGGGCCTGAAAAAAACTGCTTTAATGGCTAACAGATCTTTTGCGATCAATTCCTGTGTACTCATAATGTTCTTCTCCGATTGTTTTCTTAACTCAGTCTGCAAATTCCCTGACACAGCGTTCATACGCGGCAGCGGGATCGGCCGCAGCGGTGATCGAACGCCCAACAACGATATAATCTGCTCCGACTTCTTTTGCGGCAGCCGGCGTCATGATCCTTTTCTGGTCTCCGGCTGCGTCGTCTGCAAAACGGATGCCCGGCGTTACCGTTAAGAAGTCCTCTCCGCAGACTTCATGCACGATCCCTGCTTCCTGTGCGGAGCAGACGACTCCGTCCAGTCCGCATTCCTTTGCGTTTTTCGCGTAATGCAGCACGACCTGGTCGATCGGTTCATGAATGAGCAGATCTTTTTCCAGCGCCTCCTGATCCGTGCTGGTAAGCTGTGTTACCGCGATGAGCAGCGGACGGGTACCGTCGGGCCTTGTGAGACCTTCCAGTGCCGCTTTCATCATGGCTTTTGTGCCGGAAGCGTGCAGGTTGCAGATATCCACGTCCAGGCCGGAAAGGACCGCCATGGATTTTTTGACGGTGTTCGGAATATCATGCAGCTTCAGGTCCAGGAAGATTTTGTGGCCTCGTGCCTTGATCTCTTTAATGATCGAAGGGCCTTCCGCATAGAAAAGCTCCATTCCGATCTTTACGAACGGTTTTTTGCCCGGAAACCGGTCCAGAAAATCAAAAGTCTCTTTAGCGCCGGCAAAATCGCAGGCAATGATTACGTCTTTTCCCATGATCGTTTTCTCCTGTTTCTGCGGGGATCACAGTTTTACGGTTCCTATTATTTCCTTAAGTTCTTTAATGCCGTATTTTTCCATGGCGACCGGCAGATCTTCGATGATCTTTTTGCAGGCGTACGGGTCGATCAGGTTTGCGGCGCCGACCTGTACTGCGCAGGCGCCCGCGAGCATCATTTCGATCACGTCATCCGCAGTGGAAACACCGCCCATGCCGACGACCGGGATCTTTACCGTGTGAGCCACATCACAGACCATCCGCAGGGCGACCGGGAAGATCGCCGGGCCCGAGTAGCCGCCGGTAATATTGGCGATCACGGGCCTTCCTGTTTTCAGGTCGATCCGCATGCCCATCAGCGTATTGATCAGGCTGATCCCGTCGGCGCCGGCTTCTTCGCAGGCTGCCGCGATGGCTTTGATGTCGGTCACATTGGGCGAGAGCTTCATGATCACCGGTTTTGTCGTGACTGCCTTAACGGCGCGGGTGACTTCGGCGGCCATTTTCGCGTCCGTGCCGAAACTCATCCCGCCGCCGTGGACGTTCGGGCAGCTTATGTTAACCTCGATCCATCCTACAATGTCCTGTCTGTCCATCTTTTCACAGGTTTGAGTGTATTCGTCGATGGAGAAACCGCTGACATTGGCGATGATCTTTTTATGATAGATTTCCCGGAGCCGGGGCAGTTCCCGGCTGATGACTTTTTCCACGCCCGGGTTCTGCAGGCCTACGGCATTCAGCATGCCGCAGTTCCCTTCCGCGATACGCGGCGTGGGATTGCCGAAACGCTCGGAAAGAGTGGTTCCCTTGCATGAAAAAGTCCCGAGGATGTTGATATCATACCATTCCGCAAATTCATACCCGTAGCCGAAGGTGCCGGACGCAGGTATGACCGGATTGTCCAGCTGAATGCCGCAGAGTTCTGTTGTTATGCCTGCCACAGGATCTCCTCCTTTTTCAGGACCGGACCGTCTTTGCAGATCCGTTTGTATCCGGTAATGGTCTTGCAGGAGCAGCCCATGCATGCTCCGAAGCCGCAGCCCATCCGTTCTTCAAAGCTGAACTCGCCGGAAGTAACGGTGCCGGCGTAAACGGCTTTCAGCATCGGGCCGGGGCCGCAGGTGTAAAAATACGTATAGTCTTCGGGAAGGGCATCGGTTACAAAGCCTTTTGTCCCATAGCTTCCGTCAACGGTCGTGACGGTAACTTCCGCGCCGAGTGCCCGGAATTCTTCTTCAAAGAAAACCTCTTCCGCGGTATTGAAGCCCAGGATCACCTGCACTTTTACGCACCGGGCGATCAGTTTTCTGGCCAGATAATACATGGGCGGAACGCCGACGCCGCCGCCCAGAAGGACGGGGGCGGATCCGGCAGCATCGAGGTCGTATCCGTTTCCGAGGCCGCACAGAACGTCGAGCTCTTCCCCCGGCGCAAGTCCGGAGAGAAGCCCGGTGCCGCGCCCCACGGTCTTATAGATCACGGTCAGCGTGCCTTCGGAAGCGTCACAGACGGAGATCGGCCGCCGCAGGTAAAATTCCGGCAGTTTAATATTGATAAACTGCCCGGGTCTCGGTGTTTCGGAAAGCCGGCCGGCAAGACGCATCAGAAAAACGTCTTTTGCGAGTTTTCTGTTTTCCGTGATTTTCAGAATTGTATTTTCCATCAGCTGTCAATCGTTGAAATCGTGAGGGTGGTCTCTTCCAGAACATCGAGAAGGACTTTCACGGTGTCCAGAGAGGTAAACATCGTAACATTGTATTCCGTTGCAAGGCGGCGGATCTGCAGGCCGTCACTTTCCTGATCTGCATGGCCGATATCCCTCGTGTTGATGACGTAGGCCAGGTAGCCCTGACGGATGGCGTTGGGGATCTCTTCGGAACCCTCGCCGAGCTTTTTCAGCACGTGGGTGCGGATGCCGTTCTTTTTAAGGAACTCTGCCGTGCCGCTGGTCGCCTGGATGTTGAAGCCCAGGTTGTAGAAACGCCGGATGAGAGGCAGAGCCTCTTCCTTATCCTTGTCTGCGATCGTCGCGAAGACGGTTCCGTAGTTCTGAAGCCTGGTACCGGAAGCCTGAAGCGCTTTGTAGAACGCACGGTTGAGCTTGTCGTCATAGCCGATCGTTTCGCCGGTGGATTTCATCTCCGGGGAAAGGTATGCGTCCAGTCCCTTGATCTTATTGAAGGAGAATACCGGAACTTTTACATAGTAGCGTTTCTTCTCTTCCGGATAGATCGTGAAGATGCCCTGCTCCTTGAGCGTCTTTCCGAGGATGACTTCCGTTGCGATATCCGCAAGCGAGTAGCCGGTCGATTTGGAAAGGAAGGGCACGGTACGGGAGGAGCGCGGGTTTACTTCTATAATATAGACATCTTCTTTCGGATCCACGATGAACTGGATGTTGTAAAGGCCGATGATGCCGAGGCCGAGCCCCAGCTTTTTGGCGTACTGAAGGATGATGCCTTTGACCTTATCGGAGATCGAGAAGGTCGGATAAACGCTGATCGAGTCGCCGCTGTGGATACCCGTACGCTCTACCAGCTCCATGATGCCGGGCACGAAAACGTCGTTTCCGTCGCAGATCGCGTCGACTTCGACTTCTTTTCCGGCGATGTATTTATCGACCAGGACGGGCTTGTCCACGTCGATCTCGACCGCGGTCTTTAAGTACTGTTTCAGCTGCTCTTCGTTTGCTACGATCTGCATCGCGCGGCCGCCCAGTACGAAGCTCGGGCGGACCAGCACCGGATAGCCGATCTCGGCCGCCGCGGCAAGGCCGTCTTCGATCCTTGTCACGGCTCTGCCCTTGGGCTGCGGGATGTTGAGGTCCAGAAGGACTTTTTCAAAGCTGTCACGGTTTTCGGCTTTTTCGATCGCTTCGTTGTCGGTTCCGATGATCTTTACACCGCGGTCCATGAGCGGCTGGGCCAGGTTGACGGCGGTCTGTCCGCCGAGGGACGCGATCACGCCTTCGGGATTCTCAAAGTCGACGATCGCCATCACGTCTTCCGGCGTAAGCGGTTCGAAATAGAGCTTGTCGGCGGTCTGGTAGTCGGTGGAAACCGTTTCCGGGTTGTTGTTGATAATGATGGCTTCGTAGCCGGAGCGCTTGATCGTCTGCACCGAATGAACGGTGGAGTAGTCGAACTCCACGCCCTGACCGATACGGATCGGGCCCGCGCCCAGAACGATGATCTTCTTTTTGTCCGTCAGCCGGGAATCGTTCTTTCCGGTATAGGAAGAATAAAGATAGGCGATATACTTGCCGGTATGCAGCGTATCCACCATCCGGAAGACCGGTATGATGCCGTTCTCTTTTCTGAGCCGGCAGACGTCGAGTTCGTCCACGTTCCACAGGAACGCGATGTATTTATCGGAGAAGCCCATGGCCTTTGCTCTTTTAAGAACAATGATATTGCCGGGAGCTTCTTTCAGAAGGCCTTCCATATCGACGATCTTTTTGATGCTTTCCAGGAAAAGATCCGTGATCATGGTTGCTTCATGCAGCTTTTCCAGAGAAACGCCGCGGCGGATCAGCTCGGTTACGGCAAAGATTCCGTCGGCACGGAAGTCGCTGATATAGTCAAAGAGTTCTTCATCAGAGAACGAGTCGAATTTCGGCATGTGCAGGTGACATACGCCGGTCTCCAGGGATCGGACGGATTTGAGCATGCATTCCTCCAGGTTCGAGCCGATGCCCATGACCTCGCCGGTCGCCTTCATCTGCGTTCCGAGGGTATTCGGAGCGGAAGTGAATTTATCAAAGGGGAAGCGGGGGAACTTTCCGACGATGTAGTCCAGGGAAGGCTCGATCGCTGCGGTTCCGCCGGCTACCGGGATCTCTTCCAGCAGCATGCCGACTGCGATCTTGGCCGTGACTTGGGCGATCGGATATCCGCTGGCCTTGGAAGCCAGGGCCGAGGAACGGGATACACGCGGGTTTACTTCTATAAGGAAATATTCACTGGATTCGGGATTCAGTGCGAACTGTACGTTGCAGCCGCCTTCGATCTTTAATTCGCGGATGATCTTAATGGCGCTGTCGTTGAGCATTTTCAGGTCGTGGTCGTTCAGGGAGAGGATCGGAGCGACAACGATGGAGTCACCGGTATGAACGCCTACGGGATCCACGTTTTCCATGCCGCAGATCGTGATCGCGTGATCGGCCGAGTCGCGCATGACTTCGAATTCGATTTCTTTATAGCCCTTTACGCTCTTTTCGACCAGCACCTGGTGTACGGGAGAAAGCTTAAAGGCATTGATGCCGATCTCGACAAGTTCTTCTTCGTTGTTGGCAAAGCCGCCGCCGGTCCCGCCGAGGGTGAAGGCCGGTCTCAAAACGACCGGATACCCGATGCTTTTTGCGGCCTCTTTGGCTTCTTCCAGGGAGTAGGTGATCTCCGAAGGAATGACGGGTTCGCCGATAGACTGGCACATTTCCTTGAACAGTTCGCGGTCTTCGGCGCGTTCAATGCTTTCTGCGGGAGTGCCTAAAAGCTCGACCTGGCATTCTTTCAGGACGCCTTTTTTCTGGAGCTGCATTGCCATGTTCAGACCCGTCTGCCCGCCGATACCGGGTACGATGGCGTCCGGCCTTTCGTAGCGCAGGATCTTGGCGATGTATTCAAGGGTGAGCGGCTCCATGTAGACTTTGTCTGCGATCGTGGTATCGGTCATGATCGTTGCGGGATTCGAATTGCACAAGATGACTTCATAACCCTCTTCCTTGAGTGCAAGGCAGGCCTGCGTGCCGGCGTAGTCGAATTCCGCCGCCTGGCCGATGATGATCGGGCCGGAACCGATGATCAGTACTTTTTTGATATCTGTTCTTTTTGACATGGTTTCCTCCTGAAAAATGGCTGGATAAAAGAATGGCTTACAAAGGATTACTTTGTAAGCCAAAAATAAAATACTTAAAAAAGGAAATAGCGGAGGTACAGGCGAAGATTCTGTTGATGCTTTTTTCTGTGAATCGTCTGCTGCAAAATCATACCTCCAAAATAATCTAATGTTTTATAACACAGAATGGAGTTTCATGTCAATGCAAATGCCGCTGAAAAATCCTGAAAAATAAAGTTTGTTTATCCTGCCGAAAACCGCAGAACGGGGGAGCTTATCCTTAGGGGGTTTTTCCGAAGATGAAGCTCTTATTCAGGAAAGCTTGCATATATGAAACGAATGTGATATTATACAGAAACGTTAAAAAAATATTACATAATTATTTCGGGGCGAAGTCCTGAAAATATTATGAACAGGAGACAACTTATTTTATAATGAAATCTTTTTTTAGAAAAAAGCTGCTTTCGATCGTCCTGGCGGGCGTTCTTGTTTTCGGAAGCATTATTTATACTGCAGCAGATGAATACGATGACGCGATCGCCGATATGGAAGCGGAGAGCGCATATACCCAGCAGGTGATCGACGATTACTATACCTCGCTGGACAATCTGCAGTATGAAAAAGAAATTCTGCTCGGGCAGATCGGTGAGACGGATGCGCAGCTCGTACTGACGCTGGCGTCGATCTCCACACTGAGCGACCAGATCAATATTAAAACACAGGACCTGAACCAGACCACCAAGGATCTGGAAGAAGCGGAAGAAGACGAAGCGGTCCAGTATGAGGCCATGAAAAAGCGCATACAGTACCTGTATGAGACCGGCGGAGAAGACGGCTGGGCGACATCGCTTCTGGAAGAATCAGACATTACCGATTATTTGAACCGCGCGGAATATACCCAGAAGATGTACGAATACGACAGGGACTGTCTGGATGAATATGCCGCTACCGTTGACCGTGTCAGCACGCTTAAGTCACAGCAGGAGAATGAAAAAGCCGAACTGGAACTGATGCGGGTCAATCAGGAAGAGCAGCAGGCGTATTTTGAAGAACAGCTCGCGATCATGTATTCCGAGTCTGACAATTACGAAGCGGAGATTGCGTACGCCTCGGAACAGGCGGCTGCCTATGTAGATCTTCTGAATGAACAGAATTATATCATTCAGGAACTGCTTTACGAACAGGAGATGGTACGGCAGGCGGAGGAAGCCGCACGCCTTGCCGCGGAGGAAGCCGCACGTCAGGCTGCGGAGGAAGAAGCCGCGAGACAGGCAGCCGAAGCCGCTGCTGCCGCAGCAGCCAGCCAGGGAGGAGGTGCCGCGGCGAGCTATTCGGAACCGGTCTATAACGCCGGTACCGGCAACGCTATTGTAGACCGTGCATATGCATGGGTCGGACGGGCAGAATATGTCTGGGGCGGCTGCAGTCCGGGAGCATTCGACTGTTCCGGCTTTGTATCTTACTGTGTGACCGGCGCCTATGCGCGTATCGGAACGACGTATACCTTCATGGGCTGGCCGCAGGTTTCGGATCCCCAGCCGGGAGATATCTGCGTAAACAACGGTCACTGCGGGATCTATATCGGCGGAGGCCAGATGATCCACTGTGCCGATTACGGCATCGGTGTCATCATAGGGCCGGTAGCAGGAAATATGATCATTGTAAGATACTGATTATTGCAGGAGTATAAATTCTTTATAAAAAGAACCCCCTTCCCTTGCATGAGAAGGGGGTTTTATGATAGCATATATAAAGTTTAAGATTCTATTACATTACTGTTTCATATCCAGAAAAACAGAAACGGCCGCATTTCGCTTTTTCCGACAGCGAGGCAGGTCCGTTTAAGATCGAGCATACAGGAGACTATTATTAATGAAAAAGAAACTGTTTTCTCTGCTGCTTGCAGGCGCACTTGTGCTCGGAATGCTGACCAGCGCCTTTGCAGATGAGATAAGTGATCTGGAAAGCGAAAACGAATACACGGAACAGCAGCTGCTGGATCTGAAGAGTTCAATCAGTGATATTGAAAACCAGAAGGCAGACCTTCTGGGAGACATTGACGAAAAAGAAAAAGAACTTGTACTGACGCTTGCCGCGATCTCTACGCTGACCGAGCAGGTCGATATCAAGAATCAGGACCTGGCGCAGACCACAAAGGATCTGAAAACAGCCAAAGAAGACGAAAGCACTCAGTATGAGGCGATGAAGAAAAGGATCCAGTACCTTTATGAAACCGGCGGAGACGCCGGCTGGGCAGTGATCCTTCTGGAAGATTTAAGCATCACGGATTTCCTGAATCGGGCTGAGTATACGCAGCAGATGTACGATTACGACCGGCGCTGCCTGGAGGAATATGCTTCCACCGTAGAGCGGGTCAGCACGCTTAAAGAGCAGGAAGAAACAGAAAAAACCGATCTGGAAAGGATGCTGACGAACCAGGAAGAGCAGCAGACTTATCTGGAAGAACAGCTGACCCTGCTGCGGGCAGAGTCCGACGATTATGAAAAGCAGCTGGCCGAAGCGACAGCAACGGCGGACGCTTATGTAACCCTGATCAATGAGCAGAACAGCATGATCCAGGAGCTGCTTGCAGAGCAGGAAAGACAGCGGGCAGCCCAGGAAGAAGCCAACCGTATTGCGGAAGAACAGGCAGCAGCGGCGGAAGAAGCGGCAAGAGCCGCAGAGGAAGCGGAAGCAGCAGCACAGGCGGCAGACGAGGCCGCAAGAGCACAGGCTGAAGCTGATGCAGAAGCTGCGAGAGCTGCCGCGGAAGCAGCGGCAGCAGACGCGCAGTATGCCGCGGCAGAAGCAGAGCGTGCAAGACAGGAAGAAGAAGCCCTGGCGGCTGCACTGCAGCAGGATACAGGTACAGAGGAGGTTCAGCAGGATAATCCGGTTAATACTGAGGAACCTCAGGAGGTGCAGACGGAAGCACCTTATGTGCCGGAACAGCCACAGATATCTATCCCGTCGGGTTATCCCAATGTTGACCGTGCCGCGGCATGGATCGGCGTAGCCGAGTATTCCTATGGTGCCTGCAGCCCCGGCGTTTTTGACTGCTCCGGCTTTGTATCCTATTGTGTGACCGGAGGATACACGCGTGTCGGAACAGCATACTCCTTTATGACAGGCTTCCCGCAGGTATCGGATCCGATCCCCGGAGATATCGCGAGCAACGGCGGACACTGCGGTATTTATATCGGCAACGGAATGATGATCCATTGCGCCGATTACGGAATCGGTGTTATCGTCGGCCCCGTAGCGGACAATATGATTTTCACAAGGTATTAAGAGCGCAGTAAAAAGGTATTTTTACAGGAATATAAACAATTTATAAAATCGACCCCCTTCTCTTGCATGAGAAGGGGGTTTTATGATAGGATGTAAAAAGTTTTAAGATTTTATTACATTATTATTTCAAATTTCAAACAAAATTCAGCCCTTCAGCCTCAGGCTGCGGGGCGTGCTATTCGGAAAAAACCGGCTGTGCGGAAGCCGCCGGTACTTTCAGGAGACCATAGACCGATGAAAAAGAAATTGTTATCACTGCTGCTGGCGGGAGCGCTTCTGAGCGGAATGATGACCAGCGCCGGAGCAGATGAGATAAGTGATCTGGAAAGTGAAAATGAATATACGGAGCAGCAGCTGCTGGACCTGAATGCGTCGATCAATGATATTGAAAACCAGAAAGCAGATCTTCTGGGTGATATTGATGAAAAAGAAAAGGAACTTGTACTGACCCTTGCAGCGATCTCGACCCTGACAGACCAGATCGTGGTAAAAAACCAGGACCTGGCGCAGACCACAAAGGATCTGAATACGGCCAGGGAAGACGAAAGCGCCCAGTATGAGGCTATGAAGAAAAGGATCCAGTATCTTTATGAGACCGGCGGGGATGCCGGCTGGGCATTGGTCCTGCTGGAGGATGTGAGCATTACCGAGTTCCTGAACCGTGCGGAATATACACAGCAGATGTACGACTATGACCGCCGCTGCCTGGCAGAATATGCAGAAACGGTCGAAAAAGTGACTTCGCTGAAGGAGAAGGAAGAACAGGAAAAGGCAGATCTTGAACTCATGCTGGTCAATCAGGAGGAACAGCAGGGACATCTGGAAGGACAGCTTACGCAGCTCCGTGCCGAATCCGATAACTATGAGCAGCAGCTGGCCGATGCGGCGGCAACGGCGGATGCTTACGTGAACCTGATCAATGAGCAGAACGCCATGATCCAGGAGCTCCTTGCGGAACAGGAAAGGCAGCGCGCAGCCCAGGAAGAAGCCGACCGCATTGCCGCAGAACAGGCCGCAGCGGCGGCAGAAGCCGCAAGAGCCGCAGCCGAAGCGGCAGAAGCCGCACAGACAGCGGCAGACGATGCGGCCAGGGCTCAGGCAGAAGCCGAAGCGGAAGAAGCACGTCAGTCGGCGGAAGCGGAAGCAGCAGAAGCGCAGGCAGCTGCAGAAGAAGCGGAACGTGCAAGGCAGGATGAAGAAGCGCTTGCCGCTGCAATGCAGCAGCAGGATGCGGAAGAACCTGTCAATACGGAAGAGCCCCAGGAGGCCTTTGCGGAAGAACCTCAGGGAATCACTGCGGAAGAGCCTCAGGAATCTCCGGCGGAAGAGACCGTTGCTGAAGAAGAACAGCAGGCCTATGTTTCGTCGGGAAATCCGGTCGTTGACCGGGCGTATGCCTGGGTCGGCAGAGCCGAATATGTCTGGGGAGCCTGCAGCCCCGGAGCTTTCGATTGTTCCGGCTTTGTATCCTATTGCGTAACAGGGCAGTACGCGCGGATCGGAACGACCTATACGTTCATGGGTTTCCCGCAGGTATCCGATCCCCAGCCCGGAGACATCTGCACCAGCGAGACGCACTGCGGAATCTATATCGGCGGCGGAATGATGATCCATGCATCGGATTACGGCATCGGAGTGATCATCAGCGAAGTCCGTCCCGGCATGATTTATGTAAGATACTAAACAATCCCCTTTTGATCCATACACTCACAAAAAGCCCGGGAAACACGAAAAGCAGGCTTCTGCCGGAAGGCTTCCCGGGTTTTTTGTACTTTTCTTTTCAGTTTTTTACTGTTTTCCCCCTTATGTTTTCGGCTGAAAAATGCTATAATTTCAATATATACAGCAGATAGACAGCGACTTAAGAAGAAAGCAGATCAGATGTTCAAATCCGGCGACTACGTAGTAAAACCGAATACCGGAGTCTGCAGAATAGAGAGTATAGTGCAGATGGATCTAACGGGGGCAGGGGAAAAGGATTATTATCAGCTTCATCCGGTTGGCGATACCCGTTCGATCCTTTATGTAACGGTAGATGCGGACAGGGCACGGCTTCGCGCTGCCATGAGCAGGGAAGAAGCGCTCGAGTTCATCCGGAAGATACCCGAGATGGAGATCGCCTGGATCGAAAACGAGAAAATGAGGGAGCAGTGCTACAAGGACGCATTCCGGACGAACGAGGCGGCGGATCTGGTCTCTATAATTAAAAATATGTATCTGCGCCGGCAGGAGCGGCTGGCGGCGGGTAAAAAAATAACAGCGACGGACGACAAGTATTCTCAACAGGCCGAAAAAATTCTTTATTCGGAAATTGCCGTTTCTCTTGACAGCACCTTCGAAGATGTTAAAACATTAATAACAGATGTTTTAGAAGGATGACCGTGTCGATTAGCGGAAGCCGGAATGGTTTTCCGCATAATACAGTATATCCAGGTTGATCATAAAGGAGAAAAACTATGCGCGACGGTTTTATCAAAGCCGCAGCGGCTGCGCCGCTTATTGAGGTCGCAGACTGCATTCACAACAGCGAGCAGATCCTGACGCTTATTAAAACAATGGAGCAGAACGGTGCCGGCATTATGGTTTTCCCGGAGCTTTGCCTTACCGGTTATACCTGCCGCGACCTGTTCTTTCAGAACACCCTGCTGGATTCCGCAAAGGAACGACTGATCTGGCTCGCGCATCAGACCGAAGCGGTCGACGGGCTGATCGTTGTCGGCCTTCCGTTCGAAGTCGAAGGAAAACTTTACAATACAGCGGCTTTCCTGAACCGGGGGAAGATCCTCGGCATTGTTCCGAAGACCCATCTTCCGAACAGCGACGGATACAATGAAGCAAGGCAGTTTGCTCCTGCGCCGAAGAATGTGAAGCTTGTATGCATCGACGGGGAGGAAATACCTTTCGGCGCAAAACTCCTCTTTGCCTGCGATGAGATGAAATCGCTGGTTCTGGGCTGTGAGATCTGTGAGGATCTGTGGGCACCGGAATCGCCCGGGATCCGCCTGGCTAAGGCCGGCGCCACGATCCTGGTCAATCCGGCCGCCGGAGCCGAGATCACTGCCCGTGCGAAAGCGCGCAGAGCTCTTCTGAAAACAACATCATCCAAACTGCTGTGCGGTTACGTATACGCGTCCGCCGGCGAAGGAGAATCCACTACGGACGGCGTCTATGCCGGCCACAGCCTTATCTGCGAGAGCGGAGAGGTCCTTGCGGAGACCAGGCGGTTCACAAACGAAACAATCTACGCCGATATTGACGTGAAAAAGATCCTTTCGGACCGAAGAAAAACGATGACTTTCCCGGCAGCGGGAAGCGAAGGCTTTACGGTCTGCCGCTTTTCTCTTGAGCTGAAGGAAACGCGCCTGTCGCGCCGGTTCGATCCGTTTCCTTTCGTACCGGAAGAAGAGGAGGAACGGAAGGAGCGATGCGGGGAGATCCTGATGATCCAGGCCATGGCCCTCAAAAAAAGGCTTTCGCATGCACACAGTGATACGGCGGTCTTAGGCATCTCCGGGGGACTGGATTCCACGCTGGCACTGCTGGTTTCCGCTCAGGCCTGCGATCTTCTGGGAAGAGACCGGAGCAGCATTCTGGCCGTAACGATGCCCTGTTTCGGGACGACAGACCGCACCTACAACAATGCATGCGAACTGGCAAAGAGCCTCGGCACCACCTTTATGGAGGTTGACATAAAGAATGCCGTCAGCGGACATTTCCGCGATATCGGCCATGATCCGAAGACCAGGGACGTCACATATGAAAACAGCCAGGCGAGGGAGCGGACACAGGTCCTGATGGATCTGGCCAACCGCTTTAACGGCCTTGTGGTCGGAACAGGAGATCTTTCGGAGCTGGCACTGGGCTGGGCGACATACAACGGCGACCATATGTCCATGTACGGGGTCAACGGATCCATACCCAAGACGCTGATCCGCCATATCGTACGTTTTTACGCAGATACCTGTGAAGATAAGAAGCTTTCGGAACTGCTCCTGGATATCCTGGATACTCCGGTCAGCCCGGAATTGCTTCCGCCGAAAGACGGGGAGATCGCTCAGAAAACGGAAGACCTGGTCGGTCCGTATGAACTGCACGATTTCTTCCTGTTTTACATGCTGCGTGCCGGCTATGAACCGGCCAAGATCCTGCGGGTGGCGCAGATCGCGTTCAGAGGCAGATATGACCGGACTGTGATCCTGAAATGGCTGAAAACTTTCTATCGCCGCTTCTTTACACAGCAGTTCAAGCGCAGCTGCATGCCGGACGGGCCGAAAGTCGGAACCGTTTCGCTCTCGCCCAGAGGAGACTTAAGCATGCCGAGCGACGCGAACGCAGGGATCTGGCTTCGGGAAATAGAACAGCTGGAAGAAGCCTGACGGCCGTACCGCTTATGAATGAAATAAAACCCTGGCTCGGAAATGCAAAGGCGACTGCCGGCATTCTGAAAAAATACGGAATACACACAAAAAAGAAATACGGACAGAATTTTCTGATCGATGAGCGTGTGCTGGAGAAAATAATCGAAGCTGCCGGCATCACAAAAGACGATTTCGTACTCGAGATCGGACCGGGGATCGGAACGCTGACCCAGTATCTTGGCGCAGCAGCGGGAGAGGTCCTGGCTGTTGAAGTGGATAAAAGCCTGCTTCCGGTGCTGGAGGAGACCCTGTCCGGATTTGATAATGTTACCGTCCTGTATGCGGATATTTTAAAGACCGATCTGCAGAAGATCGCCGAAGAAAAAAACGGCGGAAGACCGATCCGGATCGTTGCAAACCTTCCCTATTACATCACAACACCGATCATCATGGGCATTCTGGAAAGCCGCGCGCCGGTGAGTTCCCAGACATTTATGGTGCAGAAGGAGGTCGCGGAACGGATGGCTGCCGCGCCCGGCGGAAAGGAATACGGAGCCCTTTCGCTGGCGGTGCAGTATTACTGTACGACCGAATTGAATGCGAATGTTCCGCCGAACTGCTTTATCCCCCGGCCGGACGTGCAAAGTACGGTCATAACATTGACAACGCGCCGGGAGAAGACCGCGGTTGCGGATGAGGAACTGCTGTTCAGAGTGATCCGGGCCGCATTTGCAATGAGAAGAAAGACTCTGGTCAACTGCCTGAAGAGTTCACAGGATCTGAACTTGAGCCGTGCAGAGGCGGAAAAACTGCTGGCCGATACCGGCCTGGAGCAGAACATTCGGGGCGAAGCGCTTTCGCTGGAAGATTTCGTCCGCCTGACGGATCGTCTGGCTGCCCGGTAAAGCGCAGCAAAACGAACAAACCGCTGCTTTCGCAGCGGTTTTGCATTCGTTAGGAACTGCACAGCTCCAGTTCCATTTTTAAAGGAAGGAGAACCGATTAAATCGGTAAATGAAAAAGAGATATTGTTGTTATAATCAATCTATGCTTATACGATAACGTCGAAATATGAGAAATCAATGTGCGGCATGTAACGAAATTGTGAACTAATTGTTAACTATAAAACGACAGGAGTCCGACTCCTGCCGTTTTTTATGCTTATTATTATCAGGGATCCATCCCTGACGTCCGCCTGTCTTTACCGGCAGGCTTTTTTGAGTACGTCCAGTGCTTCTTTCAGAAGATCCATCGGGATGTTCAGCGCGGGGAGGAGACGGACCTTATCTTTTGCTGTCAGGCAGAGGACGCCGTTCTCCATACATTCTGCAAGAACATCTCCGGCAGGTTTTACTGTTTTGATTCCGACCATAAGGCCCAGGCCGCTGACGCCTTCCACGCCTTCGGCCCCGTTCATGGTATCGAAAATGAAGCGGCTCTTCTCCCTTACTTCTTCCAGAAGCGCGTCATCGATCCGGGAAACGATGCTGCAGGCAGCCGCGCAGGAGACCGGATTGCCGCCGAATGTAGAGCCGTGCTCTCCGTAGCCCATAACGTTCTGAAGCTTTTCGGAGAACAGGGTCGCGCCGAGCGGAAGGCCGCCGGCAAGGCCTTTTGCCGTGGAGACGATATCCGGGCTGATGCCGTAATTCATGTAAGCGTAGAATTCGCCTGTCCGTCCGTTGCCGGTCTGAACTTCATCGACAGCGAGAAGGATATCGTTTTCTTCCGTAAAACGGCGCAGTTCCTTCACATATTCCCGGGAAAGCGGAACGACGCCGCCTTCGCCCTGGATGCATTCGATCAGTACCGCGGCAACCTTGTTTTCGCGGACAAGTCGCTTCATATCATCCATATCCTCCGGCTCCGCATGGACAAAGCCGGGAGTCAGGGGTGTAAACAGTTCATGGTAATGTTCCTGGCCGGTCGCGGAAAGCGTAGTGATCGTCCGGCCGTGAAAACTGTTCTTCAGCGTGATGATCGTGCTGTATTCCGGTCCTTTGGTATCGGCCGCGTGCTTCCTGGCGCCCTTGATCAGGCACTCGTTGGCTTCGGCTCCGGAATTGGAGAAGAACATTTTGGACATGCCGGTCCTTTCGCAGAGCATCTCGGCGAGCCTCACGCATGGTTCGGTATAGTAAAGATTGGACATGTGCTGGACTTTTTTGATCTGTTCGGTCACGGCATTCTGCCAGATCTCATCGGCGATGCCGAAGGAGGTCACACCGATGCCGCTGCCCATATCGATATAGCGCTTTCCGTCATAAGAAAAGGCGAGCGATCCCCTGCCGGAAGCGATCTCCACCGGAAAACGTTTATAGGTGTTCATAATGTAACGGGTATCTTTTTCAATGATGCTCATTTAAGCCTCTCCTTTTTTAACCAGCGTGCCGGCGCCTTCGTTCGTCAGAAGTTCCATCAGGATCGAATGCGGTTTGGTTCCGTCCATGATTACGACCTGGCGTACGCCCAGATTGATGGCATCGATGCAGCAGTCCACTTTCGGGATCATTCCGCCGGAGATCACGCCTTCTTCACGAAGCCGGGCAGCCATTTCCAGGTCGATCTCCGGGATGAGGCTGGAAGGATCGTCTTTGTCCCGCAGCACGCCCGCAATATCCGTCATCATGATCAGGCGTTCCGCATTCAGTGCAGCGGCGATCCGGGCCGCAGCGGTATCGCCGTTGATGTTGTAGGTGTTTCCGTATTTGTCTCCGCCCACGGAGCAGATCACAGGGATATAGCCTTTTTCCAGGAGGTCAAGGACCGGCTGGATATGGATCCGGACGATCTCACCGACGTAGCCGAGACGCGGGTCCTTGGTGGCCGCTTCGATCAGATGTCCGTCGAGCCCGGAAATGCCGATCGCGCGTCCGCCCTTGCTTTCCAGAAGGTTGACCAGGGTCTTGTTGACCTTTCCGGCAAGAACCATCTGCACGATGTCCACGGTCTCTTTGTCCGTGACGCGCAGGCCGTCGACGAATTCGGCCTTCTTGCCCAGACGGTCCATCAGATCGTTGATCTCAGGGCCGCCTCCGTGCACGAGGACGACCTTGACGCCGATCAGCCGCAGAAGAGAAATATCTTCCATGACCTGCATCTTGAGCTCGTCATTGACCATGGCGTTGCCGCCGTATTTAATGACGATGATCTTTTTGTGATAATTCCGGATATAGGGCAGTGCGTTTATAATGACTTCTGCCCGTTCGGCATTGGATAATATGGTTTCCATGATTTTGTCTCCCTTTGATCTGGTGCGGCGTTCAGCTGCGGTAATCCCCGTTGATCTTTACATAGTCGTAGGTGAGATCGCAGCCCCACGCGGTGGCGCAGGCCTCCCCGTCGTTCAGACCGACCAGAATATTGATTTCGTTTTTAAGAAGCACCTCTTTGGCTTTCTCTTCGGAGAATTCGATTCCGGACCCGTTTTTGCAGACGTCAACGCGGCCGGCAGCGCTTTCAAATGAAACATCGATTCTGCTGATGTCGACGTCGGCCTTGCTGTAACCGATCGCGCAGAGCACACGGCCCCAGTTGGCGTCGGCGCCGAACATGGCAGCCTTTAACAGGCTGGAACAGATCACACTTTTCGCAACGGTTTTCGCGGCAGCGTCGTTTTTTGCCCCGGTGACGGTGCATTCCAGCAGCTTGGTGGCGCCTTCCCCGTCACTTGCGATCTGCCGGCAGAGAGAGACGGTGACCGTGTTAAGGGCTTTCATGAATTCTGCGAAATCCGTGCCTTCCCCGGTGATCTCCCGGTTTCCGGCGAGTCCGTTGGCCAGAACGACTTCCATGTCATTGGTGGAGGTATCACCGTCGACGCTCAGCATGTTGAAGGTTTTTGCAACATCGCTTTTGAGAGCCTTGCCGAGCATTTCCGGAGAGATCGCCGCATCGGTCGTGATAAAGACCAGCATCGTAGCCATGTCGGGATGGATCATCCCGCTGCCTTTGGCGATCCCGCCGAGGCGGCAGGTCTTTCCGTCGAGGATGAATTCAACCGCTGCTTCTTTTTTGACGGTATCCGTCGTCATGATGCCTTCGAGGGCGTCGCTGCTGCCGTCCGCTGAAAGAGAAGCGGCCAGGGCAGGCAGGCCTTCCCGGATCGGTTCAATGGAAAGAGGCTGGCCGATCACGCCCGTGGAGGCGACGACGATATCTTCCGCAGGAATGCCGAGGGCTTTTCCCGCGAGTTCACAGGTCTGTTCGGCGATCTCGATCCCGTTGGCGTTGCAGGTGTTGGCGTTGCCGCTGTTGCAGATGACAGCCCGGGCATAACCGTCCGCGATATGCGATTTTGTGACTGTGATCGGGGCGCCCTTGACAAGGTTTGTCGTATATACTGCCGCGCAGGAAGCGCGTGTCTCGCTGACAATGAGCGAAAGGTCACGTTTGCCGTTCCTGTATTTGATTCCGCAGTTGATGCCTGACGCGGTATAGCCTTTTGCTGCGCAGACGCCGCCGGTAATGATCTTCATGAGCTGTTCTCCTTCAATTTCGGGCATAGTGTTATGTAAACGTATGATTATGATCCGCTTTTCAGCACACCAGGCCGGTCTCTTCCGGAAGGCCCAGGGCGATGTTCATGTTCTGGATCGCGGCACCCGAAGCCCCTTTTCCCAGATTGTCGAAACGGGCTGTGAGAAGGATGCGTTCTTCATTGCCGTGAACACTGATTTCCATCGTATCCGATCCGGAAAAAGCATTGGAAGCCAGGAACTTTCCTTCGCCGGCTTCCGGCCGGAAGTGTACTAAACCATTATTATAATAATCTGCGTAGATTTTTTCTATACTTTTTATATCGGAAGCAATGTTTTTTGCAAAAAGAGGAACGGTGATCAGCATCCCGGCGTAATACGGGGCAACGACCGGTGTAAATACAGGGGTGTTCTCAAGACCGCAGATCTTTTTCATTTCCGGCAGGTGCTTATGCGCCTGATCCAGGCCGTACATTCTGGGTGAATCCAGCAGGATGTCACGTGCATCCGCTTCGTATTCCGCGATCATCTTTTTTCCTCCGCCGGAATAGCCGGAAATGCCGAAACAGGAGAGCAGGGTATCCGGAGCAAGGATCCCGTTCTCCACGAGCGGGGAGACAAGGGCGATAAAGCCGCTGGCGTAACATCCGGGATTGGCGATTCGTTTGGAATTCTTTATAAGCTCGCGGTTTCCGCGGACCTCCGGAAAGCCGTATACCCAGCCCGGGGCAGTCCGGTGCGCGGTCGAGGTGTCGATGATAACGGCATCGGATCCTTCTGCGAGGGCAACCGCTTCTCTTGCCGCGTCATCGGGGAGGCAGAGGAACGCGATGTCACAGCTGTTCAGGGCCTCTTTCCGGTATGCATTGTCCTTTCGGTGCTCTTCGGGAAGAATGCTGACGGCCAGATCGTTCCGCCCGCTGAGCCGTTCCCTGATGCGTAATCCTGTCGTTCCCGAACTGCCGTCAACAAATACCTTTATCATAAGATGCTCCTTTCAAATTTTATGCATAAATATACAACTTTATAAATATAAAATCAAGAATTATTGCATATATATTTAAATTATATGCATATTTATCAATTGCTTATAGTTTTTGCTTTGGTTGTTTTGCCGTATGGTGTCCCTTCTCATTCACCGGCTTCTGTGTTATAATCTACACGGTCTTAAAACCCGGTGCGGTCCGGTGAAAAAGGAGAGAGTTCCATGCCCTGGCGCGAAATACATGTGGATACAATAATCAACGCCGTTAAGGATCTTATCATAGATGCGTGCTGTATTCTACCGGAAGATTCAAAATGTGCGCTGGAAAAAGCATTTCAAACGGAAACTTCCCCGGCGGCCAGGGATGCGCTTCAGGATATCCTGACCAATGCCGGAATCGCTGCGTCAAAGAGGATCCCCATCTGCCAGGATACCGGTCTGGCTGTTTTCTTTCTGGAGATCGGGCAGGATGTCCATATTGTCGGCGGGGCCCTGCAGGACGCGATGGATAAAGCCGTAGCACTGGGGTATACGGAAGGATATCTTCGGAAAAGTACACAGGATCACGCCCTGGGAGAAAGGGTCAACCGGGGTGACAATACGCCCGCAATCTGCCACTGCAGGATCGTCCCCGGGGACGCGTTAAAGATCACGTTCTGTCCGAAGGGCGGCGGATCGGAGAACATGTCTGCCGTCGGAATGTTGAAGCCCGCGGCCGGCCGGGACGGGATCATTGAGTTTGTCGTCAATACCGTGCGGGAAGCCGGGCCGAACCCCTGTCCGCCGGTCATTGTGGGAGTAGGAGTCGGCGGCACGATGGAGAAAGCGGCGCTGATGGCCAAGGAGGCACTTATCCGGACGACCGGCGAAAAAAGCCCCGATCCGGAAGCGGCAGCGCTGGAAGAAGAGCTTCTGGAAAAGATCAACCGGCTCGGGATCGGCGCAGCCGGCTACGGCGGAAAGGTCACGGCCCTGGCTGTGCATGTGCAGACGCATCCGGTCCATCTGGCGAGCCTGCCGGTGGCTGTCAATATACAGTGCCATGCCGCAAGGCATAAGAGCGTGGTGCTTTAAGCTCCGGACGGAGAGTTTCCGGGGAGGACGAAAAAAGATATTCCGCCTTTTGCGGAGCGGAACGCAGGAGGGATCATGGCAGAAAAACATATAGAACTTCCTTTAACGGAAGAGATCATAAAAGAGCTTCATTCAGGCGACCGTGTGCTTTTGAGCGGAACGGTCTACACCGCCCGGGACGAGGCGCATCTGTACCTTTGCCGGATGATGGATGCCAAAGAGCCTCTGCCCTTCGACCTGAACGGGGCGGTCATCTATTATTCCGGCCCCTGTCCGGCGCCTCCGGGAGCCGTGATCGGCCCCGCAGGGCCTACCACATCCGGCAGGATGGATGCGTACGCACCGAGGCTGCTGGACGCCGGGCTGAAAGGGATGATCGGCAAAGGCAAGAGAAATAAAGCCGTAAAGGAAAGCATCGTGAAGAACAGGGCGGTCTATTTCGGAGCGGTCGGCGGTGCGGGAGCCCTGCTTTCCAGCTGCATCAAAGAGGCCGAAGTCATAGCTTTTCCGGAGCTGGGGGCCGAGGCCGTCTATCGTCTCCGGGTCGAAGATTTTCCGTGTGCGGTCGTGAACGACAGCTACGGAGGCGATCTGTACGAAGAAGGTGTCCGGAACAACTGTGTAAACACAGACTGATATAGTAATGACCGGACCAGGTCCGGCAGCAGGAAATGTCGAAAAACGTTATGAAACAACAGCGAGTGCATTGATCATTAAGGAGACAGAATATGAGTTTAAAAAAAGAAGAGATCCCGGCGCTGGCACTGGAAATGCATGAGAAACTGAAAGGCAAGCTGGAAACGACGGCTAAATGCGCGGTAGATAATGAAGATACTCTCGCGCTGGCCTACACGCCCGGAGTCGCGCAGCCCTGTCTGGAGATCAAGGATCATCCGGAAGACGTGTATAAGTATACGATCAAAGGCAACACCTGCGCGGTCATCAGTGACGGCTCGGCAGTCCTGGGCCTTGGGAACATCGGCGCGGCCGCGGCCATACCGGTTATGGAAGGAAAATGCGTGCTGTTTAAAGAGTTCGGCGGGGTGGATGCATTCCCGATCTGCCTGAGCACGCAGGATGTGGATGAGATCGTTGAAACGGTCAAAAGGATCGCCCCGGTCTTCGGAGGGATCAATCTGGAGGATATTTCCGCACCGCGGTGCTTCCAGGTCGAAGAAAGACTGAAGCAGGAGCTTGACATACCGGTCTTTCACGATGATCAGCACGGAACGGCCGTGATCGTTACAGCCGGCCTGATCAACGCATGCAAGGTGACCGGAAAGAAGTTTTCGGAACTGAAGGTCGCCATCAACGGTGTCGGCGCAGCAGGCACGGCGATCGCAAAGATGATCCTCAACTTCGGGGTGAAGGACATGTTCCTGGTCGACCGCACGGGCATCCTCTGTGACGGAGGCAATCAGGGCCGGAATTTCTCGCATGCCGCAATGTCAAAAATCACCAATTTTGAGCATCGCGAAGGCGGGCTCGACGAGGCGCTTGTCGGAACGGACGTGTTTATCGGAGTTTCTTCGGCAAATATCCTGACGGCAGAGCGCATTAAGACCATGGCTCCGGATCCCATCGTATTTGCGATGGCCAACCCCAATCCGGAGATCGATCCGGCGATCGCTCATGAAGCCGGCGTGGCTGTCATCGGCACCGGCCGCTCGGATTACCCGAACCAGGTGAACAACGTGCTGGCCTTTCCGGGCATCTTCCGCGGCGCTTTCGACGTCCGTGCGACGGAGATCAACGAGGAAATGAAGATGGCTGCGTCCAGGGCTCTGGCAGCACTGGTCTCGGAGGAGGAACTTTCCGCGGAATATATCCTGCCGAAGCCCTTTGACGAAAGAGTCTGTCCGGCTGTGGCAAAGGCCGTGGCGGAAGCCTATAAAGCGACGCACTGAGGGCAGCTGTCCCGGAAAGGAGCCGGAATGTTTAATTATGTAAACGAAGAGAAGTTCTTTGACTGGTATGATTCCGTTTCAAAAACCGGCGTCGGCAATAAAAGCGCTCTTTTGGCCGAACTGGTTTCGGAAGCCGGAGGTCCGGGAGAGAAGACCTACACGATCCCGGCCGGCAAAACATCGACCGGCAGGGACGAAAGCTATAACTATAAAGTAGATAACCTCGGCTGCTGCGGAGCCAGCACGATATACATTTATTTCTGACAAAAACAAAGCACAGGGGACGTTTCGGTCTGCAGCAATTATTTATTGCAGACGGAACGTCCCCTGTGATTCGGATCTTCGCTGTCCGGTCAGTCTACCGGGGTGAATTCGTCTTTTCCGAGACTGCAGGTCGGGCATTCCCAGTCTTCCGGCAGATCTTCAAAGGCGGTTCCCGGAGCGATGCCGTTTTCGGGATCGCCGACAGCGGGATCATAGATATATCCGCAGGGGCATTCGTATTTCTGCATTGAGTTGTCCTCCTTATATGAAACAATCATTGAATTCGGGTTTGCGCAGCATTAATTATATTGTCAGAAACGGTTTATTGCAAGGCCGGACAAAAGAAACATCATGAAGAACGACCGCTACATGCACATCATCCATCCGATTCCGGCGTTTTACCGGGAAGATTCGAGGATTCTGATCCTCGGCAGCTTTCCGTCGGTCAAAACCAGGGAGAGCGGCTTCTTTTACGGACATCCGCAGAACCGGTTCTGGAAAGTCATGGCCGCGCTTTTTCATGAAGCGGTCCCGGTCTCCAATACGGAAAAAGCCGCCCTGCTGGAAAGAAACAGGGTGGCCCTGTGGGATTCGATCCATTCCTGTGACATCATCGGGTCCAGCGATTCGTCCATAAAAAACGTCGTGCCGAATGATTTTTCCAGGATCCTGGGCACGGCTGACATAAAACAAATCTATACAAACGGAAAGCAGTCCCATAATGTCTACAGCAGATACTGCCTTTTGCAGACCGGGATCGAGGATATCTGCCTGCCTTCCACTTCTCCTGCGAACGCGGCATGGACACAGGAACGGCTGATCGAAGCCTGGAGCGTGATCCTTCAGGACTGACGCTCCGAAGAGATTCCGGTTAAAAGCATTCCTGATCCGGAATGCTTTTTTCAGATCCTTCTTATCCCTTCCCAGATAAGCATCAGTATATTGCGGGGCAGCACCTTTGCGAAGATCCGGTGCAGGGTGCAGACGGCCCCCGGCGTGGAAACCGGCAGTCCGGCCCGGCTGGCGCGGAGAGCCCTTTTTACGACGGGAACCGTCCGGTCGGCCAGCGGGAAGCTGTGGATTCCGTTCGCTCCGTCCGATGAATCCGCGCCGGGTATGAATTCCGTATCTTTGATCCAGTACGGGCAGACGGCGGTAACTTTGATCCCGCGCGGAAGCAGTTCATTGCGCAGGGCGCGGGTGTAGCTGTAGAGGAAAGCCTTGCTGGCCGCATAAATGTTGAGGTAAGGGAACGGCTGGAAAGCGGACGTAGAGCAGATCTCGATGATCCGGTCGCCGGCCTGCATATAGGGGAGGGCGATCATTGTCGTGTCAACCGCTGCTCGGCAGTTCAGGGCGATCATGCGGTCCGACTGCTGCCGGCCGACCGTTTCATAATTCCCGACTTTTCCGAACCCGGCGCAGACGGCAAGGATACCGACCTGAACATCTGCGGTCTTAAGGACCGATTCCAGATGAGCGATCGATGCTTCCTCCATCAGGTCCAGGGCAAATACCCTGGCAGGGTGGACCAGCTGCGCGGCAAGTTCTTCCAGCCTTTCACGGCGTCTTGCGATCAGCCAGATCTCTTCGATATCGGTTTCGTTCCGGTCGATCTGAAGGGTGAATTCTTTTCCGAGCCCGCTGGAGGCCCCGGTAATAACAGCGATCCTCATCGGCTGCCGTCCTTTCTGCCGGCCCGGTACCGGATCATTTCGATCACGGTAATGACGGCGGAGACGACGGCGGCGCCGACGACCAGCTTTCCGAAAAATGATACAAGAAAATGAAGGATGAACATAACAGCTCCTTTGCGTAAAGACAGGTTTTCACAATGCCGGAAGGCAGGGGGACAGCCTTGTCCGGTTTTACCGGAACAGGATATCTTTCATGCATACCATGGGCCGGTCCTGATCGTAGTCCCAGCTGTGATACGCGTCTCCGCGGCAGAATCTCCGGTGTCCGCAGCTTTTGCAGCTGACGCATTTTTCCGAGAGATCCTGCCGGAATATTTCAAATCGTTCGTTCCAGACGTCATAAAGCCGGTCGGTTTTGATATTGCCCTGGATCAGCTCCGGCCTTCGTTCGATATCGAGACAGGCGGCAATATCGCCGTTTGCCATGATGCTGGCGGTGTAAACGCCCGCGTTGCAGAGCCAGTACCATTCCCGGACTTCGGCTTCGTAGTCCGGGCCGAGGTAATGGCTGCAGCCGTATTCCACGGGATAGCCCTGGCGGCGCTTTTCCCGGATGAATTCAAACAGCCGGATATAGTCTTCTTTTGTGCACATGAGGTCGGGCCTTTGCAGAGCACGGCCGATCGGTTCCAGGTTGATGACCCGCCAGGAATCGATATCCAGGCCGTCCATGATCTCAAAAAGGGCGTCGATCTCGGAAATATTGCGGTGATTGAAGACCGTCGTTACCTGGATGGAGCGGAAGGCGTTTTCATCGATGAGATTCTGAATTCCGGCCATGGCGAGGTCATAGCCGCCTTTTAAGCCGCGCAGCTCATCGTGGGTTTCCGGCAGGCCGTCGATGGAAACTGAAATGGTCCCCATACCGCAGTCTGCAAGTTTTTTCGCGCATTCCCTTGTGATCAAGGTGGCGTTGCTCGTCATGCCCCAGCGGAACCCGAGCCGGTGTGCATAGCCCATGATATCAAAAAAGTCCCTGCGCAGCAGCGGTTCGCCGCCGGTAATGCAAAGCTGGAGCCGGTCCGTTCCGAAATCACCGCGGACCTGCTCCAGTATTCTTTTGTATTCTTCGAGCGTCAGTTCTTCGCCGGCGAAAGGAGTGCAATTGCTTCCGCAGTGAAAGCAGCGGGCATTGCAGCGGAGCGTCAGTTCAAAGAACAGACGCCGCAGTTCCGGCTTCCGGACCAGGTTCTCATGATAGGAAGCCAGCTGTTCCAGGTGCTTTTCCTTTAAGCCGCGTATATAATCACTGTTACTCATCGTCCAGATCAACGTCTTCCGGCGGCCCGTAAACGTCCTCCAGCTGGTTATCCTCTTCCGGGAACTCTTCAGGAGCCGGTGTCACGGGCTCTGTCTTTGAATAAAAATCTTCCGGCGGCCCGTAAACGGTTTCCACGATGTTATCCTCTTCCGGGAACTCCTCAGGGGCCGCGGTAACGGCCGGTGTTACGCTTTCTGTCTTTGAATAAAAATCTTCCGGCGGTCCGTAAACGGCTTCCGGAATGTTTTCTTCTTCTTCAAATTCCACGGGAGGCCCGTAAACGTCTTCCAGCTGATTATCCTCACTGGAATACGACGGATCGTCCGGAGGCGGTCCGTAGACGCTTTCATTGCATCCGTTCAGGAATCCGGAAGAAGCCAGCATGGCTCCGGCAATGATGCTGGCGGCAGTCACTCTTTTTCTTGTCCGCTTTTTCATAGTCAAAAACCTTTACAGAAAACGAAAATATCTGTCGGTAAACATTTTCTGTTTTATAGTTTATAATAAATAAGAAAACAGTTCAATCTTTTGATTTCCGAAGGCAGAAAGAAGTATTTCCGGCACTTTGGAACAAGCCGGAAAGTGCGTCCCCGACAAGTCACGGAGGTAAAGATAAATGCCGTTAAAATTTGTAAGAAATGATATCACCAAAATGGAATGCGATGCGATCGTCAATGCCGCAAACAACAGCCTGCTCGGCGGAGGAGGCGTGGACGGGGCGATCCACGCGGCGGCCGGTCCGGAGCTGCTGGAAGAATGCCGGACCCTCGGCGGGTGCGATACCGGGAAGGCTAAGATCACAAAAGGATACCGGCTTCCCGCAAAATACGTTATCCATACGGTCGGGCCGGTCTGGAGGGACGGCCGGCACGGCGAGCCGGAGCTTCTTCATTCCTGCTACAGGGAATCCCTGGCGCTGGCAAAGGAATATGGCTGCGAATCCGTTGCGTTTCCGCTCATCTCCGCCGGTGTGTACGGCTATCCCAAAGACCAGGCGCTGAAAGTCGCAGTCGATGAGATCAGTGATTTTCTGCTGAAGAATGATATGACGGCGTATATCGTGATCTACGGAAGGGCCGAATTCAACATCGGCAAAAAACTGATCAGCGATATCGAAGAGTATATTGACGAATGCTATATTAAAGAGCATCCGGATCAGCGCGTGCAGCAGTCTTATGCGGCAGGCATCGCCGCATCGGCACCTCTTCCGCCAAAGCAGGAGAAGAAAAAGAGAGGCATCTTCGGGCGTAAAGCAAAGGACAGGGCCGAAGCGGCATACAGCCAGATGCCGGAAGAAGAAATGTTTTATGAACTGTCGATCCCGGAGAATGCTCCGGCAGCCGGCGGAAGCTTGGACGACGCGCTGAAGAACATTGATGAAAGCTTTTCCCAGATGCTTCTGCGAAAGATCGATGAAAAAGGCATGACCGACGCGGAATGCTATAAAAAAGCCAATATCGACAGGAAGCTGTTTTCCAAGATCCGAAGCGATGTGAATTACCGGCCCAGCAAGCCTACGGCGATCGCCTTTGCCATCGCGCTGGAGCTTCCGATGCGGGAACTTCAGGATATGCTTATGAAGGCCGGATACGCCCTTTCCCACAGCAGCAAATTCGACATCATCATCGAATACTTCGTAAAGAACGGACGGTACGATATCTTTGAGATCAACGAAGCCCTTTTTGCCTTCGACCAGGTGCTGCTGTAGGTTATTTGTCGCCTGAAAAGCGACCTTTGAAGAGTGATTTTTTTATACAATGCGGCTGTAAATGATACAGCCGCATTTTTCTGTGCGCGCTGCAGGCGCCCGGACGGGCAGACAGAATTCTATTATTTTCGGAGGTGCAGTATGAAAAACAACATCACAGAACTGGTTTTTATCCTTGACCGGAGCGGGTCCATGGGCGGCCTGGAAAGCGATACGATCGGCGGGTTCAATTCCATGATCGAAAAACAGAAGAACATAGAAGGAGAGTGTTATGTTTCGACGATCCTTTTCGACCATGTTACCGAGGTGCTGCATGACCGGGTCCGGCTTTCGGAGATCGGGAAAATGACCGATAAGGAATACACGGTCCGCGGCAGCACAGCGCTCATCGATGCCATGGGGCAGACGATCCGCCACATCGCGAAGATCCACAAATATGCCCGGCCGGAAGATGTTCCGGAGCATACGATGTTTGTGATCATGACGGACGGCATGGAGAATTCCAGCCGGATGTACAGCAGTGATGAAGTGAAGAAGATGGTCGAAAAAGAAAAGGAAAAGTACGGCTGGGAGTTTCTCTTCATCGGCGCGAACATCGATTCGGTCGAGACCGCGCATCATTACGGCATCGGGGTGGACCGGGCTGTGAACTATCATGCGGATGCGCAGGGCACGAAAGTCGTTTATGACACGGTAGCTGAAGCCGCCTGCAATTTCCGGGCCAACGCGCCTCTGGGGGCAGGGTGGAGCGAGAATATCAATAAAGACTATCGTGCACGTAAAAGAAAAAACAGGTAAAACTGTTCGGGACCGGACCGGGCGGTGCTGTCATACGGATGGCATCGCCCGGCATAAATGATTGACATAATCTTCCGTGATCCGTTGTGACGGACCATCGTATATCCGTTGAGATTATTTATTGTTGACACAGAAACGCTGCTTTATTAAGATAAAGCATTATAATAATGTGTTTCAGCATTAACGTTTTCAATTTGAGGAGAGGTAGTTTTCAATGGATAGCGGAAGAGAAAAATTAGGAAGCCGTATGGGCTTTATCATGCTCAGTGCCGGCTGTGCGATCGGCTGCGGAAACGTCTGGAAGTTCCCGTGGATGACCGGTCAGTTCGGCGGCGGCGGTTTTGTACTTGTATATGTGCTTTGCCTTATCCTTCTGGGCCTGCCGGCGATGACCATGGAATTCGCCATGGGCAGGGCTTCACAGGCCAGCCCGGTCCGGATGTACAACAAGCTGGAAAAGCCGGGACAGAAGTGGCATATCCACGGATATCTGGCGCTGCTCGGCAACATTGCCCTGATGGCGTTCTATACCGTTGTTACCGGATGGATGATCTATTACTTCGTGAAATTCCTGCTCGGACAGTCGGAAGGCCTGAGCTTTGTCGGAATGATTACCGTCCCGTCCATAAACGTGGGTTTCCTTGCGGTCGCGGTCGGCGTAGGCTTTTTCATCCTCAGTTTCAACCTTCAGGGCGGCCTGGAGCGCGTGACAAAGTATATGATGGTCCTGCTGCTGATACTGATGGTCGTCCTGGCCGTCCACAGCGGACTGCTGGACGGGGCAAAGAAGGGTCTTTCCTTCTACCTGGTACCGGATTTCTCCAAGATCGACGGGTCGGTCATTGTCGGAGCCATGAACCAGGCGTTCTTTACGTTGAGCATCGGCATCGGTTCCATGGCGATCTTCGGCAGCTATATCGGCAGGGAACGTTCTCTGCTGGGTGAGTCGGTCAACATTATCATCCTGGATACGTTTGTAGCGATCATGGCCGGATTCATTATTTTCCCGGCATGCTTCACTTACAATATCGAAGTCAATGCAGGACCGTCGCTTCTTTTTGATACCATGGCGACCGTTTTCAACAACATGTCCGGCGGAAGGCTCTGGGGAACCCTGTTCTTCCTCTTCATGGTATTTGCAGCGTTCTCGACCGAACTTGCGGTATTCGAGAATATCCTTGCGATGATCCGCGAACTGACCGGATGGAACCGCCGCAAGGGCAGCCTGATCTGCGGCATTGGCATTTTCCTGATTGCCCTGACGACCGCTCTCGGATACAGTGTTCTGCATTTCCAGCCATTTGCGGATGGAACAGCCTGGCTGGATTTCTGGGATTTCATCGTAAGCACCAACCTGCTCCCGCTCGGCGCGCTGATCTTTGCACTGTTCTGCTGCTATAAAAAAGGCTGGGGCTGGGATGCCTTCATTGAGGAAGCCAACGCCGGCAAAGGCCTGAAGGTCAAGAACTGGATGAAGTGGATCTTCAAATACTTTGTCCCGATCTGCGTTGTAGCACTGTACATTTACGGCCTGGCAACCTTTAAGTGGAAATAAAGAACGTTCGTTCGAAAAACAGAACAACTGAAACAGAAGCAGCCGCGTATCGTGCGGCTGCTTCTTTATGTCTTCAGCGTATATAATCATTCATCCTGCCTGCGCTGCATACCGTTTACCGGGAATATCCTCTTTGTCATTTTACCATGCTGTTGATCAGTACCGGGGAATCATACAGCCTCTGATAAAACATTCCTTTCATCTTCTGATATTTGTAATAATGAACGGCCTGCAGCCGGTTATGCCTCATTGCCATACCTCCGGTCAGGGCAACGTCCTCCAGATAGATCAGCAGTCTGGAAAGGTTCAGATCCCGGGCGTAATTCAGTTCGTCCTTGCAGTTTTCGCTAAGTAGATAATTATTGCTGATAAAGGCAAGGAAGCAGCCGCATTTTTCCACGTGGGCCGCAATGTTATCATCCCATTCTGTTCCGGGATCGATCCCTTCGTCATACCAGACACGGTATCCGTCTGCCAGAAGCTGGCGGATGATGCCCATCACCTGTTCGGAATCTTTATGGGAATAGCTGACGAAAACATAGGGTTCTGTTCCGCTGTACGGAACCGGAAGAAAGGAATCTGCTTCATCCGGCCTCTGCTCCGGCTCCGGCTCCTGAAAATCATACAGGTCCCGGAATTTATCCCGGAAAAGCCCAAACACTTCCTGAAGGATCTGTTCGCTTTCCACCGGAACATATTCCTCCAGCTCCGGGTCATCCGGATGCGGCTTTATTTTCAGGATGATGATTTCTTCTCCCTCCGGTTCTGCATTCTCATCGACCGGAAGAAGGACAACATATTCTTCTCCTTCATAAGGGATCAGGTCCAGGAATTCAAAATAAACCGGGTCACCGTTTTCATCATTCAAAATAATGATGTTTGAAAAGTCTTCTTCCGGGGCCGGCTCGTCCTGCGCGGATTCCGGTTCGCTGCCCCGGTATTCTTTCAGCTCCGGTTCTTCTTCCCTTGCAGCGGCGCTTTCCGGCAGGGCCTGTCCGGCCGGTTCTGCATCCCTTTCATAAAGCGCCTGCAGGATATCGTTCAGACATTTTACGATGAACTGACAGTAGATCGAGGCGTAAGCGCTTTCTGTCCTTCCGTCTTTATACTCAATTACCATATAAGAAGGCGACATATAACCGGTCCCGTCTGTAAATATCGAGAGATCTTCATCTGCATGGGCCTGCCGCACGGAGCGGATCGCATCATAGTACAGAAACCTGCCTTTCTTTTTCTTCTGGTTAGAGCCTTTCAGAAAATGATCACAGGCGATTCCTTCCGTCGTGAAAAGAATGCCGGATTTGCCTGAATTGAAAATCGTGGTGTCGTAGAAAAGCACCAGGCTGTCTTCAGTTGGTTCGATTTTCAGATTCTTTTGAACGGCAGCGAACTGTTTCGGCTTTAATTCAGACCATGTCTGCCCGTCTGAAACAGGCACGCTTTTGTTTTCGCCTTCATAAGAACTGCTTTTTGCAGCCCGGACAGTTTTTTCGATCAGTGCCTTCTTTTCATTTGTTGTCATAGATTTTTCCTCATAGCTGCAGCTTTGACTCGATCCTCTGTTTAACTATTTTACCACAGGAGGCCGGGTTCTCCAAGGAGGCACAGAAGTTGAAAAAAGGAGCAAGTTTTCTGATATGTACCCAGTTTCCTGGACACATTGATTTATGATCGAGGCTCAACAGGTGGATGCCATTCTGTACTTTGCAGGTGGCATCCACTTTGTTTTTGCCTGGATGCGCTCGTTGTTGTAGTAGTTAATGTAATCAGCCA